>JAIXRW010000014.1 GCA_027484985.1 Rhodobacter sp. | reverse complement strand
CCCTCCAAACCCGACCCGCAAGAACCCCTACCCGTGGGACAAGGCGGCCTACCGCGCGCGCAACGTCATCGAACGGATGTTCTGCCGCCTCAAGGATTTCCGGCGTGTCGCAACCCGTTACGACAAACGCGCAGACACATACCTCTCAACCGTCCTGATCGCAGCAATTGTCGCATGGTGGATCAATTGAGTCCCAACCCTAGAGGGGGTGTGCGTTTGAGCCGCCAGTGTTGGCAGCGGCTTTGCTTTTATCCTTCAGTCTCTCGGCCAGCACGGTCTCAAAGTCTGCAGAATCCTTTATTGGTCGCTTTGCCATGTCCCACCCCGTGTTCGTGGGACTATGCTTTCAAGAGTAGCATTGGTCTACGCTATGCTACTGTGGGCACGGCTGCGGTGCAAACGATTGCACTTAACCTGCTGCTTTTGTATGCGAAATTTCGGGGATTTATGGTGCTGCAAGAGAGGATTGAAAACTTGCACACTTCCCATAAGTACTTGAAAACGCAAGGTAGATATTCGCCGTTTCAGGCTCCTTGTGTACCATGCCTGTGGCCATTGGCAAGTAGGGCTTCGCTCTAGACGCCGCGCAGTCACTAGCAATCATCACTTCCCGAGGTGCGCTTTCGATATTGCTAGGTATCGCGACAGCCCAACGCACGTGGCAGTGCATTGCGCCGCAACCATCTCGGGCAAATCTTCTGCACCAAAGGGCTGAGACTTACTCCCTCTCCGAGTGATTAGATTAACCAACAGGGTTGACGTGGTGAACCGCAACCTGCATAATTGCCTGAAACTCAAGGAGGCAACCATGACCACTGAAATCGGAAAGGAGCTGCGGAAACTGCGTATTGATCGGGATGAGCGTCTGTTGGACATGTCAGAGCGTCTGGAGAAGTCGTCGGCATTCATCTCCGCTGTCGAGCGCGGGACTAAGACACCCCCTAGCGGCTTTGAGGAGCTTGTCATCAAAGTCTACCAACTGGCGGGTGATGCCGCTGCTGCCATGCGCCGAGCCGCCGACCGCTCTCGCAAGGCGTTCACTGTTGAGGCTCAGTCGGCACTTGCGAGGGACACGGCGGGCCTGATGGCGCGTCGGATGAACTCTCTGTCCGACGATGACCTGAAAAGCATCTTTGAAATCCTCAGCAAGAAGGACAAGCAATGACTATCGACCATGACTTTGTTGTCCCAGCGCGGAGTTGGACCGAAATCGGCGAGATCGCCGACAATGTCAGGCATCGTCTCGGTCTGTGGGGTGATCCCAGATTGCCCGTGATGGAACTATTAGAACGAGTGATGGAACAGCGTTTTGGCTGGTTCCGGCTGGAGGTCGCGGATCACGCCGAGATGGAGGGTGCTGAGGGCTACACCTGCCCGAAAGGCGAATTCATCCGGCTCCGCGAGGATGTCTATGTTGGTGCGTGGCGGGGAGAGGGCAGACCGCGCTTCACCGCCTCGCATGAACTTGGGCACTGGGCAATGCACACCAATATTCCGCTCGCACGAGCCCGTCGGGGAGATGGCACCCCGGCCTTCCGGCTGGCGGAACCGCAAGCCAACCAGTTCGCTGCCGAAATTCTTATGCCTCGCCGCTTCATCACCTCGTTTGACGACGAGGACGATCTCGTGGAACGCTTCGGGGTGTCTTGGGAGGCCGCGCGGAACCGCATCCGCTACCTCCAGAAGAACGGAGGTCTCTAAAGAAAGAAGGCTCAGGCTGGTACCCGAGCCTCCAGACGAAATTCTTCATCGTGCATCAGGGGCTTGACGATGCAGAGCCTCCCATGAGCGCAAATCAGTCTCCGTTGCAAGAACTGCACTTAGCGCATTGTGGGTTCAAAGGCAAGATACGCCCCGAAGTGGAGAGTGTTATGACGCAGAGTCACACACCCCCTCCGCCCGGTTTCCGGTATGTGTTCCGCCCTTGGCGGACGTGCCCGCAGACCGGGACGCGGCTCTACGCGAAAGCGTTTGGGCTGCGGGCGTGGCCTATTCTTGTCCCAGAATAAGCCATCCAACCAAAAGAACGGGAGGTGCGATGAACGCACCGCCCACCCTCAACGCAAAGTGAAAGCCCAAAAATGAAATCGAAATCGTTCAAAGTCGGTCGCAACGCATCTACTGGCCGCTTCACCTCAGTAAAAGTCGCCACGCAGCGCAAGTCCACGCATGTCGTGGAGACCATCAAGAAGAAGTAACGGCTTGTCGTGCCCTGCGACATTGTTCGTGGGGCGCGACTTTTGCGAGGAGAGCGAGATGGTAGACTATACCGACCTGCCGACCGAGGCGGCTGCGCTAATCCAGCGCCAGTATGACATTGACCGCGCCGAAGCTGGGCCCAAGGCTCCCGTCTCAGGTTTCCGCTACCGGGGCGTCAAGATCGAAAGCCGCTGGAATGTACTGGCCGAACTCGACAAGATGCGCCGGATCATCGACGTTATGCCCGAACTAATGGCGCGCCGCCTTGAGTCCATCTGGTGCGATTCCAATGCCGGGTCCTGCTACACAGTGACCGTGCGTCCGGGGCTTTGGGTGCCGGAGCTGCGTTGGGCAATCTCAAATGCGGTTTTGGATGCGGGTGGCCACAATGGCATCGTTGTGGAAGCAGATGGTGGCAACGGCTGCCACATTGACCCTGACTGGGGCGAACCCCTCGACGTCGGCTTGGGTAACCCTTGTTGAAAGGCAGGTGCCGCCCAGCCGATCCTCCTATGCCGCTATATTGGACTGCGTATTGCTGTTCCTCGGTGGGATCAATGAAGTATTCGAATAGGCTTTCACGTGGTGGAAGTGGCCCTTTCCAGCGTACGTTTAACCTGTGCGGGTGACCATTTTCCGTCTCGTGATGTGGCTAGCCCTGAGGAGTTCAGAGCATCGCAAATTTGGCGGAGTGATTTACCCGCTTCACGCATAGGAGCGATCAAGCCAACTACTCGCTTTGCATACTCGTCAGCCATCTCTTTTGCTGCAACGTTCCGCGCCTCTGTCTTCGGGCGGACCCCTCCCAATTGCTTTCCTTTGGCCTTCGCCTCGGCCAGCGCAGCCTTTGTGCGAAGGGAAATGAACTCGCGTTCCTGCTCGGCCAACGCGGCGTAGATGTGAAGCTGGAAGTTGTCAGCGTGGGGCATTGACGCCACGCGGAAGCGGATGCGGCGATCTTCCATCAGCGTAGCGATCTGCGAGACGCGGCGGGACAGACGGTCCAGCTTTGCCACGAGAAGGGTGGCACCCGTTTTGCGGCACAGGTCCAGCGCCTTAGTCAGTTCGGGGCGGTCATTATCCTTGCCTGATAGAACGTCTGTGAAGGTGGCGATCACTTCAAAGGGAACCTCGGCGTAGCTGTCCAAAAAGACTTGGATGTCCCTTGATTGTGCTTCCAGCCCGAGACCGGACTTGCCCTGTTCCTCGGTGCTGACCCGCCGATAGGTGACGAACTGTTGCACGGTCGATCCTCGTCCTGCTTGCCGTACAACTGTTCTGAGTCTGCCCGTTGCAAATGTCAACGGTCGTTGTGTTTGCAACAGAAAGAGCGCAGAGGTGCAATCGCCGGAACCGATCCCTGCAGTAAACTGAGTCCGCTTTCCCGAGGGGGGGGGATAACCACTAAATATCTGACATTATTCAGGCTTTCACAAATTTTACCCAGAACTTTTTGTCGTCGGTAGCTCAGTGGATTGGGCAACGAACAGTTCTGCACCAAGGTAGGCGCGAGACAGTGTTGCGGCTTGGCGCACGATATCGACCGGGTCGGCTGGTGGCTCACCAAGAAACTTGTACCCAAGGGTCTCGCCCAGAAGCGTCCTTAATCCAGCCAGATACCCTTCCATCCTTTCGGCGACTGGATGGTCCCCCTCTTTTGCCAATGCTTCTTTTACATTTCGGTACATTGCTTCTTTGGATCGGTCGCCTTCCACGTATTCAGGCTTCTCCGAATACTTCCACGCCTCGTGTCTAGAGGAGTAAGACAGGAAGTGCGGTTCTTGGCTGAGCGGACCGACGTCGGCAGGGTCCACAAAGATCGAGTGTTCTGACACGACCCCGTTGAGGAAATGCTGGTTGAAATCTTCCTCGCTGTCAAAGATGGGGCAAGCGTAGTAGACTTCATTCCCACTTTGGCAATGCTGCAGCAGCATGTCGTGCTGCCGCGAACTTCCGGACGTCCTGAGAGGCATCCGGTAAAACGGCAAGTCTAGGTTCAGTCTGTCCTTCTTGAACTCCTTCGCCGCCTTTGAAACCATGACGTCGGGTCGCTTGAACTGGATCAGCAAAGGCACCCCAGGGCGGGTCAGTTTGACGTCATATCCGCCTCCCGTAGCACCTTCTTCCCGCAGGGTCGGAAAGCAAGGCGCGGCGCGAATGTTTGGACCGAGGGCCATTGAGATTTCGAGCGTGAGCGCGAAGCCGTAGGAGTTTTCGGAAAAGTCGGGCTGTCTCATTCGTCGGCTTGCTCTTTTGTGTCGTTTGCTCTCTTGGCCGTTCCCATCGCTTCCACGATCTCCATCGTTTCAAGTGCGACGCGAGTGACCCTTGTTAGAAGGTCCACCACCTTTTCCTTGTGATCGGCGAAGCGGTAGGTGTTGAACTTTTCGCGGATCGTCGGGTCTTTGGGGGTCTTTTCCTTGTGCTGGTCGAGTATCCAGTCGAGGGCGGAACGGTTGCCGAGCATATAGGCCCACGCTTCGGGCGGGATGCCGGAAAGGGTGGTTTCACTGTCGAGGGTGATGGTGCCTGTGGCCTTGTCGGCCTTGAGGATGGTCTTGGGCGGTTGTCCGGCAGAGCGGGCCTTGGTGTCGGGGGTGTCGGTGCGCTTGAGCGGGTGCGGGGTGACGGCTTCGTAGCCGATGTGGAGGTCCATCAGTTGCTTGCCCCATCCGGCCCAGCGGTGGAAATCGGGGTAAAGCGGGATGCGCGGCAGTTCACGCTTGAGGTTCTGGGCATAGGTCGTGCGGTAGATCGGGTCGTGCAGGACGGCGTAGACGTAGTGGAAGATGTCGTCCTTGGTGATCGTTGCGGCCTTGCCGTAGTGGGCGGTGAACTTGTTGAGCGCCCAGTCGGTGATGTTGTCGATTTGGTCGCCTGACGAGGTGTAGCGGTGTCGTGGGAGTTGAACGCCGTCTCCAACAAAATGGTAGTCCGGCAGAATGTCTGAAGAGAGACACCAGAACGGGTTTCCGTTCCGATTATATGTGATCGACTTGTTTGGGGACTTTTTTCCGAGCGGGTAGATCGCATCGTTTTGGTAGATCATCTCGTTGAGACGACGACTGTAGAACACATATCGCTTGGAAAATGCGCGATAGGCATAGGGAACGAACGTACCATCCTTGACGGTCAATGGCCGCCTTTGCCGAAGATCGTTCTTTACTGCACGGGTCCATTTTATTGTGTTCTGGTCGCTATGCGGCTGAACCTGTCCGACCATTGCTGCGCCGTATTCAGCGATCAAATATTCGACCTTGTTGCCGAGAGCGTCCACGTCGAAATCGGTCACCCATTCATCCCTCGCGGAAACCACACCGAGGGAGTTCAGTTTGAAGATTGCTCGCTCCTGCGTCTTCGATTTGGCAGCTTTGGTCCCCTTGTCTGCCAAAGGCATCATGCTGTCCCAGTCGTTCTCGGTCTGGTTCACCCAGTTGTGCTTTTGGTCTGCCTCGACCCTCTCAAACTTCACTCCCGAAGCCGCATTGTTCGCCAGCCAAGCCAACTTGTCCTCTGCCGTGTCCATCTCTGGCCTTCTGGCATAGTGGATGCGGCAGTCCTTGCGGCCCCTGCGCTTGACCAAGAAGGCCACAGCCACCCCCGTCTGGATGCCGAAGACATTGTGCTTGGTACCTGACAGCTTGGGGTTGGCCCGCACATCGCCGCCAAGGTCGACCACGTAGACCTCGGCGAACTCTTCGGCGACGAAGCGGCGGAAGCCATCGAACGTCCGGCTGTCGATGAAGCTGCGGTTGGTCACAAAGGCGATGATCCCGTCATCATGCAGCCGGTCGAAGGACCAACGGTAGAAGCGGGCATACATGTCATAGACCTTGGTCTTCTGCGCGGTGGAAAGCTTTACGAAGCTGCGCTTGATCAGGTCGTCGATGCGGGGATAGGCGCGGTTCTTGTTGTTGTCGTTCTCGTTCTGCTGGTTGGCGTTGTAGGGCGGGTTGCCGATGATGATGGAAATCTTGCGCTTGTTCTGGTCTTGGACGCGCTTGACGTTCTCGTCCG
This sequence comes from Rhodobacter sp., assembly GCA_027484985.1. GTDB lineage: Bacteria > Pseudomonadota > Alphaproteobacteria > Rhodobacterales > Rhodobacteraceae > Paragemmobacter. The sequence continues at coordinate 39,150 of JAIXRW010000014.1, read as the reverse complement.
TCAGCCCTGCGAAGAGGTCGTGCTGGTAGCCCGCCTTGATGCCCAAGCCCGCCACGTTGTCGAGCGTGTCCACGAAGCAGAGGTTCGGAAACTCGGCATACTGGCCCGCTACGGCGGCGTAGGTGGCTTCGATGTTCAGGTTCGCCACGTAATAGGGCAGGATCGCCACCTCGTTGGCGTGGAGCTCTTCCTTGTACTTGTGGCGCAGCTTTTGAGGCTGGCCCCTGAAGTAGTCCAAGAGTTCGCAGATGAAGGTTCCCGTTCCCGTGGCGGGGTCGAGGATGTCCACCCCAGGGTCGATCAGATTCCTGCCGAAGTGCTTGTGGCAGAGCCAGTCGGCCCCTTCGATCATGAAGCGCACGATCTCGTTCGGGGTGTAGACTACGCCCAAGCGGTCGGCGGCCTTGGGGTTGTAGACCTTGTAGAAGCCTTCGTAGATCGCCTTGAGGAAAGTCTGCTTTTCGGAATGGCTGGTGATCTGGGCCGCGTTGGCGCGGATCGCGGCGTAGTAGGGCTGCATCGCTTTGAGCGTTTCCCATTTCACCGCGCCCGTGAAGAAGGCTTCCTCCAGCTTGAACAGTTCTTTGGCGATGTTGTTCTCGCGATGGAATTGCCCGCCGTCGAAGACTTGGGTGAAGATTTCTTCGGTCAGGATGTGCTGGATCAGCATCTCGCGCACATCGGCTTCGGTCAGGGTGGGGTTTATGGTGTTCTTGGCGTGGTCGAAGAACTTGTCGGCGGCGGTGCGGAAGCTGGTGTTCGTCGCATAGGCCGTGTCGATGCGGTCGCGCAGGGCCGAGAGGATCGCGGGGAGGTCGGTCTGGAACTGGCGGACGGCACGGCGGAACTCGGCGATCTCTTGGCGCTCGTAGCCAAAGAAGAGGTTCAGGAGGCGTTCGAGTTCGCGGGTGTCGGTCATGCTGCACCGCATGGCCTCTACGCGGTTCTGGATCAGGATGGCTGTGTGCGAGTTCTCGAAGATGATGTTGTCTTGGGGGTAGCCCTTCTTGAACTTCTTGGCGACCTCGGTGTCGAGGTCGTCCGCCGTGTCCTTCGCCTCCCAGTAGCCCAAGGGAACGCGGAGATCGTGTAGGATGGTGCCATCGGGTCGGATGTTGGTCTTCTGGTTGCTGGTCAGGCTGTACTCGGCAAGGAATACCAAGCCTTGTTGTCGGGACCATGTCTTGAGGAGGTCTTTGAATGCCTCGCGGATGATCTGTTCGGACAGTGAGCCGGAGATACGTTTGATACGATCAAGTTCGGAAAGATAAGAATTAATCAGAATCTGCGACATGCAAGCGTCCTTACGGGTACGCTGACACCATCACGGGTTGAATGTTTTCGGTCAATAACCCTGTGCGCTTGGGCCGGTCGACTATGGCGGAATGTGGAAGGGGCCAGCCTGTCCGCAGGACTCGTCAGAAACGCGCAGAAGGGCCGTCATTCATCTTGGCTACCCTTGCCTATGCCAAGACCCAAAGGCCCTATGGCGAGTCTCCTACGGCCTCTGCGGGGGTGTGTGATTTAGAGGCGTGGTCTGACAGGACGGGAAGCAGGGAAAGATCGAAAACAGCGGGCGAAATCGCTATCATTTTGATGCCTGTGTTCCTTGGTCCCTCAGTGAGGGGGAGACCCCGAAGAAGGCCAGCACTTAAGCCATCTGGTATGGGCTGCTCAAGTTCACCTCAGTGGTCCCTACTAGTGTTCTTAGATTTTACCTTAACTGTACTGACCGGGAGGGGAATCCTTACCACATCATCTATGAGCACTAGAGATATGTTGATCCTCTATCCCACTAGATTGGGTCAGCCCTCCGGTTAAGGAGGCCCTAAATACCCAGACCTTGGCCTGTACCATATATGGTAGATCGGTCTGGGCCGAATAGCAGATGTTGGGTCTCCGGTCAGGCGTCCTTTTCGAAGTGCAAGACGGGAAGCTTACGGATTTCCCTTGCAAGCGCAGAAATCGGATAGTCGCCATAGCCCCGCGCCGCGCGTCCATCTTCATGCCCCATCAGCACTTCGGCGTAGTCCGGTGGAACATCTGACAGGAAGCACAGGGTCTTGAACCGATGCCGCCAAGCATGGTTCGGGCTGATCCGGTCGTCCGTGATCTTGACATCCTTCCGTACCCACTGGCTGACCTTCCCTGCAACGCTATTCGCCTTCTTCACGGCGTCCTCCGGGGTCTTTGCCGAAAAGAACAGGTAGCCGGGAGCATGGCTGCGTACGAAGGTTAGAAGACCTTCGTCCACCAACTGAGGATGTAAAGGAACGTCCCGATACCTTCGCCCCTTCACTGCCCCTGCTTCGGGTGTGATCCTGATGTAAGGGATGCCCTTATCCTCTCTGAAATCCTCCTTCCGCAACTGTGCGACTTCCCCAACCCTTGCACCTGTGAAGGCACAGACCCAGGGAATCCAACGGACGCCCAGTTTGTTGTCGGGAGACATTCGGCCAAGGTTGTCTAATGCCTTTCGGCTGACAGTGAGGATCGTGGCTGCTTCATCTTCCGTGAAACCCTGCGGACGCTCACGCTTAGGTTTTGCCACCTTGGGCGCGTAGCCAGCGGCAGGATTCTCCGCGATCTTCCCAGTTTCTACTGCCACGCCATAAATCGCCTTTACCGCCGCAAGATACTTCATCCTGACGGTTCTAGGTGAGAGTGGGGTCTGACCGCTCCCCGGCTCAGGATGCATGAGCGAAGCACACCACGAACGTATAGTGGCCTTGGTGATTGCTTCAGCTTCGGTAGTGCCAGAGTAGCTGGCTAGGCTTTCCCACTTTTGGCGATAGTCGGCCACGGTCCTTTCCGCTTTCCCGTTGGCGAGATGTAGCAGTTTCCAGTCCAAGAACAGATCGTCCAAGGTGATCTGGTCGATAGGACGTTTCTTCTCCTTTGGTTGAACGGGAGCGAATTCCGGGAAACGGTTTGCTGCCGGGTCCGGTGCGAAATCACCCTTTGCCCTGCGCCAATGGTATTCTGCGGCAAGCGCAAATGCGTCGACCAATTCTTTCAACAAAGCATCACGACTTGCAGGGCTGACGGTCAACTTGTGTCGGACCAAGAGACTGTCAGCGGACTTGCCGAAACGCCTTTCCCTTGCCTCGGCGGCTTGCTGAAGGCGTCGCTTAGATGGGCGAACATCGTCCAAGTCAGGGCAGCAGTCCTGCAACACGACGTAAGCACCTTCTTCCCATCCAATCGCATCGCCGGGATCGTCGTCAAACTCCTGACAGAGTTGGTGATAGAACTCCCCGGCCAGTCCGGCGATCTGTTTTGCCGTCAGCTTTTCTGGCCCCTCGTCACGCTCGTTCCGAAGGCGCGCCCACATGTCTTGGACCTCGGCCGCGACAACACGCTATCGCTCCTTCGCAATGCTCGGCTCTTTGGTTTCCAGTGACAGCTTGATAGTCTGGCCAAGCCTGACCTTCTTCATTTCTCCGTCGACTTGAATCCGGACTTCGCGGTCCTTTGCGATGGAAACAAGGTCACTCGGCACGCGTTCCCGAACGTAGAACGTTCCGTTCGGATGCTTCCAAGGCGTTGCCATTCTTAGTCCCATGTGTACCCGCCATGTGTACCAGTTATGGCGAAGAACCGTCTGGGTTTCCAGATACTTGCGAGATTTCAAAGAGATATGATGGTGCTGCAAGAGAGGATTGAACTCTCGACCTCTCCCTTACCAAGGGAGTGCTCTACCACTGAGCTACTGCAGCGCCGGTGTGTTCTGGGCTTGGCCCGCGACGTGGCGGGTGATTAGACGCATTCGGAAATGGGTGCAAGAGCAAATCGGCACCTGTCGTGCGGGTGGCGGGGCGGGCAGCGGGGCGGGTGAAGGGGCGGGGATGGGCGGTGCCCGCTGGCTGGGGCGTCGGGCGGCACGGGGCCTGCGGATATGCGGGGCCTGCGCGCAATCTGGACCCTTCGCGCGGCATCGTATAGACAGCCCTGATGGACCCGAACCCCGAGGATATCGCACCCGGCCCGGCCCCGCGCGGTCAGGCGCGCGCGGCTGTCAGGCCCGCGCGCGAAGAACGGCTGAAGGCCGCGCTCAAGGCCAATATGGCGCGGCGCAAGGCGCAGGCGCGGGCGCGGCAATCGGGGGCGGAAAACGGTGCCGTCCGTGACGGTGAGGACAAGACCGAGTGAGGCAGGCGGCATGGATTCGATCGTAGTCAAAGGCAATGGCGCGTTGAACGGGGTCATCCCGATTGCGGGGGCCAAGAATGCCTGCCTGACGCTGATGCCCGCCACGCTGTTGTCCGAGGAACCGCTGACGCTGACCAATGCGCCGCGCCTGTCGGATATCCGCACCATGACGCAACTGCTGCAATCCCTGGGCGCCGAGGTGGCAGGCCTTCAGGACGGGCAGGTTCTGGCCATGTCGTCGCATGCCATCACCAACCACACCGCCGATTACGACATCGTCCGCAAGATGCGGGCCTCGATCCTTGTCCTTGGCCCGATGCTGGCGCGTGACGGGCATGCCGTGGTGTCGCTGCCGGGGGGCTGTGCCATCGGGGCGCGGCCGGTTGACCTGCATCTCAAAGCGCTCGAGGCGATGGGGGCGGAACTTGACCTGCGCGAAGGCTATGTCCACGCCAAGGCGCCGGGCGGGCGGTTGCGCGGCGCGGTGGTGGAATTTCCCTTCGTCTCGGTCGGCGCCACGGAAAATGCCCTTATGGCGGCAACGCTGGCCAAGGGAACGACCGTGCTGAAAAACGCCGCGCGCGAACCCGAGATCGTCGATCTTGCCCGCTGCCTGCGCAAGATGGGCGCCCAGATCGACGGCGAAGGCACCGGCACCATCACCGTGCAGGGGGTTGACCGGCTGCACGGGGCGACCCACCCCGTTGTCACCGACCGGATCGAGCTGGGAACCTATATGCTGGTTCCCGCGATTTGCGGCGGCGAGGTGGAATGTCTGGGCGGGCGGATCGAGCTTGTCGGCGCCTTTGCCGAAAAGCTGGACGAGGCAGGGGTTTCGGTCAGCGAAACCCCGCGCGGGCTGAAAGTGTCGCGCAAATCGGCCGAGGTAAAGGCGGTGAATGTGACGACAGAACCCTTCCCCGGTTTTCCCACCGACCTTCAGGCGCAGATGATGGCGCTGCTCTGCACCGCAAACGGGGTTTCGGTGCTTGAGGAAAAGATCTTCGAGAACCGCTTCATGCACGCCCCCGAACTGATGCGGATGGGTGCCAAGATCGACGTCCATGGCGGCACGGCCACGGTAACAGGGGTCAGCAAACTGCGCGGCGCGCCGGTGATGGCCACCGACCTGCGCGCCAGTGTCAGCCTGATTCTGGCGGGCCTTGCCGCCGAAGGGGAAACCGTCGTCAGCCGCGTCTATCATCTGGATCGCGGCTATGAACGGGTCGAGGAAAAGCTGTCGGCCTGCGGGGCACAGATTGAACGGATCACGGGCAACTGATGGCGGATGCACGGTTTGAAGATGGCGATGACGCCCCGCTGCGCCTGATCGCGCAGGAAGCGGCCGATCTGCCGGTGATTTCGGCGCTGGTGCAGGATGCGGTGCTGCAAACCGGCGATCTGACATGGCAGAAATCGCGCCGCCGCTTTGCCTGCCTGATCAACCGCTTCCGCTGGGAAGACCGCGCCGCGGCCGAAGCGGCGGGCCGCCCTTATGAACGGGTGCGCGCGCTTTTGGTGGTGGACGGGGCGCTGTCCGTCCGCTCGTCCGGGTTTGACCGCAATGACCGCGATCTTGTGCTGTCGGTGCTGTCGGTTGACTGGCGCGCAGGTGACGATGGCGCGGGCGAGGTGACGCTGGTTCTGGCCGGCGACGGCGCGATTGCCATCGGGGTCGAGGCGCTGGACATCACCTTGCAGGATGTGACCCGCCCCTATGCCGCGCCTTCGGGCAAGGCGCCCGATCACGGGGCCTGATACGGGGCAGACGGCGGGCCAGACACGGGGGCCTTCAGGCGGGAACGCCCGGTGCCCTGCATCCGCGGTGATTGGCGTTGCGGCGGCGCGGGCGGCTTTGTAGCCTTGGCCGCGAATAGGAGAACGCCCTTGTCCGAAGCCGCCCCCGATACCCGCCCGCTCATCCTGTCTTGCCCGCTGCCACGGTCTTTGCCGCTGATCTTCGCGCCTGACCGGCTGGCCGAATTGCAGGCCCGTTACCGCATCGTCGAAACGACCGATGAAACCCTGCCCGCCTTGCCCGATGCCACGCTTGCCCAGGCGCGCTACATCATCGGCCAACCGCCGCTTGACCATGCCACGCTGGCCCGCCTGTCCGGCCTGCGCGCCATTTTCAACGTGGAATCGAACCTTCTCAACAACATGCCCTATGACGAGGTGTTCCGTCGCGGCATCCATGTGGTGACAACCGGGGCGGTGTTCGCCCAACCCGTGGCCGAAATCGGTCTGGGCTTTGCGCTGTCCTTGCTGCGCAACATCCACGGGGCCGATGCCGATTTCCGCGCGGGGCGCGAATTGTGGGGCGGCGATGGCAATGCCACGGCGCGCCTGCTGACAGGGGCCGAGGTCGGGATCATCGGCTTTGGCGATCTGGGCCGCGCGGTGGCGCGGGTGCTGACCGGCTTCCAGCCCCGCCTGCGCGTGTTCGACCCGTGGCTTCCCGCATCGCGCCTGCGCGAAGCGGGCGCCACCCCCTGCGGGCTGGACGAGGTGCTGGCGCATTCGGATGTGGTGTTCTGCACCGCCGCCGTCACCAGCGAGAATCGCGGTTTTCTGGATGCAGCGGCCTTTGCCTCGATGCGGCAGGGGGCGCTGTTCCTGCTGTTGTCGCGGGCCGATGTGGTGGATTTTCCGGCCCTGATGGCGGCGGTGCGATCGGGCCATATCCTTGCCGCGTCCGATGTGTTTCCCCAAGAACCCTTGCCCGCCGCCCACCCGGTGCGCGACATTCCGGGATTTCTTTTGTCGGCGCATCGCGCCGGTGCGCTGGACATCGCCTTCAAGCGGATGGGCGAAATGGTTCTGGAGGACCTGTCGCTTTTGGACCGCGATCTTCCGCCCATGGTCTGCAAACGGGCCGAGCGTGAAACGGTGGCAAGGTTCCGGTCAAAACCGGTGACGCGCAACTAGGGCGCTTGCGGCGCTTTCCCCCGCAAGGCTAGGCTGCACGGACAGTTCGGGCAGTGTTGGGGGTGGCGATGCGGTGGGTCTTTCGTCTGGCAGGGGCGCTGGTCGTTCTGGTGATGCTGGCCCTTGTGGCGCTGGCGCTCATTCCGTCCGAACGCGTCGCGCGACTGGCGACCGACCAGTTCACGGCCGTGACAGGGCGCGAACTGGTGATCGAAGGGTCGGTCAAGCCCACGCTCTGGCCGGTGCTGGGGGTCGAGACGGGGCGCGTCACGCTGGCCAATGCGCCATGGTCCGATTCCGGCCCCATGCTGGTGGCCGAGGGGCTGTCGATCCGGCTTGACCTGCAAAAACTGCTGGCGGGCGAGGTGCGGGTGGCGGGCTTTTCGCTGCTCAACCCCGATATCGTGATCGAACGCGGCAAGGACGGGGTCGGCAACTGGGTCTTTGGCGGCAGCAATGGCGGCAGCGCCACGGCGGGCATGGCCGGGGCCGACACGCCCTTTACGCTGGACCTTGCCACCCTGCGCGGCGCCCGCCTGCGCTGGATCAACCATCAGTCAGGGCAAAGGCTGACTGTCGAAGGGCTGGATGCCGATCTGCGCCTGCCCGCCTATGACGGGCCGCTTACCCTTTCGGCCAGCGGAACGATGGCGGGTCAGGCCATGGCGCTCGGGGCCGATATCGGCACGTTTTCGGCCGCCTATCGCGGCGAGGTGGTGCCGCTGACGGCACGGCTGACCGCAGGGGACGCGACGATCGGCTTTGACGGCCGCGCCGGTCTGGTGCCCTTGGCCGCCGAGGGCCAGCTTGATGCCGATCTGGGCGATCTGTCGGCATTGGCCGCGCTTGCGGGCCTGCCGCCCCCTGCCCTGCCCGAAGGCTTTGGCGCGCGGTCCGTCACACTGGCGGGCAAGGTCACACGCAGCGCCGAGGGCGATCTTTACCTGCGCGGCGGCCGGATCGGGCTGGATGGAACCGAGGTGACGGGCGATCTTGACCTGTCGCTGGGCGCAGGGCGGCCGCGCCTGTCGGGCAATCTTGCCACCGGAACCCTTGCACTGGGCGCAACGGGCGCAACCGGTGGCAGCGGGGCGGGCGCGGCAGCTTCGGGCTGGTCCGATGCACCGCTTGCGGTTGACGGGTTGCAGGCGCTGGATGCCGATCTGGGCATTTCGGTCGCAAGCCTGCGCCTTGGGTCGGTTCAGCTGTCCGACCTGCGGGCACGGGTGGGCATCGATGCCGGTCGCGCGGTGATCGACCTGTCGCGGGCGGGCGCCTATGGCGGAACGGCGGCGGGCCAGGTGGTGGTGAACAGCCGCAAGGGTCTGTCGGCCTCGGCCAAACTCGACCTGCGCGGCGTGTCGCTGCAACCCCTGATGGTCGATCTGGCGGGCGTGGACCGGCTGGTGGGAACCGGCGATCTGGCGGTCGATCTGATTTCGGGCGGATCATCCATCGCGGCGCTGATGCAGCGGCTTGACGGGTCGGGGCGCCTTGCCCTTGGCCCGGGCGAGATTCGCGGACTTGATATTCCCGCCATGCTGGCCGCGATGCAGGCGCAGGATATGGGCCCCGAAAGCCGGACGGTGTTCGACGGGCTGACCGCCACCTTTGCCATCACCGACGGCGTGCTGGTCAATGACGATCTGGCCCTGCAATCGCAATTCCTGCGCGCAAAGGGGGCGGGGCGCATCGGCATCGGCGCGCGCGATATCGACTACAGCCTGCGCGCCTCGGCCCGCAAGGGGGCGGATGGCCAAGACAAGCTGGTGGTGCCGGTGCTGGTGCAAGGGCCATGGGACAACCCCGAAATCCGGCTCGACCTTGAAGCCATCGCCCGCGAAAAACTGGACGACAAGGCCAAGGAAGCCGAAGCCGAGATCAAGCGCCGCGCGGGCGAGGAACTGGGCCAGCAACAGGGCGAAAGCCTTGAAGATGCCGCCAAGCGCCGCTTGCAGGAAGAAATCGGCAATCAGGCAGACGGGCTGCTGCAACAGCTACTGGGCGGAAACTGACCATGACGCGGGCGCGCCGCCTGTGTGGCGGCGCCCCTGCGGTTCAGCGGCGGCGGTCGCGCCGCGCGCTCATCGGCTGGAAGGCCACGCCCACATGCGCCTCGCAATAGGGTTTGCCGGGCAGCGACGGCAGGCCGCAGAACCAGAAATCATCGGTCGCGGGGTCACCGATCGGCCATTTGCAGGTGCGTTCGGTCAATTCCATCAGCGTCAGCTTGCGCGCGCGCTTTTCCACCTCGCGCACCGAAGCCAGCGCCTCGGGGCTGATCTCGTTGGCCGAAGGCTGCGGCGGCAGCGGCTGGCCTGCGGGCACGATGGCCTTGCGCAGCGGAATGGGCGTCACATTGCCCGCAAGCGGGGCTGCGGCGGCGGGTGCTGCGGGGGCGGGGCGTTCGGGGGCCGCAGCGCGCGGTGCGGCGGGCTGCTCGACCCGCGGGGCCACCGGTTCGGGGCGCGGTTCGGCCCGCGGCGCCACATGCGGCGCGGCGGCAACGGGCGCCACCTCGATCTCTTCGTCATCCTTGCCGCCCACGCGGTTCGACAGGCCCAGCCGATGCACCTTGCCGATCACCGCGTTCCGCGTCACACCGCCAAGTTCCTTGGCGATCTGGCTGGCGCTCTGGCCTTCGGCCCACATGCGCTTGAGCGTCTCGACGCGCTCGTCGGTCCAGGACATCGGCATTCCCCGTGAGTTGCTGCGACAGGTCAGGTCTAGCGCCTTATTCTAGACGGGCCGTCGGCGGATACAAGCGGACGGGATACAGGCCGGGGGCGGGAAGATCAAGCCTGATGGGCAATGACAGGCCGCGCGCGGCTGGACAATCGCCCCCCGCTCGGCTAAAGGGCGCGAATGACCGCACCGAAAGCCCCCTTCGCCTTTCCCCCAAGCCGACGCTGACCGCGCCGCGCCTGCCGTCATTGCCGCCCGAAACCGGGGCAAATCCCACCGACACGTTGACTTTTCCCAAGCCCAGCCTTTACGGCTAGGGCTTCGCTTCCAAGGACCGCGCCATGATCTCCCATGTCCTGCCAACCTATAACCGCGCCCCCCTCGCCTTTGTCAAAGGCGAAGGCTCATGGCTCACGGCCGAGGATGGCAGCCGATACCTCGACCTTGGCGCAGGCATCGCGGTGAACGCGCTCGGCCACGCCCATCCGGCGCTGGTGGCCACGCTGGCCGAACAGGCGGCCAAACTCTGGCATGTCTCGAACCTCTACCGCATCCCCGAACAGGAACGGCTGGCCGACCTTCTGGTCGCCCATACTTTTGCCGATACCGTCTTTTTCACCAATTCGGGCACCGAGGCGGCCGAGCTTGCGATCAAGATGGCCCGCAAATACTGGTACGAAAAGGGCCAGCCCGACCGCACCCAGATCATCGCCTTCGAAGGCGCCTTCCACGGCCGTTCAACAGGGGCCATCGCGGCAGCCGGATCGGAAAAGATGGTCAAGGGCTTCGGCCCCCTCATGCCGGGCTTCACCCATCTGAAATTCGGTGACCATGACGCGCTGCGCGCCGCCGTCAACGACCAGACCGCCGCGATCATCGTCGAACCCGTGCAGGGCGAAGGCGGCATCCGCGTGCTTCCCGATGCCTGCCTGAAAGGCCTGCGCGATCTGGCCGACAGCACCGGCGCCCTGCTGATCTTTGACGAGGTGCAATGCGGCATGGGCCGCACCGGCAAGCTGTTCGCCCATGAATGGGCGGGCGTCACCCCTGATATCATGATGGTGGCCAAGGGCATCGGCGGCGGCTTCCCCCTTGGCGCGGTGCTCGCCACCGAAAACGCGGCCAGCGGCATGACCGCAGGCACCCATGGCTCCACCTATGGCGGCAACCCCTTGGGCTGCGCGGTGGGGGCCAAGGTAGTGGAACTGGTGGCCGATGATGCCTTTCTGGCCGAAGTGGGCCGCAAGGGCGCGCGCTTCCGTCAAGGGCTCGAAGGCCTTGTCGCCGCCCACCCCGCCATCTTCGAAGCCGTGCGCGGGCAGGGCCTGATCCTTGGGCTGAAATGCAAGGCCCCCAACACCGATGTGGTCAAGGCCGCCTATGCCCAGCACCTGCTGACCGTGCCCGCGGCCGATAATGTCCTGCGCCTGCTGCCCGCGCTGAACATCCCCGACGACGACATCACCGAAGCGCTCGCCCGCCTTGACCGTGCGGCTTCGGCACTGGAACGGGCGGCCTGACCCCATGTGCGCCGCCACCGAACGCACGCATCACGCGGCACTCCGAGGATCGGGCTGACATTTTCTGCCCGCAAATATCCTCGGGGGTCCGGGGGTGGAAAACCCCCGGGGCCTGCAACCAGAAAGACGATTGCCATGAAACACTTCCTCGATATCCACAAGACCGACGCGGCCGAACTGCGCGGCATGATCGACAGCGCCCATGCGATGAAGGCCGCGCGGGGTGGCCGCCCGCGCGGCGCGCCCGATGATGACCAGCCGCTCAAGGGCCGCATGGTCGCGCTGATCTTCGAAAAACCCTCGACCCGCACCCGCGTGTCCTTTGATGTCGGCGTGCGCCAGATGGGCGGCGAGACGATGGTGCTGTCGGGCAAGGAAATGCAGCTTGGCCATGGCGAGACGATTGCCGATACCGCCCGCGTGCTGTCGCGCTATGTCGATCTTATCATGATCCGCACCTTCGAAGAGGCGACGCTGCTGGAAATGGCCGAACATGCCACCGTCCCGGTCATCAACGGCCTGACGAACCGCACCCATCCCTGCCAGATCATGGCCGATGTGATGACCTATGAAGAACATCGCGGCCCCATCGGCGGCAAAAAGGTGGTCTGGTGCGGTGACGGCAACAATGTCTGCGCCTCTTTCCTGCATGCCGCAGGGCAATTCGGCTTTGACTTCACCTTCACAGGCCCCGAAACGCTCGACCCCGAGGAACGCTTCGTCGAATTTGCCCGCGCCAAGGGGTCAAAAGTCACAATCGCCCGCGATCCCTTTGTCGCCGTCGAAGGGGCCGATCTTGTCGTCACCGACACTTGGGTGTCGATGCACGATCCCGAAAGCGCCAAGGAACGCCGCCACAACCAGCTGCGCCCCTATCAGGTGAACGAACAGCTGATGTCGCGCGCCCGCCCCGACAGCCTGTTCATGCATTGCCTGCCCGCCCACCGCAATGACGAGGCGACAAGTGCGGTGATGGACGGCCCCCATTCGGTGATCTTTGACGAGGCCGAAAACCGCCTTCACGCGCAAAAGGCCGTCATGCGCTGGTGTCTGGGCGTCTGACCCCGCAGCCCCTTTGGCCGTCGCGGCCAAATCCCCCGCCATCAACGCCGCGCCACGCGTTCCTCGATGAACCCGGCAAGCGCGGCTGCGGCGGGGGACAGGCGTGACTGGCCCAAAAGGGCGATTTCCACTTCCGCCAGTTCGGGCCAGTCGCGCAGCACCGCCAGTTCCGGCGGCACCATCGCGCGGGGCATCACGGCATAGCCCAGCCCCGCCCGTACCGCCGCCGCCTGCCCCGCAAAGGAAGGCGAGGTGAAGACCCCGCTCCATGTCACCCCCGCCGCTTCCAGCGTGCGCGTGGCGCGGCTGCGATAGACACAGGGCGACGGGCTTAGCACCAGCGGCAGCATCCGCCCGCGTGCGGCATCGGCAAAGCGCGGCGCGAGTGACGCCGCCGCCACCCAGACCAGCCGTTCGCGCCACAGCGGGCGCGATGCGGCATAGCGCCGCTCGGGGTCTTGTTTGACGATGATTAGGTCCTGTTCGCCCGCTTCGAAATCCTCGACCAGCGGCAGGGTCAACTGGCAGGTCACATGCAACTCCACCGCCGGATGGGCGGCGGCAAACAGGCCAAGGATATCGGGCAGATAGGCCGAGGCGAAATCCTCGGGGCTGCCAAAGCGCACCTCGCCCTCGATATCGGGGGCGCGGAACCGTGCCAGCATCGCATCGGCCTGCGCCACCATGGCGCGGGCATGTTGCAGGAATTGCTCGCCCTCGGCCGTCAGCCGCACATGGCGTGTCGTGCGTTCGAACAGCACGCGCCCGAACAACTCTTCCAGCTTGCGGATCTGTTCGGACACCGCCGATTGCGACCGGCCGACCAAAACCCCCGCCTGCGAAAAGCTGCCCGATTCGGCCAGCGCAAGGAAGGTGCGAAGCACAGCGGTATCGACATCATGCATGGGTCACCTATCGGCCAAATCGATAAATGCGATGTAAACTTCGCGTTTCTCTTTTCAAACCCCTTCGCGCAAAAGACCGACGAACCAAAGGGCGGCCGATCACCGCCACTCCCGCAGGACAAACGCAGGACCAAGGCGCAGGACGGGCGCAAGAACGGCAAAGGGCGGCATCATGGACGGCATCCTTCTCGAAAACCTCATCTCACCGATCACGCTGGCCTTTCTTCTGGGCATCGTCGCCACTTTGATCCGGTCCGATCTTGAAATTCCCGAACCCGTGATCCGCATCTTCGCGATCTTCCTGCTGTTCTCGATCGGGTTGCAAGGCGGGCGCGAACTGGCCACGGCCGATCTGGGCAACATGCTGGGGGCTGTCAGCGTCACGGCGGCCATCGTGCTGCTGATCCCGCTTCTGGCCTTTCTGGTGGCGCGTTACGTGATCCGGCTGTCGATCGTCGATGCGGCCGGGGTGGCGGCGCTGTACGGGTCGGTCTCGTCCGTCACCTTCGTGGTGGCGCGCGCCTATGCCGAAGGCGCGGGCACCCCGATGGAGGGCTATGTGACCGGCCTTGTCGCGCTGATGGAACTGGGCATCCTTGTCGCGCTGTTCTACGGGCGCGTGGCCCTGTCGCGGGCGCAAGGGGCGCAGGGCGTGGCGCTGTCGTCGATCCTGATGGAAACGCTGCGGGGGCGGGGGCTTTTGCTGCTGGGCGGCGGGCTGCTGATCGGCGCCGCCTCGGGCGAGACGAATTTCGCCAAGATCGAACCCTTCTTCGTCGATCTGTTCCGCGGCGTACTGGTGCTGTTCCTGCTCGAAATGGGCATGACGGCGGGGCGGCAGCTCAAGGATTTCGCCCGTGTCGGCGGGCGGATGCTGGCCTTCGGTCTGGTGATGCCGATGGTGCATGGCTTTATCGTCAGCGGGCTTGCCACGCTTGCGGGCCTGCCCATGGGGTCGGCCTTCGTGCTGGGCACGGTCGCGGCCTCGGCCAGCTATATCGACGCCCCCGCCGCCGTGCGCGCGACCTTTCCCGAAGCCAATCCTTCGGTCTATCTGACCGCATCGCTGGGCATCACCTTTCCCTTCATGCTGCTGGCAGGCGTGCCGCTGGTCTGGCAGATGACCGCGTTCTGGCAAGGGCTTTGAGCATGGCACAGACCATGCCGCAGGGCCTTCCCGACCGCGCCGCCCTTGGCACCATGCATGGCAAGGAAACGGTGATCGCACCGCCCCTTGCGGCGCTTGGCGTCAGCGTCCTCTGCGCCCCGATCGATACCGACCGGTTCGGCACCTTTTCCGGCGATGTGGCGCGGGCGGGCAGCATGCTTGATGCCGCCCGCGCCAAGGCCCGCGCCGCGACCGAAGCGACCGGCCTTGCCGCAGGTATCGCCAGCGAAGGCGCCTATGGCCCGCATCCGCACCTGCCGTTTCTGGCCATGGGAACCGAACTGCTTTTGTGGCTGGACCGGCGGACCGGTCAGGAAGTCACCGAAATGACAACCGACAGCCAACCCGTCTATGACAGCCTGACAGTGACAAACGCCGATGTGGCCACGGGCTTTCTGGCCCGCGCGGGCTTTCCCGCCACCGCCGTGACCGTGCAGGCCGCCCCCGATGCCGCCCCGCTGGCCAAGGGCCTGACCGACCGCGCCGCCGTCGATGCAGCCATCGCGCAGGCCATCGCGGCCACGGGACAGGCCATTGTCGGCACCGACATGCGCGCGCATATGAACCCGCGGCGGATGTCGGTGATCGCGGGTCTGGCCCAGCGGCTGGCCCGGCGCCTTGGCACGCCCTGCCCCGCCTGCGCCGCCCCCGGCTTTGGCCGTGTCCGCAGCCTGTCGGGCCTGCCTTGCGCCGATTGCGGCGCCCCGACCGACGGTGTCGCCGCCGAAATCTTCGGCTGCACCGCCTGCCTGCACGAACAGGCCCGCCCCCGCGCAGGCCATGCCGATCCGGCCCATTGCCCCCTTTGCAACCCCTGAACAGGAGTCTCCATGACCGCCCGTTTCGACAAATCGCGCCTGCCCAGCCGCCATGTGACCGAAGGGCCCGCCCGCGCGCCCCATCGCAGCTATTTCTACGCCATGGGCCTGACCGAAGAGGAAATCCACCAACCCTGGGTCGGGGTCGCAACCTGCTGGAACGAGGCGGCCCCCTGCAACATCACGCTCAACCGTCAGGCGCAGGCGGTCAAGGCGGGGGTCAAGGCCGCAGGCGGCACCCCGCGCGAATTCACCACCATCACCGTCACGGACGGCATCGCCATGGGCCACGAAGGCATGCGGTCGTCTTTGGCCAGCCGCGATGCCATTGCCGATACAGTGGAACTGACCATGCGCGGGCATTGCTATGATGCGCTGGTGGGTCTGGCCGGATGCGACAAATCGCTGCCGGGCATGATGATGGCCATGGTGCGGCTGAACGTGCCGTCGGTGTTCATCTATGGCGGCTCGATCCTGCCGGGGCGGCTGCACGGGCAGGACGTGACCGTTCAGGATGTGTTCGAAGCCGTGGGCAAGCATCAGGCGGGCACGCTGTCGGATGCCGAACTGGAAATTCTGGAACGTGTCGCCTGTCCGGGTGCGGGTGCCTGTGGCGCGCAATACACCGCCAACACCATGGCCTGCGTGTCCGAAGCGATGGGTCTGGCGCTGCTCAATTCCTCTGGCGCGCCCGCCCCTTACGAAAGCCGCGACCATTACGGCCAGACCAGCGGCGAAGCCGTGCTGCGGCTGATCGAAAAGAACATCCGCGCCCGCGACATCGTCACCCGCAAAAGCCTTGAAAATGCGGCGCGCATCGTCGCCTGCACCGGCGGCAGCACCAACGCGGCGCTGCACCTGCCCGCCATCGCACATGAAGCGGGCATCGATTTCGACCTGTTCGACGTGACCGACATCATGCGCGACACGCCCTATTTCTGCGACCTGCGCCCCGGCGGGAAATATGTGGCCAAAGACCTGTACGAGGTGGGCGGCGTTCCGGTCGTGCTGAAAGAACTGCTCAAGCTGGGGTTGATCCATGGCGATTGCATCACCGCTTCGGGCCGAACCCTTGGCGCCGAGCTTGACGATATCCGCGGCGCGGCGGATGGCCGCGTGATCTATCCCGCCGCCAGCCCGATCACGCCCACGGGGGGTGTCGTGGGCCTGCGCGGCAACCTTGCCCCCGATGGCGCCATCGTCAAAGTCGCGGGCATGTCGCCCGAGGAACAGGTGTTCACCGGCCCCGCCCGCGTGTTCGAATCCGAGGAAGCGGCGTTCGAAGCCGTCCGCGCCCGCGCCTATCAGGCGGGCGATGTGATCGTCATCCGCAACGAAGGCCCCGCGGGCGGCCCCGGCATGCGCGAGATGCTGGCCACCACCGCCGCCATTTCGGGCCAGGGCATGGGCAAGAAGGTGGCACTTATCACCGATGGCCGCTTTTCGGGGGCGACGCGCGGCTTTTGCGTCGGCCATGTCGGACCCGAAGCCGCCCATGGCGGCACCATCGCGCTGCTGCAAGACGGCGACATCGTAACCATCGACGCGATCAAGGGCGAATTGTCGGTGGCGCTGGATGACGCCACCCTTGCCGCCCGCCGCGCGGCCTGGTCCGGCCCCCGCCCGACCGAATATGCCACCGGCGCGATCTGGAAATTCGCCAAGCTGGTGGGCGGCGCGCGCTGGGGGGCCGTCACCCATCCGGGCGCCAAGGCCGAAAAGCACATCTACATGGACCAGTAACCCGCCCCGCCCCGCCGCCCCGCACAGCGCGGCGGCGGGGCAATTTGCGGCCCCGCCCGCTATACACGACCTGATCCAGCGGGATTTCCTGTTGAGAATATGGCCAAGCAAGCGTATTCAGGGCCATGATCACGCAAAAGATGAAATACGCGCTCAAGGCGCTGATGGAGCTTGCCACCGAACATGCCGGTGCGGGCGAACCCTTGCGGATCGAGGAAATCGCCCAGCGGTCGGGCGCGCCGAAACGCTTTCTGGAACATATCCTGCTGGAACTGCGCAACGCGGGCTTCATCGCCTCGCTGCGCGGGCGGCATGGCGGCTATGTGCTGATCAAAAGCCCCAATGAAATTCCGCTGAGCGAGTTGATGCGCCTGATCGACGGCCCCATCGCCCCCTTGGCCTGCCTGTCGCGCCGCGCTTATCAGCGGTGCGAAGATTGCAAGGACGAACAGAACTGCCGCCTGCGCGAGGTGTTCGGTCAGGTGTTCTGGTCCTACCTGCTGCTGGTCGATTCGCTGACCCTTGCCGATCTTGTCGGCACATCCGCATCATCGGCCCCCGCGGCGGGACTCGGCCTCTGACAGGCATGACCGGGCGGCTTTGGGCCGCGCCGTTGCGATGCGTTCCCCTGCCCGCGGTCGGCAGAGAAAAAAAGCCTCTTTACACGACGAAGTTTGACGTGATTATTCCATTGCGTTTCTCGACTATCTCTGTCGTGATTATCGACATCAAAGGGCAGCGCCCGAGACACCGACAGGAGACTTACCGATGTTGATTTCCCCGCTCTTTCCGCAGCGATTTGGCGCCGGCTTCCGTGGCACCTTTGCCGCCATCGTGATCGGCCTTGCCGCCCTTGCCGGACCGGCGCCGCAGGCCTCGGCCGAAACGCTGCTGAATGTCAGCTATGACCCCACGCGCGAATTCTACCGCGATTACAACGCGTGGTTCTCGGATTGGTGGGTCAAGCAGGGCAATCCCGCCCCGCAGATCGAAACCTCGCATGGCGGATCGGGCGCGCAGGCCCGCGCAGTGATCGACGGTCTGGCGGCGCAGGTCGTCACACTTGCCCTTGCCTCGGATATCGACCAGATCGCCAACAAGACGACGCTTCTGCCCAAAGACTGGCAATCGCGCCTGCCGCACAACTCGGCGCCCTATACCTCGACCATCGTGTTTCTGGTGCGCGAGGGGAACCCCAAGGGCATCAAGGATTGGGGCGACCTGCTGAAAGACGATGTGCAGGTAATCACCCCGAACCCGAAAACCTCGGGCGGGGCGCGTTGGAACTATCTTGCCGCTTGGGGCTATGCCCAGACCAATGGCCTTGACCCCAAGCAATTCGTGGCCGACCTTTACAAGCATGTTCCCGTGCTCGACACCGGCGCGCGCGGTTCGACCACCACCTTTGCCCAGCGCGGCATCGGTGACGTGCTGCTGGCTTGGGAAAACGAGGCCTATCTTGCCGTGAACGAACTGGGCGAGGATAAGTTTGACATCGTGGTTCCGTCGGTTTCGGTGCTGGCCGAACCGCCCGTGGCGCTGGTCGATGGCAACCTGACCGATGCGAACCGCCCGCTGGCCACGGCCTATCTTGAACAGCTCTATTCGCCCGAAGCCCAGGCGCTGGCCTTCAAACACTACTTCCGCGCATGGGATACCTCGGCCGCCGACCCCGCCGATGTGGCCCGCTTCCCCGAAGTGAAACGGCTGTCGATCGCCGATTTCGGCGGCTGGGCCAAGGTGCAGCCGGAACATTTCGGCGATGGCGGCATCTTTGACCAGATTTATCAGGCACAGTGAGAATGACCTTGCGACCCTTTGCACTGCGTTCCCCCACCCCCATGCCGGGGTGGGGCCTTTCCTTCGGGGTCATGATGACGACCCTTTCGGTGATCGTGCTGGTGCCGATGGCCGCGCTGTTATGGCGCGGTTTCATCGGTTTCGGACCCGCCGAGATGTGGGAAGTGGTCAACCGCCCCCGCGTCTGGTCGGCCCTTGCGCTCAGCTTTCGCGCGGCGCTGATCGCTTCGGTCTTTAACCTTGTCTTTGGCGTGGCGCTGGCTTGGGTGCTGGTGCGCTACCGCTTTCCGGGCAAACGCATCATCGATGCCGCGGTCGATCTTCCCTTCGCCCTGCCCACCGCCGTGGCAGGCATCGCGCTGACCGCGATCTACGCCCCCAACGGCTTTTTCGGCGCGGCACTTGACCAGGCCTTCGGCCTCAAGGTCGCCTATACCGAACTTGGCATCTGGATCGCGCTGGTCTTTGTGGGCCTGCCCTTCGTTGTCCGCACCGTGCAACCCGTGATCGAGGAAATCGACCGCGAGACCGAGGAAGCCTCGGCCACGCTGGGCGCCACGCGGCTTCGCACGCTGACCCATGTGGTGCTGCCCACGCTGACCCCTGCCGCGCTGACGGGCTTTGCGCTGGCGCTGGCGCGGTCGGTCGGGGAATACGGGTCGGTCATCTTCATCGCGGGCAACCTGCCCAACGTGACCGAGATCGCCCCCCTGCTGATCGTCATCCGGCTTGAGGAATTCGATTATGACGGCGCGGTCGCCATTGCCATTGCGATGCTGTCGATCTCTTTCACCATGCTGCTTGTCATCAACCTTATCCAGATCATGAGCCGCCGCCGCATGGGCGCGGTGTGACGGGGGAATTGCCATGACCGAAACCACCCTGCCCCTGCGCTGGCGCCCCGCGACGACCGAACCCGCGCTGGTCCGCTGGGGGCTGACCGTGCTTTGCCTTGCGGTGCTGGGGGTGCTGCTCTTTGCCCCGCTGATCGCGGTCTTTGCCGAAGCCCTGCGCGATGGCGTGGCCCTTGCCATCGCCTCGCTGTCCGAACCCGATGCCCGCTCGGCCATCCGCCTGACCTTGCTTGTCGCGGCCGTGGTCGTGCCGCTGAACGCCGCCTTCGGCATCGCCGCCGCTTGGGCCATCACCAAATTCGACTGGCGCGGCAAGCCGCTGGTGCTGACCCTGATCGACCTGCCGTTTTCGGTATCGCCCGTGGTGGCGGGGCTGATGTTCGTGCTGCTGTTCGGGGCCAATTCGGCCTTGGGTGCCTGGCTGGTGGCCCATGGCTACCCCATCGTCTTTGCCGTGCCGGGGATCATGCTGGCCACGCTCTTCATCACCTTTCCCTTCGTTGCGCGCGAACTGATCCCCGTCATGCTGGAACAGGGCCGCGCCGAGGAAGAGGCCGCCCTGACCCTTGGCGCCACGGGCTGGCGGATGTTCTTTACCGTGACCCTGCCCAACATCCGCTGGGCGCTGCTTTACGGGGTGCTTTTGTGCAATGCCCGCGCCATGGGCGAATTTGGTGCCGTGGCCGTGGTATCGGGCAAGATCCGTGGCCAGACCACCACCATGCCGCTGATGATCGAGATGTTCTATAACGAATATCTTTCGGTCGCGGCCTTCACCATGGCCGCGCTGCTGGCCCTGCTCGCCTTTGTGACCCTGACCCTCAAGACGGCCTTGGAATGGCGCTATGCCGACCAATTGGCCGCCAATCACCGCCACTGACCCGGAGACCGCGATGAACATCGAGATCGAAGAGATTTCCAAGGAATTCGGCGCCACCGCCGCGCTGCACCCCGTGTCGCTGTCCATTCCGTCGGGCACGCTGGTGGCGTTGCTGGGGCCGTCGGGTTCGGGCAAGACGACGCTTTTGCGTATTCTGGGAGGGCTGGAATTTCCCACCGCCGGACGCGTGCTGTTTGACGGTTCGGATGCGACCGGCCTGACGGTGCAGGAACGCCGCGCGGGCTTTGTGTTCCAGTCCTATGCGCTGTTCCGGCATATGACGGTGTTTGACAACATCGCCTATGGCCTGCGCGCCCGCCCGCGCAAGACCCGCCCCCCCGCGGCCGAGATTGCCCGCCGCGTCACGCGACTGCTCGACCTGATCAAGCTGCCCGATATCGGCGCCCGCTATCCCAGCCAGCTTTCGGGTGGCCAGCGCCAGCGCGTGGCCCTTGCCCGCGCCTTGGCGATCGAACCGCGCATGCTGCTGCTGGACGAACCCTTTGGCGCGCTGGATGCCAAGGTGCGGCGCGAATTGCGCCAGGGGCTGCGCGACATCCACGACACCACCGGCCTGACCACGGTCTTTGTGACCCATGATCAGGAAGAGGCGATGGAGCTTGCCGATCTGGTCGTCGTCATGTCGATGGGCCGCATCGAACAGGTGGGCAAGCCCGAAGACATCCGCGCCCGCCCGAAAACCGCCTTTGTGCGCGAGTTCATCACCTCATGACCGACACGTCCCTGTCCGACCGTTTCGTGCTTGACCGGATCGACCGGCGCATCCTGGCCGAGTTGATGCGCGATGCCACCCTGCCCGTGGCGCAACTGGCCGACCGTGTCGGCCTGTCGCAGACCCCGTGCTGGAAGCGGGTGCAAAAGCTGGAAGCCGCGGGCGTCATCACCGGCCGCGTCGCGCTGGTGGACCCCGCCGCCATCGGCCTTGGCCTGACCGTCTTTGTCGAGATCGAGGCCGCCGACCACACCCCCGAATGGCGCGCCGCCTTTGCCGATGTGGTCGCCCGCCACCCCGAAATCGTCGAAGCCCACCGCATGGCGGGCGAGGTGGACTATTTGCTCAAGGTCGTGGTCAGCGGCATGTCAGCCTATGACGCCTTTTACCTTGACCTGACCCGCCGCCTGCCCTGCCGCAACGTGACATCAAGTTTTTCGATGGAACGGATGAAATCCACCACCGCCTTGCCCATCGACACGACAACACCCTGACGCCGCCCATGGGTTTGTGGCCCCTGTTCGCGCGGCCAAGGCCCTGCTAGCCTGCCGCGTGAACAACGTGGCGGGCAGGCGGGCGATCCATGCGACACGGCACAGATGGCATTCCCCTTGGCTGTGCCGGCACTGCGGCGGTCTGATGGCCATGGCCCAACCCTCTGCCATTCCCCGCGCGATCTGGGTTCTGGGCTTTGTCAGCCTGCTGATGGATATCTCGTCCGAGATGATCCACAGCCTCTTGCCGCTGTTTCTTGTCACCACCCTGGGCAGCAGCGCCCTTGCCATCGGCCTGCTCGAAGGCGCGGCCGAGGCGACGGCCCTGATCGTCAAGGTGTTTTCCGGCGTGCTGAGCGACTGGATCGGGCGGCGCAAGGGGCTGGCCCTGCTGGGCTACGGGCTGGGGGCGGCGACCAAGCCGCTTTTCGCGCTGGCCTCGACGCTTGGGCTGGTGGTCTTTGCCCGCCTGACCGACCGCGTGGGCAAGGGCATCCGCGGCGCGCCGCGCGATGCGCTGGTGGCCGATCTTGCCCCGCCCCATCTGCGCGGTGCCGCCTTCGGGCTGCGCCAGTCGCTTGATACCGTGGGGGCCTTTGCCGGCCCGCTGCTGGCCGTTGCGCTGATGTTCGCCTTTGCCGATGACTTTCGGCTGGTATTCTGGATCGCGGTGATTCCGGCGGTGCTGGCGGTGGCCCTGCTGGCCTTTGGCATCCGCGAACCGGCAAGCCCCACAGGCACCAGACGCACCAACCCGATCACGCGCGAAAACCTGCGCCGCCTGTCGGGCGGCTATTGGGCCGTGGTGGCCATCGGCGCCGTCTTTACCCTTGCGCGGTTCAGCGAGGCGTTTCTTGTCCTGCGGGCGCAGCAATCGGGCATCGCGCTTGCGGCCGTGCCCTTGGTCATGGTGGCGATGAATGTGGTCTATGCGGCATCCGCCTATCCGCTGGGGCGGCTGTCGGACCGTGTCAGCCATCACCGCCTGCTCGGGCTGGGGCTGGTGCTGCTGGTTCTGGCCGATCTGGTGCTTGCCGCTTCGTCGCACTGGGCGGTGGTGCTGGGCGGGGTGGCGATCTGGGGCCTGCATATGGGCATGACGCAGGGCCTGCTTGCGGCGATGGTCGCGGCCACCGCGCCGCCCGATCTGCGCGGCACCGCCTTTGGCGCCTTCAACCTTGTCAGCGGCCTTGCGCTGCTTTTGGCCAGCGCGCTGGCAGGCCTGTTGTGGGACAGGCTTGGCGCCGAGGCCACCTTTCTGGCCGGCGCGGTCTTTGCCCTGTCGGCACTGGCCCTGCTGCAAACACCGCGCCTGCGCCCCGACACGGGCGCATCCGCAGGCTAGACCGACACGCCGAAAACCCGCCCCACGCCCGCCGTGATCGCCATGGCGGCCGCGCCCCAGAACAGCACGCGCAACGTGGCCCGCAGCTCCGGCGCCCCCCCGGCCTGCGCGCCCAAAGCACCCAGCCCCGCCAGACTGGCCAAGGTGGCACCCACCACCGCCGGAATGATCCCGCCCGCAGGCGCCAGCGCCGCCGCCGCCATCGGCACCGCCGCCGCCACCGTGAATGTCAGCCCTGACGCAAAGGCCGCCTGCAACGGATTGGCGGCATGCACCTCGGACAGGCCCAACTCGTCACGCACATGCGCGGCCAGCGCGTCCTTTTGCGTCAGTTCCCGCGCCACCAGCGCCGCCGTCTGCGGCGACAGGCCGCGCGATTCGTAGATCGAGGCAAGCTCGCGTTCCTCGGCCTCGGGCGTGTCGATCAGCGCCTGCCGTTCGCGGGCGATATCGGCCCGCTCCACATCGGATTGCGACGACACCGACACATATTCGCCCGCCGCCATCGACATGGCCCCCGCCGCCAGCCCCGCCGCCCCCGCGACCAGAATCGCGGCGCGGTCCGGCCCCGCCGCCGCGACTCCCACGATCAGCGACGCGACCGACACGATGCCGTCATTGGCCCCCAGCACCGCCGCCCGCAACCAACCGGCGCGGTCAAGATAATGCAGTTCCACATGGGCCGAGCGATAGGTCTGGGTCATCTGGCATCCTTTTCCACTTGCGGCCACCCTGCCCCCGCAGGGCGCCGATGTCCTTGCGCCAGATCAGTATCACAGCCCGCCGCAGATGGTCCAATCCCCGCCGCCGCATCACGGGGCCAAGGGGCGGGGCAACGGCCCGCCCTTTCGCCCTTTCGCCTATCGCCCCATAGCAAGCCTGCGGTGCAAGGCCTTGGCCACGCGCGCGTAATCGCCCGGATTGACCGGCAACTGCCATTCCTTGAACCGTTGCAGCGGCCCGATGGGCAGGCCCATATCCTCCAGCAATTCGTCGATCTGGTGCATCGAGAAGGGAATGATATTCGTGCCGCGCGCATGTTTGCCTTCGGTCCGCGCCTCCATCCATGCCAGTCGCCGGTCGGTGGCACCGCCTTGGGCCACCTCGGACGGCAGGTTCAGCGCACCTCCCAGATGGGCCGCGATCCACAGCGCCCCCATTTCCGCCGAAAGCGGCGAAAAGAACGACGAGTTGTAACCGTTGAAGGCAAGGTTCCGCACCCCCACCGGCAGGATGCAGCGATACAGCCGGAAATTGCCCCGCCCGTCCATGATCCGCGCTTGCAAGGCAGGCTCCAGAAAGGGCACCTCTTGCCGCCAGCCCGTGCCGCAAACCACAATATCGGCCGGTATCCTTTCGCCCGTGGCCAGCACGGCATATCGCCGCCCCTCCTCGACCCGCAGCTCCGCGATGGCCGTATCGCGCTTGATGGTGATGCGGCCCGCCTCGACCCGATCAAAGAACCCGTCCGTCACCAGCGATACTGTTGACCGCGCGATGCGTTCGAACGATCCGCGCGGCAGGGCGCCGCGCCGCTTCAGCCGCAACTGCCGCGTGATCACGGCCTGCACCGATCCCAGCATCGAATTGCGCACCGGCCGCCCGATGCCGTGCAGGAATTTCTCGACCCCTTTCAGCGTGATATAGGGAAACAGGCCCTCGCCCATGCGGGTCAGGAAAAGGTATTTGTAGTTCAGCACATTGGCCAGCTTCTTGGGCATCTTCCAGATCAGCTCGCGCGCCACGACCGTCATCGACGCCGCTGCATCCGCCAGCCCCACGGCGATATCGCAGGACGATTTGCCGTATCCGACCACCACGACATGCTTTCCCCGCGCGGCCTCAAGGTCCAGAAATTCCGACGAATGGCAGATCAACCCCCCCGCCGCACGAAAGGCCGCCGCACCGGCAAAATCGGGCACCGCAGGGGCCGAAAAGATGCCGTTGCAGATGGTCAGGAAGTCAAAGCTGTCCGACCGTTCCTGACCGTCAGGCGGGCAAAAGCTGACTGTCCAGCGCCCGTCCGCGCCCTGCCGGGCCTGCGTGACGGGGGTGGAAAGCCGGATCAGCGGTTTCAGCCCGAACGCCTCGGCATAGGCGTTCAGGTATTCCTGCACCTGCCGCCCCGAGGGCCATTCGGGATAGTGCTTGGGCATCGGGTAATCCGACAGGCAATAGGTATCCTTGCCGTTCTGGGTCGAGACACCGGGGTAAAGCCGCGTCGTGCTCCAGACCCCGCCCACATCATGCACCTTTTCAAAGACCGTCACGTCATGCCCGAAATCGCGCAAATGGCGTGCCGTCGTCAGACCGGCGAAACCGGCCCCGATGATTGCGACTTTCATGGTGTTTTCCCCGTTGGCTTGCCGGATGCCCGGCGGATCGGCCGGTTTTGGCCCGTTCTGGTTCAGGACATCAGCAGCGGTATCGCGGGCACGGCCTGTTCTGGCCCCATCGCGCCATAGCCGCCATCCACGCAAAGATCGGTTCCGGTGATAAAGCTTGCCTCGTCCGAACACAGGAACAGCACCGCATTGGCCACCTCGGCGGGGTCCGCGACACGGCCAAGCAGATGGAAGGGGGCGGCCACCGCATCGGTCTTGGCGCGGTTGCCTTGCGTCAACTGGTCCATGATATTCGACCATGTCCAGCCGGGGCTGACGGCATTGACGCGAATCCCCTTGGGCGCAAGGTCCATGGCCTGATTGCGGGTCAGTTGCAGGATCGCCGCCTTCGACACCGGATAAAGCCAGCGCCCCGTCTGCGCCACCCGCGACGAGATCGAACCGAAATTGACGATGGCCCCCTTGTTGCGCGCCAGTTCCGCCTCGGCCGCCTGCATCAGCATCACCGATCCGACGACATTGACATCAAAGCTTTCCAGCCATTGCGCGCGGTTCGAGGCGGCGCCGTTGTCCAGATAGGAACAGGCGACATTGACCAGAAAATCGATCCGCCCGAACCGGTCTTTCGTGGCCTCTACCAGCGCGGCAATCTGGGCATCATCGCGCAGGTCGCAGCGTTCGAACGCCACCCCTTCCGCGAATCCCTCGCCCGCAACGATATCGGCCACCATGACGCGGGTTCCCGCCGCGACAAAGGCATCCACCACCGCCCGCCCGATCTTGGTGCAGCCGCCGGGCACGATGGCCACTTTCCCCTCCAGTCCGCGCATTCCCGTCACTCCCCGTTTTTTCTTCAAGTTTGAAGGAATTGTGACCAGCCGCGCAGACGGGGCTATCCGCGCCGCGCGGGCTTTATCCACAAAACGAAAGAAAATGTGCATCCGGCGGGTCGGATTGGCCAAGTCCGTGCTAGTCTGGGCGCCTTAGTCCGGGGGTGTCCGATGGCCGTGCCGCTGCTCAAGGATCATTCGCTGTTCCGCTCGCGCGATCTTGACGAGGCGCGCGAACGTGTGGCCGCCGTCTTTTGCCCCCACCGGCTCGAGACTTTGGGCAAAAGCAGCCTGTTCGATGCACGCCACAACCATCTGCCCGGCCAGCGCCTTTCGATCAATTATATCGAATACGGCGCCAGAACCCTGATCGCTCCGGGCGAACTGGGGGGCTTTTACCTGCTGCAAATCCCGCTCGAAGGCGGGGCCGAGATTACGCATGGCCTGACCACCTATCAATCCACGCCGCAGCGGGCCGCGATCCTGAACCCCCATCTGCCCACCAGAATGACATGGGCCGAAGGCACGCGGCAGGTGCTGGTGCAGGTGTCGCGCAAGGCGATGCAAGACCATGTGACGGCCCTGCTGGGCGGCCCTTCCGACCGCGCCCTTACCTTTGACGGTCCGCTCGATCTTGCCACCGGTCCGGGCGCGGCCCTGCGCCGTCTGGTCATGTGGCTGGTGGCCGAAGCGGATGCCGGCCACAGCCCGATCGGGCAGGGCCTGATGTCGCGCCAGATCGAAAGCACCCTGATGTCGGGCCTGCTCGAGGCGCGCCACGACCATCAGGCCCTGCTGTCACGCCTGCGCGCCGCCCCGCGCCCGCGCCACCTGCGGCTGGCCGAAAACTTCATCGAAGCCCATCTCGACCAACCCATCACGCTGGAAGACATCGCCCGCGCCGCAGGCATTTCGCCGCGTGCCTTGCAACTGTCCTTTCGCGACCATCGCGGCACCACGCCACTGGGTTTCTGGCGCGAGGCACGGCTCGACCGCGCCCATGCCGATCTGATGGCCGCCGCACCGGGAACCCGCGTGACCGATATTGCCCTGCGCTGGGGCTTTAGCCATTTCGGCCGCTTTTCCGAACTGTATCGCCTGCGCTATGGCCTTTCGCCGCGCGACACGCTGAAATCCGCGCCCTGACCCCCCAAACCGGCGCGGCTGCGTTTCACAGCCATGGTCCGATGCGGTTTGTCGGGCCGCGTCCCTGCCGAAACCGCGCCTTGCTACCCCCCCTTTGGCGTGTCGGGCAGACGGAACGCGCTTAGCGGATGGCTGGGGTGCCGGTCCTCCATGCGGGGCCATTGGCGGTAATCGCCGTAAAGCCGCGTCAGGGTCTTGTCCCAGTCCTGCGGGACGGGAAACAGATGCCCCTCGAACCGCAGGGCGGAAAGCACCACGAACTCGGCCCGTGGCCGCACCAGCCGTTCCGCTTTGCGCCGATCCAGCGGCAGTTGCACCAGACAGGCGACCGGCCCGTCGGTGGCGCGGCGGAACATCCGCGCCACGCGGTCTTGCAGCACAAGCCAAACCCGATCGGGCAGGCAGGCCAGAACAGGCCAGACCAGCGGCCCCAGCCACCGTTGCCAGGCAGGCCGGTCCGCCCGCACCCGCCCCCGTTGCGCATGACGCGCCAGCGCCGCCGCCCGTTTCAGCGCCAGCATTGCCCGCAGGTGAACCCGGCCCCACACTTGGCCCCACCTTTGGCCCCACCCCAGGCCAGGCCCGACATTGTCGAACGGAAAGATATCGACAAAGACCCCGCAACGACCAAGCGACCCGAACGCGCCGATTTCGGGAAATGCGCTATCGGTCCGCCAAAGTTTGGCAAACAGCGCCGCAAAAGCCGGATCGCTGTGACAGGTCTGCAAGACATAGCGCCCACCCAGCAGACGGGGCGCTTCTGCCACGAACCTTTCGTAATCGGGGCGCAGCATGGCAATATCCAGATCGTCATCCCACGGGATGAAACCGCCATGCCGCACCGCCCCCAGCAAGGTGCCCGCCGCCAACTGGTAACGGATACCCAACTGGCGACAGGCAGCGTCGATCTCCAGCAACATCCCAAGCTGGACCGCATGCAGCGCCCCAAGCTCGGCTTGCGACAGCGCGCGCGTGGCGGGCGGCGCCGTCACGTGCCGCATCCCGAAAGGTCCAGCGCAATCGCGTCCAGCGCGGGCGACACCCCTTGCAGCGCGTGCCGGACCGGAACCCGCAGCAGCGCCCGCCCCGCCCCGCCGCCCGCTGTGGCCAGCGCTTCCAGCCAGTCGCGCCGCTCTCCGCTCCAGCGCAGATAGCCGGTCGAAACCCAAGGCTGCGCCACCGCCGTCCGGCATGACCCAAGATGAAGCGACAGGCTGGCGCCCCGGATATGGGTCAGCTGGATACGCGGCCCGAACTTGTTGAACGCCCGCCGCGCCTCAAGCGACATCATCACCGCACAGCGCCGGGCGGCCTCGGCCGTTGCGGCCACGTCGGCGGGGCCATCGGCCAGGCCCATCGGCCGCAGGTTGCGCGCCGCACTGCGCAGATCGGCCTCGGTGACCGGCGGGGCGCTGTGCAGCCGGTCGGCCAGCAGCGCCAGCAGCGCATCGCGGCCGCCGTATTCGCGCGCATGATCCTCGCAGCGCATCTGCAAGCGCGGCGTGGACCGCGCCGCCAGCAACCGCTCGAACCCGGCGATATAGGTCTGTTGCGCCCCCTTTGGCAGGTTGTTCACCCAGTCCAGCACACCACCGGTATAGCTGAACGAGATGACCACGCCGGGCGCATGCAGCGCGGCTATGCGCGCGGCAAAACCCCGCAGATAATCGGTCCAGAACAGCTCGGCCCAATCGGGATGCGGAAAGCTGTCCTGCCGCCAGCCCTTGTAGCCGCCAAAGGGCACCGCAAACTCGACCGGACGTTCCGCCTGAATGGCATCGCGCAGCTTGCGCGCCATATCGGCGGCGGTGTCGGCGTCCACCGCAGTCCTGCGCCATGGCCGCGCGCAGATCACGCCTGCCAGCGCCTCGACCGTCGCCACCCTGTCGGGCATGGCCGGATCGTCAGGCGGCGCCGTCACCCGATGCAGCAGCCGCGTCAGCGCCGTGGCCTGTTCGGGCGCAAGGGGCCAGTCCTGCGCCATGTCAGCCCCCATGGGCCACCGCCAGACCGGGGCTTTCCTGCCAGAAGGACAGCCCCGCGCCGTATCGGGCAAGATAGGGGTCTTGCCCCCGCTCCTCGGGCCGCCACGGCCCAAGGCGCGATGCCACCGCGTCAAGCCTGCCAAGACGGTCGTGCACTTCTGGGTGATCCTGCGGAAAACCCGGATCGAGCGCCGCAAGATCGCGCGCCAGCACGCGGAAGTAATGGCCCGGCAGATCGTGCCGGAAGCGCAGCGCATAGCCTTCGGGGTTGACCATCCGGTACAGGAACTTGCGCCCCCCGAACCGCAGATAGCGCACCAAAAGCGCCCGCGCCGCCCGCGCCGGATCGGGCGCAAAGGGCAGGCCCATCCGGTGCGGCACCCCCGCAATGGCCGCCGTCCAAGCGGCCCCCTGGGGCAGAAAGGCACCGCTGTGGCCCAGACTGCCACGATGCGCCAGCAGGCTGATCGCATCATCTTCGGGCGCAGTCAGATGCTGGACCGAGGTGAAATCGAAATCGACGATCCGCACGGTCGCCGCCGCGTCACGCTCGACCCAGCGCATCACCGCATCAAGCCGCGCGGCGCTGTCCCCCGCCCCGTCCGGCGCCAGATGCGGCAGGGCCACCAGAATGTTCTTGGGCGTGGCATCCCGGAACGGTATCGCCACATCCTGCCCGCCCCACCGGTCTGCCAGCGCCCGCATCTCGGCCCGGCCGCGGGCGGAAAGCGGCGGCAGATCGGCCAGCGCCAGCAGAATGTCGAACAAAGCCGCCACATGCGTGTCGAACGGATAAGCGGCCAGCCTTTCACCCTGCGACCAGTCCAGCAGCGCCCGCTGGATGCGCGCCAGCCGCCCGACACAGCGCGCCATCAGCGTGGCCGCCCGCTTGTCGATCACGGCGCGGCACTCGGGGTTGGCTTGCGCGCAGCGGTCCAGCAGGCGCAGCAGATCGTAAAGCCGGATGCCCGGCACCTGTTCCAGTTCCAGCCTGCGCCCGTTGCGTTCCAACAGCGCGGGCACCAGCGGCTCACCCCCGACCCGCGCCAGCCAGCGCAGCGCCGATGCCTCGCGCTGCGCCTGTTCCACGCTGGCCACGACCTTGACGAAACGGCCGCCCCGCATATAGTCGGGATTGTGGCGGTTGCGTTCTTCCTTGCTGATATTGCTGCGGAAATAGGAAAACGCGCCCTCTCCGATCAGCACCGCCCGCAGCGTCTCGGCATCGGCGGGCGTGTCGATGTCACGCGCCTGCCGGTCGGCCCAAGCCAGCACCCGCACGGGTGCAGGCACCCCGTCGCGCAGAACCTGCCACTGCGACCGCGCGCCCCGCTGTTCCGCCGCGATGACACGGGGCCAGCAAGATCGCGGCCATGTCACCGCCGGCGCCATCACCCCCTGCGCCATCGCCACATCGGGGCCGATGTCCAAAAGCGCCCGCGTGGTCGGATCAAAGCCCAGACCGATCGCATCCGCCTCTGCTTCCGCCCTTGGCTGGCAGGCCACCGCCACCTCCTCTGCCCCACCTGCCAGCATGTCCGACAGCAGCGCCGCCGAATAGTCGGTATCGGCAAAAAGCACGGTCGCGGCACTGCATTCCGCCCGCCCGTCCAGAACGCGCAGGCCCGCACACAGGCTGGTCAGCGCCGATCCGTTTGCATAAGCGGGGTTCGGCACACACGCGATCCCGGCCCGTATCCCCCGCGCCGCACTGGCCACCGCCTCCGCGTCATGCCCCGTGACCAGAACGATGGGCACGTCAGGGTCGATCTGCCCCAGCTTGTGCAGCAGACGGCACAGCGTCCCCTCGCCCCCCAGCAGCGGGAACAGGCCCTTATGCGGCCCGCCACCGAACCGGCTGCCCAAACCCGCAGCAAGAATGATCACGGATCGCATGACGCTCGGCCCCATCAACGAAAGGTCTGACCCCGCACCCGGCCATTTCTCCACGGCCGCACACCCCCTACGCCCCCCCAAAGTCAGCCTAACCCCCGCCATGTCAAGACGGCCACGCCACCCGCCACCTGCACATTGGTCTGGCCCCCCATTCCTTTCCCGCCCCGCCCCAACCCAAGGCAACAGGCGAATATCCGGTCAGCGCAGGGCAGTCGGGCAGACTTGGGGTAATGCCGCTCAGCGGCGCAAAACAAATCGGCATTTCACAATGACCGCATCGCAGCCCCGCCACGGCACCGCCCCACAGATTTCGGTTCCAAAAATGAACTAACGCAGCCAAGCCGCCTGATGCGCGGCCCCTAAACCAAATGATCTGACCGCTGAAAACCGGACCGTTTGAAACTGGCGTTTTCGGCCACGCTTTTCCGGCCGGAAGAGGAGCGGAAGCGGATGAAGGCACAGCTTCGCGATGACCGTGCAATCTTCGTCGGGCCCAACGATGACTGGACGATGGGCTTCGGTCACGACCAACTGGCGACGGGCAGGATACGGCGCGTCCTGACGACGTTTTTTACCCTCTCCCGCTACGGGCCGGTTCTGAACGGTCGCTACAGTTCGCGCGGCTAGCATATCGTGGCGACGCACGACAGCATGTGCCGCACGGCGGGTTATCCCAAGACGATCCGCGTCGATCAGGGCAGCGCGTTCGTCTCGCGCGACATGGACCTCTGGGCTTACCAGCGCGGGATGGTCCTCGCCTCCTCGCGGCTCGGCAAGCCAACGGACAATGGCTTCATCGAAGCCCTTAATGGGTGCTTTCGGGCCGCGTGCCCGAACCAACTCTGGTTCCAGACCCTAGCGGACGCGGCAGCAAAGTTGGGGGCTTGGCGAAGATACGACAACGGGGAACGGCCACACGGTGCGATGGGCAACACGGTTCCGATCATGCTGACCAAATCAGGGGGCGTTACCAGCCCGTCACCCTGAACGAAGCCGGAAAACTCTGCCTACGGGCAGTCCTGGGTTGGGGATAGGATCACCTGACATAAAGCCGGGGCAAAGGCGCCTGGCCAAGGACAAGCGTGGTCTGAGTGAGCGGGACATCTGCCCGAAGTTCCCAACCCCGGCGCTAAGGCAGGCAGGCTGGGACCAAGGCACGCAAATCCGCAAAAAGCTCAGCTTCACCAAGGGCCGGATCATCATACGCAGCAAGCGCCACTACAGGATCAGAATGACGCTTTTGCAAAATGGTGCTTGGTTGCCATCAATTAGAATCGCGACCCAAAATTCATCCTGTCATCCGGGTCGGTCGCCGCAGGCTCCTGTTACGGCTATTAAAACAACGGCGCTCCTGATTTTAACATGCTTCAGTCATGAATACTTCCCGGCGCACACGATCCGCCAGATGTTCCCCCTGGTTCGGGGTCGAGCTGGCAACCGGAACTGTCACACATACAAACTTTCCAATACATCATCTCTTCTGCGACACAGATGAATTGCGCACCAGAATAGTTTGGAGCATAGCCCCCACGAGCTTGCGGTCCGCCATAGGGGTTCGTGCAAAAGCCGGTTGCTTGGGGCCGCGAAACGGCAGTTGAAATCTTTTCGGACGGAGCAGGCGAGTTTGACTTCGGCGACTTCGCAGGAAGCAACGTCTCGCGCCAAATAAGATACTCTTCATCTGACATATCGGCATACGGGCTCTTTGGTAGCCCTGTCGATGTCAATCCCGCCGTCGCTCCCAGCATGTCGGCGGCTGCAAGGGCATTGCCTTCTGCTGCGCCTGACACCTGCATCTGCTCCACGGGTGCGCATGCCGAGAAAGACAACGTGAATACCAGAAAAGTGCCAATAATCCCAGACTTCCAAAGCCCGCCAAACTTCGTTGACACCAATCCGCCTCCGATTTGCGCTTTTTCCGATACCTTCAAAGCCTAGGTAGCGTTTCCAAATGGGTCAACACAAAGTTCGAAAAGCCATCATTCAAGAACAAAAGGCTTGCCAATCAAGGTTGAGTTTGCACATTTTTCGAGCGTCAGCACACCACCCTGCAGGTTGGAACCATCTTGAAAACTCGCACGGAATCTGGGTTGGCCGAAATTAATTCGCAATCTGCACCCGAATGCTAGGGCTCTGATTGCTGCAACGTCAAGCAGGCTTTCTGGAAAGCTTTCCCTAAACGACAGCCCGCGATGGCCGATTTGGGCGTAAAGCTGTGCCGTAATTCCCACAACGATATCACCGTAGGCACAGCACCCCGCGCCGACATCTCAATCTATCCGGCGCGCAGGCCGCAGCGGGCGACCGGAAGACATCGCCAACCAGGCCGAACCGCATCGCACAAGCAGATGCGACCGAACGGGACATCGTCAGCTATCTTGCCATAGCAGCACGAATACGTCTGCAATCTACGCGGCCAAGGCCGCCTGCGCGAAGCTTGCCGACAACGGTTTCGGGCGGCTCGGGAAGAAATCACGAACAATGTTTGGCTAACCCGCCGACAGGGTCGGTCGATCACGAAGCCAGACAAGCTAAACTTGCCAGAAATTTAAGGAACCCAACTGGCAGCCCGTAGGGGAGTCGAACCCCTCTTACCTGGTTGAAAACCAGGTGTCCTAACCGATAGACGAACGGGCCGCGGTTGGTGGGGCGGTGTGTAATGGGCGGGGCTGTGACTCGCAAGAGGAAAAATGAAGCGGGCGGCGGGTTTGGCGGCGATCGCGCGGGGCGGGGTGCGGGACGGGCGGGCGATGCGGCGCGGGGCTTTGCCGTCACGCGCGGGCGGCATCTTCCACGCGCAATTGCACCTTGGTGTTGCCCCTATAGGTGTTCAGTTCCAGCCTGCCCGCCAGATGGAAACGGGTATGCCCGCCCTCGGCCAGCGCGGGGCCAAGCGGGCCGTCGAAAGCGCCGAAGGCCACGCCTTCCAGCGTGCCCCCCGCCCCGTCGGCAATGGCAAGCCTGAGATGGCTTTCCCCGATGCGGCGGGCCGTGACCGCCATGGCGGCAAAGGCAAAGCGCGGCGCGGGGGATGACGCGCCGAAGGGCCCCGCCTCTTCCAGCCGTTCGACCAGTGCGCGGGTCGCGGCACCGGGCATAAGCAGACCGTCAAGCCGCAGGTCGGCAGGCCCCCCTGCCCCGGCCCCCTGCCGCGCCAGAAGGTCGGACAGGCGGGCCATGGCGGCCTCGACCTTGGTTTGCTCGACCGTCAGGCCCGCGGCCATGCGGTGGCCACCACCCTTGACCAGCAACCCCTCGGCTGCCAGCCGATGCACCGCAGCCCCCAGATCGACGCCGCTGACCGACCGGCCCGACCCCTTGCCGATGCCGCCTTCGAAGCCGATCACCATGGCGGGGCGGTTCGTCGCCTCTTTCAGGCGGCTGGCCACGATGCCCACCACGCCGGGATGCCAGCCTTCCGCCGCCGCCCAGACAAGCGGGGCATCAAGCCCGCGTTCGGCGGCCTGCGCCATGGCGGCATCGCGCACCCGCGCCTCGATATCGCGGCGTTCGGTGTTCAACTCGTCCAGCCGTTGGGCCAGCGCCTCGGCCTCGTGCGGGTCGGTGCTGCACAACAGCCGCGCGCCCAGATCGGCCTGCCCGATGCGCCCGCCCGCATTGACGCGCGGGCCAAGCAGGAAGCCCAGCGCATGGCAGGTGGGGGCGGTGTCCATCCGCGCCACATCGGCCAGCGCGCGCAACCCCACGCGGTCGCGCCGCGCCATCACCTTCAGCCCCTGCCGCACCAGCGCGCGGTTCACCCCCACCAGCGGGGCCACATCGGCCACGGTGGCCAGCGCCACCAGATCGAGCATGGCCATCAGGTCGGGGCCGGTTTCGCCCTGCTGGCGCAGCTGGCGGTTCGCCTCGACCAGCATCAGGAACACGACAGACGCGGCGCATAGATGGCCCAGCGATCCGTCTTCGTCCTGCCGGTTGGGGTTGACCACGGCAAGGGCGGGCGGCAGCGTTTCCGCGCCAAGGTGGTGGTCAAGCACCACCACATCCGCCCCTTCGGTGACGGCCGCGGCGATGGGATCATGCGAAAGCGTGCCGCAATCGACGCAGATGATCAGGTCATGCGTGCCGGCAAGCGCCAGCATCGCGGGCACGTTGGGGCCATAGCCTTCGTCGATGCGGTCGGGGATATAAAGCGTCGCGTCATGGCCAATCGCCCGCAGCCACAGGATCAGCAGCGCCGCCGAGGACCCGCCATCGACATCGTAATCGGCAAAGACCGCGATGCGCTGGCGTTGTGCCCGCGCCAGAAGGAACCGCGCCGCCGCCTTGGCCATATCGCGCAAGCCCAGCGGATCGGGCAACAGGTCGCGCAGCGCGGGGGCCAGATAGCCCGCCGCATCAGCGGGCGACACGCCGCGGCGCACCAATGTCAGGCACAGGGCCAGCGGCAGGGCGGTTTGCTGGGCCATCGCTTCGGCCAGCCGCTGTTCATCGGCACCGGGGCCAACCCAGCGCCGCCCGGTCAACGAGGTTTCGACGTTCAGAAAGGCGCGTGCGGTCATGGGGGGTGGATGCCGCAAAGGATGCGCCATTGCAAGCGCCCGCCCCGAAGCGGCCAAGGAAAAGGGGGGCGCTTTCGCCCCCCCCCTGCCCCGCACGGCAATGTGCGGTGATCAGATGTCGAACCGGTCAAGGTTCATCACCTTGGTCCAAGCCTTGACGAAATCGGCCACGAACTTGGCGGGCGCGTCGCTTTGGGCGTAAACCTCGGCCAGCGCGCGCAGTTGCGAGTTCGACCCGAACACCAGATCGACGCGGGTGGCGGTGTGCTTGACGGCACCCGTGTTGCGGTCGCGGCCTTCGTAGCTGTTTGCCCCCGTCGGCACCCACTGGATGCCCATATCGACCAGCGTGGCGAAGAAGTCGGTCGTCAGCGTGCCGGGGCGCGCGGTGAACACGCCATGGCTGTTGCCGACATTCGCCCCCAGCACGCGCAGGCCGCCGACCAGAACGGTCATTTCCGGTGCGGACAGCGTCAGCAGTTGGGCGCGGTCCAGCAGCAGTTCCTCGGCCGGAACGGTATAAGCGGTGGCCAGGTAGTTGCGGAACCCGTCTGCCGTGGGTTCGAGCGGTTCGAAGCTGGCGGCATCGGTCTGCTCTTGGCTGGCATCGACGCGGCCCGGGGTAAAGGGCACGGTCACCGCATGGCCCGCCGCCTTTGCCGCCTGTTCCACGCCGGCGTTGCCCGCCAGCACGATCAGATCGGCCAGCGACACGCGCTTTTTGCCGCCCTTGGCATCAAAATCGGCCTTGATGCCTTCCAGCACGGCCAGAACGCGGGCCAGTTGCGCGGGCTGGTTCACCGCCCAATCCTTTTGCGGCGCAAGGCGGATGCGGGCGCCATTGGCCCCCCCGCGCTTGTCCGACCCGCGGAAGGTCGAGGCCGAGGCCCAGGCCGTGCCGACCAGTTCCGATACCGTCAGCCCCGAGGCCAGAACGGCCGCTTTCAGCGTGGCGATGTCGGCCGCATCGATCAGGTCATGGTCGCGCTTGGGCAGCGGGTCTTGCCAGATCAGGTCTTCGGCGGGCACTTCCGGGCCAAGATACAGCGCCTTGGGCCCCATGTCGCGGTGGGTCAGTTTGAACCATGCGCGGGCATAGGCATCGGCAAAGAGGTCGGGGTTGGCGTGGTAGCGGCGCGAGATCGGCTCGTAGATCGGATCGAAGCGCAGCGACAGGTCGGCGGTCGTCATCATCGGGGGATAGGATTTCGACGGGTCATGCGCGTCGGGGATCATGTGTTCGGGCTTGCAGTTGATCGCCCGCCACTGTTTCGCCCCTGCGGGGGTTTCCACCAGTTCCCATTCGTAACCGAACAGCATGTCGAAATAGCCCATGTCCCATGTCGTGGGGTTGGGTTTCCACGCGCCTTCAAAGCCGCTGGTGATGGTGTCATGGCCCTTGCCGGTGCCATGCGACGACAGCCAGCCAAAGCCCATCGCTTCCAAGGGCGCGGCTTCGGGTTCCACGCCCACGGCGGTGGCGGGGCCATTGCCATGCGCCTTGCCGAAGGTGTGGCCGCCCGCGACCAACGCCACGGTTTCCTCGTCATTCATCGCCATGCGGGCAAAGGTTTCGCGCACATCGCGGCCCGATGCGACCGGATCGGGGTTGCCATCGGGGCCCTGCGGGTTGACGTAGATCAGGCCCATCTGCACGGCGGCGAGGGGGTTTTCCAACTGGCGGTCGCCGGTATAGCGGCTGTTCGCCTTGTCGCTGGTGGCCAGCCATTCGGTTTCGGCGCCCCAATACACATCTTCTTCCGGTTCCCACACATCGGCGCGGCCGCCGCCGAAGCCGAAGGTCTTGAAGCCCATCGTCTCCATGGCAACGTTGCCCGCAAGGATCATCAGGTCGGCCCACGAGATGCGGTTGCCGTATTTCTGCTTGATCGGCCAAAGCAGGCGGCGCGCCTTGTCAAGGTTGCCGTTATCCGGCCAGCTGTTGAGCGGGGCAAACCGCTGCTGCCCCGTGCCCGCGCCACCGCGCCCGTCGGCGGTGCGGTAGGTGCCCGCCGAATGCCACGCCATGCGGACCATAAGGCCGCCGTAATGGCCCCAATCGGCGGGCCACCAGTCCTGGCTGTCGGTCATCAGCTTGGCAAGATCGGCCTTGAGCGCGGCGTAGTCGAGTTTCTTGAACTCTTCCGCATAGCTGAAATCGGGCCCCATCGGGTTACCGGCGGGGGCGTTCTGGTGCAGGATTTTCAGGTTCAGCTGGTTCGGCCACCATTCGCGGTTGCTGCGGTTCGCATGGGTGGCATGTTTCGGCGCGCCGTGCAGGACCGGGCACTTGCCCCCATTGCCAAGATCATTTCCGTCCATCGCTTGCTCTCCCGTATCATGAAACCTGTGCAGCGGGACATAGCCCGCCTCTCTGCGCGGGCGATACCAGCTTTGCGCCATTAGATTAAGTTGTATTTTCTGATTGCCGCGATAATTTCACCTTATGAACCTGACCCTGAAACAGATGCGCTATTTCGATGCGCTTGCCCGCCACGGCCATTTCGGGCGGGCGGCCGATATCTGCGCCATCTCGCAGCCCGCGCTGTCGATGCAGATACGGGATATGGAGGAAACGCTGGGCCTTGCGCTGTTCGAACGCGGGGCGCGGCAGGTGCGGCTGACCGCCTTCGGCGAGCAATGTCTGGGCCGCGTGCGGGCGATCCTGCGGTCGGTCGATGAACTGGGCGATCTGGCGCGGGCATCGCGCGACCGGCTGGTGGGGCGGTTGCGGATCGGGGTGATCCCCACGGTCGCGCCCTATCTGCTGCCCGCCATCATCGGGCGGCTGACGGCGGTGAACGAGGGCCTTGATATCCACATGCGCGAGACGGTGACGCCCAAGCTGCTGGCCGAACTGGCCGAGGGGCGGCTGGATTGCGCGATCCTTGCCCTGCCCGTGTCGGAACCGTGGCTGGTGGAAACGCCGCTGTTTTCGGAAGATTTCGTGCTGGTGCGCCCTGCGGCAGATGCGGCAAACCCCGTGCCCAACCGCGACATGCTGCGCGAGATGCGGCTTTTGCTGCTTGAGGAAGGGCATTGCTTCCGCGATCAGGCGCTGTCCTTTTGCCAGACAGGTTCGGCCCTGCCGCGCGAATTGCTGGACGGAAGCTCGCTTTCCACGCTGGTGCAGATGGTGGGCGCTGGCATCGGGGTGACGCTGATCCCCGAAATGGCGGTGGCGGTGGAAACACGGTCGGCGGCGGTATCGGTGGCACGGTTCACGGGGGTGCAGCCGTCGCGCCAGATCGGGATGGTCTGGCGCAAGGGGTCGGCGCTGGCCGCGCAACTGGGGGCGATTGCCGATGTGGTGCGCGACTGCGGGGCGGGGTTGGGGG
>JAIXRW010000034.1 GCA_027484985.1 Rhodobacter sp. | reverse complement strand
CGTTTCGCTGCCGTTCAAGCTGGCCTTCTTCGTGGTGGCCGATGGCTGGACGCTACTCTCCTCGGCACTGGTTCGCAGCTATATCGGCCCCTGACGCGCCACAGCCATACCCGCGCTAGACCCGCCCCTTGGCCGGGCGGAAAACGGCCTCCGATCCGGCACCATCCGTCAAGTCTGCCGCCCAGCGCCAGCCCCCGTCCTAGTTCACCACGAATTCCGCATGAAGGGCGCCTGCCGCGCTGATGCTTTTCATGATGTCGATCATGTCGTTGGGCGCCACACCCAGCGCGTTCAACCCGGCCACCACCTCGCTCAGGCTCGTGCCGCCACCCAACTGGGCAAGCCCCGTGCCCGGCTTCTGCTCGATACTGGCATCTGTGCGCGGCACAAGGATCGTCTCGCCCTGCGAAAACGGATTGGGCTGCGAGGCGACCGGCGCCTCGCTGACCCGCACCGTCAGGCCGCCCTGCGCCACGGCAACGGGGCTGATCCGCACATCCTCGCCGATCACGATGGTGCCAGACCGCTGATCCACCACCACCCGCGCACGGCTTTCCGGATCGACCGTCAATCCCTCGATCCGCGCGATCATATGCGCGGGCGATCCCTTGACGACCGCCACCTGCACAGTGCCGGAATCCAGCATCTCGGCCACATCGCGGCGGAATTCGCGGTTGATGGCAGTCTCGATCCGCTCGGCCGTGGTGAAATCGGGGCTTCTCAGGGCCAGCCGAACCTCGGTCAATCCCGCGAAATCGAACGCCACCTCGCGCTCGACCCGCGCGCCCGAAGGAATGCTGCCCGATGTCGGCACGCCCTGCACCACCCGTGCCGCCTGCCCTTCGGCCGCCACGCCACCGGCGATCAGCCCGCCTTGGGCAACCGCATAAATCTGCCCGTCCGCGCCGTTCAGCGGGGTCATCACCAGCGTGCCCCCTTGCAGGCTTTTCGCATCGCCAATCGCGGAAACCGTCACATCCAGCATCGAACCGGCCCGCGCAAAGGGCGGCAAGGTGGCCGTCACGAAAACCGCGGCCACATTCTTGGGGCGAAACTCCTCGCCGGTCACATTGGCCCCCAGCCGTTCCAGCAGGTTCGCCATGATCTCTTCGGTAAAGGGGCTGTTGCGTAACCCGTCGCCCGTGCCATTCAGCCCGACGACCAACCCGTAGCCTACCAGATCATTCCCGCGCACCCCGTCAAACTCGACCAGATCCTTGATCCGGATAGGTTCGGCAAAAACAGGAGAGGCAAGACATATCAGCAAAATCGCGATCCGCATCACAGGTAATCCGCAAGGTTCAGGCGCGAAAGCCGCGCGGTCAGGGTGTATAGGGTTTCAAGCCGGGCCTGCGCCTGTTGCAGGCCTGTCGCAGTGTCATAACCATCCGCCTCGACCATGCTGTTGCGCTCGAGTTGCAGGCTTGACCGTTCGGCGGCATTGCGAACCTGCGCCGCAGCGATCCGCTCTTCGGTCAGGCCGACCCGCGCCGCCAGATGCGCCCGCGCAGGTGCCGTCTCGGCCAAGGCTTCGCCCGCCCTTTGTGCCAAGCCTGCACGCGCCTCGGTCTGTCCGGCAAAGACGCCGCGCGTCAGCAGCGCCCCCATCAGCAGCGCGCCCAAGGTCGCCTTCAGCGCCGGATCATCCGCCGTTGCGTCAAGGCGCACCGCCTCATCCTCGGCCACGGCAACGGCGGCGGGGGCCTGCCCGCCCCGATAGGCCTCGGCGCGAAATCCGGCCGGATCGTCCATCCATGCCCGCAGCGCGGCTTCCACATCG
Source organism: Rhodobacter sp. (assembly GCA_027484985.1). GTDB lineage: Bacteria > Pseudomonadota > Alphaproteobacteria > Rhodobacterales > Rhodobacteraceae > Paragemmobacter. Next base: position 139,723 of record JAIXRW010000034.1, on the reverse strand, counting down.
GCAGCCCCGGCAGCCCCCTGCGTGACCGCAACGGCACGGTCCAGCAACGCCCCTGCCGAAACCAGCGCGGGCTGTCCGCTTTCCGCGCCCGCCATCACCGACCGGTCGCCCACCCGCAGGTTCAACGCCCCGACCACCTGCTCCAGCGCCTGCGCCGCCTGCCGCGCGGCACCGTCGATCGTCGCCTCTTGCCGCCCCTGCCCCGAGGTGAGCAAGGTCGGCCCCAGCACGCGCGCCGCGTCATCGACGCGCCCCAGCACCTGCTGAACGCTTGCCGCTCGGCGGCCCATCTCGGCCGCCACCTGTCCATATCCCTCCAACCGCCCCAGCGCGGCATCCACCCCCGCCAAGGGCGCAAGGTTGCCCGACAGCCGCGTCGCCACATCGGCCGTCCGCCCCGACGCCAACTCGGCCGTCAGCCGCTGCAAATCACCCTTGGTCGCCGCGTTCTGGCGCCGCAGCGCCAGCCCCTGCGACAGATCGCCAATCGAGATCAGCGTCATTGTCCCCCCTTACAGCCCAAGCAGTTGCCGCAGCATCTCGTCCACCATCTTCACCACCCGCGCATTGGCGGCATAGGCCTGCTCGACCTGCATCAGGTCCTGCAACTCGCGGTCGGTATCGACGCCCGCCTCGGCCTCGATCTTTTCCAGCGCCGAAGCAAAGGCGGTGGCATGGCTCGCCTCAGTATCAGCGGCCACGCGGTCGGTGGCGATACGGGTCACTAGATCACCGGCCAAGGCGGCGGCACTGCGGGCGCCGGGCATGAAATCGCCCGATTGCGGCGCCCGCCCGACCACCAGCGCCTTGCGCCAATCGCCCAAAAGGGCGGTGTTTCCCGCAGGCCCTGGTTGCGCGGCGCCAAGCCCGTCGCGCAACCGCCACAGCGCGCCCCCGGCCTGCGGATCGGCCGCCGCGTTCAACCGCAACCGTCCGGCAAGCCCCGCCTCGTTCGCCGGCTCAAAGGCCTGCCCCGCATCGGTCAGCAAACCCGCCGCCCCGGCAGCACGGCTCGGGTCAAGTGCGGGGTCCGACAGCCGTTCGACCAGATCGCGTGCCACGGCATCCAGCCGCATCTGCGCCAAAGGTGCATCGCGGTCGCGCAGGGCGACCAGCGCACCCAGCGTGCCGCCCCCCAGCGCCCCGCCCTCGGCCGGTTCCATCGGCCTGCCATTCACCGTCAGCCCCGACAGCGCCCCCGAACCCAGCGTCATGTCGGCGGTGATCACCCCGGTCCGCGCAAAGCCGATCACGGCCGCAACCCCTTCGACCAAGGCCGCCCCGCGCGTGGTGTAAAGCGCGATGGTTCCATCCTCGCGCGGTTGCTGGCGCACGGGCACGACGGCGGAAATCTCGTCAACCAGCACCTGCCGCTGATCCATCAGCGATGCCGCCTCGCGCCCCGAATTGGTATAGGTCATGATCTGGCCGTTCAGGTCCTGCACCTTGGCCAGATTGCGGTTCAGCATCCCCACCTGTTCCGCGATCCGCGCATCCGCATCGCCCCGCGCCGTCTGGATGGCCGATGTCGCCCGCGCCAGATGCCCCGTCAGGCCGCGCAGCGCATCGGCCACCGCCGCAAGGCGGCTTTCCGATGCCGGGTCCCCCGTTGCCGCGATCAACGCTTTTTCCACATCGGCCAGACGGGCGGTGATGCCATAGTCATCTTCCGGCGTGCCGATGGCCTTTTCGATCCGCTGCAACGCATCGGCCTTCAATCCGCGTGCGCCCGCATCGGCGGTGGCGCGGCGGCGGTCGTTCAGCAGATACTGGTCCTGATCGCGCGACACGCCCTGCGATGTGACCCCCTGCCCCTGATCGCCAACAATCCGCACGCCCAGAACGGCCTCGCGCCGCACATAGCCAGGCGTCGCCGCATTGGCCACGTTGGTCGAGATCACCTCGGCCCTGCGTGAACTGACGGTCAGCCCTGACAGGGCCGAGGAAAGCGCCGATGAAAGGCTCATCCCGTCACCGCTTTATGTTCGTGGTTTCCTGCAACATCTCGTCCACGGTCTGGATGACCTTGGCGTTCGACGAATAGGCCCGCTGCGTTTGGATCAGCGCGGTCAGCTCGGCCGCCACATCGGTGGTCGATCCTTCGCGCGCATAGCCCACCACCTTGCCGGTCGGTCCGGTTCCGGCATCCCACAGGAAGAACGAACCCGATTGCGGCGAAACCTGATAGGTCTGGTTCGACATGGCGCGCAGCCCGTTCGGATTGGCCACATCCACCAGCGGAATCTGATAGATCCGCCGCACGAAACCCGTGTCATAGCTGGCGGTCAGAAATCCGTTCTCGTCCACCTCGACGGCCGTCAGGTTGCCCACGGGCGATCCGTCCTTGGTAATGGCCACAGGCGCAAAACTGTCGGAAAGCTGTGTCAGACCATTCGGATCGCCCAGCCGCCCGATCGTCACCTTCATCGGCCCGCCCTTCACCGTCAGCGCCAGCGTGCCATCGGTGGCGTTATACGCCCCCCCCGATACCGCCGTCACCGAGGCAAGCGTGCCACCGTTCCCGCGGCTGTCGTCAAACACCAGCTGATATTCCCCGATCACCGCGCCCGCCTGCGCCGAATCGCGGATCACCATGGTCCAAGCGTTCGAAACGCCGGTCGTCGGCACCACCGGCTTGAAAGTGATATCCAGCGTCTCTGACGTGCCAAGGTTGCCGAAATACTCTACCGCCAGCGGCAGTTCTGCGCCGCTTGCCCCCGCCTCGGTCTGCACGGCGGGCAGGTTCACACCCAGCCCCATTTTGGTCGTCGGATCGCCCGCCGTCTGGTTGGCGTTGATCACCACGGGTTCCAGCCCCTTGATCGTATCGCGCGCAAAGACCGGAACAGTCCCGTCCGCATTGGCAGGCCATCCCAGCAGCACCAGCCCCGAATCAGTTTTCAGCACCCCGTTGGCATCGGTGCGGAAAGCCCCCGTTGTCGCCATCACCAAAGGCTGGTCCGCAAATTCCGACCCCATCGAGGCGGCGGGCATCACCGGCAGCATCCCCCGCCCCGATACCGCGATATCCAGCGCGTTGGCCGTGCCGACGAGCGCCCCCCGTTCATCGATCAACCGCACGGTTGATGCGCGCACCCCGCCCGCCGAATAGGTGCCGGCCCCGCGCGACGATGTGATCACCATGCTTTCGAAATCCGCCGCGGCACGCTTGTAGCCATAGGTGCCGGAATTGGCGATGTTGTCCGAAATCGCGGCAAGCCGCGTGGCATTGGCGTTCAACCCCGAAACGCCCGCATTCAAAGAAGACGAAATTGACATGTCGCAGCCCTTCTGAAGCCCCAACCCGCATGGGTCAGGGCGCAGATTGGCCGATCCGCCTTAACATCCTCCTAATCGCTAAAATTGCCGCCATTCACCGGTTCCGCCGCAGCAGGATGACCTCAAGCCTGTTGTTCCTGATCGCCTGCGGATTGGCTGCCACCGTCTTTCGGTCGGCAAAGCCCGTCACCCGCTGCACCCGCGCCGCGTCAAGCCCGGCGCCCTGCAACAGCGCCCGCATCGCCTGCGCGCGGTCCACGCTCAGCCGCCAGGCTGGGTTGTCGATCATGGTGACAGGATAGCCCCGCACATGGCCATTCACCGCCACCGCATTGGTGGCAAGGTCCATCACCTGCACAAGAACCGCTGCAATCGCGGCCAGTTGCGGGTCAGGTTCGGCACTATCCCCCCGAAACAGCGCCTGCCCTTCGACATCGAAAATCTCGATGACCAGCCCTTCATCCGTCACCTTGGTGACGACATGCCGCATCAGCCGTTCCATCGTCATGCTTTCACCGCTGCGCGCGGTCAGCACCTGATCCAGCTCGGCCAGCTTGGCGGCCTCATCCGCGGCATCATCGGGGCCGGTCTCGCCCCGGGCGCGGCTTTCCTCGGTCGGTGTCGCGGCCGAGGCTCCGGTGCCGTTCTGCGCCAGCGTCTGCTCTGAAAGCACCGAATCGCCACCGAATGACCCGTCACCCCCGCCCGAAATGCGGTTCACCGGAATCGTCGGATTGAAGTAATCCGCGATGCCCTTCCTTTGTTTTTCCGTCGTCGCGTTCAACAGCCACATCAGCATAAAGAAGGCCATCATCGCCGTAACGAAATCGGCATAGGCAACCTTCCACGCCCCCCCGTGGTGTCCGCCCCCCGCGATGATCTTCTTGCGTCTGATGATAACCGGCGCGGCATTGCCCTGCGCGGCCATCATTTCCCCGTAACACTACACACCCGCCGCCAGCTTGGGCGCCAAGGGTGAAGCAGGGGTTAAAGAACAGGATTGTCCGCGTTTTCCGCCAGACCCGAAAGAACCATCCGCGTCTCCAGCCCGATGGCCCCGTAATCGGCGCGGAACTGCCGCGCCGCCGCATAGGTCAACCCGCTTTCAATCCGCAAGGGCCTGCCGTGCGACATCACCTCGAACCGGCTGCGCGGCAATCCGGTCCGCGACACCAGAAAATCCGCCAGATCGCGGCAGACCCAACCGCTCGCCCATGTCAGATACATGTCATAGCGTTGAAAGGCGCGGTCCAGAACCAGCAGCCTTGCCCCTTCATCCTGCCGCACCAGCCGCTCGCGCAGGTCGTGGTCCAGCCCGATGGCCACCGCACCCGTGATCGGGTCTTGCACCGCACCGATCAGGCGCAACCGATCGGCCAGCGCAGGGGTCATATGGCCCTTCGGCGCGAACACATCATAGATCGCACCCGCCGGGTCCGACACAGTCACCGAAAGAAAGGCCGCACGCCCAAGCGTACCCCGAATCCGCTGTGCCTCGGCCCGCGCCAAGCCGTGCATCACCAGCCCGCCGGGCCGCCGCAAACCATCGGCCACCTCGTCAAGCGGCAGACCCGTCTCGCGCGAGATCAATCGCATCATGCGTTGCACACGGATCGGCATGACCAGCTGGATCGACAGATCAACCACGCCCTCAGCCGGTTCGGCACCTTCCAGCCGCACGCCCATCCCGCAGGACCGAAGCAGTCCCGCCAGATGTGCGCCCAATGTGCTGTCAACCGCATCGGCAATGACCGAAGGCGCCTCGGCCAACCGCTCGAGCGCCGCTGAACGTGTCAGCCCAAGATGCCGCGCCAGCAGATCGGCGGCCAAGGGCACCGCAGGTCCGGTCGATATCAAAACCAGCCGCGACCGGAATGATAAAGAGCCACTCGTCGGCACGCCAAACCCCTACCCGAACTCACCCGAAGCCAGTGTTCCAGCTTTCTGACCATCTGGTAAAATGAATCCGATCAGTCCGGGAACCGCAATGCGATTTTTCCCGCCATCGCGGCAGATTTGACGCGCTTTTCCCTGCAACGGTCAGCGCCCCCGCATGGGGGCACCGTCACAGGCGTCAATCGGCGGACGAACGCGCCCAAAGGTTGATGTCTTCCTCGCCGCTAATCCGGTCGATCTCGGCCAGTTCCTGCTGCGTGAAGTCAAGGTTGCCGATGGCCCCGGCACAATCGACCACCTGTTCGGGCTTTGACGCGCCGATCAAGGCCGTTGTGATCCCGCCGTTCCGCAGCACCCATGCCAGCGCCATCTGCGCCAGCGTCTGGCCCCGCTTTTGCGCCAGCGCATCCAGCGCCCGCACCGACTCCAGCGCCGAATTGGTGATGGTCGCGGGGTCAAGGCTTTTGCCCTGCGCCGCACGGCTGTTTTGCGGAATCCCGTTCAGATACTTTTTCGTCAGAATCCCCTGCGCCAAGGGCGTAAAGGCAATCGACCCCACGCCCAATTCCACCAGCGTTTCCTTCAACCCGTCATGTTCGACCCAGCGGTTCAGGATGTTGTAGCTGGGCTGGTGGATGACCAGCGGCGTCCCCAATTCCTTTAGGATCGCATAGGCCTCGCGCGTGCGCTGGCTGTTATAGCTTGAAATCCCCACATACAGCGCCCGTCCCGACCGCACGATATGGTCCAGCGCCATCATCGTTTCTTCCAGCGGCGTATCGGGGTCGAAACGGTGCGAATAGAAGATATCGACGTAATCCAGTCCCATCCGCTTCAGGCTCTGGTCGCAGGACGCGATCAGATACTTGCGGCTTCCCCATTCGCCATAGGGCCCGTTCCACATATGGTAACCGGCCTTGGACGAAATGATCAGCTCGTCCCGATAGCCTGCGAAATCGGTTTTCAGGATATCCCCGAACGCCTCTTCCGCGCTGCCCGCGGGCGGGCCGTAATTGTTGGCCAGATCGAAATGCGTGATGCCAAGGTCAAACGCCGTCTGGCAAATGGCGCGCTTGGTGTCATGCGGCGTGTCATGCCCGAAATTGTGCCACAGCCCAAGGCTGATGGCCGGCAATTGCAGCCCGGTCTTGCCACAGCGGCGATAGACCATCTTCGAATAGCGGTCCTCGGCGGGGGTATAGGTCATCGCATCCTCCATTTGTGACAGGGGCGGCGATGCCGGAACACCGCCGCCCCTTTGGCCTGACATTCGATCAGATCAGATAAAGCGGTTCCACAGGTTTTCGAGCCGCTCCTGACGCCCCGATACCGGTTCGGGGTTCAGGCCCTTGGCCGTCACCACCGCCGCCGCGTCTTCCAGCGATCCGGTCAACAGCGCCTTGGCATCGGGCCGGTTCCAGCCCGCATAGCGCGCATCCCGAGCCTTTTCCAACGCACCATCCTCCAGCAACGCCGCCGCCGCCTTCAACGCCCGCGCGCAGGTGTCCATCCCGCCGACATGGGCAAGGATCAGGTCTTCAGGGTCAAGGCTCTGCCGCCGCACTTTGGCGTCGAAATTGGTGCCGCCCGTGGTATAGCCACCGGCCCGCAGGATTTCATAAAAGGCCAGCGCCTTTTCGGCGTGGTTGTTGGGGAACTGGTCGGTATCCCAGCCCGACTGGTAATCGTTCCGGTTCATGTCGATCGACCCGAAAATCCCCAAGGCACTGGCCAGCGCGATTTCATGCTCGAACGAATGCCCCGCCAGAATGGCATGGCCCTGTTCGATATTGACCTTCACTTCCTTTTCCAGCCCGAACTGCACAAGGAAACCGTACACGGTGGCCACATCGTAATCATACTGGTGCTTGCTGGGCTCCTGCGGCTTCGGCTCGATCAGGATCGTGCCCTTGAACCCGATCTTGTGCTTGTATTCCACCACCTGTTGCAGGAACCGCCCTGCATGTTCGCGCTCGGCCTTCAGGTCGGTGTTCAGCAGCGTCTCGTACCCTTCACGCCCGCCCCACAGCACATAGTTCGCGCCACCCAGTTTGTGCGTGGCATCCATGTTCGCCTTCACGGTGGCGGCAGCATAGGCATAGACATCCGGGTCGGGGTTCGTCGCAGCGCCCGACATCCAGCGCCGGTGGCTGAACATGTTCGCCGTGCCCCACAAAAGCTGCGTCTTGTGCCCCGCCTGCTTTTGCCCAAGGTAATCGACGATCTCGTCAAGGTTGCGTTTGCTTTCGGCAAACGTCGCCCCCTCGGGGCGCACATCGGCATCGTGAAAGCAGTAGAACGGCGCGCCCAGAATATCGAACATCTCAAAGGCCACATCCGCCTTCAGCTTGGCAAGCTGCATCGTCTCGCCGAACCACGGCCGCTGGAACGTCTGCCCACCGAACGGGTCACCGCCGGGCCAGGCAAAGCTGTGCCAATAGGCAACCGCAAAGCGCATATGGTCCTCCATGCGCTTGCCCATGATCATCTCATCCGGATTGTAATGCCGGAAAGCGAATTCGTTGGCCGAGGAAGGCCCCTCGTACTTGATCTGCGGGATACCTTTGAAAAAGTCGGTCATGTCCTGATCCTCAATGGGCCAAGGCCCGAATGGCAGTCTGTGCGGCACGGTAACGGGCATGGCCCGCATCGAAAGCGCCCGTCAGCGAACGGTCTGGTTCGACCACACGGGCAATCTGCGGCAAGGTGGCAATCTCCGCCCCCGCCCCCGATGCTGCCATCATGCCCAGCCGTGCCGCACCAAAGGCACCGCCGAAATCACCCGCCACGGGCACCTGCACCGGAATGTCCAGCGCGGTCGCAATCGCGGATAACCAATAATCAGACCGCGACCCGCCGCCCACGGCCAGCAGCCGCTCCAGCTTGGTCCCCGTCGCGGCCAGCGCATCGCGGCTGTCGCGGATGGCAAAGGCCACACCCTCCAGCACGGCCCGCGTGCCCGCCGCGCGGTCGGTCGCATGTTCCAGCCCAAGGAACGCGCCACGGATCGCCGCATCGTTCAACGGCGTCCGCTCGCCGCCCAGATAGGGCAGGAACACCCCCTTGCCCGGCGCCTGCAAAGCACCCAAGCCACCGGTCAGCTTGGCCGCCGTCTCGCCCACCAGCCCCGCATACCAGTTCAGCGCATCGGTCGCGGCCAGAATAACCCCCATTTGGTGCCACGTCTCGGGCAGCGCATGGCAGAACGTATGCACCGCCGTCTCGGGCGCTGGCTGATAGCCGTCATTGGCGGCAAACAGCACGCCCGACGTGCCAAGCGACACAAAGGCATCGCCCGCCCGCACCACGCCCACGCCCACACCCGATGCGGCATTGTCGCCACCGCCACCGGCCACGACCACGCCTTTTGGCAGGCCCCAGCGGCTGGCCAATCCGTCGCGCAACCGCCCCGAAACCGCCGACCCTTCGACCAACCGCGGCATCTGCCCCCGGCTCAGCCCCGTCGCAGTCAGGCAATCTTCGGACCAGTCGCGCTTGCCGGTATCGAGCCAGCTTGTCCCCGCCGCATCCGACATCTCGGCCACATGCTCGCCGGTCAGCCACAGCCGCAGGTAATCCTTGGGCAACAGCACCTTTGCCACCCGCTCCCACAGCCGCGGTTCGTGCCGCTGCACCCAAACCAGCTTGGGCGCGGTAAAGCCGGGAAACACGATATTCCCCGTCACGCGGCGGAACAGCGGGTCGCCGTCCAGCTCGGCCGCTTCCTCGTGGCTTCGGGTGTCGTTCCACAGGATGCAGGGGCGCAGCACCTCGTCCGAAGCATCCAGCAGCGTGGCCCCGTGCATATGCCCCGACAGCCCGATCCCGCGCACCGCAGACAGCCCATTGGCCGCCAGCGCCTCCATCACCACCTCGGCCGCGGCGATCCAGTCGGCGGGCGATTGCTCGCTCCACCCCTCATGCGGCCGCTGCACGGTCAGCGGGGCAGACGCTTCCGCCACGACCCGCTGCGCATCGTCGATCAGCACCCCTTTCAGACCAGAGGTGCCAAGATCAAGCCCGATATACATTCACGCCGCCTTTGCGGGTTTCTTGCCCATGATGATCATGCCCAGAATGTCGTCATCGGTGACTTCGTTCACATTCACCGTGCCGACCAGCTGGCCGTTCTTCATCACGCTCGCCCGATCGCACAGCTTCATCACATTGTGGATGTCATGCTCGATCAGGAAGATGCCCAGCCCCTGCTTTTTCAGCTCTTCGATCAGCTCGGCCACCATCTGCGTCTCATGCGGGCCAAGCGCAGCGGTCGGTTCGTCCATGATCAGGATCTTGGCGTTGAAATACACCGCCCGCGCAATGGCGACCGACTGGCGTTGCCCGCCAGAAAGCGCACTCACCGGCACGTTGAACTTGCGGAAGTTGGGGTTCAGCCGCGCCATGATCTTGCGCGTCTCGGCCTCCATCTTCGTCTCGTCCACAAAGCCAAAACTGTTGACGATTTCGCGCCCCAGAAACAGGTTCGACGCGGCATCCAGGTTATCGGCCAGCGCCAGCGTCTGGTAGATCGTCTCGATGTTCAGCGCGCGCGCATCGCGCGGGCTGTTGATATCGACCTTCTCGCCATTGATCAGGATCTCGCCCGCATCGGCCTTGTAGGCCCCCGACAGGCATTTGATCAGCGTCGATTTGCCTGCGCCGTTATGGCCCAGCAAACCGACAACCTCGCCGGGGTACAGATCGACGGTCACTTTATCGACCGCCTTGATCCCGCCGAAGGAAATCGAGATGTCGCGCAACTCGACAAGGGGCGTGCCGCGATTGGTGCTCATGGTAATTCCCCCTTATTTGATGCGCTTGCGGTAAATGATGTCCAGATAGACGGCGAGCACCAGTGCTGCGCCGATCACGATCTTGCGGTAAGACCCGTCGCCAAAGCCGATCAGCACCATGCCGGTCTGCAATGACACCAGCACAAGCGCCCCGATGATCGCGCCATAGATCGTGCCAACCCCGCCGGCCAGCGACGTCCCGCCCACAACCGCCGAGGCGATCACGTAAAGTTCGTCCAGATCGCCCAGCGCGTTCGTCGCGCTGTTCAGACGGGCCGAGGCGATAACCCCCGCCAGCCCCGCCAGCGCGCCCATCAGCGTGAAAATCTTCACCGTCATGGCGCGGGTATTGATCCCCGACAGAGCCGCCGCTTCGGGGTTGCCCCCGATGGCGAACACGTAACGGCCAAACCGTGTGCGCGTCATCAGAATGGTCATCAGAATGGCAACCACGCCAAGGATCAGCACCGGAATGGCATAGCCATGTGCGATGAACGCGCCTTCGGGCACCTCTTGGCCCAGCTTGCCGTAGTAATCTTTCAGAATACCCTTGGGCCAAGGATAGGAATTGACCACCAGCGTCGCAATCAGAATGATCGCGCAGCCCAAGATCCCCATGAACCACTCGGCCCAAACGGGGCGCAGCGGAAAGCCGTGCAAACGGCGGTTCTTGCGGCCGTTCAGCACCAGCCAGATCACCCCCGCGCTCGCAATGGCGCAAACGATCCAGCTACCCGTTGACCCGATAGACCCGTAAGGCCCGCCCCCGATCAGCGCGAATGTCGTATCGACCGGCGAAATCGTGCGCCCGTCCGCGGCAAGGAACGCCACCCCGCGCCACACCAGCAAACCGCCCAGCGTCACGATGAACGACGGAATCGCCAGATAGGCGATCATCCCGCCCTGCAACGCGCCGATCAGCGCGCCCAGCAAAAGCCCGAAAATGGCAGTGATGATCCAGATCGCCGGATGGCCAAGGCCCAGATATTGCGGCAGCCATTCCACCTGCATCAGGCCCATATACATGCCCGTCACACCGACGATGGACCCGACCGAAAGATCGATGTTGCGTGTGATGATGACCAGCACCATCCCCGTCGCCATGATCCCGATACTGGCCGTCTGCACCGAAAGGTTCCACAGGTTGCGCGGCGTCAGGAACGACCCGTCGCCCAGCACAATCTCGCCATAAAAGTGAAAGCCCACCCAGATCAGCAGCAGGGCGCCGACCATGCCGATCAGTCGCGGGTCAAGCTCGGTGGAGCGAAGGAAACGCGCGATGGCGCCCTCGGCCTTTTCCTGGGTCTGGGGTTGGTGGGTTGTTTCGGTCATATCTCGTCCATGAGGCTGGAGGACGGCAGCCGCAGTTCCGCCAAAAGGGAACGGCAGGCAACGCCGGAAAGGACGCATCGGCCGGAATTCCGGCCCGTCAGGGAAAAAAAGGGCGCCGGTCCTGTGACCGGCGCCCCCTTGGTCAAGCGATTATTCGCAGCCCTTCACGCCGGCAACAGCGCCTTCGCAGGCCTGCTCTTTGGTGATGTGGCCCGCTTCGATCGCAACGTTGATGTTGTCCTTGGTGATCGGGGTCGGGTTCAGAAGGATCGCGTTCATTTCAACGCCCTTCTCGCCGCCCGAGAACTTGGTCGCACCGGGGATGGCGTCCAAAGCAGTCCCGTCAGCCAGAGCCGAGGCGATTTCGCCAGCGGCCTTGCCCAGATCCTGCGCGTTCTTCCACACCGAAACGGTCTGGGTGCCACGGGCCACACGGTTGATCGCGGCAAGGTCGCCGTCCTGACCACCCAGCGGAACGTTCAGGCCCTGAGCGGCCAGCGCAGCGGCGGCGCCACCGGCCATACCGTCGTTCTGTGCCAGAACCGCATCGACCTTGTTGTCGTTCGCGGTCAGGATCTGTTCCATGTTCTTCTGGGCGTTCTCGGGCTTCCAGCCGTCCGAGTTCGCTTCACCGACGATCTTGATGTCGCCCGAGGCAACAGCAGCGCCGATCACTTCTTCCATGCCCTGACGCAGGAAGCCGACGTTCGGGTCACCCGGGTCGCCCTTGATGATCGCGTAGTTGCCCTTGGGGGCAGCGGCGAACACGTTTTCAGCGATGATCCGGCCCACGCCGACGTTGTCGAACGTCAGATAGAAGGTGCGCGCATCTTCGATCAGGCGGTCATAGCCGACGACCGGAATCCCTTCGGCAGCGGCTTTCTCGATGGCCGGCCCGATGGCGTCCTTGTCCCAGGCGTTGATGACCAGCGCGTCCACGCCCTGCGCGATCAGCGCGTCGATGTCCGACAGCTGCTTTTCAGCCGACGACTGCGCGTCAGCCGAGACGTATTCGTTGCCGGCAGCTTCGATAGCAGCCTTCATCGCCGCTTCGTCGATCTTCCAGCGCTCTTCCTGGAACTGGGCCCACGACACGCCGATCTTCTTGCCTTCCGCCATCGCGGCGGTCGAGAACCCGGTCGCCGCCAGAACGGCGAGCAGAATTGCGTTACGCATTCATTATCCTCCCATGGATGCGGCCAGCGAATGGCCGGTCCGACAGATTCGTCGGCACGCGTGGGAAATTGCAGCCAATAATTTCAGTTGTCAAAATAAAAGTGACAGGCCATGCTTGCGGCGGCGCAAAATGCGGCATCCGCTCGCTGCTGTGCAGCAATTTTCTGGCAGAAAACGCAGAAAAAGCGCCCTTTCTGCCTGATTTTTAGTTAGGGAACCGAAAAAATGCTCGGGGCAAGCGATGGCGACGGGGCCGAGGGGCGGCGCGGCTGCGGGCCGCTGATTCCCCCCTTGTCCGATACGCTGCGCCCCTTGCGCCAACAGGTGTTCGAACGGGTCCGCGCCGCAGGCCTGATCGCGCGGGTTCAGGTGGCCAAAGACCTCGGCGTCAGCCCTGCCACCGTGACCACCATCACGCAGGAACTGATCGAGGCCGGGCTGATCGAGGAAACCGCCGCCCCGCGCGATGCCGATCAAGGCCGCGGCCGCCCCGCCGTGGCGCTTGGCGTGCGCGCCCAAGCCCATCGCGTAGCGGGGATGAAGCTGTCCGACCGCGAACATACCGCCGTGATCGTCGATTTTGCAGGCAACCTGATTGCCGATGACGTCATCCCCCGTCGTCCCGGCCCGATGACGATGCCCGAAATGCTTGATGCCATCGAAACCCTGCTGGCCCGCGTCTGCGCCAAGGCGGGGCTGGCGCGGTCCGAGCTGTCGGCCCTTGGCGTGGGCGTTCCGGGCTTTGTCGATACCACCTCGGGCACGGTCATGTGGTCATCCGTTCTGGCCGATCGTTCGGTCCCCTTGGCCGCCGCCGCCTCGGCCCGCGTGGGCCTTCCCGTGGCCATCGACAACGACGCCAACCTTGTCACGCTGGCCGAACTGTGGTTCGGCGCGGGCCGCAGCCTTGCAGATTTCGCCGTCGTCACCATCGAACACGGCGTGGGCATGGGTTACGTCATCAACCACCGCATCTATCGCGGCGCCCACGGCTTGGGGATGGAGCTTGGCCATACCAAGGTGCAGCTCGACGGCGCGCTCTGCCGCTGTGGCCAGCGCGGCTGCCTCGAAGCCTATATCGCAGACTATGCCCTTGCACGCGAAGCCACCACCGCCCTCAACTGGACCCACCGCGAAGGGCAATCCATCGCCGTCCTTCTCGAAAGCCTCTATGACCACGCCAAGGCGGGCAACACCGCCGCCCGCTCGATCTTCCGCCGCGCGGGGCGCTACCTTGCCGTGGGCCTGTCCAACGTCATCAACCTGTTCGATCCCGCGCTCATCATCCTGTCGGGCGAACGTATGCGCTATGACTACCTTTACGCGCAGGAAACACTGGCCGAGATGGAAAACCTCGCCATCCAGACCGGCCGCCCCAAACCGGCCATCGAAATCCACGCCTGGGGCGATCTGCTCTGGGCCCATGGCGCGGCGGCCCTTGCCCTGTCCTTCGTCTCCGAAGGCCTGCTGCAACCCGCCCGCGACATCGCCGCCCAATAACCCGCAAGAACCCGCGCAACGGGAACGCGAAGGCATTGTGCAGGGTTCATCCCCTTGCGATACTGAACCCGCCCTGCCCCCGAGGTTGCCTTGCCCCACGCCCCCATTGCCGCGCTGCGCCGTCTGATCGGGCCCGCCCTGATCGGCACGCTGCTGGCAACGACACCGGCGCCCGCATTTGACAAGCTTGATTTCACTGTAAAAAACGCCGAACCCGCGCTGCAAACCGCGCTTCGCAACGCGTCGCTTCTAACCACCGCCCAGCGCGACGGTAAGACCGATCCGCAAGATCTCTTCGCCGCCGCACAGGCCGATTACGCCCAGCTTCTGGGCACGCTCTATGCCGCAGGGCATTATTCCGCCACCATCCACATCCTGATCGACGGGCAAGAAGCCGCCGCCATCGCCCCGCTCGACGCCCCGCCCCGCATCGGCACCATTTCCGTCACGATCGATGCCGGCCCGGTCTTTCGCTTCTCGCGCCTCGCTCTTGCCCCGCTGGCCCCCGGCACCGCCCTTCCCGCAGGCTTCGCCACCGGCCAACCCGCCCGCAGCGGCACCCTGCGCGATGCCGCCACCGCAGGCATCGACGGCTGGCGCGCCGTCGGCCACGCCAAGGCCAGCATCGCCACGCAAGACATCACCGCCGACCACCGCACAGCCCGGCTTGCCGCCGATATCACCCTTGCCCCCGGCCCCGAACTCCGCTTCGGCCCGCTTGTGATAAAGGGCCAGGACCGCATGCGCCCCGACCGCATCCGCGCCATCGCAGGCCTGCCCACGGGCGAAACCTTCTCGCCCGAAACCCTTGATCTTGCCGCCACCCGCCTGCGCCGCAGCGGCGTGTTCCGGTCCGTGACATTGCAGGAATCCGAAACGATCACCGCGCCCAACCTGCTTGCCGTCACCGCAACCGTGGTCGAAGAAAAACCCCGCCGCTACAGCCTTGGCGCCGAGGTGGCCAGTTTCGACGGCGTCACCCTGTCGGGCTACTGGCTGCACCGCAACCTGCTTGGCGGGGCCGAACGGCTTCGGGTATCGGCCGAGGTTGCCAATCTCGGCGCGCAATCCAGCGGAACCGATTACAGCCTTGGCGTCACCCTTGACCGCCCCGCCACCTTTTCCCCCGATACCACCCTTGGCCTCGCCGCCGAAATCGCCCGCAAGGACGAGGCCGACTATACCGCCGATACCCTGTCGTTCGGCCTGACCGCCACACATACGGTTTCGCAGCGCCTCACCCTGTCCGGCGGCCTGTTCTATGACTATGCCAAGGGCCGCGATGGCGTGTCCGATTTTGAATTTCGCAACGTCTCGCTGCCGCTTGGCACCACATGGGACCGCCGCGATGACAGCGCGAACCCCACGCGCGGCACCTATCTGGTGGCCGAAGCCAAACCCTTCCTCGGGCTTGGCACCACTGACAGCGGCCTGCGCCTGTCATGGGATGCCCGCGCCTATCGCGGGCTCGGATCGGGCCGCCTTGTCTTTGCCGCCCGCTTTCAGGGCGGGGTCATCTTCGGGGCCGATCTTCTCCAAACCCCGCGCGACGATCTGTTCTATTCCGGCGGTGGCGGTTCGGTGCGGGGCCAGCCCTATCAATCGCTTGGCGTCAACCTGCTCCGCATCAACGGCAGTTCGGCCCGTATCGGCGGCAACCACTATCTCGGCTCGCAACTCGAAGCGCGCTTGCGCCTGACCGCCAAGCTTGGCCTCGTCGGCTTTTACGACATCGGCCAGATCGGCGCCGGATCGTTCTTCGGAACCGACTCCCACGCCCATTCCGGCGCCGGGCTGGGCCTGCGCTATGATACCGGCTTCGGCCCTGTCCGCCTTGATGTAGCGGCCCCCACCAGCGGCACATCGGCCGATGGCGTGCAAATCTATGTCGGTCTGGGGCAGGCCTTCTGATGCGCCTCAAACAGCTTTGCCTTGCCGCCCTTGTGGCCCTTCTGCCCGCCCCCGCCCCCGCGCAGGACGCCGCGGCGGACAAGGGCTATCTTGCCACCCTGCTGGAAGAAAACCTTTCCGGCGCCGGGCGTCAGGTCACGATTGACGGCTTTTCCGGCGCACTCTCGTCACGCGCCACCATCGACCGCCTCACCATTGCCGATGATCAGGGCATCTGGCTCACCCTCTCCGGCATCACGCTGGATTGGAGCCGCTCTGCCCTTCTCGCCGGTGTGCTCGACGTGTCCGAACTCTCGGCGCGCGACATCACGCTTACCCGCCTGCCCGCCCCCCAACCCGCCACACCATCGCCAGAGGCGCAGGGCTTCTCGCTGCCCGACCTGCCCGTTTCCGTCACCATCGGCCGCCTTGCCGCCGATCACATCACGCTCGGCCCCGCCGTTCTGGGTGAACCGGTCGAGGCGCGGCTGCAATCCTCGCTGTCGCTCGCGGGCGGCGCAGGCCATGCCGAAATCACCCTGGAACGCACCGATAACGGCCCGTCAGGGCGCCTTGCCCTGCGCGCCGATTATGCCAATGCCACGCAGGAACTGTCGCTGAACCTTACGGCGGCAGAATCGGCGGGCGGTCTCGTCGTCCGCAAACTGGGCCTTCCGGGGGCACCCGATGCCACGCTGTCGCTCCAAGGCGCAGGCCCGCTCGATGCCTTCGCCGCCGATATCGCCCTTGCCACCAGGGGGGTTGACCGGCTGTCGGGCCGCGTCACCCTCAACGCCACGCCCACCGGCAACCGCGCCTTCCGCGCCGATCTGTCGGGCGACCTCGCCCCGCTTGTCCTGCCACAATATGCCGCCTTCTTCGGCCCCGAAATCCGTCTTTCTGCCACGGGTCAGGGCCAGCCCGACGGGGGTTTCCTGCTGCAAGGTTTCGATCTTGCGGCACAGGCCCTGCACCTGTCCGGCAAGGCCGAGGTCGGCCCCGATGCCCTGCCCCGCCGTCTCAGCCTTCAGGGGCGCATCGGCCTGCCCGATGGCAGCCCCGTCCTGCTGCCGATTCCGGGCCAACAAGACACCCGCCTTGCAAGCGCCGATCTTTCGGTCGGCTTCAACGCCGCCCTCGGCACCGGATGGCGCGGGCGCATCGCCGTCAACGGGCTGGACCGCGCCGATTTTGCCGCCGATCTGCTCATCCTCGATGGCAACGGCACCCTGACCGCCGCCACATCCGCCGCGCCCGCCGCCTTCGACGCCGCCTTCCGCTTTGCCGCCCAAGGGCTGCGCCCGGCCGATCCGGCGCTCGCCGCAGCCTTGGGCCCCGCTGTCACCGGCCGCGCCGACCTGCATGCCACCACCGGCGGCAAGGGGCTGGAGCTTCGCGCGCTCACGCTGAACGGGGCCGATTACGCCCTGTCGGCCAGCGGCCTGCTGTCCGACCCCGCGCAAGGCCTGCGCCTCAGCGGCACGGCCAACCTTCGCGCCGACAGCATCACCCGCTTCTCGGCCCTTGCCGCCCGCCCGCTTTCCGGCGCCGCCACCATCGCCATCCGGGGCGAGGGAACGCTTCTTGGCGGCGACTTCGACCTTGATACCACCCTGACAGGCCAGAACCTTGCCCTTGCCCAACCGCAGGCCGACCGCCTGCTTGACGGCACCTCGCGCATCGCCCTTTCCCTGCGCCGTGACACCACCGGCACCACCATCCGCGCCCTGACAGTCACCGCCAGCACCCTGTCGCTTTCGGCCAAGGGCACCGCCACATCAGACGCCATGTCGCTTGATGCCGATCTGTCGCTGTCCGACCTGTCATCCCTCGACCCCGCTTTCGGCGGCAGCCTGTCAGGCCGCGCCACCTTTGCCGGACGCCCTGATGACGGGCGCATCACCCTGTCGGCAACAGGCCAGGGCCTTCGCACCGGCCAGCCCCAGGCCGACCGCCTTTTTGCCGGAACCACCGCGCTCGACCTTGCGCTCGGCCTGTCCAATGGCCGCTTCACCGTTGAAACCGCCACCCTGTCCAACCCGCAACTCACGGCCAAGGCCACAGGCACCGCCACCGCAACACGGCGCGATGTTTCGCTAACCGCACAACTTGCCAACCTCGGGCTTTTCCTCCCCGATTTCCCCGGCACCGCCCGCATCGAAGGCACCGCCAGCGAAAGCGGCGGCGACTACCACCTTGACCTGCGCGCCACCGGCCCCGGCCAGATCAGCGCCACCGTTTCAGGCACCATGGCCCGCGATGCCGCCCGCGCCGATCTTGCCATCACAGGCGGCGCGCAGGCCGGATTGCTGACCCCCTTCCTGTCCGGGCGCGTTCTGTCCGGCCCGGTCCGCTTTGACCTTTCGCTCAACGGCCCCCTGGCGCTGTCCTCGCTTGGCGGGCGCGTGTCGCTGTCGGGCGGGCGCCTGTCCGATCCGCGCCTTGCCTTCGGCCTTGATGCGCTTTCGCTCGATGCCACCCTTGGCTCGGGCCGCGCCCGCATCGCGGCCAACACCCGCCTCACCAGCGGCGGCACGGTCACGGCCAACGGCGGCATCGCGCTGGCAGCCCCCTTCGACGCCGATCTTGCCATCACGCTGTCCCGCGCCATCCTGCGCGACCCACGGCTCTATCAAACCGTGGTGGACGGCACCCTTGCCCTGACCGGCCCGCTGACCGGCGGCGCGCTCATCTCGGGCCAGCTTGCCCTTGGCCAGACCGAACTCCGCATTCCCTCGACCGGCTTTGGCGGCAATACCGACCTCACCGCGCTGTCACATCTGAACGAACCCGCCGATGTGCGCGCCACCCGCGCCCGCGCGGGCCTGACCGGCGGCACCGGCACCGCCACCTCCACCCGTCCCCTGCGCCTCGATCTCGCCATTGCCGCCCCGTCGCAAATCTTCATCCGCGGCCGCGGTCTTGATGCCGAACTTGGCGGGCAACTCGTCCTGCGCGGCACCACCGCCAATATCCAGCCCGCAGGCACCTTTACCCTGATCCGCGGCAGGCTCGATATTCTGGGCCGCCGTCTTGTCCTGACCGAAGCCTCGCTTCTTCTGACCGGCGATTTCATCCCCACCCTTGCCGTCGCAGCCGCGACCGAAAGCGATGGCATCACCACCACCGTCCGCATCGACGGCCCCGCAACCGGCCCCGACGTCAGCTTCACCTCCTCGCCCGAACTGCCGGAAGAGGAAGTGTTGGCCCGTCTTCTGTTCGGGCGCGGGCTGGAAAACCTGTCGCCCGTGCAGGCCGCGCAACTGGCCAACGCCGTGGCCACCCTTGCGGGCCGCGAAGGGCTTGGCCTGATCGGCCGCCTGCGGCAGGGCTTCGGGCTTGATGATTTCGATGTCCAGACCGATGCCACCGGCGCAACCAGCCTGACGGTCGGCAAATACCTCGCCAAAAACCTTTATACCGAGGTTGCGGTTGCCCAGAACGGCCAAAGCCAGATCAATCTCAATCTCGATGTCTCGCCCAGCCTCACCCTGCGCGGCAGCGCGGGCGGCAGCGGCCAAGCCGGCATCGGCATCTTTTTCGAACGCGATTACTGACCCTGCGCCAACAGCCTTTGCCGCTCGGTCCGCGCCGCATCGACCGCAGCGCCCAGCAAAATGGCGTAGCCGCTGAAATACAGCCACATCAGCAGCGCCACCACCGCCCCGATCGACCCGTAAATCCGGTTATACGTATCGAAATTCGCCAGATAGACCACGAACCCCCGCGACGCCGCGACCCATATCACCACGGCCACCAATATCCCCCGCGTGAACAGCGGATGGTGGATGTTCCTGTTCAGCCCAAGCCGGTAGATCAGCGCCACCCCCAGCACCACCAACAGCAGGCTCAGCCCAAGGTTCAGCACCTCCAGCGCCAGCGCGGCAAACCGCCCCAGCGGCACCAGCGCCAGCAAAAGCGGCCCCACCACGGCGGCAAACATCGCACAGATCACCAGCCCGATCATCACCAGCGTCAAGACCAGCGCCCGCAACTGATGCCAATGCCCCGCGCGGTTCGGCAATCCGTGAATGGCGTTCAGCCCCCGCATTAGCGCCGCCACCCCCGCCCGCGCCGTCCACAGCGCCAGCAGCAGCGACAGCACCGTCGCAATCCCCAGATTGTCACTGTTCAGGCTCAGCAGTGATTCCACCTGATTGGCAATCAGGCTCCACGCATCGGCGGGCAGATAGGCCTTGGCCAATACCAACTCTTCACGGATCACCGCCGCATCGGCAAAGAAACTCCAGATGGCGATCACGGCAGCAGCCGAAGGGAACAGCGCCAGAAACCCGTAAAACGCAATCCCCGCAGCAATCAGGTCAAGCTCCCGCTCGTCGCTCAGCGTCCAAAGCTCGCCCAAAATGCCCCAGCGTATGGTCATCCGTCCTCTTCCAGCCGCGTGCGCATCTCTCGCAGCACGGGCAACACTGCTCGCACGCGGTCGGCCCCCAGCGCCTGCACCACCTCGGCAATCAAGGGCGCAACCGCCTGCACCGCCGCATCCCGCGCGGCCCGTCCCGAAGGGCTGATCGCCACCAGCTTGCGCCGCGCATCGTCCCAATCGGGGCGGATATGGATATGCCCCGCCCATTCCAGCCGCGTCAGCGTGTTCGTCATCGCCCCCCGCGTCACATGGAACGCCTTGGCCAGTTGGGCAGGCGTCCGCTCATCCCCCACCCGCGCCAGATGGTTCAGCACCCCGAAATGCGACAGCTCCATCCCCTTGGGCAGCGCCTTCGATACGCGGTTGCGCGCCAACTGGTCGGCCATGAACAGCTCGCCGAACAGCGCGACCGCTATATCCTCGTTCCGCTCGCTCATTCAAACGCCCTGTCATGGCCCAGCGAAGGCACCCGCCCCCGCGCCGCCGCGACCTGGCCCAGATCGATCTCGGCAAAGGTCACGCCGGGTTCCACCCCCGCATCCGAAACCACCTCGCCCCACGGCGCCACCACCAGCGAATGGCCATGCGTGCGCCGCCCCTTGCCATCGCGTTCGGGGTGAAACCCCGTCTGCGCTGGGGCCAGCACCCAACACCCCGTCTCGATCGCCCGCGCGCGCAGCAACACCTCCCAATGCGCCGCACCCGTGATGTGGTTGAACGCGGCAGGCACCGTGATGATCTCGGCCCCCGCCTGCGCCAGATGCCGGTACAGATGCGGAAAGCGCACGTCATAGCACACCGTCATCCCCACGCGGCCAAACGGAGTTTCCGCCAACACCGCCCGCGACCCCGGCCTGTAGCCAGACGATTCCCGATACACTTCCGTCTCCGACACATTCACGTCGAACATGTGGATCTTGTCGTATCGCGCGACGATTCTCCCATCCGGCCCCACCAGAAACGACCGGTTCGCAAACCGCCCATCGGCATCCTCGGTCAGCAATCCCAGCGATCCCACCAGCAGCCAAACGCCCGCCCGCGTCGCCTCATCCCGCAGCGCGGCCAGCGTGGGGTCATCGCCTTCATGCCGGAACAAGTCCCGCTGCCGCGCGCGGTTCGATGACAGCGCATTGGTGCATTCCGGCGTCAGCACGAACCCCGCACCCCCCGCCACGGCAGCCCGCACCCGCGCCACCGTGTCGGGTAGGTTCTCCGCAGGGTCATCCCCCACGGTCAGCTGCACCAATCCCGCCCGCATCAGCCGGCCAACATCGGGTCAAGCTTGCCGTCCGCTTCCAGCGCGTGCAGGTCGTCGCATCCCCCAACATGCGCCCCGCCGATAAAGATCTGTGGCACCGTCCGCCGCCCGCCCGCCCGCTCCATCATCTTGGCGCGCAATCCGGCATCGGCGCTCACATCGATCTCGCGGAAACCGACGCCTTTCTTGGTCAGCAGGCGCTTGGCCGCATGGCAGTATCCGCACAGCGGGGTGGTGTATATTTCCACGGCTTTCATGATCGGCATCCTTTGCAGTTGCGGCGAACTATAAGGATTTAGGCATCCTTCGCAACGCGCGCCAAGACCGCAACGGAAACCCGCCCTGCACCCGCTGCAAGGCAGGCCTCGGCACAGGCGGCCAGCGTGGCCCCGCTTGTCATCACATCATCCACCAGCAGCACATGCGCGCCCTTCACCCTGTCCACCCGTTTCGGATGAACCCGTATCGCCCCCGAAAGGTTGCCGAACCGCCCCTCGCGGTTGCGCCCCTCTTGCGAGCCGGTGGGGCGGATACGCTTCAACAGGTCAGGACAATGCGCCAATCCCGCCAGCCGCGCCAACCGCGCCGCCACCAGCGCCGACTGGTTATAGCGCCGCGTGAACAGCCGCCACCAATGCAGCGGCACGGGGGCCACCACCATCCCCGCCTGCAAGATCGGCCCCGCTGCGCGAAACAGCCAATCGCCCGCAGGCCGCGCCAGATCGGTCCGGTCGGCATGTTTCAACCCCAGCACCATCTCGCGCCCCTTGTCACGGTACAAAAACACCGCCCGCCCCCGCTCCCACGGGCGGGCAAGGGCGATGCAATCGTCGCAATGCGCTACCCCGCCGCCATCCCCCGGCAGCGGCAAACCGCACAGGTCGCAGACCGTTCCGGTGATGAACCCCGTATCCCGCCAGCACGCCCCGCACAGTCCGAACTCGGTCGCCACCGCCGCGCCGCAGGCCACGCATTGCGGGGGGTAAACCAGCCGCAGCGCCGCTTGCATTCCCATTCGCGCCCCCTATGGTCCCGCCCATGCAGAACCCGCCCGTCCTGACCGATCGCACCGCCCTTACCCGAAACCGCCGCCGTGCGACGGCCTTCTTCCTGCACGAGGAAGTGGTGGCCGAGGTTCAGGAAAGACTGGCCGAGGTTAACAAATCCTTTACGGCCCCCGCCATCATCACGCCCTTCCCGCAGGTCTGGCCCGACCATCCCACCCTGCCCGACGATGAAACCCTTTCCCTGCAAACCGCATCGCATGACCTCATCATCCACGCCCTCGCGCTGCACTGGGCAAATGATCCGGTGGGCCAGCTTGTGCAATGCCGCCGCGCCCTGCGCCCCGATGGCCTGTTCCTCGGCTTCCTCTTTGGCGGGCAAACCCTGCACGAACTCCGCGCCTGCCTTGCACAGGCCGAATCCGAAACCACCGGCGGCCTGTCGCCCCGCGTCCTGCCCATGGGCGAAATCCGCGATCTTGGCGGCCTTCTGCAACGCGCGGGCTTTTCCCTGCCCGTGGCCGACAGCTTCACCAAAACCGTGATCTACCCCGATGCGCTGGCCCTCATGCAAGACCTGCGCGCCATGGGCGAAGCCAACGCCCTTGCCGCCCGCTTGCGGCGCCCCACCCGCCGCGCCGTCATCGGCCGCGCGGCCGAACTTTACCACCAGCACCACGCCCTGCCCGATGGCCGCATCCGCGCCACGTTCGAGATCATCTGCCTCACCGGCTGGGCCCCCGACGACAGCCAGCAAAAACCCCTCCGCCCCGGTTCGGCTGCCCAAAGACTGGCCGATGCGCTGAACACGGCGGAACTTCCCCTGCGCGATGGTCCCCTAAAGGTTGACCCCGCCCGATAAGCCTATATGTCCCGCACGTTGGCCATTTTCCTTCAAAGGACGCAGCTATGCTTGATGCACAGAACCGGACCACAAGCGCCCAGGGCCTTGTCACCCCCGGAACCGGCAGGCTTGCCCATGCGCTCGCCAGCCACCCGCCCGTGCGTCAGGCCAAAATCGGCGTCCTCGTCGCCAATCTCGGCACGCCCGACAATTACGATTACTGGTCGATGCGCCGCTATCTGAACGAATTTCTGTCCGACAAGCGCGTGGTCGATTATTCGGCCTGGATCTGGCAGCCCCTGCTGCAACTCGTGATCCTGTCGAAACGCCCGTTTTCCTCAGGCGCCAATTACAAACTGATCTGGAACCACGAAAAGAACGAAAGTCCCCTGCTGACGATCACGAAAGACCAGACCCGCAAGATCGCCGAAGCCCTGCAATCCACCCATGGCGATGGCGTGATGGTTGATTTCTGCATGCGCTACGGCAATCCGTCCACCGAATCAAAGGTGCGCGCCATGGTTGATGCGGGCTGCGAAAAGATCCTGTTCTTTCCGCTTTACCCCCATTACGCCGGCGCCACCTCGGGCACCGCGAATGACCAGTTCTTCCGCGCCCTGATGAAGGAAAAGCGCCAGCCCGCTGTTCGCACCGTGGCCGAATATTTCGACCACCCGCTTTATATCGAGGCTTTGGCCAAATCGGTCGAAACCGCCTATGCAGCCCTTCCCGAAAAACCTGATGTCCTTGTCGCGTCCTATCACGGCATGCCGCAGCGGTATCTGATGGAGGGTGATCCCTACCACTGCCAGTGCCAGAAAACTTCGCGCCTTCTGCGCGAACGGCTCGGCTGGGAAAAAGGCGCGATCGACACCACCTTCCAATCGGTGTTCGGCCCCGAGGAATGGCTGAAACCCTATACCGTCGAACATGTCGCGGAACTGGCGAAACAGGGCAAGAAACGCATCGCCGTCATTGCCCCCGCCTTTTCCGCCGACTGCATCGAGACGCTGGAAGAAATCAACGGCGAAATCCGCGAGGCGTTCGAACATGCGGGCGGCGAATCCTTCACCTATATCCCCTGCCTGAACGATGATGATGCCCACATCACCGCCCTGTGCGCCGTCATCACCGAAAACCTGTCAGGCTGGCTGCGCTAGGCCCACACCCCCCGATAAAACGAAAACGGGCGCCACGGCGCCCTTTTTTGTCGGTCAGGCAAAGAAAAAGGGCCGACGGGAAAACCCGCCGACCCTTTCCTGAATCGATCAAATGATCAGTTCGAAGCAGCAGCCGCGACAACCAGCAGGAGCAGCAGCGGAACAACGATGCCACCGGCCGACGACGAAGCGGCGGTTTCGGTTGCAACCGGAGCCGGTTCCATGGTGGGTTCGGCCATGCCGCCAGCGAAAGCCGAGGTAGCAGCCAGCGAGAGAGCAGCGACGAGCGCGAGTTTCTTCATAATAGACCTCCAGATTTTGCACACCGCCGGATGTTGCAGAGGCGACGGCATGCACCCAAGATTATTCCTCGTGATACCTCTTAAACAGCTAAAGGCATGGATTGCAACTTGCAGCAAGCATACCAACCGCTGTTCGGGGCCTTGTCGTCAAATTAGCAACACCTGCGTGCCAACTTGCGCCAGCGCGTACAATTCCAGAATGTGCTCATTGTACAGCCCGACACATCCATTGCTCGACCTGCGGCCGATCTTGCGCGTGTCATGCGTGCCATGGATGCGGTAAGCCGGCCATGACAGGTAAAGCGCCCGCACACCCAGCGGATTGTCCGGCGCACCGCCTTCCACCACATCGGGCCATTCCGGATGGCGCGCCTTCATCGAAGGCGTCGGCCGCCATGTCGGGTTTTCCACCTTCTGGATCACCTCGGTCTTGCCCTTTCGGGTCAGATCATCCGACAGCGGCACCGAGGTGGGATAAAGCTTATAGATCGACTGGTCTTCCGACCAGAAATGCAGCGCCCGCGACGTGATATCGACAAGGATCGCCCCCTTGCGCGTATTGGCAAAGTAATCCTGCCAATCCAGCATGCGGAAACTCGACGCATTGTGCCGCACCGTGGCCGAGGCGCCGGTTTCCATTTCGGTCGTGTTGTCCATCGCCATCGCGGGCATGGCCGCCGCGCCCAGCGCAACCGCGGCCCCCCCGACGAACAGACGACGGTTCAGTCTTTCGCGCGCATCGCTCATCTGCCAGCCTCGTTGTTTCTGGATTTTGGCCAGTCTTACCGCCTTCGCCCCCGCGCCGCAAATCAAAGACGTGTCAACCGGCGGCCTTCGGGTCACGCAGAGTTGGGTTTGAACTGTTCCCCCCCTTTCGCTATGAGCGGTGCCCAGAGCAGAACCACAGCCGGATGGGCACCATGGACAGACGCACAGTTTTGTTGACCGGTATGACGGCGCTTTTAGCCGGTTGCGGCATGGGCGCGCCA
This sequence comes from Rhodobacter sp., assembly GCA_027484985.1. Taxonomy (GTDB): domain Bacteria; phylum Pseudomonadota; class Alphaproteobacteria; order Rhodobacterales; family Rhodobacteraceae; genus Paragemmobacter. The sequence goes on along the minus strand of JAIXRW010000034.1, from coordinate 113,913 downwards.
AAGGTGCAGCTTGGGTCTGACGGAAAACCCTTGCCGCAGGTCTACAACGTGAACGAACAGGGCGAAGGCGTCGTGGCCTACCGTCTGCTTGATTCGCTCAACACCCTGCGCGCGTCGCGTGGCCTTGCGCCGGTTGCTTTCAACGCCGAACTGAACGCCGCTGCCGCCACCCATTCGCGCGACATGTCGGTCCAGAACCGCCCGTGGCATTTCGGGTCCGACGGGTCATCGCCCTTCGATCGCGCGAACCGCGTCGGCTATACCGGCAAATTTCTGGGCGAACTCATCTCGGAAACCTACGAGACCGAGCTTGAAACCCTTGCCACATGGATGGGCACGCCCGACATGCGCGCCGTCCTGCTTGACCCCAAGGCAACCGAGGTCGGCTTCGCATGGTTCCAGGAACCCAATGGCAAGATCTGGTGGACCTTCTGCACCGGCGGTCTGCGCGGCGTCTGACCAAAGGGGCCTTGCCGCCCCTTTGAACCCCGCCGCCTTACCGTCACGGCAGGATGTGAATCACCGTTCCCGGTTTGACCATCGGATAGATCTCTTCCATCTCTTCATCCGTCACGGCAATGCAGCCTGCCGTCCAGTCGCGCTTGTTCACCGGGCGCGGCGGTCCGCCGTGAATAAAGATGTCGCCGCCGGGCTTCTTGCCCTGCGCCTTGGCAAATTCGACCTGCCGCTTGTTGGGATAGGAAATACCCAAAGACAGGTGATACTGCGAACGCGGGTTCTTGTGCGTGATGTAATAGGCGCCTTCCGGCGTCTTGCCATCGCCTTCAAACTGCTTCTGCCCGACCGGAGAGCCGCCCAGCGCAACATCATATTGCTTCAGGATTTCGCTGCCATGCAGCAGATACATCTTCCGCGTCGATTTATGAACCTGGATCGAGGTCACTTCCGGCCCCGTATAGACCCGCTGCTTGGCCCCGCAGGCCGCAAGGCCCAAAGCCAGAACCAAGACCAGAACCGCCCTGCCCAACCACATCTGCCTGTCCGCCTTGCCCGATTATGTTTTTTTCGGACATAGCGAAAATTCCCGCCCCTGGCTAGGCAGACGATTGTTTACCATTCTAACGGAATCGTCAGCCGCGCGACAGACGGGCCACCAGTTCCACATGGGCAGACCAGCGGAACTGGTCCACTACCTGCACCCAGTCGATCCGCCAGCCCGCTGTAACCAGCATCCTGGCATCGCGGGCAAAGGTCGCCGCATTGCACGAAACGGCGGCAATCACGGGAACCTTGCTTTCCGCCAGCCGCGCGAACTGCGCCTCGGCCCCCGCGCGCGGCGGATCGATCACCACGGCGTCGAAACGGTTCAACTCGTCCACCTCAAGCGGGCGGCGGAACAGGTCACGCGCCTCGGCCGTCACCCGCTTCAACCCCTGCGCATTGCGCCAGCCCTTTTCCAGCGCGGCCACCATCGCCGCCTCGCCTTCAACCGCATGCACCTCGGCCCGCTCGGCCAAGGGCAACGCGAAAGTTCCGCTTCCGGCGAACAGGTCCACCACCCGCTTGGCCCCGCCCACCGCATCGACCACCCCTGCCAGCAGCGCCGCCTCGCCCTCGGCCGTCGCCTGCAAGAACGCCCCCGGCGGCGGTGCCACCAGCGCCTTGCCGAACCGCTGCACGGGCGCTGTCCGCAGGGCGATCACCTCGCCCCCCCATGTCAGCCGTGCAATCCCGTGGCTTTCGGCCAGCCGCGCCAACTCCAGCCGCATCTGCGCGTCCAGTTCCTTGCCGCCCTGCACCGAAACATCCGGCCCCGCCAGACTGCGCGTCACCGTTAGGTCCACCTCGGTTGACCGCGACCCGCCGATCTTGACCAGCGCCTCCAGCGCCGGAAAGGTCGCCATCAGATCGGGATGCAGCAACTGGCAATTCGGCACAGGTATCAGCACATCCGACCCCCGCGCATGAAAGCCCATCAGCGCCCCGCCCTTGGTCTTGCGCGCCGCCAGCGTGGCCCGCCTGCGGCTTTGTACCGGCGATGTCACCGTGGGCCGGAACGCCGCGTCCAACCCCTGCGCCGCCAGCGCCCCCCGCACGATCCCCGTTTTCCACGTTTCCACGAACGCATCCGAAGCGTGCTGCATCAGGCACCCGCCACAGGTGCGGGCATGCACACAAGGCGGCTTCTTGCGGTCAACCGATGGCGTGACGATCCGCACCACCGCGCCGTCCACCTCGACCTCTTCGCCGGGCAGCACACCGGGAACAAAAATCGCACCCTCCGGCCCCTGCGCGACCCCGTCGCCCAGATGCCCGATCCGTTCGATTGTCAGTTTCACTCGGCGGCTTCCTTGTCATCGACCCCGATGAAGCCGCCCGACTGGCGGTTCCAATAGCGGGCATAAAGGCCATTGCGGGCCAACAGCCCGTCATGCGTGCCTTCCTCGACAATCCGCCCATCGTCAAGCACCACGATCCGGTCCATCGCCGCAATGGTCGAAAGCCGGTGCGCGATGGCCAACACCGTCTTGCCCACCATCACGCGATCTAACGCCTCTTGGATCGACGCTTCCACCTCGCTGTCCAGCGCGCTCGTCGCCTCGTCCAGCACCAAAATCGGCGCATCCTTCAGGAACGCCCGCGCCAGCGCGATCCGCTGCCGCTGCCCACCCGACAGCTTCACCCCCCGCTCGCCAAGGAACGCGTCATACCCCTTGCGCCCCGTGTGATCGACCATGTTCAGAATGAAATCATGGGCTTCCGCCTGCTTCGCCGCCGCAATGATCTCATCCATCGTCGCATCCGGCCGCCCATAGGCGATGTTATCGCGGGCCGAACGGTTGAACATCGCCGTCTCCTGCGTGACCATCCCGATCTGCCGCCGCAAACTTTCCTGCGTCAGCCCGCGCACATCCCGCCCGTCGATCAGCACCGCGCCCTCTTCCACGTCGTAAAGCCGCAGCACCAGCGACACGAGGCTGGATTTCCCCGCCCCCGAAGCCCCCACGATCCCCAGCTTTTCCCCCGCCCGAATGGTCAGGTCGATATCCTTCACACCGCCCCGCCGCCGCCCATAGGCGAAAGATGCATGGTCAAACCGCACCTCGCCCGTCACACGCGGCAAATCCACCGCATCGGGCGCATCGGCCAGCGTATGCGGCACCGACAGGGTTTTCATCGCATCCTCGACCTCGCCCACCGATGTATAAATCGACATCAGCGTGAAACTCACCCAGCCCGACATCTGCGCGATCCGCATCGCAATGGCACCCGCCGCCGCAATCGCCCCCTCGGTCGCCAAGCCCTGTTGCCACAACAGCACCGCGCCCCCGATCAGCAGCACGGGCAACACCCCCGCAATCCCCATCAGCGAAAGCCGAAACCACGTCGAAATCTCTCCGAACTCGACCGATGACTCGCGGAACACCTCCATCGCCTTCAACGCCACACGGTCCTCGAACGCGGCATGGGCAAACAGCTTCACCGTCTTGATATTGGTGATCGTATCGACCACCTGCCCCGAAACCATCGCCCGCGCACTGGCACGGCTGGCCGAATTGATCCGCACCCGCGGCATGAAAAACCGGATCAGGGCCACATAACCCACCAGCCACACCGCCAGCGCCGCCGCGATCCGCCAATCCACCGCGAACAGAAACACCACCGACCCGATCACCGATGCCAGCGCGAAGCAAACCGTGTTGATCACTTCGGTCGCCACATCCGTAACCGCCCGCGCCGCCTGCATCTGCTTTTGCGCGATGCGCCCTGCAAAATCGTTGTCAAAGAACGTCACCGCCTGGCCCAGCGTCCAGCGGTGCAACCGGCTCAGCACCAGCGGCATCACGTTCGGCCCGATCACAATGGCGTTCGACGCCGACGACACGCCAAAGGCCAGCGGTCGCAACACCATGTAGAACAGGATCGACCCCACGATCAGGGCCACATGGTCGGTAAAGAACCCGCTCGGCCCCGATGCAATCGCCGCGTCGATCACCCAACCCATGATCAGCGCCGAAACCACCTCGGTGATCCCCGACAGCGACGAAATCACCCCCGCCAGCACCAGCATCGGCCAAGACCCCGACAGGCACCAGTTCATGAACGCGCCCAGTGTCTGGGGCGGGTTCCCGTCCGCTGGGCGGAACGCATCGATCCAATCGCCAAGCCGTGCAAGCGCGCTCATTCGGCGGCCTCCTCTTCCGATCCGATGAACCCGCCCGACTGGCGCGCCCAGAAACGGGCGTAAAGCCCCCCGCGTTGCAGCAGTTCCGCATGGCTGCCGTCTTCCGCGATATGCCCGCCCTCCAGCACCACGATCCGGTCCATGGCCGCAATGGTCGAAAGCCGGTGCGCAATGGCGATCACCGTCTTGCCCCGCATCACCCCCGAAAGCGCATCCTGAATGGCCGCCTCTGCCTCGCTGTCCAGCGCACTAGTCGCCTCGTCCAAAATCAGGATCGGCGCATCCTTCAAAATCACCCGCGCCAGCGCCACCCGCTGCCGCTGACCGCCCGACAGCTTCACCCCCCGCTCGCCCACATGCGCGTCATAGCCGCGCCGCCCCTGCGGGTCTTCCAGCGTCAGAATGAAATCATGCGCTTCCGCCTGCCGCGCGGCAGCGATCATCTCGTCATCCGTGGCATCGGACCGCCCGTATTTGATATTGTCCCGCACCGACCGGTGCATCAGGCTGCTGTCCTGCTGCACCATCCCGATCACGCGGCGCACACTATCTTGTCGCACCCCCGCAATATCCTGCCCGTCGATCAAAATCCGCCCGCCTTCGCAGTCGTAAAACCGCAGCATCAGCCGCACCAGCGTCGATTTCCCCGCGCCTGACCGCCCGACCAGCCCGATCTTTTCCCCCGGCCGCACCACCAGCGACAGGTTGTCCAACCCCCCCGACCCGCGCCCGTAATGGTGGCTGACGCCCTGCACCTCGATCAGCCCCTTGCCCATCACCAGATCGGCAGCCCCGTCACGGTCCACCAACCCGATGGGCTGGGTGATCGTCTCCATCCCCTCCTGCACAACGCCAAGCGATTGCACCAGCGACGAAAACGCCCACATGATCCAATAGGTCATGTTGTTCAGCCGCAGCACCAGCGCCGATGCCGCCGCCACCGTGCCCACCGTGGCTTGCCCGTGATACCACAGCCACACCGCCAACCCCGTAATGGTGACAATCAGCACCCCGTTCAGCACGGTCAGCGCAAGGTCCATCTTCGTCGTGATCCGCTGCTCGGCCTTGAACGCTTCCCGCGCCGCCTCAATCACCTCATAGGCGTAATCCAGTTCCCGCTCGCCTTGGGCGAACAGCTTGACCGAATGGATGTTGGTATAGGCATCCACCACCCGCCCCGTAATCGCACTGCGCGCATCCGACGATGCCTTCGATGCAGGCCCCGCCCGCCGCACCGTCCAACGCACCAGAAAGCCGTACAGCACGAACCACACCACCAGCGGCAACAGCAGCCACGGGTCGGCATCAGCCAGCATGATCCCCGCGCCCACCACCGTAACCGATGCAAAGCTCACCGCGTCAAAGGTCTGGAACACCGCATCATTCGCCGCAGGCGGCGTCTGCATGATCCGGTTGGCGATCCGCCCTGCAAAATCGCTTTCGAACCACCCCACCGGCTGGCGGATCACATGGGCATGGGCCCGCCACCGCATCATCGTGCCGAAATTCGGCATGATCGTATTGTGCAACAGCGCCACATGCGCCACTAGCAGCAGGGGCCGCAGCACCAGCACCGCCAAGCCGACCAGCGTGATTTCCGTGCCATACAGCGCCCAGAATTCGGCAGGGCCGTTCTGGTTCAGCAGATCGACAAGCCGCCCGACATACCAGATCAACGCCACATCGGCAAAAGCGCTTGTGACCGAAAGCATCCCCGTCACGGCGAACACCCCGCGAAACGGCCGGATATATTCCCGCAAGAACGGCCACAAACGCCGCTCGGGCATGTCGTTCCGCGCATAGGGTTGATAGGGGTCAACGAGGCTTTCAAAGAAAGCGAACATGGGCGCAGCCTCTTTTACTGTCGCCCTTGGTATAGGCCCCCGAAAGACAAAGGAAAACCTCAGCCAAGCAACTCTGCGCGACCGGGGCGTAAATCGGCGGCCAGCCACCGCGCTTCCAGCTCTTTCAACCGCTTGCCCAGCGCGGGCCCCGCCAGTTCGGGCAGGTCCGCAGCCGCCACCGGAAAGACCGCCGCAGCCCCCCGCGCCACCTCGGCCTGCCAGCCATCAGGCAAGGGCTGCTCCATCACCGCCGCCCGCACCAGCACGGCATCGGCCCCCAGCACGGCACCCAGACGATAGCCCAACACGGCAGGCCCCTCTACCGACCCCGCCGCATCACGCAGCGCCGCCAGATCCCGCGCCTCGGCACGTGACAGGCGCAAGCCCGCCCAATCGCCACCCAACACCGCCAACCGCGCCTGCCAGCGCGGGCCTCGCCCCGCTTCCAGATGCACCAGCGGCGCCAGCGCGCGATCATCGGCCCCCGGCAGAACCGCCGCCAGAACCCCCGCCCGCGCCATGCTCGCCACACTTGGCGCGGGGTCAGGTGCGGCCAGCAGCTTGCGCATCTCGGCCCCGACCCGCTCCTTGGAAAGCGTCTCTATTCCGGCCGAAAGCGCAGCACAGGCCGCCAAACCCTCAGGGTCGATCCCACCCGCCACATCGCCATACCAGGCATGAAAGCGGAAGAACCGCAGAATGCGCAGATAATCCTCGCGGATACGGTCCTCCGCCTCACCCACGAACCGCACCTGCCGCGCTTGCAGGTCTGCCAACCCACCCAACGGGTCGATCAGCGCGCCCGCCGCCGTGGCGTAAAGCGCGTTCATGGTAAAATCGCGCCGCATCGCATCTTCGGCCACATCGGTGGTAAAGGCTACCACCGCCCGCCGCCCGTCGGTTTCCACATCACGGCGAAAGGTCGTCACCTCATGCGGCTTTCCGCCCGAAATCACCGTCACCGTTCCATGGTCAATGCCGGTCGGAACCACCCGCAAACCCGCCTTTTCCGCAAGGTTCGTCACTGTTTCGGGCAAGGCATCCGTCGCAATATCGTAATCCGAAACCGCCACGCCCAGCAGCACGTTCCGCACGCAGCCCCCTACGAACAGCGCCCGATACCCCGCCCGCTCCAGCACGGCACACACCGCCTGCGCGTCGGGGTCGTCTAGCCATGGGCCCTGAACCTTCATCCCCCCACCCTGTCGGCCAAACCGCGCAAGATCCGCGCCGTGGCCCCCCAGATGTAATAAGGCCCCCACGGCACGGCATAATATCGCCGCCACTCGCCCCGCCAAAGCCGCCGCTCGATCCGGTAGCGCGACACATCCATCACATGGGCAAAGGGCACGGCAAACGCCTCGTCCACCTCGCCCGCCTCGGGCACCGCCACAAAATCGCCCCGCAACAGCGCCAGCACGGGCGTCACCGAAAACCCCGTCACCGTCTCATGCGCGGGCAACTCTCCCAGCACCTCGACCTGCGCCGATGGCAACCCGATCTCTTCCCGCGCCTCGCGCAGCGCGGCGCCCACCGGCCCGTCATCGCCCGCATCCACCTTGCCGCCCGGCAGGGCGATCTGCCCCGGATGGTGCTGCAAATGCGATGCCCGCTTGGTCAGCACCAGCCGCGCCCCGTCCGGCCGCAGCCACACGGCCAGCAGAACGGCAGCGGGGCGCAACACGCGCCCCGCAGGCAGAACAATGGCAGGGTTCAGGTCGAAATCGGAAGAAGGCCGCGCAGGGCGCGTCAGGGCCGCGCGCAGTCGTTCCTCTTCACTCGGCATCGTCCGGCTTCTTTACCGCCTCAAACCCCACGGTCAGCGGGTCCAGCTCGTAATGCGCCCCGCAGAACTGGCAATCGGCCGTCACGATCCCCTCGGGCGTGGTCATGTGGCGGATATCCTTGGCCGAATAGATCGACAGCGAATTCCGCACCTTCGCTTCGGAACAGGTGCAGCCAAACCGCACCGGCTGCGCCTCGAACACGCGCGGCTCTTCCTCGTGGAACAGCCGCACCAGCAGTTCCGTCGGCTGCACCGTGGGCCCGATCAGCTCCATCTCCTCGACCGTATCCAGTAGCGCATTCGCCCGCGTCCAGTTCTCGGCCTCGTCCCCCGCCAGAATGTCGGTATGCTGCAACAACCCGCCCTCGCCCGACCCTTCCACTGCCGCGACTGACGCCGAAGCCTTCGGCATATGCTGCAACATCACGCCACCGGCCCGCCAATGCGACGCGCCCCCCGCCATCTGGCTTTTCCCGAAGGTCACGGCAAAGCGGGTCGGCAACTGTTCAGACTGCGCGAAATAGGTCTCGGCGCATTGCGACAGCGAAACCCCCGCAATCGGCGTGATCCCCGAATAGGGCACATTCCCCTCGCCCTGATCCAGCAGCACGGCCAGATACCCCTCGCCGATCTGGCTGAACGGTTCTGCATCCAGTTCCAGCCGCTCGGTATCATAGCTGGCATAGGCGCGGATGCGCGCGGGCTGACCGTCCTCGGTCGGCCCGTAGTAATCGGTCGCGATCAACCGCGCCGGCCCCTTGCCCCGCACCTGCAACGACAGCTTCCAGCGCAGCTTGATCGCCTGCCCCATCAGCGCCGTCAGCAGCGCCGCTTCCGCCACCAGCGCCTCGATCACCGGCGGATAGTCATGCTGGCGCAGCACCTGCTCCAGCACCCCATCCAGACGCGCCACCCGTCCGCGAATATCGGACCGGTCAAGCTGGAACGGCAGGACGGTATCGTCCCAGGCGAGTTGAGTACCAAGTGTCATCGGGTTTCCTGATTGTGCCCGAACGGAATAGCGCGGCAATATGGCCACGGCAACCTTCGGACCAAGGGATGGGAATTATGATCCGTCGATATGGTGAGACTGTGCGAAAAGGTCAACGCTACAAGCGCAGGCCCGGCGTTTATGCCATTCTGTTGAACGGCGCCGACATCCTGCTCACCCATCAGGCCGAACCCGTGCCCGAATTCCAGCTGCCCGGCGGCGGCATCGACAAGGGCGAACACCCCGTCACCGCCCTCCACCGCGAGGTGTTCGAAGAAACCGGCTGGAAGATCGACATCGCCCAGCGCCTCGGCGCCTTCCGCCGCTTCACCTATATGCCCGAATATGACCTTTGGGCCGAAAAGCTGTGCACCATCTACCTTGCCCGCCCCGTCCTGCGCCACGGCCCCCCGTCCGAGGCGGGCCATACCGCCGTCTGGGCCCCCGCCGCAGATGCCCTTCACCTGCTTGGCAATGCGGGCGACAAGGCGATGCTCGCAGGCGTGCTCGGCCTGCCCGAACCACGGTAATCCACGATCACCGCCGAAACATCATCGGGCAGGTCCGCCGTTCCTGCGTAATCGGTCAGGTCGTCCATCAGGGCCGCCACCAGCGCGGCCCCGCCCAGCCCCGCCCTGCGCCGTAACAGGCGGCCCAGCCCCGCCTCGCCCAGATCGCCCGAAGGGCCGGGGCATTCGGTTGCCCCATCCGACGGAATCACCAACCTGTCCCCCGGTTTCAGCCGCAGCGAAACCTCGCGGTAATCCGCCGCCCCGACCAGCCCGACTGGAAACCCCCCCTGCCCGATCCGCGCCAACCCGCCGCCCCCGCGCAGCAACAGCGGATGCGGATGCCCCGCCTGCACCAGCCGCACCGCCCCTGTCGAAAGCGTCAGATGCGCGAAAACCATGGTGAAATACTGTTCCACCTGCATCTCCTCGACCATCATCCGGTTCAGCGCCGCCACCACCCGCCCGGGTGGCACCGGCTGCCCCGCCCGCAGCGCCACATTCCGCTCGGGCGCATGGGGCGACAGCATCGCCGCCAGCCGCGCCGTCATCATCGCTGCCGCCACGCCATGCCCTGAAACATCGATCGCATACAGCGCCACCAGATCGGGCCCCAGCGGCAGACAGCCGACCAGATCGCCCCCCACATGCCCCGAAGGCCGCATCAGCAGCGAAACTTCGGCCGTGCTCAACCGGAACTCGCGCTCGGCCACCAGTGATTCCTGCAAGCGCCGCGCCTCGGCCAGATCACGGTCCACCGCGTCATACAGCCGCCGCAGCACGCGGTTCTTGGCCAAAAGCTCGTCCTGCATGCCCAGAATCCGCTCGCCCGCCCGCAGCCGCGCGCGCAATTCGGCGGCGCTGATCGGCTTGGTCAGAAAGTCATCCGCCCCGCAATCCAGCCCGTCCGTCACATCCTCGCGCCCCGAACGCGAGGTGAGCAGCACGAAATACCCGTATCTGTCGCGCGACTGCGCCCGAAAGGCGCGGCAGAATTCGGGCCCGCTCATCCCCGGCAGCACCCAGCCCGACAGGATGATATCCGCCTCGCCCGAAGCAGCCAGCGCATCGGGGCCGGTTGCCGCCTCGATCACCCGATACCCCCAGCGCGACAGTTGCAGCGCCAGCATCATCCGCTGCGCCCGGCTTTCATCGGCAACCAGTATCCGCAATGCCCTGTCCATCGGCGCAGCCTGACGCACAGCCCTTAACGCCCGGTGAATCGCTGCAATTCTACGCAGCTTCCGCCCCGCCCCTAACCCTGCCTTAACCGTAACCCTCCACCCTTGGCCCGTGGGTCTTTGCGTGGGTGCAACAATGTTGATCAGCTGGTCGCGCGTGCAGGAATTGCGCGCCGAAATCGGTGACGAAAGCTTTGCCGAAGTCGTCGCCATCTTTCTGGAAGAAAGCGATGCGGTCATTGCCCGCTCGCAATCGGGCTTCACGCCCGAAGATTTGCATTTCCTCAAGGGCGCGGCACTGAATTTGGGTTTTTCCACCCTCGCCGCCGCCTGCGACAGCGGCGAAGATGCGGCGCATATCGTCGGGCTTTACCGGACCAGCAAGGCCGACCTGCTGGCCGAAACCGGCTAGATCAGGAATTCCGCCAAGATCTCGTCATTCGTAATGTCGCGGTAAACAAAGGCCGCCTCGTCCAGCTTGGCAAACAGCGCCTTGAACGCCTCGGGCCGCTTCGCCTCAATCCCGATCAGAACAGACCCGAAATTGCGCGCCGATTTCTTCAGATATTCGAACCGCGCGATGTCATCCTCCGGCCCCAGCATGGCCAGAAATTCGCGCAACGCCCCGGGTCGCTGCGGCATCCGCAGGATAAAGTATTTCTTCACCCCCGAATAACGCTGCGCGCGTTCCTTCACCTCGGGCAGGCGTTCAAAATCGAAATTCCCGCCGCTGGTCACGCAAACCACCGTCTTGCCGCGTATCTCGGTGGCCAGTTCGGGCAGCACATCGACCGACAGCGCCCCCGCCGGTTCCAGCACAATCCCCTCGACATTCAGCATTTCCAGCATCGTCACGCAAATTCGGTCCTCGGGCGCCAGCAGCACCTGTGCCGCATCCACCCAGTCCAGCCGCGCAAAGGTGCGGTCGCCAAGCCGCGCCACAGCCGCGCCATCAACAAAACTGTTCACCCGCGCCAGCTTGTCCGGCCGCCCCGCGCGGATCGCCGCCATCAGGCTTGCCCCGCCCAGCGGTTCCACGAAACGGTAATCCACCCCCGGCGCCACCGCGCGCAGATAGGCCGTCACCCCCGACGAAAGCCCCCCGCCCCCAACCGGCAGCACCACCATATCCGGCACCTGCCCCAACTGCTCCAGCATCTCGACCGCAACCGAGGCCTGCCCCAGAATCACATCCTCATCGTCAAAGGGCGAAAGGAAATGCGCGCCCTTCTCGGTGCAATAGGCCTGTGATGCCGCCAGCGTCTGGTCGAAATAATCCCCCGTCAGCACGATCTCGACCGCATCGCCGCCAAAGGCCCGCGTCTTGTCGATCTTTTGCTGTGGCGTCGTCACCGGCATGAAGATCACGCCCGACACTCCGAAATGCCGGCAGGCAAAGGCCACGCCTTGGGCATGGTTGCCCGCACTGGCACAAACGAACACCCGCACATCGGCCCGCTCGGCCAGCACCGCCGTCATCGCCGTAAAGGCACCGCGCAGCTTATAGCTTCTGACCGGGCTCAGATCCTCGCGCTTCAGGAAGATGTTCGCCTCATAGCGTTGCGAAAGATGTTCGTTCCGCTGCAACGGCGTTTCGGGAAACAGGTCGCGCAGCGCATGGGTCGCCTTGCGCGCCCTTTCGGCAAAATTCGCCATCAATCCCGCATCCCCGTCGCAATTGCCATGATTTGATCCAGATTCCGCCTCCAAGCGGCCCCAGACCCGTCCGATACCAAACCAAGCTACGCAAGGAGTCCGGCATGTTCCACCCATTGAAACTGGGGGCGTTTCTCGCCTTGTCCACCCTTCTGCTCAATCCGCTGTCGCCATCCTTCCAAATCGCGGCCCTTCACGCGGGCTGGGTGGCCTGACAGACCGGCCCGTTTGGCCCCCGCCCTTGCCCCAGCGGACAAGACCCGATACACCGCCCGCCAAGATTTCCCACGCGCATGAGGCGGCCATGTCCAAGCCCAAGAAAGTCGTTCTCGCCTATTCCGGCGGCCTCGATACCTCGATCATCCTGAAATGGCTGCAAACCGAATACGGGTGCGAGGTTGTCACCTTCACCGCCGATCTCGGCCAGGGCGAAGAGCTTGAACCCGCGCGTCAAAAGGCTATCCTTCTGGGCATCAAGCCCGAAAACATCCACATCGTTGATGTGCGCGAAGAATTCGTGCGCGATTTCGTCTTTCCGATGTTCCGCGCCAACGCGCTTTACGAAGGGCTCTACCTTCTGGGCACCTCCATCGCCCGCCCGCTGATCTCGCAGCACCTTGTCCGCATCGCCCATGAAACCGGCGCCGATGCCGTGGCCCATGGCGCCACCGGCAAGGGCAACGATCAGGTCCGCTTCGAACTTTCCGCCTACGCGCTCGACCCGTCGATCCGCGTCATCGCCCCGTGGCGCGAATGGGATCTGACCAGCCGCACCAAACTGCTGGAATTTGCCGAAACCAACCAGATCCCGATCGCCAAAGACAAACGCGGCGAGGCCCCCTTCTCGGTCGATGCCAACCTTCTGCACACCTCGTCCGAAGGCAAGGTTCTCGAAAACCCGGCCGAGGAAGCGCCCGAATTCGTTTACCAGCGTGTCACCCCGGTCGAAAAAGCCCCCGACACGCCCGAATATGTGGAAATCACCTTTGAACGCGGCGATGCCGTGGCGATCAACGGCGAAAAACTCTCGCCCGCCACCATTCTGACCCGCCTGAACGAAATCGGCGGCAAACACGGCGTCGGCCTGTTGGACCTCGTGGAAAACCGCTTCGTCGGCATGAAATCCCGCGGCCTTTACGAAACCCCCGGCGGCACGATCCTTTTGGAAGCCCACCGCGGCATCGAACAGATCACGCTTGATGCAGGCGCAGGCCACCTGAAAGACAGTATCATGCCGCGCTATGCGGAACTGATCTACAACGGCTTCTGGTTCAGCCCCGAGCGTGAAATGCTGCAAGCCCTGATCGACAAATCGCAAGAGCACGTCACGGGCACCGTCCGCGTGAAACTCTACAAAGGCAGCGCCCGCACCGTGGCCCGCTGGTCCGACCACTCGCTCTATTCCGAAAAGCACGTCACGTTTGAGGAAGACGCCGGCGCCTACGACCAGAAAGACGCCGCAGGCTTCATCAAACTCAACGCCCTGCGCCTGAAACTCATCGCCACGCGCAACGCACGGGTGGCAAAGAAGTAACGCTAAAGGGGCGCGCAACGGCTGGCGCGTCCCACCTTGCCGCGCACTGACACAGTTGCTACTCTGTCAGTGCGCTGGCGTGGGGGCAATCATGTCGAACCTGACCATACGGATGAATCCGCAGGAAAAGCGCGAATTGGCCGCTTGGGCTGAAGCCAAAGGCACCAACGTCACCGACTACATCAAGCGCCTTATTGCCGACGACATGGCCACAGGCAGCCCCGACGAACGCGCCGCCGCGTGGTTTCGTGAAAACGCCCCCGCCCTGTCAGCCGAGGCGCATGCGATCGAACTCAGCGGTGTTCCCGGCGCGCACCTCGCCCTGAATTATCCGGGGCAGGATGCCTAGGTTCGATGTCTTTGAAATCGACCGCTCCTACTATGCGGTCGTGCAGGCCGATCATCTTCTGTCAATCAACACCATCGTCGTCGTGCCGATCCGGCCCGCGCACCTGTTTCCCGCGCTCAGCAAACTGACCGTCGAGATCAAGATCGATGGCGCGCCATGGCGCATCCTCAGCCATATGCCCCTGACCATTGATGCCCGTCTTTTGCAAAACCGCTTGCCCGCCCATCGCCTGTCGGCTGACGAAGGGCAAAAGGTGATGGACGCGCTCAACACCCTCCTCTGGGGCTTCTAGGGCGCGCCGATCCGGCACCCATCAACTCAGCTTCTTCTCCGCCTGCCCGTCCAGCGCCTGCGCCAGCGCCGCAGGCTCCCAATCCCCCGCCAATGCCTCCTTCACCAACTGCGCCTGCGTCTTGGGGGCCATCCCGCCCAGCGGCGGGTCGCGGTCAAGGTTCGTGGGGAAACTATATCCCTCTGCCGCACTTGCCAGCGCGCAGGCGATCTGTGCATCGGTCAAAGACCCGTCCTTCCGCCCCGCCCGCAGCACCGGATACAGCGCCTTGACCATGCGGGCGCGGTCCACCGTCTCCATCGCCCGCCCGTACGCCGACGACACCTGAAACAGGTTCACCATCCGTCGCACATCGGCCGATTTGTTCGTTCCCGCCGCATGCAGCAGCGCGGGCGAAAAGAACAGCATATCCCCCTTTTCCAATGGCAGTTGCACATGATGTGCCGTGAAATAGTCGCGCACATCCGCCCGCCCCATCGCCAGATAGCCCGCCTCATACCGCTGGCTGAACGGCAGCAGTTGCGTCGGCCCCGTTTCCACCGTTGCATCCACATGGGCAATCGCGCCCTGAAGCGTCAGCACGGGCGACATCAGCTGCACATGGCGCGGATAACGTTCGATATCCGCAGCCGACTGGAACCCCAGATGATAATCCCGATGCGGGCTTTGCGCCGCTCCACCGGGGTTCACCACGTTCAACTGCGCCGTCATCTGGTAATGCGGCCCAAGCCACGCCTCGGATATCAGCGACAGGAACTCGTTCCCGTAATACCGCGCAAAATTGGCTGGGTCGGCCAGACAGTGCTTTTCCAAGGAATTCCACAGCCGGTCATTCGCCCCCGGCTTGGCGAAATGGTCGCCCCCGCCCGTGCCCACGCTGTTCTGCTCTTCGATCAGGCGAAAGAACAGCGCCGTGGCCGCATCCAGCATCGCCAAATCCGTCTCGGCCCGTTTCAGCACCACCACGCCCGGCCCGTTCAACAGCGCATCGGCCCATTCCGCCATCAGCGCCCGCCGTTCCGCCCCGTCCCCGATCACCCCGCGCAAGGCGTCGCAATCATAGATCAGCACGTTCTTCTGCACATCGGCGGCAAAGGGGTAATCGGCCAGCACCACCTGTTCGGCGCAGATCGCCGCCAGATCGTCCACGCGGCAATCCTCGGTCCGCAGATAAACCCGCGCCACCCGTTCAGCGGCCTTGGATGATGTCGGCATCGGCTCCTCCCGAAACGTCTGCATAAGCTGTGCATTGACTGTGCATCCCGCCAACCGCCACGGCAAGGCAAACCCCGTCAAATCCGGTGCGCTGCCAACCGCTGGTAATAGGGCAAGGCCTGCTCGACCAAGGGCGCATATTCCGCCGCCAGCGATGGCAATTCCCCCTCGGGTTCATCAATCCCGGTCGAGGCATGGACCGCATTATACCAATGCGGCGCCCAAACCCCGTCATAGGGTTTCGGCCCCGCCTCCCACCGCAACATGCTGTCCACAAAGGGAATTTCCAACGCCGCACACAGCCGCCCCAACACCGCACGCGGGTTTTCGCGGATATCCGCACTGTCCACCACCAGCGGCGCGGCCCCCGTGAAACCCGCCACCTGATCGAATAATTCCGCCTGCTGCACAAAGCCGATATCGGCCAAGGTCGGCGCTTCCCGCTTCTTCGAATAACTCGCCACCACCCGCGCCGGATGGCGGATCAGAAACACATTGGTAAGATCTTTCATGAACGCGCGGTCAAATCCGGGGATCATATGCAGCGTCATATGCTTCTGATACCAAAGGCTTTTCCCGCCCGGCACCGGCCCCAGACAGGCCGCCGCCACCCGCGCCGCATCCGGCTCGCCTGCCGCGATCACCTCCTCCCGCATGGGATGATCGATCCCCGTCTTGGCCAGATAGGCCGCATAAAACGGCTCGTCCCACACCGCGCAATCGCCCCGCGCGGCAAAGGCATACATCATCGCGGTGGAAAGGTTCCGCGGCCCCGACCACATCGCAATCCTCATGCCGCGACCACCTTCGCCTTGTACAGCGCCCGCAACCGCTCGGTCATCGGCCCCATCTGCCCCGTCCCGATCACCCGCCCGTCGATCACCCCAACCGGCGTCTGCGCCCCGAACGTCCCCGTCAGAAACGCCTCATCCGCCCCGTAAGTATCGACAAGGCTGAAGTTTCTTTCATAAACCGGTATCCCGGCCTCGCGGCAAACCTGAATGACCTTGCCCCGCGTGATCCCGTTCATGCAGTAATCGCCCGTGCTGGTCCAAACCTCGCCCTTGCGCACGATAAAGAAATTGCAGGCATTGGTCGTGTTCACGAACCCATGCACATCCAGCATCAACGCCTCGTCCGCCCCCGCCTTCTGCGCGGCGATACAGGCCAGAATACAGTTCAGCTTGGAATGGCTGTTCAGCTTCGGGTCCTGCGTCATCGGCAACCCGCGCAGATGCGGCACCGTGGCCAGCGTGATCGGGCGCGGGATCTTGGGCTTCGAATGTTCCATGATGATCGCCACGGTCGGCCCCTGCTGCGACAGGCGCGGGTTCTGGAACGGGCGCGTCTTGACCCCCCGCGTCACCATCAGCCGCGCATGGGCATCCGTCACCATGCCATTGGCCTTTTGCGTCTCTAACACGGCGGAAATGACCTGATCCTTGGTCATCCCGATATCCAGATCAATCGCCTTCGCCGCCTCGAACAGGCGGTCCATATGCTCGTCGATAAAGGCCCATTTGCCGTCGTACAGGCGAATGCCCTCCCACACGCCGTCGCCCAGCATGAACCCGGAATCATAGACCGAAACCACCGCCTCGGCCTTCGGCACAATCCGCCCGTTGACGTAAATCAGGATACGCTCGTTGCGCGCATCTTCCTCTGCGGCATGGGTTGAAACGTGCTCGGCCATGATGCCCCCCTTCGGTTTCCCGCAAACCTATCCAAGCCCGCCGCCTTCGCAATGGCCCTTTCCGCAGCGCAACCGCTTTTGTAGTCTCGGGCCCAACCACGGGGGGCAAATGACCGACGACACCGTCACGCCGATGATGGCGCAATATCTCGAGATAAAGGCGCAAAACCCCGGCGCGCTGCTGTTCTACCGCATGGGCGATTTCTACGAGATGTTCTTCGACGATGCCGTCGCAGCGGCCGAGGCGCTCGACATCGCGCTGACAAAACGCGGCTTCCACCTTGGCGAACCCATCGCAATGTGCGGCGTTCCCGTCCATTCGGCCGAAGGCTATCTGCTGCAACTCATCCGCAAGGGCTTTCGCGTCGCCATCGCCGAACAGCTGGAAGACCCGGCCGAAGCCAAGAAACGCGGCTACAAGGCCGTCGTGAAACGCGATGTGGTCCGCCTCGTCACCCCCGGCACCCTGACCGAAGACGCCCTTCTGGAAGCCCGCCGCCACAACTTCCTCGCCGCCTATTCCGAGGTGCGGGACGAAGCCGCCCTTGCATGGGCCGACATTTCCACCGGCGAATTCCGCGTCATGCCCTGCCCGCCCGCACGGCTCGCCCCCGAACTCGCCCGCCTGTCCCCCCGCGAACTGCTGGTCAGCGAAGCACGCGAATCCGACTGGCGCGCCCTGTCCGACGAAACCGGCGCCGCCCTGACCCCGCTGTCACGCGGGTCGTTCGATAGTACATCCGCCGAAAAGCGGCTTTGCGCCCTGTTCTCGGTCTCCTCGCTCGAAGCTTTCGGCCATTTCGACCGCGCCGAAGTTTCGGCCATGGGCGCCCTCGTCGATTACCTCGACCTGACGCAACGCGGCAAACTCCCCCTCCTGCGCCCGCCGGTCAAGGAAAGTGCGGGCGGCACGATGCAGATTGACGCCGCCACCCGCCGCAACCTCGAACTCACCTCGGCCCTGTCCGGCGGGCGCGAAGGCTCGCTCCTTTCCGCCATCGACCGCACCGTCACCGCCTCCGGCGCACGCCTGCTGGAACGCCGCATCTCGGCCCCGTCGCGCGACCTTGCCACTATCCACGCCCGCCTTGCAGCGGTGCGCTACCTGACGGAAAACCCCCGCCTCCGCGCCGACCTGCGCACCGACCTGCGCCGCGTGCCCGATATCGACCGCGCCCTGTCCCGCCTCGCGCTTGATCGGGGCGGCCCCCGCGACCTGACCGCCATCCGCGCAGGGCTGGCACAGGCAGGCCAGATCGCCGCCCGCCTGACCGGCACCCCGCCCCTGTTGGCCGATGCCGCCACCGCACTGACAGGCCACGACCCGCTGGCTGACCTGCTCGATCAGGCCCTTGTCGCCGAACCGCCCCTTCTTGTCCGCGATGGCGGTTTCATCGCCACCGGCTATGACCCCGATCTCGACGCCGCCCGCCGCCTGCGTGACGAAGGCCGCGGCGTCATCGCCGCCATGCAGGCCGATTTCATCACCGAAACCGGCATTTCCAGCCTGAAGATCAAGCACAACAACGTGCTGGGCTATTTCATCGAAACCACCTCGACCCATGCCGAACGCATGCTGTCGGCGCCCTTGTCAGAAAAGTTCATCCACCGGCAAACCACCGCCGGACAGGTGCGCTTTACCACGGTCGAGCTTTCGGAAATGGAAACCCGCATCCTGAACGCGGGCAACCACGCGCTTGAAATCGAAAAGCGCCATTTCGAAACCCTGCGCCAGGCCGTGCTCGATTATGCAGGCCCCATCGGCGCCGCCGCCCGCGCGCTGGCCGAGGTTGACCTGACCGCCGCCTTCGCCGACCTCGCGGCCGAGGAATCTTGGGTCGAACCGGATATCGACGAAAGCCGCGCCTTCAGCGTCATCGGCGGCCGTCACCCCGTGGTGGAAAGGGCACTGCGCAAACAGGGCGGCGCCCCCTTCGTCGCCAATGACTGCGCCCTGACAACAGGCGAAACCCCTGCCATCTGGCTGCTGACCGGCCCCAACATGGCGGGCAAATCCACCTTCCTGCGCCAGAACGCCCTGATCGCGCTGCTGGCACAGGCAGGCAGCTACGTTCCGGCCACATCCGCCCGCATCGGCCTTGTCAGCCAGTTGTTCAGCCGCGTCGGCGCAGCCGATGACCTTGCTCGTGGCCGGTCCACCTTCATGGTCGAAATGGTGGAAACCGCCGCCATCCTCAATCAGGCCGATGACTGCGCCCTTGTGATCCTTGATGAAATCGGCCGCGGCACGGCCACATATGACGGCCTTTCCATCGCATGGGCCACGCTGGAACACCTGCACGAGGCGAACCGCTGCCGCGCCCTCTTTGCCACCCATTACCATGAAATGACCGCCCTCGCGGCCAAGCTTGACGGCGTCGAAAACGCCACAGTCACCGTCAAGGAATGGGACGGCGATGTCATCTTCCTGCACGAGGTGAAAAAGGGCGCCGCCGACCGCAGCTATGGGGTTCAGGTCGCCCGTCTTGCCGGCCTGCCGCAATCGGTGATCGACCGCGCCAAGGTGGTGCTCCAAGCACTCGAAAGCGGCGAACGCCAGGGCGGCGCGCGGCCCAAGGCGCTGATCGACGACCTGCCGCTCTTCAGCGCAGCCCCCGCCGCCCCACCCAGACCTGTCGCCAAATCCTCACCGGTCGAAGACCGGCTCAAATCCATCCATCCCGATGAGCTCACCCCGATGGAAGCCCTGCGCCTGATCTACGAGCTTCGGGAAAAACTGTCCTGATCTTCATCCTTGCGAAAATACTCCGCGGGGGTCCGGGGGCGCGAAGCCCCCGGCCTTTGGCCGGTCAACCCGCCGTATTCGACGAAACCCC
The DNA here is from genome assembly GCA_027484985.1 of Rhodobacter sp. GTDB lineage: Bacteria > Pseudomonadota > Alphaproteobacteria > Rhodobacterales > Rhodobacteraceae > Paragemmobacter. The sequence continues at coordinate 93,879 of JAIXRW010000034.1, read as the reverse complement.
CACCTGCGCGGGGCGCAGCAGGCGGTCATGCAGCATGAAGCCTTCGGTCATCACCTGAATGATCTGGCCCGCCTTGGTGCCGGGCAGCGGTGCCTCGAACATCGCTTCGTGGTTTTGCGGATCGAACATGTCGCCCACGGCGGGGCTGATCGGCTTCACACCGTGTTTCGTCATCACGCTGGTCAGTTCACGCAGCGTCAGCTGCACACCGTCGAACAGGGCCGCCGCTGCCGCCTTTTGTTCATCGGTCGCGGCCTGAAGCGCGCGGTTCAGGTTGTCGTAAACCGGCAAAAGATCACGCGCGAGCTTCGATCCGCCATATTGCTCGGCCTCGCGCCGGTCGCGCTCGCCGCGCTTGCGGGTATTCTCGGCCTCGGCCAAAGCCCGCATGAAACGGTCGCGCAGCTCGTCGCGCTCGGCGCGCAGGGCGTCCAGCTCGTCCGCTTCCGCGAACTCGGCCAGCCCGTCCTCTACTGCGACCTCATCCGTAACCGTCTTGTCGTCTGCCATATCCAACGCCTTCTTCACTTGCCCCGGTCAGACACCAACCGCCCGACCAGTTGCGCGGTGTAATCCACAATCGGGACGATCCGGCCATAATTCAGCCGGGTCGGACCGATCACGCCCACCGCGCCGATGATTTTCCGATCCGCGTTCATATAGGGAGAAACCACCAGACTTGAACCCGAAAGTGAGAAGAGTTTGTTCTCTGACCCGATAAAAATGCGAACCCCCTCGCCGGTTTCCGCCAGGTCAAGGAATTCGGCGATATCGCGCTTGCGTTCAAGGTCGTCAAACAGCACGCGGATCCGCTCGATATCGGTATCATCGCCCTCAAGCAGGTTCGCCCGCCCCCGCACGATCAGCCGTTCCGAAGTTTCGCCGGGATTTTCCCACACGGCCAAGCCCGATTGCACCAGATCATGCGCCAGCGAATCGATCTCTTGCCGCCGTTTGGCAATGTCCATCGTCATCGTGCGGCGCAGTTCGGTCAGGGTCTTGCCCTCGGCCAGCGCGTTCAGGAAATTCGCCGCCTCTCGCATGGAACTGGGCGTCTGGCCGGGCGGCGGGGTAAAGATGCGGTTTTCAACCCGCCCGTTGGCCAGCACCAGCACCACCAGCGCCCGCTCGGGCGACAGCGACACGAATTCGATATGCCGGATCGGCGCCTCGACCTTGGGCGCCAGCACCAGACTGGCCCCCCGCGTGATCCCCGACAGGGCCGCGCCCACCTGATCGAGCAGCGATGTCACATCCTGATCGTTCGACCCCGTGGTCGCATCAATCAATTCGCGGTCCTCATCGGCCAGACTGCCCATCTCGAGCAGGCTGTCAACGAACATGCGCAGGCCCAACTGCGTCGGAATCCGCCCCGCCGAAACATGGGGACTGTCCAGCAGACCCAGATATTCCAGATCCTGCATGACATTGCGGATCGTGGCAGCCGATAGTTTTTCTGTCATGCTGCGCGTCAGCGTCCGCGACCCGACCGGATCGCCGGATGCCAGATACCCCTCGACCACCCGCCGGAACACCTCGCGCGAGCGGTCGTTCATGTCCGACAGAATTTTCGAACCGTCCGTCATCGTCCACGCCTCCACGCGAAGGCTGATTTTAACCTGCGCCCGCCCCCCGTCAATCGCCACGCACCCCGTTGGAACAGTCTTGCGCTGCAAGGGTCCGACTGCGTATCTGGCCCCGAATGATGGAAGGATCAACCCATGCGCCCCTCTGGCCGGAAACTGAACGAACTGCGTACCGTCAGCATCGAACCCGGCGTGATGAAACACGCCGAGGGGTCGTGCCTGATCAAGATGGGCGAAACCCATGTCCTCTGCTCGGCCACGATCGAGGATAAGGCGCCCCCGTTCCTCAAGAACACCGGCCTTGGCTGGGTGACGGCAGAATATGGCATGCTGCCGCGCGCCACCAACAGCCGCACGCGGCGTGAAGCGGCGGCAGGCAAACAATCCGGCCGCACGCAGGAAATCCAGCGCCTGATCGGCCGCGCCCTGCGGGCGGGCGTGGACCGTTCGGCCCTTGGCGAGCGCCAGATCGTGATCGATTGCGATGTGATTCAGGCCGATGGCGGCACCCGCTGCGCCTCGATCACCGGCGGATGGGTCGCCCTGAAACTGGCCGTGGACAAATTGCTGAAATCGGGCGCCATCGTAAGCGATCCGATCATCGACCATGTCGCCGCCGTGTCCTGCGGCATCTATGCGGGCCAAGCCGTGCTTGACCTCGACTATGCCGAAGACTCCACCGCCGGCACCGATGGAAACTTTATCCTGACCGGCCGCGGCCGCCTGATCGAAGTGCAGATGTCGGCCGAGGGTGCCACCTTCTCGCGCGATGAAATGGGCGAATTGCTTGACCATGCCGAAGCCGGTTGCGCAGCGCTGGTTGCCGCCCAGAAAACGGCCTTGGGGATGTGAATGCGGAAATTCACCGAAAACCGGCTGATCGTCGCCACCCATAACAAGGGCAAGCTGGAAGAGATTTCCGCCTTGTTAGAGCCGTTTTCGGTGCATGTCACCTCGGTCGGTGAAATGGGCTTGCCCGAACCGGCCGAAACCGAAAGCACCTTTGTCGGCAATGCCCGCATCAAGGCCCATGCAGCGGCACAGGCCACCGGCCTGCCCGCCCTGGCCGATGATTCCGGCATATCCGTCGATGCGCTGGGCGGCGCGCCCGGCGTCTATACCGCCGACTGGGCCGAAACCCCGCAGGGGCGCGATTTCACCCTTGCCATGACCCGCACCTGGACCGCGCTGGAACAGGCCAGCGCCCCCTACCCCCGCACCGCGCAATTCCGCTGTACGCTGGTGCTGGCATGGCCCGATGGCCATGACGAGGTGTTCGAGGGGATCATGCACGGTCAGGTTGTCTGGCCCATGCGTGGCGATCAGGGCCACGGCTATGACCCGATCTTCCAGCCCGACGGCTACACCCTGACCTGCGGCGAGATGGACCGCTGGAAGAAGAACGAAATCAGCCACCGCGCCGACGCCTTTCGCAAACTGGTCAAAGGGTGCTTCACGTGAAACGCATTTCCACCGGGTCGCCCTTCGAGGCGGCCATGGGCTATAGCCGTGCCGTGGTCAAAGGCGGCTGGTGCTTTGTGTCCGGCGTCACAGGATATGACTATACCACCATGACAATGCCCGATGGCATCGCCGATCAGGCGCGGAACTGCTTTGCAACCATCGCTTCGGTTCTGGAACAAGGCGGCTTTACGATGCAAGATATCGTGCGCGTGCAATATACCGTCACCGATGCCGCATATGTGGACGCGCTGACACCGGTTCTTGGCAACGCGCTGGGCGAGATTCGTCCCGCAGCGACGATGGTCATCGCCGGACTGATTCGCCCCGAGATGAAAATTGAAATCGAGGTTACGGCCTTCAAGGGATAACGCATGGAAAACTGGCAGGAAGCCGGCTTCGGGCTCTACCTCCACTGGCCGTTCTGCCAGTCGAAATGCCCCTATTGCGACTTCAACAGCCATGTCGCCGCCACCATCGACCAGACCCGCTGGCGCGATGCCTATCTAGGCGAGATCGCCCGCCTTGGCGCCGAAACCGGCGGCCGTGTCTTGCAGACGGTGTTCTTCGGCGGTGGCACGCCATCCCTGATGGACCCCGACATTGTCGCCGACATCATCGCCGCCATCCGCAAGACATGGCCAATGGTGAATGACCCCGAAATCACGCTCGAGGCCAATCCCGGCTCGGTCGAGGCGGGACGCTTCCACGCCTATCGCAGTGCAGGGGTGAACCGCGTTTCCATGGGGGTTCAGGCGCTGAACGATGCAGATCTTCGGCGTCTGGGGCGTTTGCATTCAGTGGCTGAGGCAAGACAAGCCTTTGATATCGCAAGACATTCATTTGATCGTGTCAGTTTTGACCTGATCTATGCCCGGCAGGACCAAACCCTGTCAGACTGGCGCGCCGAACTGCACGAGGCGCTGTCCATGGCGGTGGACCACCTGTCGATGTATCAACTGACCATCGAAGACGGCACCGCCTTTGGCGACCGTTTCGCCCGTGGTGGCCTGCGTGGCCTGCCCGATGACGATACCCAGGCGGATATGTATCTGCTGACACAAGAGATTTGCGCCGCCCATGGCATGCCCGCCTACGAGGTTTCAAACCACGCGGCGGCCGGTTCGGAAAGCCGCCATAACCTGATCTATTGGCGCATGGGCGACTATATCGGCATCGGCCCTGGCGCGCATGGGCGCCTGACACTGGGCACCACGCGCTGGGCAACCGAAGCACCCCGCGCCCCAGGCGACTGGTTGAAACGGGTCGAGGCCGGAAAAGCGGGTGAACTTGCCCGCGAACCGATCAGCAGCGCCGATCAGGCCACGGAATACTTGCTGATGTCCCTGCGGCTTGCCGAAGGTCTTGATGTCAACAGGTACAAATCACTTGGCGGCCAAGACCTTGATGCCACGAAACTGGCTCAGATAGTTGATCTCGGCTTGGTGGAAACCAGCGGAAACCGCATCAGAACCACCCTGAACGGCAGACCCGTGCTCAACGGTATCCTGCGCGCGCTCGCCGCCTAGATCGCCAGATCGCGCCGCGCGACGGACAGGGCGGAACACAGCATATCAAGATCATCAAGGCTGCGGTAATGCACCGTCAGCGTGCCACCGTCGCCCATTGCCCCATGTTCGATCACCACCCGCATATTCAGATTTGCGGAAAGATCAGCCTCGAGCGCCCTTGTATCCGCATCTTTTGCCGATTTCGGTCGCGGCCCTGAGGATTTTCCCGCCCCCTTCTGTTCGGGATGCTTGGCAAGCGCTTCGGTTTCGCGCACCGAAAGGCTCCGCTCGACCACCTGCCGCGCCAATTCCGATGCGCGGGGCGAGGTGATCAGCGCGCGCGCATGGCCAGCGGTCAACCGACCATCGCGCACCATGGCCTGCACATCTTCGGGCAGGGTCAGCAGGCGCAACAAGTTGGCAATGTGGCTGCGGCTTTTCGAAAGCGCCTCGGCCACCTTTTCTTGTGTATGACCGAAGCGTTCCATCAACTGCTTGTAGGCCAGCGCTTCTTCCACTGCGTTCAGATCGGCGCGCTGGATGTTTTCGATGATGGCGACTTCGATCACTTCCGAATCGGTGAATTCGCGCAGAATCACCGGAAGTTCGTGCTGCTGCGCCAACTGCGCCGCCCGCCAGCGCCGCTCGCCCGCGACAATTTCGTATCGGTCACTGCCGGCGATGGCCCGTACGATCAGGGGCTGGATCACCCCGCGCGAACGGATCGAATCGGCCAGTTCTTGCAGCGCATCAGGTTGAAAGTCACGCCGCGGCTGGTTGGGGTTCGGCACCAGCTTTTCGACCGGCACCATCAGATCGGGCCGCCGTGGCTTGTCGGCCCCTTGCGGTTCGGTCGTCAGGTTTACATCGGCCATCAGGGCCGAAAGGCCCCGCCCCAAACCGCGACGATCGGTTTTCTTTTCCATCAGGCGGTCTCCTCATGTCGGGCAATCGGGTGGCGCGCGGCCAGTTCTGCCGCCAGGGCGCGATAGGCCTCGCTTCCCTTGGAGGCCGAATCATAATTCAGCACAGGAAGCGAAAAGGAAGGTGCTTCCGAAACCCGCACATTGCGCGGAATGATGGTTTCGAACACCAGATCGCCCAGCGTTTGGCGCGCGTCGGTTTCGACCTGCTGGCTCAGCCGGTTTCGACCGTCATACATGGTCAGAACCACGCCTTCGATCCGAAGGGCCGGGTTCGCGGTTTGCCGCACTTCGCGGATCGTCAGCATCAGTTGCGACAACCCTTCCAGTGCGAAAAATTCCGACTGAAGCGGCACTAGCACCGAATGACAAGCAACCATCGCATTGACCGTCAGCAATGACAGCGACGGGGGGCAGTCGATCAGAATGAAATCAAAGCCGAACGCATCCATCGCGGGCTGGCGCAGGGCGTCAAACAACAGGAAACTGCGCTTTTCATTGCTGAACAGCTCCATATCGGCCGAGGCCAGATCGGCATTTGCTGGGCATATCCACAATCCGGGGATACGGCTGCCCTGAATCACCGATTCGAGCGGCGCGTCATCGATCAGAAGATCATAGGTCGTAAGGTTCCGCGCCTCGTTGGCAACACCAAGTCCGGTCGAGGCGTTACCTTGCGGGTCGAGGTCAACCAACAGAACACGGCCTCCCAGCTCGGCCAGACCAGCCGCCAGATTGATTGCCGTCGTGGTCTTGCCGACGCCGCCCTTCTGGTTTGCGATGGCAATGATGCGGGGCGTTCTGCCGCGTATCGGATCAGACATGCCGAAGACCTTTCACCGTTAGAACCACCGCTTCGGGGTCGGTCATGCTGGTAACAGTCTCGACGTCGAAAATCCAAGTCTTTCGCGCTGCGTCCAATTCAACCCTCCACCCAGCCCCTTTGGGAAAGACACCCACACCCCCCTGCGCCAAGTGCCGATGTGCATATCCAAGCAGGCGGTCCAACGGTGCCAGTGCTCGCGCAGACAGAATATCTGCGTCCAGTGGTGCCAAAGTTTCGATGCGCTGCTGTTCGACATGAACCGTAACACCGATCTGTCGCGCTGCTTCACGCAGAAACGCGCATTTGCGTTGGTCTGATTCGACCAGAGTGATACGCGCCTCCGGGCGTTTTTCCTGCGCCACCACCGCAATCACCAGACCTGGGAAACCGCCGCCACTGCCAAGGTCAGCCCAATGCCCAAACGGATCGCGGCGAAACAATTGCACTGAATCGAGGATATGACGCTGCCAAGCCGCACCAACCGTTGTTCGAGACACCAGATTGATCGCAGGGTTCCACTTGACCAGCAAGGCATCCAGCACCCGCAGCCGATCATGTGTTTCACGTGAAACACTCAATCCAGCCAAAAGCTCGGTCATTTGGCAGGAACCGCCGCCCGCGACGCTTTGCGCAGATGCGCAAGGATCAAGGTCAGCGCAGCAGGGGTCATGCCCTCAATTCGCGCAGCCTGCGCCAGATTCTCCGGCACGTTCCGCTTCAGCTTCATTTTCAATTCGTTTGACAGGCCGGACAGCGCGTCGAAATCAAATCCTTCCGGTATTCTCGCCTGTTCTTCACGCCGCAGCAGGGCTGCGTCCTGATCTTGCCGGTGCAGATACTGCGCATACAGGGCGTCAGCTGCGGTTTGACGGCGAATTTCGGCAGGCATCGCCGCGAAATCCGGGAACAATCCCTCGACGACCGACAGGGCCTCTTCCCCGAAGGACAGCAATTCATATCCATTCCGCTTTGCGCCATCCTGGCTGACCCGAAGGGTGGTTTCCGCCAGATCTCGCGCTGAAAACCATTTGCTTTCAAGCGATTGACGTGCCCGTTTCAGATTCCCGACCCTATGTTCAAACGCCGCCTTCCGCGCCGGGCCCACGATCCCCAATGCCATCGCGCGTGGCGTCAGGCGCTGGTCTGCATTGTCTGCCCGCAAAGCCAGCCGAAATTCGGCCCGCGAGGTGAACATGCGATACGGCTCTGTCACGCCGCGCGAAATCAGGTCATCCACCATGACGCCAATATAACTGTCAGTCCTGCTGAACTGGACCTGATCGCGCCCCAAGGCCAACGCGGCCGCATTCAGCCCCGCCACCAAACCCTGCGCGGCAGCTTCCTCATAACCGGTCGTGCCGTTAATCTGGCCCGCAAAAAACAGCGCCGGCAGGTCGCGCAACTCCAACGTCGCCCGCAAGCCACGCGGATCAAAAAAGTCATACTCGATGGCATAACCCGGTTGCAGAATGGTTACCGCCTCAAGGCCGCGAATCGATCTGACATAGGCCTCCTGCACATCGGCAGGCAACGAGGTGGAAATCCCATTGGGATAAACCGTATCGTCATCCAGCCCCTCGGGCTCAAGAAACACCTGATGCGATGTCTTGTCGGCAAAGCGCACAACCTTGTCTTCAATCGAGGGGCAATAACGGGGCCCCACCCCCTCGATATGGCCGCCATACATGGCCGATCGCGACAGATTATTGCGCACCAGATCATGCGTATGTTCATTGGTATGGGTAATGCCGCAACTGATCTGCCGCACAAGCGGCCCATGGTTCAGGAAAGAAAACACCGTTGGCTCGTCATCCCCGGGCTGCGATTCCAGCACAGACCAATCAATCGTCCGACCATCCAGCCGCGGCGGGGTACCCGTCTTCAGTCGCCCGCGCCCCAGTGACAGCGCATCCAGCCGCTCGGCCAGTTTACGCGACGGCGCATCACCAATCCGGCCACCGGGCCGCCGTTCATCGCCAATATGAATTACACCGTTCAGAAAGGTGCCTGCCGTCAGCACAACGGCGGCGGCGCGGATGGCCGATCCGTCTTGCAAGATCACACCCGCAGCGCGGCCCGCCTCTTGCACCAGATCGACCACTTCCCCCTCGATCACCGTCACCCCGGGCAAAGCCGCCAGCAACCCTTGCACCGCCTGCCGGTAAAGCTTGCGGTCCGCTTGCGCCCTCGGCCCCTGAACGGCAGGGCCCTTTCGGCGGTTCAACAAACGAAACTGGATACCCGCAGCATCTGCAGCGCGGCCCATGATTCCATCCATCGCGTCAATCTCGCGAACCAGATGCCCCTTGCCCAGCCCGCCAATCGCCGGATTGCACGACATCACGCCGATACCCGCCGTTCGCAACGTCACCAAAGCCGTCCGCGCCCCCATCCGCGCCGAAGCCGCGGCTGCTTCCGCCCCGGCATGGCCGCCGCCGATCACAATGACATCGAAGTGTTTCACGTGAAACATCCTTACTTTCCGATGCAAAAGCTGGCGAAAATCTCGTCCAGCAGATTTTCCACATCCACCCGGCCAACCAGCCCCTCTAGCGCGCGACTGGCCGAGCGAAGCTCATCAGCCACAATCTCGGTCCGCACAGCGCCGCGTTCTAACTCAACCCGCGCCGAATCCAAAGCCCCGATCGCACGGCCCATGAACTGCCGATGCCGCTCGCGGGTCACGATACCAGCGCCCGCCGTCAGCCCTTCAAGCCGCATCCCGATAGCGTCGATCAGCTCAGGTATGCCCTGCCCCGTCAGGCCCGAAACACCATCGCCATGCAAATCACCCTTGGCACGAACTGTGATGTCACCGGCCACCGGTTCAAGCCCGGCAACGGGGTCGTCTCCCACCAGAAACACCCGCAAATCCGCCGCGACCGCACGCGCAATCCCGCGCTCAACCCCGATCCGCTCCACCGCATCCTCGGCATCGCGCAACCCCGCCGTATCCAGCAGCGTCACCGCTTGCCCGCCGATCTCCATCCGCACCTCGATCACATCCCGCGTCGTGCCCGCGATATCCGACGTGATAGCGGCATCCCTCCCCGCCAAGGCATTCAAAAGCGTCGATTTCCCGGCGTTCGGCGCACCGACAATAGCCACCTCGAACCCATCCCGCACCCGCTCGGCCGCTCTCGCGCCGTCCAGCTCTCGCGCCAGATCGGCCCTCACCGCTTCGACCAGCGCGCCCACCTCGGGCGTCACGTCAACCGGCACATCTTCATCCGCGAAATCAATCGTCGCTTCCAGCAAAGCCGCAGCGCGCACCAGCTTTTTCCGCCAATCCTCGGCCCGCTGCCCGATGGCACCCGAAAGAACCCGCATCGCCTGCCGCCGCTGCGCTTCGGTTTCCGCCTCGATCAGATCGGCCAGCCCCTCAACCTGCGCCAGGTCCAACCGCCCGTTTTCCAGCGCCCTGCGTGTGAACTCACCAGCCTCTGCCAGCCGCAATCCGTACCGCCCCGCCAGCGCCCGCAACACCGCCTGAACCACCGCCGCGGATCCATGCACCTGCAACTCGGCCACGGCTTCGCCGGTAAAGCTGACCCCAGCTTCGAACAGCAGCACCAGCGCCTCGTCCAGAACCTGCCCATCCTGCACCAACCGCCGCAGCCCCGCCTGCCGTGGCGGCGGCAGGGGCCGGTCGCACAATGCGGCAACCGCGCCAAAGGCATCAGGCCCGGAAACCCGAATCACGGCCACGCCCGCCTTGCCACGGGCGCTGGCAAGGGCAAAGATCGTGTCCACTTAGCCTAACCCTTTGTCTTTGCTCAGCTATTCATCGATTCGAAGAATTCGCCATTGGTCTTGGTCTGCTTCAGCTTGCCCAACAGGAATTCAATCGCATCCGTTGTGCCCATCGGGTTCAGGATACGCCGCAGCACATAGGTTTTTTGCAAATCGACCTTATCGACCAGCAAATCTTCCTTCCGCGTGCCCGATTTCAGAATGTCGATGGCCGGGAACACCCGCTTATCGGCCACCTTACGGTCCAACACGATCTCGCTGTTGCCGGTGCCCTTGAATTCTTCAAAGATCACTTCGTCCATCCGGCTGCCCGTATCGATCAGCGCCGTCGCAATAATCGTCAACGACCCGCCTTCTTCGATATTCCGCGCCGCCCCGAAGAACCGCTTCGGCCGCTGCAACGCATTGGCATCCACACCACCCGTCAGCACCTTCCCTGACGATGGCACCACCGTGTTGAACGCCCGCCCCAGACGCGTGATAGAATCAAGCAAGATCACCACATCCCGCTTGTGCTCGACCAACCGCTTGGCCTTCTCGATCACCATCTCGGCCACGGCCACATGCCGCGTCGCCGGTTCGTCGAAGGTTGATGACACCACCTCGCCCCGAACCGAACGCTGCATATCGGTCACTTCCTCGGGCCGTTCGTCGATCAGCAGCACGATCAGATAGCATTCGGGGTGATTGGTCGCCACCGAATGGGCGATGTTCTGCAACAGAACCGTCTTACCCGTCCGCGGCGGCGCCACGATCAACGCGCGCTGCCCTTTCCCGATCGGGCAGACAAGGTCGATGATCCGCGCCGAACGGTCCCGAATGGTCGGGTCCTCGATTTCCATCTTCAACCGCTCGTCAGGGTAAAGCGGCGTCAGGTTATCGAAATGCACCTTGTGGCGCGCCCGTTCGGGGTCATCAAAATTGATCTTGGTCGCCTTGACCAGACTGAAATACCGTTCCGTCTCACGCGGGGCCTGAATGACCCCTTCGATGGTGTCGCCGGTCCGCAGGCTGAACTGCCGTATCATCTCGGGGCTGACGTAAATATCATCCGGCCCCGGCAGATAGTTGGCTTCCGGCGACCGCAGAAACCCGAACCCGTCCTGCAACACCTCCAGAACGCCATCCCCTCCGATCTCAAAGCCTTCCTCGGCATGTTCCTTCAAAATCTGGAACATCATCTCGCCCTTCCGCATGGAAGGCGCGTTCTCGATCTCCCATTCCTCGGCCATGGCCAGCAGGTCCGCAGGCGTCTTGGCCTTCAGGTCCGAAAGGTTCAAACGTTCGATCGTCTCAGTCATGGGAAATGTCCATTGGCCGCCCGAAACGGGACAGGCAAGCAGGATGGGAACGGGAAATGCCTCGGGCCGGACGGCCCTGCAACCTCGCCATTACGCGCCATGCCTGCGAAAGTCAACGCCGCGTCAGAACTTCACAATCACCGAGAACACGATCACTAGCATCAACAAGGTCGGCACCTCGTTCATCATCCGGTACTGCCGCCCCGTCAGGTCGTTCCTGCCAGTCATGAAAGCCTTGCGCCGCAACCCCAACCAGTGATGGAACCACGTCATCCCCAGCACAGCCCCCGCCTTGGTCCAGGGCCAGACCTGATCCCAACTCACGATTCCGGGCGTGAACACCAGCGCCAGCCCGAAAATCCACGTCGCCACCATCGCAGGGTTCATGATCGCCCGCAGCAACCGCCGCTCCATGGTCTGGAACATCGCATCCGTCGGGCTGCCCGCTTCCACCGCCTCGACATGATACACAAACAGACGTGGCAGATAGAACAGCCCCGCCATCCACGACATCACCGAAACCACATGCAGCGCCTTGGTCCACAGGTACCAGTCGGCCAGAAAATCACCCACCATGCGCCGTCAGGCCCCCTTCTGCTTCTTCTTCTAAAAGAAAGAAGATTCTTACTTGATAGTAGATGTAGGCCATGTGGACAACGGGATCGCCACATTCCTCCACCCTTTCATCCACAGCCTGAACCCTGTGGAAAAACGGCTAATCCAAATCACCGGTCAAAAACAATAAACGCTATCCTATTGATTCACATGTATAAAAAATAACCTCATTCCGTCTTTTCATTCACATTCCGTTTATCCCCAACCAGAACCTTCCGGCATTGTCCCCACCCTTGCGTTTTTCCCGTCAACAGGTGGACAACCCCGCCCCGCCCGCCGCCAGCGCGGCCATTTCCGCCCCGGCCGCCCCCGCCGCGCTTGTTTCCCGCTCTTCCGCCTGCAAGAACAAAGCCAGACTATCCACACAGCCGCCCCCAGCCAAAGCCGCCCCCAGCCAAAGCCGCCGCATCATGCCAGACCGCCCGATCCTCCTCGCCTCTGCTTCCGAAATTCGCGCCACGCTGCTGCGCAATGCGGGTCTTGCCGTCACGACGCTCGCTCCCCGCATCGACGAAGAAAGCATCCGCCGCGCACTTACCGCCGAAGCGGCCCACCCCCGCGACATCGCCGACACGCTGGCCGAAATGAAAGCCCGCAAGATCGCGGAAAAAAACCCCCAGGACCTCGTCCTCGGCTGTGACCAGATCCTCGAATACCGCCGCGAAAGCTGGTCAAAACCCGAAACCCCGGCCGACGCGCTGGCCCAGCTGCAAACCCTGCGCGGCCAGACCCACCGCCTGCTGTCCGCCGCCGTGCTTTATGACCGTGCCGAACCCGTCTGGCGCCACGTGGCCGAGGTGCGCCTGACCATGCGCCCCGTCTCCGATGCCTATCTGTCCGATTATGTGGCGCGGAACTGGGAAAGCATCCGCCACAGCGTCGGCGCCTACAAGCTCGAGGAAGAAGGCGCCCGCCTCTTCACCACCATCGAGGGCGACTATTTCTCGGTCCTCGGCCTGCCGCTGCTGCCGCTCTTGAACTATCTCTCGACACGGGGTTTCATCGCGGCATGACCGACCATCCCCGCATCCCCCTCGCCGGTGTCATCGGCTCGCCCATCGCCCATAGCCGCTCGCCGGCGCTGCATGGCTATTGGCTAAAACGCTACGGCATCAAGGGCCATTACATCCCGCTCGACATCGCACAGGCCGACCTTGCCGAAGCCCTGCGCATGTTGCCGCGCATGGGCTTTGTCGGCTGCAACGTGACCATCCCGCACAAGGAATCGGTCCTCCATCTGGCCGATGTCGTCTCCGACCGCGCCGCCCTGATCGGCGCCGCCAACACCCTCGTGTTCCGCAAGGACGGCAAGGTTCAGGCCGATAATACCGACGGTTCCGGTTTCATCGCCAATATCCGCCAGCACGCGCCACAATGGCAGCCCGCTTCCGGCCCTGCCGCCGTGTTCGGCGCAGGCGGGGCCAGCCGCGCCGTCATCGCCGCGCTGATCGAGGTGGGCGTGCCCGAAATCCGCCTTGCCAACCGCACCCGCGCCCGTGCCGATGCCCTTCGAAGCGATTTCGGCGCCAAGCTCCGCGTCTATGATTGGGTTCAGGCCGAAGCCATGATCGACGGCGCCGCCACCGTGGTGAACACAACCGCCCTCGGTATGACCGGCAAACCCGATCTCGTCCTTCCGCTCGACAGCCTCGCCCGCGGCACGCTTGTGACCGATCTGGTCTATACCCCGCTCAAGACCCAGTTCCTGATCGAGGCTGAAACCCGTGGCGCAACCGTGGTCGATGGTCTGGGCATGCTGCTGCATCAGGCCGCCCCCGGCTTCGAACGCTGGTTCGGCCACCGCCCCGAGGTGGACGATGCCACCCGCGCGGCTGTCCTGTCGGCATGACCTTCCGGCTCGGCCTCACCGGCTCGATCGGCATGGGCAAATCCACCACCGCCCGGCTGTTCCGCGAAGCAGGCATCCCCGTCTGGGATGCCGACGCCGCCGTCCATCGCCTCTACGCACCGGGCGGGGCCGCAGTGGCACCGCTCGCGGCCCTGCATCCGGCCGCCCTCGTCTCCGACGGCATTGACCGCACGGCCCTCAAATCCTGGATCGCGGCCGATCCCTCCGCCCTTGCCCGCATCGAACACATCGTTCACCCGCTCGTCTCTGCCGACCGCGCCGCCTTTCTGGCCGCCGCCACCGCAGATCTGGTCGTGCTGGACATCCCCCTTCTGTTCGAAAAGGGCTCCGAAGCCGATTGTGACGCCACCCTTCTCGTCACCGCGCCCCCTGCGCTGCAACGCGCCCGTGTCCTTGCCCGCCCCGGCATGACCCCCGCGCAATTCGATCTGATCCTGTCGCGCCAGATGCCCGATGCCGAAAAGCGCCGCCGCGCCACCCATATCGTCGAAACGCTCAACCTCGACAGCACGCGCGCCTTCGTGCATGCGCTGATCGATCACATCCGTCAGGCCCGTCATGCGTGAAATCGTTCTCGATACCGAAACCACCGGCTTTGAACCCGCCTCGGGCGACCGCATCGTCGAAATCGGCGCGGTGGAACTGTTCAACCACCTGCCCACCGGCCGCACCTATCACCAATACATCAACCCCCAGCGCGCCATGCCCACCGCCGCATTCGAGGTGCATGGTCTGGGCGATGATTTCCTGCGCGACAAACCCGTGTTCAAGGATATCGCCGCCGCCTTTCTGGACTTCATCGGTGACGCGCAACTGGTCATCCACAACGCCGCCTTCGATATGAAATTCCTCAACGCCGAACTGCAATGGGCGGGCCTGCCACCGCTGCCCTATGCGCGCGCCACCGATACACTGGCCATCGCCAAAACCCGCTTCCCCGGCGCCCCCGCCTCGCTCGACGCGCTGTGCCGCCGCTTCGGCGTTGACAATTCCGCCCGTGAAAAGCACGGCGCCCTGCTCGATTCCGAAATCCTGGCCGAGGTTTATCTTGAACTCGTCGGCGGCCGCCAACCCGACTTTGCCCTATCCACCACCGGCAGCACCGCCGCGGGCGGGGGCATGGCCGACCATGCAGGCGAATGGCGGCCCCGCCCCCGCCCTGAACCGCTCGCCCCGCGCCTGACCGCCGCCGAATCCGCCGCCCATTCCGCCTTTGTCGAAAAACTGGGCCCCGCCGCCATCTGGTTCAAACGCATGTGAAAAGGGGCGGGAAAACCCGCCCCGCCCCCGTCCCGCATCGCACCGTGGCTCAGTTCGCCATCTGCGCCCGCCGCTGAATCTCTTGCCGGTACAGCGCCAGAAAATCCACGGTGTCGATGTTCAGCGGCGGAAAGCCCCCGTCCCGCGTCACATCCGAAATGATGCGCCGCACGAACGGAAACAGCAGCCGCGGGCATTCGATCAACAGGAAAGGGTGCAACTGGTCCTCGGGCACGCCTTCCACGTGGAAAATCCCGCCATATTCCACTTCCAGAATGAACAGCGCCTCGCCATTCGTCTTGTTCTTCGACGTCACCTTGTATTTCGAGATGACATCATACTGGTGATCCACCGGCCGCTTGCGCGCATCAAGGCTGACGCCCACCTGAATATCGGGCTGCACATCGCCGCTGGTAATGCCCTTGCGGGCGACCATGTTCTCGAAAGACATGTCCCGCACGAACTGCGCCAGAACCTGCATCTTGATCTGCGGCGCTTCGGCCTGATCCGGCGCCGGTGCGCCCGTCGTTTCTTCGGCCATCGCTTCGCTCCCTTTCGACAGAACCGTTCGGCGGCTTCCTATCAGGTCAGCCCCGCCTTCTCAATGCCGCGTCCAGCCCGAAGGCGGGCGCTGGTCCTGCGGCGGCACCTCGATGAACTCGCCGTCGATCACATCCACCGGCGGACGGTGTGGCGCGCGCCCTGCCGCATGCTTGCCCGCCGCCCGCCGCACCGCACCTGCCACCCGCCGCGCGGCGTAACCCGCAACCGCCACCCGCACCCATGGCAGCATCAGCAACAACCCCAGCACATCGGTCAGAAACCCCGGTAAGATCAGCAGCAACGCCGCCACCACCCACAGCACATCCGACCCCGCTGCCTGCAACGGGTTCTGCCGCGATGCCAGCTCGCTTCGCAGGTGGCGCACCGCCCGCATCCCTTCGCCCCGCAGCATCGCAATCCCCAGTGCCCCGGTGCCCAGCACCACCAGCAGCGTCAGCCCCAGCCCCAGCGCCCCGCCAACCGTGACGAAAAGCGCAATCTCCAGCAGGGACCACACCAGCAGAATGGCAAAAACGGGCATCGCTTGGCTCCTCACGGGCAATTCAGGCCGCCCCGCCATGGACACAGGCAGGACCAGCCCCTACATAAGGGCGGACTTGGCAAGTTACCAACCCCCGCCCTGCCGCATCACGTGGCATCGCATGTTCGAGGTTCCAATGAATTCCTCCCTGATCCAGCTTCTCGTTCTGGCCGGGATCGCCGTTTTCCTGATCATCAAGCTCCGCGCCGTGCTGGGCAGCCGTGAAGGGTTTGAAAAACCGCCCGTTCCGGTTGACAGCACCGTGCGCCCCCGCCGCGATTTCGCGGTGATCGAGGGTGGCCCCGATCGTGACATCATCGACCACGTTCCCGAAGGATCGCCCGCCGCACAGGCCCTTGCCGCGATGAAGGGCGCCGAACCCTCGTTCACCGTCGGCACCTTCCTGTCTGGTGCGCGCGGCGCCTATGAAATGATCCTGATGGCCTTCGACAAAGGCGATCTTGACAGCATCCGCCCCTTTATCGGCGCCGATGTCGAACACAGCTTTGCCGAAGCCATCGAAACCCGCCGCGAACAGGGCCTGACCGTCGAAAGCAAATTCGTCGGCCTGCGCGAACTCGCCCTGCATGACGCCACCTTCAACCCCGCCACGCGCGAGGCCGAGGTTTCGGTGCGTTTCGTGGGCGAGGTGAACAGCGTCGTCAAAAACACCGCCGGCGAGATTGTCGAAGGCAAACCGAACGAAATAAAGCGCCAGCGCGATGTCTGGACCTTTGCCCGCAAGATGGGATCAAGCGATCCCAACTGGCAACTCGTCGCCACCGGAGAGTGATGCGTGCCGCCCTTGCATCCCTTGCCCTCGCGGTCGCCATGACCGCCGCGCCCGCGCGGGCCGAGATGCTGGCATTTTCCGATCTTCCCGGTTGGCAATCCGATGATCACAGGGCTGCGCTGACCACGTTTCTTGAAACCTGCGACCTGATCGATGGCGCCGACTGGCGCCCCCTTTGCGCCCTTGCCGCCGATGCCACCGCCAGCGATGCCACGGCGCGGCAATTCTTCGAACTGTTCTTCCGCCCCATGGTGATCGGGGAACCCCCCGCGCTGTTCACCGCCTATTACGAACCCGAATTTGCCGGTTCGCCCGTCCGCACCCCGCGCTTTGCCTATCCGATCTACCGCCGCCCCCCCGAATTGCGCGATGGTCAGGTCTTTCTCAGCCGTGGCGAAATTGATGGCGGTGCCCTGCGCGGGCGCGGTCTCGAACTCGCGTGGCTTGACGATCCGGTTGATGTCTATTTCCTTCAGGTGCAGGGCTCGGGCCGCATCAAGATGCCCGATGGCCGCGTGATGCGCGTGGGCTATGCCGGTCGCAACGGGCACGAATACCGCTCGGTCGGGCAGGAAATGGTCCGCCGTGGCACCCACACCATCGATCAGGTCTCGGCGCAGGAAATCGCGGCTTACGTCCGCGCCGGCGCGACCGATCTTTTGTCGATCAACCCGTCCTACGTCTTTTTCCGTGAAATCGACCTCGCGCCCAGTCTTGGCCCCATCGGCGCGATGACCCGCCCGATCACCGCCTTTCGCAGCATCGCCATCGACCCCGCCTTCACCCCACTCGGCGCGCCGGTCTGGATCGAAAAGCAGGGCAATTCCCCCATCCGCAGCCTGATGGTCGCCCAAGATACCGGCGGCGCGATCAAGGGCCCGCAACGCGCCGACATCTTCTTCGGCACCGGCCCCGCCGCGGGCGATGCCGCGGGCACGGTCAAAGACCCCGGCCGTATGGTCGTGCTGTTGCCCATCGACCGCGCCTTTGCGGCGCTTGACGGGCTCTGACCATGGCCCGCCGCCGCAGCCTGCGCCCCGAGGAAGAAGAAATCTGGCAAACCGTGGCCCGAACGGCCCGCCCGCTTCATGTGCAAAGCCTGCAACGCCGCCTTGAAACACCGGCCCTTGCACCCAGCCTGCCCGCCGAACCGGCCAAACCCCATACCCCCATTTTTGCCCCCTTCCGCTTGGGCGAAAAGGCCAAACCCCGCGCCAGCCACGACATTGCCCCCAGCCTGTCCGACAGCCTCGCCCAGGCGCCGCTGCAAATGGACGCCAAGGCCTTTGGCAAGATGACTCGCGGCAAGCTCGCCCCCGAGGCGCGGATAGACCTGCACGGCATGACCCTTGCCGAAGCCCATCCCGAACTGATCCGCTTCATCCTGAACGCGCAAAGCGCGGGCCTGCGGCTGGTCCTTGTCATCACCGGCAAGGGCAAGCGCCGCGAAGATACCGGCCCCATCCCGCAACGCATGGGCGCTCTGCGCCATCAGGTGCCACAATGGCTTCGCATGTCGCCCCTCGGCCCTGCCGTGCTGCAAGTGGCCGAAGCCCATCTCAAACATGGCGGATCGGGCGCCTTTTACGTCTATCTGCGCCGCCGCTGACAAGGCACCCGAAAATTGGAATGGCAAGCTATGCCCATCCCCGGCCAAGTCAAGCCCGACACCCGCGATTTTCACCATTCCTCAAATAAATCCGACTCTCCGCAGAATCTTCTTAAACACCTGACCCGTTGCTCCGTTCTCCTCGCAGTTGGGGTTTACCGGAGTAGAGACATGACTTCACATGCGACGACCACGAACGCCGCCGACATTTTCGGTGACGTCACGCCCGAAGCGGCAGTGCAAATCCTTTCCAGCCCGATCATGCTGGCCGACGGCGATCTCGTGATCCGCTTCGTGAACGAAGCCGCCTACGCCATGTTTGAATCGATGGAAGCCGATATCAAACGCGACCTGCCGCATTTCCGCGCTCGCGAAGTTGTGGGCAAGCCGATCGACGTGTTCCACAAGAACCCGATGTATCAGCGCCGCATGATGGACGGTCTGTCCAAACCGCATGACGGCAAATTCACCATCGGCGGCAAGGATCTCGCCTTCCGCGCCACGCCCAAGAACAACCCCGATGGCAGCCTTCATTCCGTCTGGGTGGAATGGAAGGATATGACCGCCGCGATCGAAGGCAAACGCCAGATCGAAGGCATCATCAACGAAATCAGCGACATGGCCAACGCCCATGCCGAAGGCCGCATCTCGGTCTATATCGAACCGTCGAAATATCGCGATGAACTGGCCGATCTTGGCCGCCGCGTGAACGAAATGGTCCAGAACCACATCAACACCAAGAAAAAGATCATGGCCTGCGCCAGCGCCTATGCCGCCGGCGACTTCAGCTATGAAATGGAGCGTTACACCGGCGACCGCGCCTTCATCAACGAAGCGATGGACGCCATCCGTGACAGCTTCCGCCGCGTGGTCGGTGAAATCCGCGACCTGTCCAACGCCATCGTTGACGGCCAGCTTGACCGCAAGGTCGATCCCGATCAATTCACCGGCGAATTCCGCGAAATCATCGCCGCCTTCGGACAGGCCTACAGCAGCCTGAACGAATCCTTCCACACCATCTCGACCCAGATCGAACAGGTCGCCACCAGCGTCAGCCAGATCACCGACAGCAGCCAGTCGCTGGCCTCCAGCTCGCAGATCACCTCGACCTCGGTTGACGAAGTCTCGGCCTCTGCCGAAGAAACCGACGCGCAGGTCAAGGCCAACGCCGCCGCCGCCGAAAGCGCCAAGGAACTGATCATGTCCTCGTCGCGCGTGGCCGATGTGGGCCGCGAAAAGATCGGTGACATGGTAAGCGCCATGGAAGGCATCCGCGCCTCAAGCCAGGATATCGCCAAGATCATCAAGGTGATCGACGAAATCGCCTTCCAGACCAACCTTCTGGCCCTGAACGCCGCGGTCGAGGCCGCACGCGCAGGCCAGCACGGCCGCGGCTTCGCCGTCGTGGCGCAAGAGGTCCGCAACCTTGCCGGACGCTCGGCCAAGGCCGCCAAGGAAACCTCGGACCTGATCGAAGATGCCTCGGGCCGCGTGCAATCCGGCGTCAAGATCGCGGGCGAGGCGCAGGCCGCCTTTGTCAGCATCGCGGATGATGTGAAACGCTCCGAAGTGCTGGTTGCCTCTATCGCCTCGTCCAGCGCCGAACAGTCGCGCGGCGTGGCCCAGATCACCACCGCCATCGGCGAAGTGGCCAAGGCCGCCATGTCCACCTCAAGCCAGGCAGATCAACTCGCCTCTTCGGCCAACGAAATGCGCGCCTCGACCGAAGCCGTGCGCGAGGCGCTCAGCCGCTTCAAGCTGGCCGCGCCGAACCGCCCCGGTCAGGTCGCGCTTCAGAACATCCCCGCCAACCTCATGGCCCAGATCCAGGATATGATCCGCAGCCAGACCAAGGCACCCGCCCCGGCCATCGAAAGGCCCGCCCGCGGTTTCGCAGGGTTCTGATACGCCTTCGGGATGGTCCGGCACCTGCCGGGCCATCCCCGCTATTCCAGCCTTTGCCGCGTCAACTGGCCCACTGGCCGCAGGATTACCCGCGTCGCGTTCCGCACTGTCAGCACCACCCCCGGCAACAGCCCCGTCCGCCCCGACGCATCGCCCCCGAACGCATCTTCCACCTGCGCGATACTGCCCATCAGCGTGATCAGCGCGGGCGAGGTTCCGGCCACGAAATGCCCCCCGCCGGTCGAAAAGGCGGCAACGTCGATATAAGTCACCTGCAAATCGGCCAGCCGCTCTACCCCTTCCAGCGATCCCAGCCGCCCGCTTTGCCCCGTGATCCACCCCGAAAGCCGCAGCACACGGTCCTTGCCCGAACCAAAGATCAGAAAAGGTTGTGGCAGTTTCCCGATCTCGTGCGCCTGCATCCGGAACACATCCACATCGATATCGGGCGAAATCAGCACCACCCCCGTCACCTGTGGCATCACCCTCCCGTCCCGGATGGCGATGCTCCGCAGGGCTTCCATCGTCAGCGCCGACCCCATCGAATGGGCAACCAGCGTCACCTTGGTGGCCCCTGCCGCCACCGTCTCGCGCACCATCTGTTCCAGCCCGCCCCGCGCGAACATCATGCTGTCGCGATCATAGACATAGCCCAGCGGTTCCGCCGCCGATGACCACGAATAATGCAACGCCACCCCCGACAGCTTCAGGTCGTGGTGCAGTTGCGCGATCCGGTACAACCCTTCGGTAAAGGTATTGTTGAACCCGTGAACATAGATCACCGCCTCGCGCCCGTTCTGGCGCAACGCCGCCGCCAGATCGCGGCGAAAGGCGGGCTCGGCGGGGTATTGCACCTGCGCCGTGGTCAGGAAATCGGTCTGCGGGTCCAGCTTTTTCCGTGTCGGATAGGTAATCGCCCCCAGCGTCCGCGCCGGCGGCACCACCACATCATAGCGCGCGAACTGCGTCATCTCGGACCGCCCGCTGCCATACAGCCCATCCGGCCCCAGCGACCGTGTTGTGCCGACGAAAACCTTGGTCGTCTCGCCCGCCGCCGTTTCGGGCGGCACGATATACATCGTTCCCCGCGGGGTGCAGGCCGCCACGACCATGATCAGGCCAAGGATAACCGCGCGCAAACCGCCCCCCGATGCCGCCTTACAGAACATAGCGCGACAGGTCGGCAGATCGTGACAGCGCCCCCACATTCGCCTCGACAAACGCCGCATCTACCGTAACGGTTTCCCCCGAACGGTCCGGCGCGCTGAAAGAAAGCTCTTCGAACACCCGCTCGATCACGGTGTAAAGCCGCCGCGCCCCGATATTCTCGACACTGCGGTTCACCTCGGCGCCAATGCGGGCAATCGCGGCAATCCCGTCAGGCGTAAAGACTACCGTCACACCCTCGGTCGCCAGCATGGCCGAATACTGCCGCGTCAGCGCATTTTCCGTCTCGGTCAGGATGCGCACGAAATCCTCTTCCGTCAGCGGCCCCAGTTCGACCCGGATCGGCAAACGCCCCTGCAATTCCGGCAACAGGTCCGAAGGCTTGGCAATATGGAACGCGCCCGATGCGATGAACAGGATATGGTCCGTCTTGACCGGCCCGTATTTCGTCGAAACCGTGGTCCCCTCGATCAAGGGCAGCAGGTCGCGCTGCACCCCCTCGCGGCTGACATCGGCCCCCCGCGCATCGGCCCGCGCACAGATCTTGTCGATCTCGTCCAGAAAGACGATCCCGTTTTCCTGCACCGCCTCCAACGCCGCAGCCTTCACCGCCTCGTCATCCAGCAGCTTGTCGGCCTCTTGCCCGATCAGAACATCGTAACTGTCGGCCACCGTCATCTTCTTGCGGGCCGTGCGCCCGCCAAAGGCCTTGAACAGGTCTTGCAAGCCTTGCATCTGCAATTCCATGCCATTCCCGCCCGGCAACATGCCCATTGGCGGCGTGGCATCCTGCACCTCAAGCTCGATCACCGTATTGTCCAGTTCGCCTTTGCGCAGCTTCTGGCGGAACATCTCGCGCGTCTGTTCCCGCGCCTCCTTGCCCGCCAGCGCCTCGACCACCCGCTCCTCGGCGGCGGCCCGCGCTTTGGCCTTTACATCCTCGCGCATCCGCGCCCGCGTCTCGACCATGGCCGCATCCACCAGATCGCGGATGATGCTGTCCACATCGCGGCCCACATAGCCCACTTCGGTAAACTTCGTCGCCTCGACCTTCAGGAAAGGCGCCCGCGCCAGCTTGGCCAGCCTGCGGCTGATCTCGGTCTTGCCCACGCCGGTCGGCCCGATCATCAGAATGTTCTTGGGGTAAACCTCGTCCCGCAGATCATCGCCCAGCAACTTGCGCCGCCAGCGGTTCCGCAACGCCACCGCCACCGCCCGCTTGGCATCGCGCTGCCCGATGATAAAGCGGTCAAGTTCGGACACAATCTCGCGCGGGGTCAGGTTTGTCATGCTCTTCGTCCTCGAAACGGGATTTTCTGTGAAAATCCCTGTTATCCGCTCCTTCTGCGAAGGATCACCGCAAAGCCGAGTTTTCGCAGAAAACTCATCTTCCAGATTTTTCGCAGAAAAATCCGTTCACCCGCGGATCGTCTCGACCGTCAGGTTGCCATTCGTGTAAACGCAAATATCCGCCGCAATCGCCATCGCCTTGCGCGCCACATCCTCGGCCGTCATGTCGGTCAGCATCAGCCCCCGCGCCGCGGCCAGCGCGAAATTCCCGCCCGATCCGATTGCCGCCACATCATGCTCGGGTTCCAGCACATCGCCCGCGCCGGTCAGAACATACAAATCCCGCCCGTCCGTGACGATCAGCATGGCTTCAAGGTTACGCAAATACTTGTCCATCCGCCAATCCTTGGCAAGGTCAACGCAAGCCCGCGCCAATTGCCCCGGTGCGGCCTCAAGCTTCTTCTCCAGCCGCTCCAGCAGCGTGAACGCATCCGCCGTCGATCCGGCAAATCCCGCCACCACATCGCGCCCGCCGGGCGACAGCCGCCGCACCTTGCGCGCCGTGCCCTTGATCACGGTCTGCCCCAGGCTCACCTGCCCGTCGCCCGCCACCACAACCTCGCCCCCGCGCCGCACGGCCAAAATCGTCGTGCCGTGCCAGCCGGGAAACCTGTCTTCCGCCATCCCACACCCCCGAAATCCAAAGGGCGGCCCGTCAGGACCGCCCCGAAATCACGCCCGAAAGGGCAAGCATCAGATCGCCGACTGGATCCAGGTCGCCAGCGCGGCCTTGGGGGCAGCGCCCACCTTGTTCGAAACGACCTGACCGTTCTTGAACAGGAACAGCGCCGGAATCCCGCGCACGCCCAGTTGCGCCGGGCTATCGGGGTTCTCGTCCACATTCACCTTCACGATCTTGACCTTGCCCGCATATTCCACGGCCAGTTCTTCCAGCGAAGGGCCAATCTGGCGGCACGGCCCGCACCATTCGGCCCAGAAATCCACCACAACCGGCACGTCCGACTGGCGGACTTCGGCGTCAAAGGTGGCATCGGTCACGGCGACGGTAGCGTTGCCCATCATCATTCTCCAAAGGGATTGTCGGCTGTCAAAGCTAAGGATGCGCCGCCGGAACGTCAAGGTGGCCCGCTCCAACCATAGTGGAACGCGCCAGCGCCTCCCGCAGCATCTCGCGCCCCAGCGGCATCAACTGCGCGGTCCGTGTCCACAACACCGCCACCTCCACCCGCTTGCCCGGATGGATCGCCTCCAGCGCATGGGCATAGGCCGCCATCTGCCGCAAAATCCCCTCGGGCACATCCTCGGCCCGCTCGGGCACCACGCGGTTCGATTTGTAATCGATAGCCAGCACATGGTCGCCGCGCAAAACCAGCCGGTCTATCGTGCCCAGCATCCGCCCCATCGGCAATTCCGCCGTCACCCCCACCTCGGTCAGCGCGGGCTCGGCAAACAGCGCGCCATGCGCCGCCATCACCCCCTGCGCTTCGGCCAGCAATTCGCCCCGCAGCGCCGCATCGGGCACCAGTGCCGCCGCCACGGCCAAGGGGTCAGCCGCCCCCGGCAGATGTTCCAGCAACAGATGCAGTGCCGTGCCCCGCGCCTTGGCCGCATCTTCGTCCAGCCCGTCCCCCGCAATTGCCTTGGCCCCGCCAAGGTCTGACGGCGACAGCAGCTTTTCCGCCCGCACCGCAGGCGCCGCCACCCGCCGCGCCCAATCGGGCAATTCGGTCACAGCCTCGGCCACCGGCGCAACGCGCACAGGGTCGGGCCAAGCGCCGAAACTGTGCCGCAACCGCCCGCCGTGCAGCTTTTCCGCCCCCTGCGCCATGCCCTGTTCGACCAGTTTCCACCATGCGCCGTCACCTTTGGCCTCGCCCGCGCCGCAGACGATCAGCCACACCCGCGCCCGCGTCAGCGCCACATACAGCAGCCGCAGGTTTTCTTCCTGCTCGCGCGTCTTCTTCCCGGCCCGGGCCAGTGCCAGCGGTGCGGGGCTTTCATCTGCCGCCACCTTCCAGACCGGCCGCCCCTCGACCTCGTAAATCTCGTCGCGGTCGCGGGGCGTGCGGTCGCAGGTATCGGGCAGAATGACGATGGGCGCTTCCAGCCCTTTCGCCCCGTGCACCGTCATCACGCGGATGCGCTGCCCCTCGCTGTCCATCTGGCGCTTCACTTCGACCTCGTCGGTCGAAAGCCATGTCAGGAACCCCGTCAGACTGGGCACATCGGTCTGTTCATAGGCCAGCGCCTGCGACAGCAATTCGTCGATCCCGTCCTCGGCCTCGGCCCCCAGCCGCGCCAGCAGCCTCCGCCGCCCGTCATGCCGCGTCAGCGCCCGCTCGATCAGGTCGAAGGGCCGCAGAAAATCGGCCTGCCCCAACAGATCGCCCAGCATGTCATGCGTTTCGGCAAATTCTGCCGCCCGCTCGCGCAATGCCTGCCACAGATAGCCTTTCCGCGGCTGCGCCAGCCCGTAAAGCGCCCCCTCGCTCCACCCGCCAAGGGGTGACCGCAGCACCGCCGCAAGTGACAAATCATCCTCAGGCGTCGCCAGAAACGACAACAGCGCCGTGATGTCCTTCACCGCCAGTTCCGCCCCCAGCTTCAGCCGGTCCGCCCCCGCAATCGGCAAGCCCTTTGCCTTGCAGGCGCGGATGATCTCGGCAAACAGCTCCGACCGCCGCTGCACAAGGATCAGGAAATCCCCCGCATGCACGGGCCTGTCGGGTTTGTCGCCTTGCGGAATACACACCCCGCCGTCGATCATCGCCTTGATCTCGCTGGCAATATCTTCCGCCAGCCGCGCGAAATGGTGCTCCTCGGTAATCAGGTCAACGGGGTTCTTCCAGTCATCCTCGGGTTTCTTGGCCGCAGGTTCGACCAATGGCCACAAATCCACCCGCCCCGGCATCCGGTCGCGGAACGCGATGTGCTGCACCGCCCCGCCCAGCGCCTCGGGGAAGCGGCTGCCGAACACATCATCCACCACCCGCAGAATGGCGGGCGAGGACCGGAAAGAATGTTCCAGTTGCAGCGTCTGGAACATCCGCCCCACCGCCCTGAACCGCCCCTCGAACGCCCCCTGCTTTTCGTCAAAGGCCGCCACATCCGCGCCCTGGAATGAATAGATCGACTGTTTCTTGTCCCCCACCACGAACAACGTCCGCGCCCCGTCACGGGCCGAGGCTCCGGCGGTAAACTCGGCGGCAAGGCTTTCGATCACCCGCCATTGTTCGGGGCTGGTATCCTGCGCTTCGTCCACAAGGATATGGTCAATCCCCCCGTCCAGCCGGAACAGCACCCATGCCGCAACGCCGGGGTCGGTCAGCAACCGCCGCGCGCGGTCGATCAGGTCGTCGAAGTCGAGCCAGCCCCGCGCCGCCTTGCGCGCCTCGTAGCGCGGCAAAAAGGCGGCAGCGAAACGGTGCAACACCAGCGCCCGCTCCATCGCCCGCAGCGAACAACGCACCCCGCGCGCCGCCTCGACCCGCGCCATCAACTGGTTCAGCTTGTCCTGCACCGCGCCCAGCGCTGCCCGCGTGGGCTTGGTCGGAAAGTCGTCGATCTTCGCCCCGAACGGCTGCTTCGCCTTTGCCCCGTATAGGAACAGGTCTTCGCAATCGACCAGCAGCCCTGGCGTCGGCGCAGCAAAATCCAGCGCCGCCAGCTTGGCCGCCCCCCTTGCATCCGTAACCGATCCCGCCCGCATCGCGGCAATCACCTGCGGCATCCATGCCGCCTCGTCGCCCAGAAACACATCCGCCAGCAGCGTCTCAACCGTCTGTCCCTGCTTCACGCCAAAGATCAGCCGCGCCTCGGCCTCGGTCAGCACCGTGCCGAAAAGGTCGCGGTTCCCCACGATCTGCCCCACCAGCGCGCCGAATTCCTCGCCCGTCCATTCCCGCGCCACTTCGGCAATGACCGGATCGCCCTCTTCCGCCAGCCCTTCCACCACCTCGTCGCGCAGCATCCGCGCCGTGCGGTCGTCCAGTTCCGAAAACTGTGGCGATACCCCCGCTTCCAGCGGAAACCGCCGCAACAGCGTGGCGCAGAAGGAATGGATCGTCTGGATCCGCAGCCCCCCCGGCGTTTCGATCGCCCGCGCGAACAGCCGCCGCGCATCGGCCAGCACGCTGTCATCCAGTCGCCCCGCCTCGCCCAGTTCGGCCAGCGACTGGCGCAATTCCGCCGCCGGCAGCATCGCCCACGCGCCCAGCCGCCGGAACAGGCGGTTCTGCATCTCGGTCGCGGCCGCCTTGGTATAGGTCAGGCACAGAATATGCTGCGGCTCGACCCCTTTCAGCAGCAGCCGCGCCACGCGGTCGGTCAACACCCGCGTCTTGCCCGACCCCGCATTGGCCGAAAGCCAGGTCGAGGCTTCGGGTTGCGATGCCTGCACCTGCCGTTCCGATGCCGAAACCACCGTCATTTGCCCACATCCTCGCCTGACGCTTCGTCGCTCGTCTCCCATTCGCCATAGCGCGACAGGTGGTCGTAATCGCCTTCGAACCGCTCCTTATAGACGGCACGGCGTGCGGTGAATCCGGTCGCGTGGTCCAGATAATGCCCGATCAGCTTGTGCAGCCCCTCCCACACCTCGCCCGTCACCGCAGGCGTGATATCGGTCGCCTCAAGCTTCGGGTTCGTGCCCAGCCCGACATAGGTGATCCGCGCCACCTCGCGCCCTTCCAGCCCCTTGAACCCGTCGCGCTCTGCCATCGCGGCGGCCAGCAACAACTGCTTGTCGAACAGCTTTTGCTGTTCCTTGGTCGGCGGCGTTCCTGTCTTGTAATCGATGATGTGCAACCGCCCGTCCGGCAAAATGTCGATCCGGTCAGGCGTGCCCTTCACCGTAAACGGCAGCCCCGTCAGCGGCACCCGCCCCTCTTTCTCCAGCTTGGCCGGAACCCCCCCGAATGTCGCGTCAAAGCTCAGGAAATAATCCGCCGCCCGCTCCAGCCGCGCCAGCCACAGCGCCCGCGCCGCTGGCCATGGCGTGTTCGCCGCCAGCACGGCCCGCGCCACATCCAGCAGCCGCGCCTTTGCCGATACGCGGTCCTCGCCCTCGACCCTGCCCTCGGCAAAGCCTTCCAGAATCTTGTGCAACACCTGCCCCCGCAGCGCCGCATCCGCCTCGGGGCGCAGCGGGTCAAGCGCCCGCAGCCGCAGCACATATTGCGCATAAATCGCATAAGGATCGCGGATCAGCAGCCCGATCCGCGTCACCGCCAGCTCTTTTGGCCGCACCTCGGCGGGCGGCCGGGGCGAAGGCCGCCGTGCAGGCGCCACCACCGCCGCAGGCTGCTCCAACGCCACGGCCCGCTTCACCCAGACCCGCCCCCGCGCCCGCATCGCCTCAAGCGCCGCCTTGCCGTTCTTCTGCGGCAAACCTTCCATCAGGTTGGTCAGCCGGTTCAGCCAGCGTGACGGCACGGTTTCGGCCTCGGCATTCCGCGTGGCCCGCGTCAGCATCACACGGGGGGCTGCAACCGCCTGCTGGTAATCATGCGCCGAAAGCCCAATTTGCCGTTCGGGCAGCAGCAACCCCGCATCCTTACGCATCTTGCGGTTCAGCCACGGGTCGGGTTCCGGCAGCTTGGGCCAGACGCCATCGTTCAACCCGCCCAGAATAACCATCTCGGCCCCCTGAACCCGCGCCTCCAGCGTGCCCCAGATCATCGTACCGGGATGGGGTGTCACGCTCTCGCGCACCTCGCCCTTGGCCACCACCGCCTCGAACAGGTCGCGGTAATCGGCCACACCCAGCACGCCACCCGCATCCGCCTCGGCCGCCAACTCGTCCATCACCGCCCGCGCGGCGATGCCCGCTTCCTTGTCCCACAATCCGGTGCCACCCAGCGCCTCGGCCACCCGCAGATGCAGCGCCACATGCCCGGCCAAGGCCGCCTCGCCCGCCCCCGCCAACGCCTCCAGCGCCGCGCCCAGCGCCGCCCCCCACGCGACAGCGCCTTCATCCTTTTGCGCCGCCGCCCATGCCCGCAGGAAACACCCGTCGGGAAAGGCAGGCCCCTTCCGCCGCAATTGCAGTTCCAGCGCCCGCGTCAGCAGCAGATGCGGCCCCCGTTCCCCCGCAGGCAGCGCCAGCGGATGCTTCAGCAGCGCCAGCAGCCCGTCCGAGGTCAGCTTCCCCCCCATCAGCCCGGCCACCTGCCGCAAGAAGCGCCCCGGCGGCGAAAGCGCCAGCGGACGCCCCGCCGAATCGTCGGGCAAAATCCCCCAGCGGTCCAGCGCCGCCGTCACCTGCCGCGTCAGCATCCGGTCGGGCGAGATCAGCGCCACCCTCACTCCGTTTTCCACCGCCTCGCGCATTGCCAGCGCAATCGCCAGCGCCTCGCCCCGCGGCGTCTGCGCCTCGACCAGCACCATATCCCGCGTGGCCATCATCAGATCGGGCAGACCCGCGCCTTCGGTCAGCCATTGGTCCGTCACCGGCGCAGGCCGCAGCGACAATGACAACAGCTTGTTCCGCCCCGCATCCGGCACTGGCATTTCATGCCAAACCGCCACATCGTTTGGGCCGAAATCCAGCACATCCATCAGCCGCCGATAGCGGAACTGCGGGTGGTCCTCGGCGGTCATGGCATCGCCCATCGCTTCCCACACGCCGGCAGGCATGTCGAAATCGTAACCGGGCAGCACAAGCACCCCCTGCGGCAATCTCGCCACCGCCTGCATCAGCCGCGCCGTCGTCCCGCGCGATCCGGTTGACCCCGCCACGATTACCGGCCCCTGCGGCGGGTTTGCCTGCCACACCTCGGCCAGCCGCTCCACCAGCATCCGCAACCGCGCCTGCGCGTCGGGCGCCGCTCCCTGAAAGAACGGCGCGACAATGCCCAGAAACGCCTTGGTCCGCGCCCAATGCGCCGAATGTTCCGAAACATCCACCGCTGCCACCTGCGCGGGCGTCACGCCCTCGCCCTGCATCTCGTCCATCAGCGTGGCGAGTGAATCCGCCAGATCATACAGCGCCGCCCGTGGTGCCAGATCGGGCTGCCCCTCCAGCAGCCGCGCCACCAGTTGCGTCAGTTCCAGCCGCCGCCGCAGCGCCGAAACCGCAGGCGGCACCCCCGCCAGCAGCATATCCTGCCCGATATCCGTCACCAGCCGCAGGCGCGGCAGATATCCCGCCCCCGCCGCCACCAGCAATTCCTGCACCCGCCGCCGCATGCGGGCGGTGTTCAGATACAGCGTTACCCCCGCCATCGCCTCGGGCGGTTGCCCCGCCAACCGGTCGCGCAGCCCCGCCACCAAAGCCGCCGGAAAATCCACCCCCGGCGCCAGCGCGTAAATCCCCTTCATGCCCGCGCCAACATCGCTTCGGCCTCGGCAATGCCTGCCGGATGGCCCACATCACACCACCCGCCGCGATGCACCACACCGTAAAGCCGCCCCTCGGCAATCATCTTGTCCCACAGCAGGTTCAATGAAAAAACCGTCTCTGTTATGGCCGAAAGCCCCTCGGTCCGCAAAATCTGCGCCCCCAGATAGACCTGCCCCCGCCCCCCCCTGGCACGGGTCAGCCGCCCTGTCGCATCCATCACGAAATCCCCCGCACCTTTCCCCACCGCCGCGTCCGGCAACAGCAGCAGCAACCCGTCCATCCGCCCAGCATCCCACACAGCCGCCAGTTGAGAAAGCGGGTTCTCCCCCGTCCAGACCGCATCGGTATTCAGCGTCATCACGGGGTCATCCCCCAGCAACGCCAGCGCCGCCCGCAGCCCGCCCCCCGTTTCCAGAATCGGGTCCTCGCGGCTGACCGCCACCCCCCGCGCATGCAAGTGCGAAACCAGCGTCTCGGGCCTATAGTGCACATTGGCGACGATCCGCTTCGCGCCTTCCGCCACCGCCAGCGCATGGTCGATCAGCGGCTTTCCCGCCACCTCGATCATCGGTTTCGGCCGGTCGGCGGTAAGCTGCCCCATCCGCGTGCCGAACCCCGCCGCGAACAGCATCACCGCAAAGCCATCGTGCCGCATTTCGCCCTGACCTTCCCGATGTTTTCCGCGTCCGGCACAGGCAGCGCCGCGCAAACCGCCGCCAGTTCCGCCAGCGCCGGATGCGCCAGATTGCGCTGCAACTGCCCCCAGACGCGCGGCATCAACCCCAAATACCCCGCCTTGCCCGCCTTCAGGCACAGCCGCGCGAATACGCCTAAAATCCGCAACGCCCGCTGTGCGCCCCAGATCGCATAAGCCAGTTCGAACCCGTCCGCCCCCGTGGCTGCCTGAAACCGCGCCACCATCGCCGCCTCGGTTTCCGGCGAAACATCCCGCCGCGCATCCTGCAACAAGGATACAAGGTCATAGGCCGGCTGCCCCATCTGCGCCAATTGGAAATCGAGCAACCCGACCCGCGCCACCCCCGCCCGTTCCGGCAACCACAGCAGGTTTTCCGCGTGATAATCGCGCAAGACCATCACCCGCGGCCCGTCCGCATAGGCCCCGATCAGCCGCGCTAGCACCGACAGATCGCCCCCATCCTCGCCGGTCACGCCATAGCGCCACCAGCCGAACGCAAACTCCGCCGCCCGCGCCCAATCGCCTGCCGAAAGGTCGGGCAGTCCCGCCATCGCAGGTGCCGCCTGCACCGCCACCAGCACATCAACCGCCGCCGCGTAAAGCGCAGCCTCCCGTTCCGGCTCGCGCTCCAGCAACCGCGCAAACAGCCCGTCGCCCAGGTCCTCCAGCAGCAGAAACCCGTTCTCGTAATCCGCCGCCAGCACCCGCGGGGGCGACAGCCCCAACCCCGCCAGATGCGCTGCCACGGCGGCGAACACCGCCGGATCGTCGCCCTTGCCCGGCGGCGCATCCATCAGCACGGCGCTGCCTGCCCCGCGCACCAGCCGGTCATAACTGCGGTCCGACGCATCCCCCGCCAGAAAGCCCCGCTTCGCCTCGCCCCAACCGGCCCGCGCGACAAAGGCCTCCGACAAAGCCCGCCGCTCCATCAGCCAAACTCCCGCGCCAGTGCGTCCATCCAGGGCAAGGCACCCGAAACCACGGCAACCCGCCCCTCGCCCGCCGCCCGCAGCGCCACCCGCACAGCCCGCTCGGGCAGCGCCTGCCCCAACCTGTCGGGCCATTCCACCAGACAGATCGCATGGCCAAAGGCATCGTCCAGCCCCAGTTCCAGCACCTCGTCGGGGTGGGTCAGGCGGTACAGATCGGCATGCCAGATCTCCACATCCGCCTCATACACCTGCACCAGCGTAAAGGTGGGCGAAGGCACCTCTTCCATCCGCCCCAGCCGCGCCCGTATCAGCGCCCGCGCCAGATGGCTTTTGCCCGCCCCGATCGGCCCGTCCAGCAGCAGCGTCTCGCCGCCGCGCATATGGCGGGCCAGCCAGCCGCCCAGCCGGTCGGTCGCATCTTCATCGGGCAGGGCAAAGGTGATCTCCATCGCCGCAGTCTTACCGCGCCCCGCAGGCGCCGCAAGCCGTCAGCCCGCCTTGCGCGCCCTATAGCGGGCGACCGAAGGCACCCCTTCCGGCACCGCATGGTCAGGCGCGATGGGGCGGAACGCCGCCAGCGTCGCCCCGTCCCAAATGGGCGCGATGCGGCAGGCGATCAGCCGCCCGTCGCGCAGCCGCGCCTCGGCCTGCCACGCCTCGCGCTCGCCGGTCAGGGCGATGAAATCCTCGATCCGCGTCCACAGCGGATCGGGCGCCGACACCTCGCGCCAATGTGCGGCCATGCGGGCAATCGTTCCCTCCAGCATCGTCGCGGCCGGATCGTGGCCCCACAACTCGGCATAGGCCGCATTGCTCAGCACCAGATGCCCCGACCCCGCGAAAACCGCGATCCCCTCTTCCAGCGTGTCAATCACTGCCTGCGCCAGTTCCACATCGGCGCGATGCCGCCGCGACCGGATCATCTCGGTCGAGATATCCTCGACCAGCATGGCAAAAGACCCCTTCGCCTGCGGCCGCAGCGTCATCCGGTAGGTCACACCCCCCGGCAGCGCCCATGTCTCTTCATGCGAAAGCGCGCCGCTTCGCATCGGCAGTTCCACCATCATCCGCCGCCATGCCAGCCATTCCTTCGGCTCGGGCAGCGTGCCCTTGTCGCGCAGCGCGTCCAGCACCGCCCCCAGACTGGGCCGCCGCGCCAGAAATTCGACCGCCAGCCCCGTCAACTCGCCCATCGCGGGGTTGAACAGTTGCAACCGCCCCTGCGCGTCAAACAGCGCCAGCCCGGTTTCCAGCTGGGCGAAGGTGTCGCTCATCGTGGTGCGGAAATCGCGCAACGATCCCTCGGCGCGCACCACCTCCTCGGCCGGTATCGCGCTGAACACCTGCCCCTCGCCATTCGGGCGCACTACGATGTCGAACCATTGCCCCGCCAGTTCCGCCCGCCCCGCCGCTGTCGGCAATTCGACCGGCCCCAGCCGCCCGCAGGCCGCGTTTCGCATCAGTTCGGTCCCGTCGGCATCCACCGCCCAGACCGGCAACGCCACCGCATCCAGCCCCAGATGCGCGGGCGTTCCCGTCCGCAACTGCACCAGCAGCGCGATCAACGCCGCCCCGATGACCGATGACACGAAGATCTGGCTGACCAACCAATAGTCCATGCGGTAACCCCTTGACGGCGCGCCCAGCCCTGCCACGGATGCAACCATGACGCGAAATAATTAACGCATGATTAACCGTGAGCAGATTACCGCGCACCGTTCGCGAAAAATCCCTTCACGCTCTAGGGGTTGATCTGTTGGTTCAGCCCAAGGCTTCCGCCCGTTGGCGCCAGAATGTCCTTGGCCTGCCAGACCAGTTCCACGATGGCGCCACAGCGTTCCGGCCGTTCATCCGGCGAAAGGAAGGGGTCCGACGCATTGGCAAAGGAAAGCTCGGCCCCCGTCCGCTCCAGCAGCGTCTTGGCGATGAACAGCCCCAGCCCCATCCCTTCATATCCCGGCCGCTCCGGCCCCGGTGCCGCCGCCCCGCGTGACCGCACGAACGGGTCTCCGATCCGCCCGATCACCTGCGTGGGGTATCCCGGCCCGTCATCGACAATCCGCACTGTCACAACGCGGTCGGTCCATTCCCCGTCCACCCAGACCGTCCCCTTGGCAAAGTCCACCGCGTTCTGGATCAGGTTCCGCAGCCCGTGCACCACTTCGGGCCGCCGCAGGATGGTGGGTTGCTTCGCCTCTCCCCCCGGACCGGGATAGACCGTGAACTGTATCGCCTTGCCGCGCCCCAGATGCGGTTCCGCCGCCTCGCGCAGCACGGCCTCAAGCGGCGCGTGGCGCATGTGCAGGTCATCCTTGCCCGCCCGCCCCATGCCGCGCAAAATGTCACGGCAGCGGTCGGCCTGATCGCGGATCAACCGCGCATCCTCCAGCAGGTCGGGCCGGTCGGCCAGTTCTTCCATCAACTCGGCACTCACCAGCTTGATCGTGGCCAAGGGCGTGCCCAGTTCATGCGCCGCCGCTGCCACCACACCGCCCAGATCGGTCAGCTTCTGCTCGCGCGCCAAGGCCATCTGCGTGGCCAGCAGCGCATCGGCCATGGTCCGCATCTCGGTTGCGATCCGCCGCGAATACAGCCCCAGAAACACGATCCCGATCACGATGGCCAGCCAGAACCCGAACTCGAACACCACGGGCACCCGCAGCGCCACCCCGTCCTCCAGCCGCAACGGCACACTCACCAGCAGGATCAGCGTGGTGAACAATATCGCCAGCGCCCCCAGCAACAGCGTCGTCCGCAATTCCAGCGCCGAGGCCGAAATCGTCACCGGCGCAAGGATCAGCAGCGCAAAGGGGTTGGTCAGCCCGCCGGTCAGATACAAAAGGAACGACAGCTGCGACAGATCGAACAGCAGCGTCAGCATCGCCTCGGCCTCGGACAGGCGCTTGTTCTCGGGGTAAACAAAGATCGAAATCAGGTTGGCGATGACCGAAGCCCCCACCGCCAGATAGCACAACCCCAGCGGCAGGATGATCCCATAGGCAAAGGATGCCACGCTGATCGCGGCCAATTGCCCGCCAATCGCCATCCACCGCAACAAAATCAACGTCCGCAGGCGCACCCAGTCGCTGCGCGACGATCCGGTGGTCAGACCGAAAACATGGCTCGACATCGATCATGGCCCCGCGTGACGAAGTTTCGCATTGTTAGGGCGCGCGGAATGCCGGATCAATGCGGCGCGATGAAAGGGGTGCCGGATGGACAAGATTTACGCAGGTCTCGCAGTGGCGGTTGTGGCCGGTCTGGTGGGCGGGGTTTACACCTATGCCCAGTTTGCGCGGTCGGATGATCCCTTTGCCGATTGCCGCACCAGCGCGGTCGGCGGCGGCGATATCGGTGGCGCCTTCACCCTGGTTGACCAGACCGGCAAGACCGTGACCGACAAGGATGTGATCACCAAACCCAGCCTTGTCTATTTCGGCTACACCTTCTGCCCCGATGTCTGCCCCCTCGATGCCGCGCGAAATTCCGAAGCGGTCGATATCCTGCAAAAACAGGGTTTTGATGCCCAACCCGTCTTTATTTCGATCGATCCCGAACGGGATACCCCGGCAGTGTTGAAAGACTTCGTCGCCAACATAGATGACCGCATGGTTGCCCTGACCGGCACGCCCGAACAGGTCGCGCAGGCGTCAAAGGCCTATCGCACCTATTTCAAGAAACAAGAAGACGGCGATCCGCAATACTACCTGATGGACCACTCGACCTTTACCTATCTTGTCCTGCCCGGCGTGGGCTTTGTCGATTTCTTCCGCCGTGATGACAGCGCCGACCAGATTGCATCGAAAGCCGCCTGCTACCTGTCGAAATGACTGAATTTGACGCTGCGAATGGAAAGCCCTAGGCTTCCGCTCCGCAAATGGGAGATGCCCTGCATGGCTGATGAACCGCTTTCCGATCTCGGCCCTGACCGTTCGCTGCTTTTGGTCGATGATGACGAACCCTTCGTGAAACGCCTTGCCAAGGCGATGGAAAAGCGCGGCTTCATCCCCGAAACCGCCGAAAGCGTGGCCGCAGGCCGCGCCATTGCCACCGCCCGCCCGCCCGCCTATGCCGTGGTCGATCTCCGGCTCGAGGATGGCAATGGTCTCGATGTTGTCGAAGCCCTGCGCGAACGCCGCCCCGATTGCCGGATCGTGGTTCTGACCGGATATGGCGCCATTGCAACCGCCGTCGCGGCGGTAAAAATCGGCGCGATCGATTATCTGTCAAAGCCGGCAGATGCCAATGATGTGACCAACGCCCTTCTCTCGCGGGCCGAGGCTTTGCCCGCCCCGCCCGAAAACCCCATGTCGGCCGACCGCGTGCGCTGGGAACATATCCAGCGCGTCTATGAAATGTGCGACCGCAACGTTTCCGAAACCGCGCGCCGCCTGTCGATGCACCGCCGCACCCTTCAGCGCATCCTGGCCAAGCGCAGCCCGCGATAAATCTATTTTATTGCATTACTTGAAATAGAGTCTTAAAAACCCCGCCATATACTTGGCGGGGAATCCCAATGACGAATATCAATCTGCACGACCTGTCGCTGAAGGAACTCAAGGATCTTCAGGCGCAGGTTTCGCGCGCAATCGCGACCTACGAAGACCGGCAAAAGAAACAGGCGCTTGCCCAGCTTGAAGAAAAAGCCCGTGAAATGGGCTTTTCGCTGGCCGAACTTACGGGCACCAGCATGCCGCGCAAACGGGCGCCTGCCTCGGCAAAATATGCCAATCCGGCCAACCCGTCCGAAACGTGGTCGGGCCGCGGGCGCAAGCCGCGTTGGTTCGATGCCGCGCTGAAATCGGGTAAACGCCCCGACGATATGGCGATTTAACCGTCCAGCGCCGCAATCAATTCGGCGTGACGCTGCAAAAAGGCCGCCCGCACCAAAGCAGGCGGCCGCAGCGTAATTTCCAGCCCCCGCATGGTCAGCGCATCCGGCCGCCCGAAAAGCCGGTCAGCCTCGGTCTGGTCAAATCCGGCAATCTGCACCGCCTCAAGCCATGCCGAAATGCGATCCGCCACCTTGATCGCCTTCTTGATCGGCGCAGGCAGCAGCGCGGGCAGGCCAAAGCGCAGATGCACCGCCCCCGCCAGACGCTCATCCAGCACGCCATAATCCGGCCCGATCGCGGCCTTGACGGGGCTGATCATGTCTCCGATCACATATTCCGGCGCATCGTGCAGCAGGGCGGCCAACTGCCACCGCGCCCCGATCCCCGGATTGCACCGCGCAAAAATCGCCTCGACCAGCAGCGAATGTTCCGCCACCGAATAGGGCCAATCCCCCCGCGTCTGCCCGTTCCACCGCGCGACAAAGGCCAACCCGTGCGCGATATCGGCAATCTCTATATCCATCGGCGTCGGGTCCAGCAGGTCAAGCCGCCGCCCCGAAAGCATCCTTTGCCACGCTCGCGCCTGCCGCATCCCGCCCCCCGTTTTGGCAGATAAACCCTAGCCAAGCATCCGCCGCATTGTCGAGTGGCACGGTCCGTGCTATCTGCCCCCGAATTTCAAGGGTTGAAGGAGCGGGCTCATGCCTAACGATTACGTAGTGAAAGATATCGCCTTGGCCGCCTATGGGCGCAAGGAACTGGTCATTGCCGAAACCGAAATGCCCGGCCTCATGGCCTGCCGCGAGGAATTTGGCCCCACCCAGCCCCTGCAAGGCGCCCGCATCGTCGGCAGCCTGCACATGACGATCCAGACCGCCGTCCTGATCGAAACGCTCAAATTCCTTGGCGCCGATGTGCGCTGGGCCTCGTGCAACATCTTCTCGACACAGGATCACGCCGCCGCCGCCATCGCCGCCGCGGGCATCCCCGTCTTTGCGGTCAAGGGGCAAACCCTGACCGAACACTGGGATTACCTCGACAAATCCTTCATGTTCCCCGAAGGCGCGAACATGATCCTCGATGATGGTGGCGATGCCACGCTTTACGTCCTGCTCGGCGCCCGCGCCGAAGCCGGCGAAGACATCATCCCCGTGCCGCAGTCGGAAGAAGAAGAGGTCATCAAGCTTCAGATCCACAAGCGCATGAAAGAAACCCCCGGTTTCTTCACCAAGACCAAAGCCGCGATCAAGGGTGTTTCGGAAGAAACCACCACGGGCGTGCATCGTCTTTACGAATTGCACAAGAACGGCCAACTGCCCTTCCCCACGATCAACGTGAACGACTCTGTCACGAAATCGAAGTTCGACAACAAATACGGCTGCAAGGAATCGCTGGTCGATGGCATCCGCCGCGCCACCGATACCATGATGGCCGGCAAGGTCGCCGTGGTCTGCGGTTACGGCGATGTGGGCAAAGGCTCGGCCGCTAGCCTTCGCGGCGCAGGCGCCCGCGTGAAAGTGACCGAGGTTGATCCCATCTGCGCCCTTCAGGCCGCGATGGACGGCTACGAAGTGACCCTGCTGGAAGACGAGGTGAAAACCGCCGACATCTTCATCACCACCACCGGCAACCGCGACGTGATCCGCATCGAACACCTGCGCGAGATGAAAGATATGGCCATCGTCGGCAATATCGGCCACTTCGATAACGAAATTCAGGTCGCCTCCTTGCGCAACCACAAATGGACCAACATCAAGGAACAGGTGGACATGATCGAAATGCCCTCGGGCAATCGCATCATCCTTCTGTCCGAAGGCCGCCTGTTGAACCTTGGCAACGCCACGGGCCACCCGTCCTTTGTGATGTCGGCGTCCTTCACCAACCAGGTGCTGGCCCAGATCGAGCTTTGGACCAAAGGGCAAGATTACGCTCCCGGCGTTTACATCCTGCCCAAGCATCTCGATGAAAAGGTCGCCCGCCTGCACCTGAAAAAGATCGGCGTCAAACTCACCGAACTGCGCTCCGAACAGGCCGCCTATATCGGCGTCAAACCCGAAGGCCCGTTCAAGCCGGAACATTACCGCTACTGATCGCCCGTAGATCATGGCACG
The DNA here is from genome assembly GCA_027484985.1 of Rhodobacter sp. Classification (GTDB taxonomy): domain Bacteria; phylum Pseudomonadota; class Alphaproteobacteria; order Rhodobacterales; family Rhodobacteraceae; genus Paragemmobacter. The sequence goes on along the minus strand of JAIXRW010000034.1, from coordinate 54,987 downwards.
GGGCCGGGGCGCAATCCCCGGCCCCTTTGCCTTGCACCCAAGGGTAGCGCAACGCACAATTCCTGCTTGTGCCAATCCGGCGCCGCTGTAGCATCCCCCTCGCGGCAAAAACCGTGTCGTGTTTATTGGGGACGCTTTTTTCATGAGCAAACGCGCCGAACTCATCGCCACCTATGCCCAAGACCTGCGAACAAAATGCAAGATGACACCCGATCTCGCCCTGCTGGAGAAGGTGACAATCGGCTGCGGCCCTGCCGTTTACAGCGCCGATGCCTCCACCCTTGCAGGCACTGATCCCGCCGAACTCGAAACCGTGAAAAAGAACTTCCTCATCAAGAAACTCGGCCTGCCCAACAGCCCCCGCCTGCAAGAGGCGATCGAAGCCGCGATCGATACCTATGGCCGCGACGAACGCCACAAATACCGCGCCGTGGTCTATTACATGCTGGTCAAGCATTTCGGCAAAGAAGCCGTTTACGCCTGAAACCGCTAAAACTTGTTGAAAAGGCCGGGCAATTCCCGTTTGCGGAATCGCCCGGCCTTTGCGACTGTGCTTTCAGGGCAGTAGGCCCGGGACCTTTCAATCACGCGTGGTGCTCAGGGGAGCGCGTGGGGTGGATGGAGGGTCCCGTAGGGGTGCGGGGCCCTCCATTTCTTACACCAGCGTCAGCACCAGCCCGATGATCGTGCACCCAATGATGGCATATCCGCCGTCGATCACCGAAAGCATGCGCGACCGCATCGAATAGCCATAGCACAGCACCAGCCACGGCGTGATCAGGAACGCCCCGGCGCCAAAGCCGCCCATGATGCCCTCCAGCGGCGTATCCAGCCCGGACATGGTAAAGACATGCCGCAGCATCCCCGCCACCAGCAGCGTGCAGATGAACCCGATGATGAACGGCTTCACCCCGTTATTGCCGCCCACCGGCCGCCCGTCCGGCCCCAGCGGCAGCCCCGTGGCCGCCAGCCAAGGCTTGGCCAGCGCCATGTAATAGGCCGCCCCCGCCACATAGGCCGCAACCGTCGCCACGATGACGCTTAGAAAACTCATTCCCTGATCCCTCCCTTTTTTGTTGTTGGGTCGGGTCAGATTGGCGAAACGCGCCCTATCCGTCCAGCCCGCCCATCCGGCAGACCGTCGCCCATTCCGCCGCTGTCACCGGCTGCACCGACAGGCGCGAATTTTTCACCAGCACCATCTCGGCCAGCCCCGGCGCCGCCTTGATCGCCTCAAGGCCCACCCCCCGCGGAAACGCCTGCTTGGCCCGCACCATCACGCAATCCCAGCGCGGGTCATCCGTGGTGCTGTCCGGCGCGCTCGTGCGGATCACCTCCATGATCCCCACAACCTCTTTCCCGATATTGGAATGGTAAAAGAACGCCAGATCGCCAACCTGCATCGCCCGCATGTTGTTGCGCGCCTGATAATTCCGCACACCGCTCCATTCCTCGCCCGCCGCGCCCTTGGCCGCCAGATGCGACCAGCCGAACACGTCAGGCTCCGATTTCAGCAGCCAGAACGCCATCACCCGATGACCTTCTTCCATTCACGTATATCTACGCGCGCAAACAGCCCCGCCTTGGCATAGGGGTCCTGCGCCGCCCAATCCCGCGCCGCCTCGATCGATTCAACCTCCAGCACGACCAGCGACCCGCACATCGCCCCGCCCTCAAGGAACGGCCCCGCCATCTCGACCACACCGGTCGCTTCGATATAGGCCAGATGCGCCGCACGGTTTTCCTGCCGCACGGCCAGATGGCCGGGTTTGTCGATACAGATCAGCGCCACGCGCATTGCTCACTCCGCCTTCAAGGGTCTGGTCAAAAGGGACTGGATCGCGCTGGAAAGGTCAATCCTGCCTTCCACCAGCGCCGCCACCATCGCCGTCACGGGCATGTCGATCCCCCGCTCCGCCGCCAGCCGCGCCACCGCCCGCGCTGTGGCCACACCTTCCACCGTCACGCCCGCATCGAAGGCCTCGCCTCGCCCCAGCGCCAGCCCGAAGCGAAAGTTGCGCGATTGCTCCGATCCGCAGGTCAGCACCAGATCGCCCAACCCCGACAGCCCCGCCAGCGTTTCCGCCCTTGCGCCAAGCGCAAGCGCCAGCCGCACCATCTCGGCATAGCCCCGCGTCATCAGCGCCGCCCGCGCCGAATCCCCCAGCCCCACCCCGATCACCACGCCCGCCGCTACAGCGACCACGTTCTTCAACGCCCCGCCCAGCTCGGCCCCCGTCACATCGGTTGTCCGGTACAGCCGCAACACCGGCGTCGATAGCAGGTGCTGCAACCGCTCGCCCGCCGCGTCATCGGCACAGGCCAGCGTCAGCGCGGTCGGCAACCCCTTGGCAATGTCGGCGGCAAAACTCGGCCCCGTCAGCAGCGCAACCCGCGCCTTGGGTCGCGCCGCCGCCATCACCGCCGCAGGCCCTGTCAGCGCCGTCAGGTCCACCCCCTTGCAGCACGCAACCAACGCCCCCGCGTCAAATGCCGCCTCGCGCAGCACACCGCCCAGCGCCTGCATCGGCACCGCCAGCAGCACAGCCTCCAGCCCGCCCAAATCCGCGATTTCCGCCGTAACAGTCACGTTTTCCGGCAGCCGCACCCCCGGCAACCGCGCACTCTCGCGCCCCGCCGCCAGCCCTGCCACATCGCGCCCCCACAGCCGTACCGCGCGCCCGTCCCGCGCCAGCGCCACGGCCAGCGCCGTCCCGAAAGCCCCCGCACCCGCGACCCCGATCACGCCTTGGCCCCCTTCTTGCCCGACCCGATCATCGGCGCCGCCGTCGCATCCAGCGGCCAGCGCGGCCGCGCCACCAGATCAGCGGCATCGCCCAGCCCCGCCCGCACCCGCTCGATCCCCGCCCAGGCGATCATCGCCGCATTGTCGGTGCACAGCCGCAGGGGCGGCGCCAGAAACCGCACGCCCGCATCGGCGCAAACAGTCTCTAACTTGGCCCGAATGGCCCCATTCGCCGCCACGCCCCCCGCCACCGCCAGCGCCGGAACCGCAGGCCCATGCGCCAGATAAACCGCCAAAGCCCGCCGCGTCTTTTCGGCCAGCACATCCGCCACCGCCGCCTGAAACCCCGCGCACAGGTCGCGCCGCTCCTGCACGGTGATCCCGCCCTTTTCCGCCACCAGCGCATCCCGCGCCCGCAACAACGCGGTCTTGAGGCCCGAAAAGGACATATCGCACCCCTCGCGGTCCAGCAGTGGCCGTGGGAACCGGAACCGCCGCGCATCGCCCATGGCCGCCTCGCGCTCCACCACCGGCCCCCCCGGCTGCGCCAACCCCAGCAGCTTCGCCGTCTTGTCGAACGCCTCGCCGGGTGCGTCGTCAATCGTGCCGCCCAACCGCTCGAACCGGTCCACCCCATGCGCGATCAGAAACTGGCAATGCCCGCCCGACACCAGCAGCATCAGGTAAGGAAAGGCCAACCCGTCCGTCAGCCGCGGCGTCAGCGCATGCCCCGCCAGATGGTTCACCCCCACCAGCGGCAATCCCGACCCCGCCGCCAGCCCCCGCGCCAGCATCACCCCCGACAGCACGCCGCCAATCAGCCCCGGCCCGCTTGTCACCGCGATGCCGTCCAGATCGGCCAGCCGCAGCCCCGCCTCTTCCAGCGCCCGCTCCACACAGCCGTCCAGCTTTTCCGCATGGGCCCGCGCCGCAATCTCGGGCACGACGCCGCCGAAATCGGCATGCAGCGCCGCCTGCCCCTCGACGACCGACGACAAAACCTCGCCCCCCGCAGCACCCCAGCGCACCACGGCCGCCGCGCTGTCATCGCAGCTTGATTCGATGCCCAGAAAGGTCAGCGCCGCCATGTCCATTGCCCAAAAGCCTGTCTGCGGGGTAACACCAGACCCATGGCCCCGCAATCCCGCCCTGTCCCCGTGCTTCTTACCCGCCCGCAGGCGCAGGGCGACCGCTTCGCCACCGACCTGATCACCCGCTTCGGCCCAACCCTTGCCCCGGTCCCCTCGCCCCTCATCGCGCCCGCCTTCCTGCACCCCGCCATCCCGCAACAGCCCTACACAGCAATCATCCTCACCTCCGAAACCGCCGCCGCCTCTGCCGCCGCCATCCCCAACCTCCCCCGCCACGCCTATTGCGTGGGCGACCGCACGGCGGCAGCCGCCCGCGCCGCAGGCTTCACCCCCCACTCGGCCAAGGGCGACGCCAACGCCCTCATCGCCCTCATCCTCTCTACCCAAGACCAGGGCCCCTTCCTGCATCTCCGCGGGGCCGACAGCCGTGGTGACATCGCGGCCACCCTTACCGACGCAGGCCGCCCCACCCATGCGGCCATCACCTATGACCAGCGCCCCCAACCCCTCTCCCTCGAAGCCCGCACCCTCCTCGCAGGCGAAACCCCTGTCCTCCTCCCCCTTTTCTCGCCCCGCACTGCCGAAATCCTCGCCTCCCAAGGCCCCTTTGCGGCCCCCCTCTGGCTCGCCGCCCTCTCCCCCGCCGTGGCCGCCGCCGCAGCGCACCTGCACCCCGCCCGCAGCGCCATTGCCGCCGAACCCAACGCCGACGCGCTGCTAACCGCCATCGCCACCCTTCTGTGACCCACCCGCGCTTGAACCCCGCACGGGCAGGGGGTTAGGGTGGTGCCCGAGAATCCGCCCCGCAGGGCGACGAAAGGACCGCGCATGGCCTCCTCTTCCACCGACCCCGCCGAACCCGAAGCCGATGTCATCGCCGCTGTCGAGGCCAGCGAAACCCCCGCCAAAGCCGAACCCTTGCCCGCATCGCAACCACCTGCCGCCCCGCCCCCGCGCCGCAGCGCCCTGCCCGCCTTTGTCGCCCTCGTCCTTGGCGGTGCCATCGCCGCAGGCGGCGGTTTCGCCCTCGCCCGCTTCCAGCCCGATCTTCTGTCCCTACCGCAGGCCCCAAATGCCGATCTTCAGGCCCTGAAAGACCAGATCGCCGCCCTTCCCGCCCCCGACACCACGCTGCCTGACCGCCTCAAAGCCATCGAAACCACCCTTGCCCAACTTTCCGACCGCATCGCATCGGTCGAATCCCTCCCCGCAGGCAGCGCCCCCGACCCGGCCCTTGCCGACCAGCTGAAAGCGCTGCAAGACCGCGTCGCCGCCCTCAACTCCGGCACCGCCCAGCCCGAGGCCATCGCCCAGGCCGTCGCCGCCGCCGAAGACCGCCTGAAACAGGCCGAGGCCCGCGCCGCCGAACTGGCCGCACAGGCCGAAGCCACCGCACAGGCGACCCGCCGCACCGCCGCACTTGACCGTGTCGCCGCTGCGCTTGACAGCGGCGCCCCCTTTGCCGCCGCCCTGTCCGACCTGCCCGATCTTCCCCCCGCGCTGGCCGATCATGCCGCAACCGGCCTGCCCACGGTCGCCGCCTTGCGCGAAACCTTCCCGCCCGCCGCCCGCGCCGCCCTCGAATCCGCCCTTCGGGCCAATATGGGCGAAAGCTGGACAGACCGCGTCACCTCGTTCCTTCGCAGCCAGACGGGCCTGCGCTCGCTCACCCCGCGCGAAGGCGACGATCCCGATGCCATCCTGTCGCGGGCCGAAGCCGCCCTGGCCAAGGGCGATCTATCCGCCGCCCTGTCCGAACTCGGCGCCCTGCCCGAAACCGCCAAACCCCCGCTGGCCGCTTGGACTGCGGACGCGCAGCTTCGGCTTGCTGCCGAAGCCGCCCTTACCCAGATTGCGGGGGCGAAATGATCTGGTCCCTTGCAAAAGCGGTTCTGTTCCTGCTCATCGTCGCCGCCCTCACCCTTGGCGCGGGCATCCTGATCGATGCGGGCGGTGGCCTGCAAATCGCAGCGGCGGGGTATGAATTTACCCTTGGCCCGCTACAGGCGCTGATCGTCCTTGCCGTCCTCATCCTTGCGCTTTGGCTGGTGATGAAACTGGCAGGCCTGCTTGTCGCCATCCTGCGCTTCCTCAACGGCGATGAAACCGCCATCAGCCGCTATTTCGACCGCAACCGCGAAAGAAAGGGCTTTCAGGCCCTGACCGAAGGCATGCTCGCTTTGGCCGCAGGCGAAGGCCGCCTTGCCCTGAACCGCGCGATCAAGGCCGAGAAATATCTGGCCGAACCCCACCTCACCACCCTTCTGGTGGCCCAAGCCGCCGAAGCCGCAGGCGATACCCGCCGCGCGACCGAGGCGTATAAGGAACTGCTCGCCTCTGACACCACGCGCTTTGTCGCCATCCGTGGCCTGCTGAACCAGAAACTGGCCGAAGGTGATGCCGAAACCGCCCTGAAACTCGCCGCCAAGGCGCTGGAACTCAAACCCAAGCACCTTGAAACGCAGGATATCCTGCTGAAACTTCAGGCCGAAAGCCGCGATTGGAAAGGTGCCCGCGCCACCCTTGGCGCAAAACTCAAGGCAGGCGCCCTGCCCAAAGACGTCTATCGCCGCCGTGATGCCGTGCTTGCCCTGCAACAGGCCCAAGGCGTGCTTGACGAAGGCGCCACCATCGAGGCCCGCGAAGCCGCGATCGAGGCGAACAAGCAATCGCCCGACCTGATCCCCGCCGCCGCCATGGCCTCCCGCGCGCTTGCCGACAAGGGCGACAAAAAGGCCGCGACCCGCGTGCTGAAAAAGGCCTATGACGCCAAACCCCACCCCGACCTTGCCGCCGCCTTCGCCGAAATTGAACCCGACGAAACCCCCGCCGACCGCCTGAAACGCTTCAAGACCCTCACGGCGAACCACCCCGACCACGAAGAAACCCGCCTTCTTCTGGCCGAACTCAACATCGCCGCCGAAGATTTCCCCCAAGCGCGCCGCGCCTTGGGCAGCATCGTCGAAACCCACCCCACGCGGCGGTCGCTTGCCATCATGGCCGCCATCGAACGCGGCGAAGGGTCCGATGACGCCGTTGTGCGCGGCTGGCTCGCCAAGGCGCTGACCGCCCCGCGCGGCCCGCAATGGTGCTGCGACAAATGTCAGGCCGTCCATGCCAGCTGGGACCCGATCTGCGACAATTGCGGCGGCTTCGACACGCTCTCGTGGCGCGAACCGCCCGAAAAGACCGGCCCCTCCGCCACCGGCGCCGAAACCCTGCCCCTCATGGTCGCCTCGCCCAAGGCCCCCGAACCGCCCGCCCCCACCCCCGAACCCGACGTGATCGATGTCGAGGCCATCGTCCGCCGTGGCGGCTGACGCGGCGTCGTTCACCGCCTTCCGGTTGAAAGTCTTGCAATCGCGTTCAGCTTGAAGAACGCTATGTGGCAGGATCATCAGCCACGAAGGGAAGTCTCATGGATCGTCGTTCATTCCTGACCACGGCCACCTTGGGCGGTGCCGGTGCCGTCACCCTTGCCGCCCCCGCCCTTGCACAGGCCGCGCCAAAGGTGACGTGGCGGCTCACCTCGTCTTTCCCCAAATCGCTCGACACCATCTATGGCGGGGCCGAGGTGCTGTCGAAACACCTGTCCGAAGCCACCGATGGCGCCTTCCAGTTGCAGGTTTTCGCCGCAGGCGAACTCGTCCCCGGCCTGCAAGCCGCCGATGAGGTGACCGCCGGCAATATCGAGGCCTGCCATACCGTGGGCTACTACTACTGGGGCAAAGACCCGACCTGGGCCCTTGCCGCCGCCGTGCCCTTCTCGCTGTCGGCCCGTGGCATCAACGCATGGCACTACCACGGCGGCGGGATCGATCTTTACAACGAATTTCTGGCCGCCCAGAACATCGTGGCCTTCCCCGGCGGCAATACCGGCGTCCAGATGGGCGGCTGGTATCGCAAGGAAATCAACACCGTGGCCGATCTTTCCGGCCTCAAGATGCGCGTGGGCGGCTTCGCGGGCAAGGTTCTGGAAAAGCTCGGCGTCGTGCCCCAGCAAATCGCAGGCGGCGACATCTACCCCGCGCTGGAAAAAGGCACCATCGACGCCGCCGAATGGGTCGGCCCCTATGACGATGAAAAACTCGGCTTCGTGAAAGTCGCGCCCTATTACTACTATCCGGGCTGGTGGGAGGGCGGTCCCACCGTCCACTTCATGTTCAACAAGGCAAAGTACGAAGCCCTGCCCCCCGCCTATCAGTCGCTTCTGCGTACCGCCTGTCAGGCGACCGATGCGAACATGCTGCAACTTTACGACTGGAAGAACCCCACCGCCATCAAGGCGCTGGTCGGCCAAGGCGCACAGCTTCGCCCCTTCAAGCCCGAAATCCTCGACGCCTGCTTCACCGCCGCGAACGAGGTTTACGCCGAAATGGAAGCCACCAACCCCGCCTTCGCCAAGATCTGGGCCTCGATCAAGGCGTTCCGGTCCGAACACTACACCTGGGCGCAGGTGGCCGAATACAACTACGACACCTTCATGATGCTCCAGCAGAACGCGGGAAAGCTTTAGCGCCATCCGCTGAACCAAGGCGCAACGAAAGGCTCCGGTGGAGCGTTTCGTTACGCCGCCGCTAGGTCCGTGCATGACCCGCCGGGACGGGCGCCATGGGCGCACGACCCGAGGGGGCGGGTCGTGCGCGGACCGTGGCTTTGGGCCACGGTCCCATCCTCACCGTTCCGAAAAACCCCTACGCCACCCTCACGGCTGTATCACCGGCTGCCCCAGCGCCCCGCCCGTGCCCAGACCTCCCCCCAATCCCCCCAGCGGCTGCAATTCCGGCATCTTCATCTGCACCGTCGCAGGGTCCACCGCCGCGCCCTTGTAATGCATCACCATCTGCGGAAAGGCGATCACCAACCCCACCATCACGACCTGTATCACCACAAAGGGCACCGCCCCGCGGTAAATCTGCCCCGTCGTCACCCCGTCCGTCCGCACCCCCGTCACCTTGTCCACATAGGCCGACTTCGGCGCCACCGACCGCAGGTAGAACAGCGCAAAGCCAAAGGGCGGGTGCATGAAGCTTGTCTGCATGTTCACGCCCAGAATGATCCCCAGCCAGACCAGATCGATCCCCAGCGCATTGGCCGCAGGCACCAGCAAGGGCACGATGATGAAAGCCAGCTCGAAGAAATCCAGAAAGAACGCCAGCAGGAAGATCAGCACCGAAACCGCAACCAGAAACCCCGTCTCGCCCCCCGGCAGGCTTGTCAGCAGATGCTCCACCCAGACATGCCCGTTCACCCCGTAAAAGGTCAGCGAAAACACCCGCGCCCCCAGCAGGATGAACATCACAAAGGCCGAAAGCCGCACGGTCGCCGCCAGCGCCTGCGAAACCACCCCATAGGTCAACCGCCCCTTGGCCGCCGCCAGCACCAGCGCCCCCACAGCCCCCATCGCGCCCCCTTCCGTGGGCGTGGCAATCCCCAGAAAGATCGTCCCCAGCACAAGGAAGATCAGCGCAAGCGGCGGGATCAGCACGATGATCACCTGTTGCGCCAGCCGCGACATCAGCCCCAGCCCCAGCCCGCGGTCCGCCACGGCAACCGCATAGACCACGATCACCGCCACCGTGGCCCCCAGCACATCGGCATCCGCGCCATGCGTTGCATACAGCCACCGATGCGCCCCGAACCCGATGCCCACCCCCACCGCCAAAGCCACGAAAAGCGAGGTGACACCATGCCCCAGCGTCCGCGCCTCAAGCGGCAGCGCGGGCATCGCATCGGGCCGCAGCACCGACACCGCAAAGACATAGACACAATACAGCCCCGTCAGCACCAGCCCCGGTATCATCGCCGCCGTGTACATATCACCGACCGACCGCCCCAACTGGTCGGCCAGCACGATCAGCACCAGACTGGGCGGAATGATCTGCGCCAGCGTCCCCGATGCCGCGATCACCCCGCTGGCAATCCGCCGGTCATAGCCATAGCGCAGCATGATCGGCAGGCTGATCAACCCCATCGCAATCACGCTCGCCGCCACCACCCCCGTCGTCGCCGCCAGCAGCGCGCCGACAAAGATCACCGCATAGGCCAGCCCCCCGCGAACGGGTCCGAACAACTGCCCGATCGTATCCAGCAGATCCTCGGCCATCCCCGACCGTTCCAGCACGATCCCCATAAAGGTAAAGAACGGTATCGCCAGCAGCGTCTCGTTCGACATCACCCCCCAGAACCGGTTCGGCAACGTGTTCAGCAGCGGCCAGTCAAGGCTGATCGACCCCCCCGACAGCGGCGCCAGTTCGACCCCGATGAAAAAGAACACCAGCCCGTTCGCCGCCAGCGCAAAGGCCACCGGATAACCCAGCAGCAAAAACAACACCAGGCTGGCAAACATGATCGGCGCCATGTTCAGCGCGATGAACTCCATCATTTGCCGATCTCCCCGGCCAGCGCGGCCCCTTCCTTCTCGGCCGCCTCATGCGCCGGAACAAAGGGGTGCGGGTCCGCCATCAGCCCCCGCATCACCGCGATCTTCTTGAAAATCTCGGACAGCCCCTGCAAGAACAGCAGCACGAACCCCGCCAAAAGCAGCGCCTTGGCGGGCCAGATCACCAGCCCCCCCGAATTGGTCGAAACCTCGCCACTCTGAAAACTGTGCAGCGCATAGGGGCCCAGATACACCACCATCAGCACCACAAAGGGCATCAGGAACACCACATGCCCGAACAGGTCGATCCAGTGCTGCACACGGCGCGAAAACAGCCCGTAAACAATATCGATGCGGATATGTTCGTTCTGCCGCAGCGTATAGGCCGCCGCCAGCAGAAAGGCCGCGCCGAACAGATACCACTGCAATTCCAGCCATGCGTTGGATGATGTGGAAAACACCTTGCGCACCACCGCATTCCCCGCACTCACCAGCACCGCGATCAGGATCAGCCACCCCGTCGCCCGCCCGATCCCTTCGTTGATCCGGTCGATCCCCCGTGCCACCGCCAGCAACCCGCGCATCGGCCTCTCCCCGCTTGTCCGCGCAACCTGTGCGGGTTCAGCCTAGGGGCGTGCCGCGCAACCCGTCAACGCCTGCGCGTGCAGCGCGGCCACATTTCGCGGCGTCACCACGGCGGCAGGTGGCGCTGAAACTTCCGCCTTGCCGCCTGCGTATCTGGCCCGACACGCCGCTGCACAGGCCGCCATGACCGCCCCGCCCCCGACGACCGCACCGCCCGTCTCTGCGCCCCTAGCCGCCAATGGCAAAGGTCAGCGTGGCCCAATGGCTTTCCCAAACCGCGTCCTTGTCACCCTCCAGCGGCTCCATATGCACCGAAGACAGCATGTATTCCCCCGCCGCGCCCAGCGGCACGCGCGCCACCCCGTCTGCATCGGTGGTGAACAGCGCCCGCGTCACACCCGCCGCGCCCTTGACGAACAGCGCCACCTGCTGCCCCGCCGCAGGCGCGCCCTGCCATGTCAGCCGCACATCCACCGCCCCCAGCCCCGCCAGATAGGGGTTCTGCAACGCCACCAGCTCGAACGGCATCCCCGTGGGCGCGTCGCGCTGCCCGGCCTGCGCCGCGCCCACCTGCACCAGCGCCCGCGCATTGCGGATATAGCGTTCCGAAAAGCCGGTCTCGGGCAGGCCCCGCGCCCGATGCGCCGCCAGCACCCAGCCCAACCCCTCATAGTCCAGATAGCTGCGGAACCGCGCCGCATCGTCAAAGAACACAAAGGCCGGTCGCGCGTGAAAGACCACCCGCACCAGCCCCTCGGCCTTGGGCGTAAAGGTCAAGGCGGGCATATCCCCCTCGCGTCCCCGCAGATCGGTGCTGCCGCCCTCCCATACCAGCCGCGCCGCTTGGGTATTGCGCGTCAGCCACGGAAAGGCCTGCCCCGCCATGTCCGATCCCACCAGCAGGTCCGCCCGCACCGCCTGCCCCGCCTCCGCCCGATAGCTCTGGGCCGAGATCCAGAATTCATGCCCCGCCACCGGCGCCACACATCCCAAGCTCAGCGCAATGGCCAACAAAACCCGCATCACCCTGCTCCCCGTTTCGTGACGTTTCATTTCCGCCCGCTTCCCATAAACTGCCCCGCATTTCGCCACGGCAAGCCGACAGGACAAAAGATATGCTGAAAACCCTTCGCCGCCTTTCCCTTGCGCTTGCCCTTCTGCCCGTCCCCGCCTTCAGCCACGAGGTGCTTCCCTCGATCGGTGATTTCGAACAAACCGGCGATACCCTTGCCTTCGACATCCGGACCAACCTCGAAGGCATCGTCGCGGGCATCGACCTGACCGCCACCGCCGATACCAACACCGCTCCGCAGGCCGCCGATTACGACAGCCTGCGCGCCCTGCCCCCGCAGGTGCTTGAAAACCGCTTCCGCAGCTTCTGGCCCCGCATGGCGCCGCGCGTCTTTGTCCGCATCGACGGGGTTGACCAGCCGCTTACCCTGACCGGCGTTTCTGTGCCCGAAACCGGCGATGTCGCCCTGCCCCGCAGCGCCACCATCAGCTTCACCGCCCCCGTCCCGCAGGGGGCAACCTCGGTCCAGATCGGCTGGGCCGCCCCCTTCGGCGCGCTGGTGATCCGCCAGAACGGTGTCGAAAACCCCTATGACGGCTATCTCGAGGCGGGCGCCCTGTCTGCCCCCATCGCCCTGTCGGGCGGCAGCCGCATGACCGCGCTCCACGCCTTCCTGTCCTATATCCCCGTGGGGTTCGACCATATCGTGCCAAAGGGGCTTGACCATATCCTGTTCGTCCTTGGCCTGTTCTTCCTGTCCACCCGCCTGCGCCCGCTGCTCTTGCAGGTCTCGGCCTTCACCGTGGCCCATACCGTCACGCTTGGCCTTGGCGCGCTGGGCTATGTCACCCTGCCCTCGGCCATTGTCGAACCCGTCATCGCCGCCTCGATCGTCTTTGTCGCGGTGGAAAACATCGTCACCGATGGCCTCAGCCGCTGGCGCCCCGTGGTGGTGTTCTGCTTCGGCCTGCTGCACGGGCTGGGCTTTGCCTCGGTCCTGCAACAGTTCGGCCTGCCGCAAGACGGCTTCTTCCCCGCCCTTATCGGCTTCAACATCGGGGTCGAGCTTGGGCAACTGGCGGTCATCACGCTGGCCTTCCTGCTGGTCGGCTACTGGTTCGGCGCGAAACCGTGGTATCGCGCCCGCATTGCCATTCCCGCCTCGGGCTTCATCGCCGCTGTCGGCGCCTTCTGGGTGGTTGAACGGGTGTTCTTCTGACCCTCATCCAGCTTGCAGCATAGACCGCACGACCTTGGTCACCTCGGCCATGCCGATGGGCTTTGACACGCAGGAATCAAACCCCCAGATCAGGTAATCGACAACCTGATGCTGCATCGCATTCGCCGTGACGGCGATCATCGGCACCGGCGCCACGCCCAAAGCCGCCTCGCGGGCGCGAATTTCACGCAGCGCCGCCTTGCCGTCCATCACCGGCATGGCAATGTCCAGCATTACCGCATCAAACCGACCGGGCGCATAGGCCTGCACCGCCTGCGCCCCGTCCGAAACCATCGTCACTTCCGCCCCGCAGCGCGTCAGCATCAGTTCAAGAACCGAACGGTTGGTCCCGTTGTCATCGGCCGCCAGTATCCGCACCCCGTCCAGCCGCGTGCCTGCCTGCGCCGCACTGCCGCCACGGGCCGTCGAGGGGGCCGCCTGCGTCACCGGCAAGGGCAGGGTGACGCGGATCGTCGTGCCCCGCCCCGGTTCCGATTGCACCACGATCTCGCCGCCCATCCGCAGCACCAGATTGCGCGTGATCGCCATTCCCAGCCCTGTGCCGCCAAAACGCCGCGTCACCGAACTGTCGGCCTGCGCGAATTCCTCGTGCAGGCGCCCCACCTCGTCGGGCGTCATCCCGATGCCGGTATCGCGCACCTCAAGCACCAGCGGCGCATCCCCCCGCCCCGCCACCTTGACCGTGACCGACCCGTGATCGGTGAACTTGATGGCATTCGACACCAGATTGTGCAGCACCTGCTGCACGCGGAACGGATCACCGATCCGCGCCGCATCGGCGCCCGACCCGATCAGCACCTCGAAATCCAGCCCCTTCTCGTCGGCGCGCAGCTTGTGCAGGTCCTCCACCCGCTCGGCCAGCTCCATCGGGCTAAAGGCCACCGCCTCCAGCTCCATCTTGCCCGCCTCGATCTTCGACATGTCCAGAATGTCGTTCAGAATGTTCAACAGCGTCTCGCCCGATCGCCGGATCGTGCCGATCATCCGCTTGTGGTCCGCATCCGTCAAAGCCGATTCCAGCACCTCGGCCATGCCAAGCACCCCGTTCAACGGCGTGCGGATCTCGTGGCTCATATTGGCAAGGAACATCGATTTGGTGCGGCTCGCCTCCTCCGCCCGCGCCTTGGCAAGGTAAAGCTGCGTCACATCCGACCCCACGCCGCGATAGCCCAGAAAGGCCCCCGTCGCGTCAAACACCGGTGCGCCGGAAATGCGGAACCACCGCTCCGCGCCATCGGGCGCTTCTGGCGCCCGATAGACAAAATCGCGAAAGGCCCGCCGCTCGCGCAGGGCGCATAGCACAACCTCCCAATCGGCGCTGGCCCGCACCTCGGGGTAAAGCGCCAGCCATTCCTCGCGCGTCTTGCCCATGATGTTGGCGGGCGGCACCCCGATCCGGTCAAAATAGTCGGGCTGCGACAGGAACGAAAACCGCAAATCCGCGTCCTGCTCCCAGAACCACCCGTCACTGACCGCCGCGATATCGGTGAACCGCTGCTCGGCACTGGCGCGCTGGGCCAGCGCATGTTCCAGTTCGGCCTTGGCCTTGATCAGCGCCGCCTCGCGCGATTTCTGTTCCGAAATCTCGATCTGGATACCCGCCATGATCTTGGGCGATCCGTCCGGCTTGCGCCGCACCACCCGCCCGCGATCCAGCACCCAGATCCAGTGGCCCGCGCGGTGCTGCATGCGGTATTCGGCCTCGTACCCGTCCGACTGCCCCGAAAGACAGCCATCCAGCAGCGCCTGCACCGCCGCGCGGTCATCGGGGTGGACGATCCGGCTCCATGTCTCATAGGTCACGGGCGTCAGTTCGGCCAAGGCATAGCCCAGCATCGCCGCCCACACATCGTTGACCAGTTGCACCACTGTATCGAAATCCCAGGTCCAGGTGCCGACCTGCGCGCCTTCGATCACATCGCGCAGCCGCTCCTCGCCCCGGATCAGCGCCTCGGGCGTGACGGGGCCGTCATCCCCGCCCGGCTTTCCTGCCCGCTCATAGCTCATGGCGCCGCATCCTCGCGCAGGATCGCCTCGATGGTCGCAACCAGCTGGTCGCGCCGCAGCGGCTTGGGCAGGACCGCATCCACCAGCCCGCCCGTCCGCCGGATGCTGGCCACCGTCGCCTCGGCCGAAAACCGCACCACCGGCGTCGCGCTGTTCACCGATTGCCCCGACCGCAGAAACCGGATCACCCGGTCCCCCGTGATATGCGGCATCTGGTGGTCAAAGATCATCAGATCGAACCGCGCGCCCAGCGCCGCCTCCAGCGCGGCCCGCCCGTCTTCGGCGATGGTCAGGTCCAGATGGTCCTGCCCCGCCAGAAAGGCGCGCAGGATATCGCGGTTCACGCCGTCATCCTCGGCCAGCAGGATACGGAACTTGCGCGCCTCTCGGCTGTCATTCATCGGGCTGACCTCGCACATGGTACCATGCAACGCCCAGTGTGACACATCCCTAGGGCGAAACCATGGCCATTTCAGTCGCCTTTATCAAAAGTTTGACCTAATCCCCCGCAGGCCCGCCCGAACCGCGCAGCAGCGCCCCGATGGCCTGCAACAGCGCCTTGCGCTTCAGCGGCTTGGCCAGATGCAGCGCAAAGCCGCCCCGCAACAGCGCGGCTACCTGATCGGGCATCGCATGGGCGGTAACGGCAATCGCGGGCACCGGCGGCACCCCTTCGGCCCGCTCGGCGGCGCGCAATGCGGCCAGCGCGGTCATCCCGTCCATCACCGGCATGGTGATATCCAGCAGCAACAGATCGAACGCCCGCCCGCCCGTCCGCGCCGCAGCCCACAGCGCCACCGCCTCTTGCCCGTTTTCCGCCATGGCAACCTGCAACCCCGTCTGCCCCAGCATCCCCGCCAGAACGATCCGGTTCGTCTCGTTGTCATCCGCCACCAGCACCCTGCGCCCTGCCAGCGCCTCCAGATCGGGCAGCGCCTCGGCCTCGTCGGCCGCCGCTGGCGCCACATCGGCCTCGGGCAGCGGCAGCGTCACCTTCACCCGCGTGCCTGCCCCCGCGGCGCTGTCCATCTCGATCCGCCCGCCCATCAGCGTGACCAATTCGCGCACGATCGACAGCCCCAGCCCCGTCCCGCCGAACCGCCGCGTCACTGACCCGTCCGCCTGCTCGAAACTGTCGAAAACCCGCGCCACCTGCGCCTCGGTCATGCCCAGCCCCGTATCGGCCACCTCAAAGCTCACAGGCCGCCCCGGCCTGACCGAAACCTTCACCACCACCGACCCCGCCTCGGTGAACTTGATCGCGTTGGACAACAGGTTGTTCAGCACCTGTGCAATCCGGTGCGGGTCGCCCAGCCGGGGCGCATCGGCCCCCGCATGCAGATACACCTCGAAGGCCAGTCCCTTTTCCTCGGCCTGCACCGAATACACCGCCTCGGCCTGCGCCACGATATCGGAAACCAGCAGCGGCACGCGCTCCAGCACCATCTTCCCCGCCTCGATCTTCGACATATCAAGGACCGAGTTCAGCACCGTCAGCAGCGTCTCGCCCGACCGGCGGATCGTGGCGACCATGGCCTTTTGTTCCGGCACCGTCACCACCGCATCCAGCACCTCGGCCATGCCCAGCACCCCGTTCAGCGGGGTCCGTATCTCGTGGCTCATATTGGCCAGAAACACCGTCTTGGCGCGGCTTACCTCTTCCGCCCGCACCCGCGCCTCTTCCAGCCGCGCGGTGGCGGCCAGCGCCTCGGTGATGTCGGAAAACGAAACCACCACCTGCCGCCGCCCGTCGGCATGGCTTAGCGGCACGGCATTGGCCGAAAGCACCCGCCGCGTGCCATCGGGCCAGTGCAACGCAAACCGTATGTCGCGCACGCTGCCCCCTTCGGCCAAGGCGCGGTGATAGGGCAGATCGGCATCCGGCAGCGCCCCGCCCCCGACCCGTTCCAGCCGCCACGCGGGGTCATCATGCGCCCGCCCGCGCATGTCACATCGGCTCAGGCCCAGAATCCGCTCGGCCTCAAGGTTGGCATAGGTGATCCGCCCCCCGTCATCCAGCACCGCCAAAGCTGAAATCGAGGTATCCATCACCTCGGTCAGATAGGCGCGGCTTGCCCGTATCTCGTCCTCCAGCCGCTTGCGGTCCGACACATCCAGATGCACCCCCGCCATGGCGATGGGCCGCCCCTCGGCATCGCGCCCCGTCACACGGCTGCGCGACAAGATCCACACCCAATGCCCCGCATCATGCCGCATGCGGAATTCCAGCTCGACAAACCCGTCACCGGGGTCGGGCAGCGTCTGGCCTGGAACCGGAATGTTCGGCTGGTCATCGGGATGCACCAGATCGCGGAAATCGCTGAACTCGAAGATGTTATCGGCCCCCCGATCGCGCCCCAGCATTTCGGCCCAGCGCCCGCCCACCCGCAACCCGTTGGTGGCAAGGTTCAGCTCGAACGTCCCCACCGCCGCGCCCTCGATGATTCCCAGCAGATGCGCCTCGGCGCGGTCCCGCTCGGCCCGCGCGGCCAACAGGTCGCGGTTCGCCGCATCCAGCGCCCCCGCCGCACCGCTGTTTTCAGCCATGGTCATCGCATGTCCCCCAGCCAGCCTTGCCTGATTCGGTCCCGAAGCCCAGTCTGCAATCCACCAGTCTGCCAACCACCCGCCTGCAAACCACCCGCCTGAAAACCACAGGATTGCGGCCTTTTGCTGGCGCGTCGCGGGCTTTGCCACCTGCGGGGTTAAGCCACGGTGCCATCCGGCCGTAACTGGTCCAAGCTGTTTCGGCATCCCCCATCCCGCAGGTCCGCCCGTGTCCGACCATTCCCACGCCTCGCCGCTGCCCGAAGGGGTCGATCTTGCCCTGACCGTCATCACGCTGTGCGGCATGGCCTATGTCAGCGTCTCGGCCTTCCTTGTGCCGCTGCCCCTTGCCCCGCTTGCCCTGCTTGCGGTCTATCTGGCCGGCGGCGTGCCGGCCGCGTCGGCCGCATTGCGCGAACTGGTCCATGACCGCGTCCTTGATGTCGATCTGCTCATGGTGATCGCGGCCCTTGCCGCCGCCTCGGTCGGTGCGGCGCTGGAAGGGGCGGTGCTGCTCACCCTGTTCCGCCTGTCGTCGATGCTCGAACACCGCGCCATGGGCAAAGCCCGCCGCGCGGTTCAGGCGTTGATGTCGCTGCGCCCCGAAACCGCCTTCCGCCTGTCACCCGATGGCACAGTGACCGCCACGCCTGTCGCGGCGCTTGTGCAGGGCGATCTTGTCATCATCCGCCCCGGCGCCCGCATCCCCGTCGATGGCCGCATCGTCGATGGCGCGGGCAGTCTGGACGAATCCACCATCACCGGCGAATCCCTTCCCGTGGTGAAATCCCCCGGCGATCCCGTGTTCGAGGCGACGGTAAACCTGCACACCGTCCTCACCATGCAGGTCTTGCGCCCCATGGCCGAATCCACCGTGGCCCGCATGATCGCCATGGTGACCGAGGCGCAGGCGCAAAAGGCCCCGTCAGAACGGTTTTCCGAATGGTTCGGCCAGCGTTACACCGTGGCCGTCCTTGCCGTTTCGACCGCCCTTTTCGGCATTTTCCTCGCCCTTGGCCAAACCTTCGATGCCGCTCTCTACCGTGCAGCCACCATCCTTGTCGCGGCCAGCCCCTGCGCTGTCGTCATCTCGGTCCCCGCCGCCATCCTGTCGGCCCTCTCCGCCGCCGCGCGGGGCGGGGTGTTGTTCAAGGGCGGTGCCGCCCTCGAAACCCTTGCCACCATCCGCACCTTCGCCTTCGACAAGACCGGCACCCTCACCACCGGCCGGGCCGAGGTGACGCGCCTTCTGCCCCTTGCCACCGATGAAACCACCCTCCTCACCCTCATCGCCGGGCTCGAGGCGCAATCCGAACACCCCATCGCCGATGCCCTCCGCCGCGCGATCGACCAGCGCGCCCTGACCCCCGCCCCCGTCACGGGCGTCGAAACCCACCCGTCCGAAGGCATCACCGGAACCGATGCGACAGGCCCCGTCTGGGCCGGCAATCCCCGCATGGCCACCCATATGGGCGCCGACCTGACCGATCCCGCCCTAGCCACCTTGCAAGACGGGTCCGAAACCGTGGTCTATCTGGGCCGCGGCCCCCTCCTCCTCGGGGCCATCGCCGTGGCCGACCAGCCCCGCGCCACCTCGCGCGATGGTATCGCCGCCCTCCGCGCCACCGGAATCGCCAGCATCGTGATGATGACAGGCGACCGCCGCCCCGTGGCCCTGCGTATCGGTCAGGGCCTTGGCCTGAAACCCGATGAAATCCACGCCGACCTTCTGCCGCAGGACAAAGTCCGCCTCGTTTCCGACCTTGCCGCCAAGGGCCCCGTCGCCTTTGTCGGTGATGGCGTCAACGATGCCGCCGCCCTTGCCCGCGCCGATGTCGGCATCGCCATGGGCGCCGCAGGGTCCGATGTCGCGCTGCAAGCCGCCGATGTGGCCCTGCTGTCCGAAAACATGGACCGTCTGGCCGCAGCACACCGCCTGTCGCGCCGTGCCGCCGCGATCATCCGCCAGAACCTGATCTTCGCGCTGGGCGCCATGGCCGTGCTTGTCACCGGCGGCCTGTTCTTTGACCTGCCGCTTCCACTTGCCGTGCTCGGCCACGAAGGCGGCACTGTCCTTGTCGTGCTCAACGGCCTGCGCCTTTTGCTCGACCCGATCCGCAACACACGTCCGCCAACCCCGCCCGTGGCCCCGTAATCGCCGCCAAACCGCCCCCTTGCGCCCGAAAAACCGCCATCCGGCGCTGTTTCGGTCCCCCTTTGCTTGCCCGCCCTTGACAAGCGGCCCCGCTTGGCTACCTCTGAATGAACGTTCATTCACGGACCCAGATGACCTTCCACACCACCCCCCAGCCCACGCATGACCCGCGCACCGTCGAAATCCTCGCCGGCGTGCGGCGTGCTTTTGCGCAAAAGGGGTTTGACGGCGCGTCGATGCAAGACCTCGCCCGCGCCTGCGGGATGAGCGTGGGGAACTTCTACCGCTACTTCCCCTCCAAGGCCGCGATCGTCGCCGCCATGATCCTGCGCGATCAGGCCGAACTTGAAACCAGCTTCCGTGACATCATCGGTTCCCCCGATCCGCTGTCGGCCCTGCGCGCGGGCCTGCGCCAGCGCATCGGCCAGGGGTCGTGCGACGGCGAGGCGCAGCTTTGGGCCGAAATGACCGCCGCCTCGCTTCGCAAGGCCGATATCAGCGCCGTGACCACGCAGATGGAACACGCGGTCGTCTCCTACCTCACCGCGGTTTTCGCACGGGTCAAGGGCATCGCGCCCGAAACCGCGCGCCAGCGATATTACCCGCAGGCCATGCTCATCATCATGATGGTGAAAGGCTCGGCCATGCACCCCGCCGAAAATTCCGCGCAGCAAGAAGGTCTGACCGACCTCGTCCTGCGTACAATCGACCGTATCATTGACGACGTCGCCTCAGACGATCCGAAAGGCTGAACCCATGCGCTCCCTCCTCTTCGTTCCCGCCCTGCTTGCAACCTTCGCCGGTCCGGCGCTTGCCGCATCCGAAGCGGGCAGCGAAACCGCCACCGCCGCCGCACCCACCCTTCCCGCCATCAGCGTCTCGACCGTGGCCAAACGCCCCCTGCGCGACCGTGTCATCGTCTCGGGCCTTGTCGGCGCCGTGGAAGAGGTGCGCGTCGCCCCCCTGATCGAGGGCCAGCCCATCGAAACCCTGCTTGTCGATGTGGGCGATACGGTCAAGGCCGGTCAGGTTCTGGCCACCCTGTCCAAAAGCACGCTGGAACTTCAGCGCAGCCAGTTCACCGCCTCGCTCGCCTCGGCCCGCGCCACCATCGCACAGGCCGAAGCCCAAATGCTCGAAGCCCGCGCCAGCGCCGACGAAGCCCAGCGCGTGAACGAACGCACCGCCGCACTGGTCAAGAACGGCGCCGCCAGTCAGGCCGCCGCCGATCAGGCCTCGTCCAACGCCATCGCCGCCACCGCCCGCCTGACCGTGGCCACCCAGTCGCTCGAAGCCGCCCGCGCGCAGGTCGAACTGGTGCAGGCCCAGCTGGCCAATCTCGAACTCAGCCTCGAACGGTCCGAGGTGAAAGCCCCCGTCGATGGCATCATCACCCAGCGCAACGCCGTGATCGGCGCCATCGCCTCGGGCGCGGGCCAGCCCATGTTCACCATGATCCGCGATGGCGCGCTCGAACTGAACGCCGATGTGTCCGAGGTTGACCTGACCCGCCTTGCCCCCGGCCAAAAGGTCAGCATGGTCGCCGTCGGCACCACCAAGCCCCTCACCGGCACGGTCCGCCTTGTCGAACCCACCATTGATGCCACCACCCGCCTTGGCCGCGCCCGCATCAGCATCGACCAGCCCGATCTGATCCGCGAAGGCATGTTCCTCGATGCCGAAATCCTTGTGGCCGAACGTGACACCATCGCCGTCCCCGTCACCGCCGTGGGGTCGGGCCCCGATGGCAGCGCCGTCATGCGCGTGTCGGGTGGCACCGTCTCTCGCCTGCCCGTCGAAACCGGCATCCGCGACCGTGGCTGGATCGAGGTCGTCTCGGGTCTGGCCGAAGGTGACACCATCGTCACCAAGGCCGGCGCCTTCGTCCGCGACGGCGACAAGATCAATCCCGTTCCCACCGCCGACGCGAACTGAAAGGGACAGCCATGAACTTTTCCGCCTGGTCCATCCGTAACCCCGTCGCGCCGCTGCTGTTCTTCTTCATGATGCTGGTCTTGGGCTGGCAAAGCTTCAACTCCCTGCCCATCACCCGCTTCCCCAATATCGACGTTCCCGTCGTCGCCATCTCGGTCGCCCAGTCGGGCGCCGCGCCGGCCGAAATGGAAACGCAGGTGACGAAAAAGATCGAAGATGCCGTCGCAGGCATCACCGGCGTCAAGAACATCACCTCCACCGTGACCGACGGCATTTCCACCACCGCCGTCGAATTCCGCATGGAAATTCCCACCGACAAAGCGGTGCAGGATACCAAAGACGCCATCGACCGCGTCCGCGGCGACCTGCCGGGCGATATCGACGCCCCCATCGTTTCCCGCATCGATGTCGAAGGTCAGGCAATCATGACCTTCGCCGTCAGCGCCCCCGACATGACGATGGAGGAAGTGTCGTGGTTCGTCGATGATACCGTCATCCGCGCCCTTCAGGGCCGCCCCGGCATCGGCCGGGTTGACCGTTACGGCGGCGCCGACCGTGAAATCCGTGTGCTGCTCGACCCCGTCAAACTCGACAGCTACGGCATCACCGCCGCCGCCGTAAACGCGCAGCTGCGCGCCACCAACACCAATCTCGGGGCAGGGCGGTCCGAACTCGGTTCGGGCGAACAGGCCATCCGCACCCTTGGCGATGCCTCGACCGTCGAGAAACTCTCGACCACCACCATCGCGCTGCCCTCGGGCCGCCATGTGCGCCTGTCCGACCTTGGCAGCATCGTCGATACCTACGAAGAACTCCGCTCCTTCGCCAAGGTGAACGGCCAGCAGGTCGTCACCTTCGCCGTGTTCCGCGCCAAGGGCGCCTCCGAAGTGTCGGTTGCCGAAACCGTCAACAAACAGCTTGATGAACTGCGCGCCAAATATCCCAAGGTCGGCATCAACCTTGTCGATGAAACGGTGTTCTACACCTATGGCAACTACGAAGCCGCCCTTCACACCCTGCTCGAAGGCGCGCTTCTCGCCGTTCTCGTGGTGCTGGCCTTCCTGAAAAACTGGCGCGCCACGCTGATCTCGGCCGTGGCCCTGCCGCTTTCGGCAGTGCCCACCTTCTACATCATGGATCTGCTCGATTTCTCGCTGAACCTTGTCAGCTTCCTTGCCATCACGCTGGCCACCGGCATCCTTGTCGATGACGCGATTGTCGAGGTGGAAAACATCTCACGACATATCCGCATGGGCAAAACCCCCTACCGCGCCGCCATCGACGCCGCCGATGAAATCGGCCTCGCCGTCATCGCCACCACCTTCACCATCGTGGCCGTGTTCGTGCCCGTGTCCTTCATGCCGGGCATCCCCGGCCAATACTTCCGGCAATTCGGCCTGACGGTCGCCATCGCCGTGCTGTTCTCCTTGCTCGTCGCCCGCCTGATCACCCCGATGATGGCCGCCTATCTCATGCGCTCGAAAGATGCGCATATCGAAGGCGAAGAGGATGGCCCCGTGATGCGCGGCTATCTGCGGCTGGTCTCCACCACCACCTCGGGCCACCTGTGGAAAATCCCCGCCCGCTACCTCACCCTGCTCGGCGCCTTTGGCGTGCTGGCCGTCTCGATCCACTTCATGCTGAAAGTCCCGGGCAGCTTCCTGCCGCCCGAAGATGTCAGCCGTATCCCGATTTCCGTCGAACTGCCCCCCGGCGCCACGCTGGACGAAACCGCCCGCACCACCGACGCCATGGTCAAGACCATCATGACCATCCCGGGCGTGCGCGATGTCATGGTCGTGGGCGGCTCGTCGCCCACCGGCGACCGCGACATCCGCCGCGCCTCTGTCACCGTGCTGCTTGACCGTCTCGACCATTCGCTGCTGCTGAAACTCAGCCAGGTGGTGAACAAGGTGCCCGTCCTCGGCTGGATCGTCCCCGATGTCACCAATCAGGGCCGCGACACGCCCCAGAACGTGATCGAGGCGCAGATCTTCGACAAACTTCACGCCATCCCCGACATCCGCGCCTTCAAGCTCAATGATCGCGGCGAACGTGACCTCTCCTTCTCGATCCTTGCGGAAAACGAGGCTGACCTGAACCTCGCCGTCGCCCGCCTCGAAGCGGCGCTTTCGGGCGATCCGCTTCTTGCCAACGTCGCCTCCGAAGGCGCCCTTCCCCGCCCCGAGGTGCAGATCACCCCGCGTGCGACCGAAGCCGCCCGCCTTGGCGTCACCACCCAGTCCATCGCGCAAACCGTCCGCGTCGCCACCATCGGTGATGTTGACGGCGCCTTGGCCAAACTCTCCATCGACAACCGCCTGATCCCGGTGCGCGTGCGCCTCAACGATGCCAGCCGCGAAGACCTCGCCCGCATCGCCGCCCTGCGCGTGCCCACCGCCACCGGTTCGGTCCCGCTCTCCACCGTGGCCGATATCCGCATCGCCGAAGGCCCGTCGATCGTCGATCGCCTCAACCGCGAACGCCGCGCCACCATCGGCGCCAACCTGCCCGTGGGCGTGGCACTCGGCACCGCCTCGGCCCGCTTCAAGGAAATCGCGGATTCGGTCCAGATGCCCCCCACCGCCCGCATCGAGGAATCCGGCGATGCCGAGGTTCAGGGCGAACTCATGGCCAGCTTCGGCAATGCCATGATCATGGGCCTGATGCTGGTGCTGACCGTGCTGATCCTTCTCTTCCGCTCGGTCATCCAGCCCTTCACGATCCTGTTCTCGCTTCCCCTCGCCATCGGCGGCGTGGCCGCGGCGCTGATCCTGACAGGCTCCGCCCTGTCGATGCCGGTTCTGATCGGTATCCTCATGCTGATGGGCATCGTGACCAAGAACGCCATCCTGCTGATCGATTTCGCCATCGAAATGCGCGCCCAAGGCATGGACCGCTTCCAATCGGTGATCGAGGCCGGCCACAAACGCGCCCGCCCCATCGTGATGACCTCCATCGCCATGTCGGCAGGCATGCTCCCCTCGGCGCTGGGCGTGGGCGAAGGCGGCTCGTTCCGCGCCCCCATGGCCACGGCGGTGATCGGCGGCATCATCGTCTCGACGGTGCTGTCACTGGTCGTGGTGCCCGCCTTCTTCCTCATCATGGATGACCTCTCGCGCCTCGTCGGCCGCCTGTTCAGCCGCATCATCGGCCCAAAGGAAAGCGAACCCGACGAACCCCCCGCCCATGTGCTGGCCGAACGCATCGACGCACTCGAAGCCCGCCTCGACGGCCGCCCCCCGCAACGGGGCGCCCCCACGCTGCACGTGGCGGAATAGCGTCACATCAAACAGAACAGGGCGCGGAATGACCCCCGCGCCCTTTCCCTTTTCACATTCGCCCAAATATCCTCGGGGGTGAGGGCCGCGCCCCGCGGCCCGAGGGGGCAGAAGGCCCCCTCCCTTTTCCCCTACCGCCAGCTCTGACTCCCGCCTGTCATCCCCGCGCAAGCGGGGATCTCCCGGCAACCGGTGGCCAAAGATCCCCGCTTTCGCGGGGATGACAGCCCGCGCCCCGCGCCCCGCTCAGAACGCCAGCCCAGACCAGCGCGAAGGTTTCTGCGGCACGCCCGGCATCACGCACAGCATTTCGTACAGCAAATTCGCCCCGATCAGCGCCGTGTTTCCCGTCATGTCATAGGGCGGCGATACCTCGACCAGATCGCCCCCCACGATGTTCAACCCCGCGCAACCGCGAATGATCTCCAGCGCCTGCCACGTGGTCAGGCCCCCCACCTCGACCGTCCCCGTCCCCGGGGCAAAGGCGGGGTCAAGGCTGTCGATGTCATAGGTAATGTAAACCGGCGCATCCCCGATCTTCGCCCGCACCTGTTCCATCAGCCCGACCAGCGATTTGCCCCAGCACTCCTCGGCCTGCACCACCGTCCAGCCCTGCCCGCGCGCCCAGTCGAAATCGTCGGGGCTGTACCCCGTCCCGCGCAGACCGATCTGGAACACCTTGTCATTGATCAGGCAGCCATCCTCCCACGCCCGCCGGAACGGGCAGCCATGCGCCACGGTTTCCCCGAACATCGTCTCGTTGATATCGGCATGGGCATCGATATGGATCAGCGCCACAGGCCCGTGCTTTTCGTTCATCGCCCGCAGGATCGGCCATGTCAGCGTATGGTCACCCCCCAGCGTCAGCGGCTTTGCCCCCTGCGCCAGCACGCCCCGATAATGCGCGGTGATGATGTCCACAGTCTTTTTCAGATCGAACGTGTTGACCGGAACATCGCCAATATCGGCCACCTGCAAATGCTCGAACGGCGCCGCCCCCGTTGCCATGTTGAACGGCCGCAGCATCCGGCTTTCGTCCCGTATCTGGCGCGGCCCCAACCGCGTGCCCGACCGGTTCGATGTGCCATGATCCATCGGCACCCCGATGAACGCCACATCCAGCCCCGCCGCCGTTTCCGCCGCAGGCAGGCGCATCATCGTCGCCGGTCCGCCGAAACGCGGCATGTCATTGCCGCCAAGGGGTTGGTTGAACCTGCTCATGCGTCCTTCTCCTTCAGCCAGTTCCCGATGATCTCGCGGTGCCGTGCGCGCCCGTAACTTGCGAAATGCCCGCCATGCACCACGCGCACGGGCAGGTCATGCAGCCGCTTCATGCTCGCCACATAATCGGCAGCGTTCGCGTGATAGGTGTCCTCGATCAGCGGCCCGTCATAGACGATATCGCCCGAAAACAGCACCCCCGTCGCCGCCTCCCACAGGGCAATCCCGCCGGGTGAATGGCCGGGCGTGTGGATCACCTCGAAATGCCGGTCGCCCAGATCGACCACATCCCCATCCCACAGCAACCGCGTCGCAGGGGCCGCCGTCACCGCATAGGTGGCCGACTGATAGGGCAGGGGCGGCAGGGCGGTGAAAATGTCATCCGTCACATAAGGATCGGCCAGCACCGCCGCCCGCGCGGGGCTTCGCATCATCTCGGCCTCGGCCCCGTGGCACGACCGGCACGCGAACTCATGATGGCACCCGATATGGTCAAAATGCGTATGGCTCGCCACCGCCTCGAGCGGCCGCTCCGTCACCAGCGGCACCCAGTCGCGCAAACTCACAACCCCCATCCCGCTATCCACCAGCATGTCGCCATCGCGCCCGCGCACATGCCAGACATTGCAGCGGTAGAATTCATGGATATGCGGCTCGTCGATCCATGTCACGCCATCCCCGACGGTCCGCACCCGCCACCAATCCTGCGGTCCCATCCGGTCCATCACAGCACCACATGCGCGTCTGCGCCCAGATCCAGCACATCGCCCGCCGCCACCTCGGCGCCCTGCGGCAGATGCACCACCAGCACCATGCCGGGCGCGGCCTCGGGCACCACATGGGCGCGCAGATAGGCCCCAAAGAACGCCATATCCCGCACCACGCAGCGCCCCAGCCGCAGCGCCCCGCCTGCCGAAATCGCCTCGGGCCGGATGCACAGCACCCCGTCGGCCACCGCCATCGGCCCCAGCGCCGACCGGCCCCCTGCCACCTCGATCCGGTTCACCTCGCCCATGAACCCGGCCGAGAACAGGCTTTTCGGGCGCAGATACACCTCGCGCGGGGGGCCCATATCCGCGATGCGCCCCGCCTGCATCACCACGATCCGGTCGGCAATCGCCATCGCCTCTTCCTGATCATGCGTCACATGCACAAAGGTCGTCCCCACCTTGCGCTGGATCGCCTTCAACTCGTCCTGCATGGCCCGCCGCAGCTTCAGGTCCAGCGCCCCCAACGGCTCGTCCAGCAACAGCACATCGGGCGAAACGGCCAAAGCCCGCGCCAGCGCCACCCGCTGCCGCTGCCCCCCGCTCAGTTCATGCGGCCGCCGGTCGCCCCGCCCCGCCAGCCCCACCAGCGCCAGCATCTCGTCCGCCCGCGCCGCGCGCTCGGCCTTGCCCGCGCCCCGCATCCGCAGGCCAAATCCCACATTCTCGGCCAGCGTCATATGCGGAAACAGCGCGTAATCCTGAAACACCGTCGTCGTGGGCCGGTCCTTCGGCGCAACCCCCGCCATATCCCGCCCGCCAATCAGCACCGCGCCTGCCGCAGGCTCGGCAAAGCCCCCGATCAGATTAAGCAGCGTGGTCTTGCCGCATCCCGAAGGCCCCAGCAGCACCACATATTCGCCCGCCGCAATCTCAAGGCTGACATCATCCAGCGCCATGGCCTGCCCATAGCGTTGCGAAACCCCCCGCACCAAAACGCCTGCGGTCATTTCGCCCTCCTGAAAACCAGCATTTCCAACGCCACAACCAGCGTGACCGACACCAGAAACACCAATGATCCCACCGCATTCGTCGCCGGCGAAAGCCCCGACCGCAGCATCGACCAGATTTCCACGGGCAACGTCACATCGAACCGCGTCAGCAGGAACGCGATGATGAACTCGTCCCACGAAAACGTCACCGACAGAAAGAACGCCGCCGCCAGCGGCGCCGCCAGCATCGGCGCCGACACATAGGCCAGCACCTGCCATTCCGCAGCACCCAGATCCCGCGCCGCCCGCTCGGCCGATCGCTGTTGGTCGCCCATGGCCGCGTAACAGATGGCAAAGCACAAAGGCAGGTTGATCACCACATGCCCCGCCCCCACCGTCCACAGCGACAGCCTGATCCCCAGGCTTCCGAAAACCGTCAGCAGCCCCAGCGCGATGATCAGGTAACTCACCGTCATCGGCGCGATCAGCAGCCCCCGCATCAGCACCGATCCCGGCAGCCGCACCCGCGCCAGCGCATGCGCCGCCAGAAACCCCAGGCAAAGCGCCAGCGCCGATGACACCACCGCCACCAGAAACGAATGGCCCAGCGCCGCCATCAGGTCGCGGTCGCCCAGCACCTTTTCATACCACCGCAAGGAGAACCCCTGAAAAGGCGGCACCGGCAGCCGACCCGCCTGAAACGAGAACGCCACCAGAACTGCCACGGGAAGAAAGATGAACAGATAGGCAACCGCCATATACAACCAGCTTAGCGCCCTCATACCCGGTCCAGCCTCACCCAGCGGGCGCTGGCCAGATAGGCCAGCGTCACGATCCCCATCAGAACCACCGAAAGCGCGCTCGCCAGCGGGAAATTCCCGCTTCTGCCCATCTGCAACATGATCAGCTGCGGCAGCGTCAGCTCGGTATTGCCGCCCAGAATCTGCGGCGTGATGTAATCCCCGATGCACAGCACGAATGTCAGGAATGCCCCCGTCACCACCCCCGGCAGGGTCAGCGGCAGCACCACATGGCGGAACACCTGCCACCGCCCCGCCCCCAGATCGGCCGCCGCCCGCAGGTAGTTGGGCGAAAGCTGGATCAGGTTGGCGTAAATCGTCAGCGTCAGCAGCATGACGAAGAAATGCACGAACCCCGTCACCGTCGCAAAGCGGGTCGAAGCCATCTGCAACGGCTCCGCAATCAGCCCCAGCGCCAGAAGCGTGGTGTTCACCACCCCCTTCTGCCCCAGCACCAGCAGCCACGCATAGGACCGCACGACATAGCTTGTCCAGAACGGCAGCACCGCCATCAGCAGCGCCAGCCTCTGCCACCGTGCCGGCACCCGAAACGCGATGATCGCCGCCAGCGGATAGGCCAGCAGCACCGAAACCGCCGTCACGATCAGCGTGATCTCAAGGCTGTTGACCAGCGCCTTCACCATGGTCCAGTCGGTAAAGGCCCGCACGTAATTGCCCGCGTCGAACCCGCGCACAACCGTGCGCCCCTCCATATGGGCAAAGGACAGCGCCACCATGGCAAGGAAGGGCAGCGCAAAGAACGCCCCCGTCCATACCAGCGCCGGGGCCACAAGGCCCCAGCCCAGCCTGCGTTCCTGCCGTTCCAGCGTCACTGGTTCAGCATCTCGGTCCACATATCCTGCATCGCGGTATCGGTCGCGGCATCAGGAATGGGGTAAAGCTGCGACCGCTTCAGGAATTCGGGCTGTTGGTCCCAGCGCAGCACGGTTTTCTGTTCGGGCGTCAGCACATCGCCCGCTTTGGCATTGGCGGGCATGCCCCAATAGCAGCTTGCCGTGGCCAGCCGCGCCTGCCCCTCGGGGCTGACGATGTATTTCACGAACTCCAGCGCAAGGTCGGGCTGCGTCGTGCCCGCCACCACCCCGATCGACTGCGCCCAGCGCAAGCCGCCCTGTTTCGGAATCGTCCAGTCAAGGTTCGGGTTGTCCGCCGCCAGCACCGCCGTCAGCCATTCACCCCCGCCCACGACAATATCCACCTCGCCCGTGGCCAGCGCCGTCTGGCTCGAAACCACGTCCGACACCTGCTTTGATGCCTTCCGCAGCGCCATCAGCGGCTCTTTCAGCTTGGGCAGCGTATCGGCATTGATATCGGCGGTTTTCATGCCCTGCCCCAGCGCGACAAGCCCCAGCACCGGCAGGTAATAGTCATAAATCCCGATCCGGCCGTCATATTTCCCGCCGGTCAGAACGGCCATATCCTCCATATCGGCAGGATCGACCTTGGTCTTGTCATAGGAAATCGTGTTGTAGCCGAATTTCTCGGTCACGGCATAGGTCTTGCCGCCCACCACATTGTTCTCGGGCATCACCAGCTCGGGAAAGAAATCGCCCGTCGGCAGCGCATCGGCCGGAATTTCCGCCAGCCGCCCCGCCTCGACCGCACGGCCCACATCGACCGCATCGATCACCATCACATCCCAGTCGCCCGGCTGGCTCTGGTCCAGAATGGCCAGCCCCGCCGCCGTGCCCTCGTATTCCTTCACATTCACCTTGACGCCGAACTTTTCCTCGAACGGCGCCACAAGCGCGGGGTCGGTATGGTCACACCAGACCAGCGCGTTCAATTCCTGTGCAAAAGAAGGCACGGCCATCACGATCAGTCCGAATGCCGTTGCCGGCAGCATCTGCCTTGGGGTCATCTCTCTCTCCTGTCGGTTGGGGGCGCTCTCGCGGCGCATTCAGAAAAGAATTGAGTTCGTTCATTTTTGAAGTCAATGTCAAACCACCCCGTTTTTTCACAGATTGGCCCGATGACAGGTCTGCGCGAACGCCAGAAAGCCCACCGTACAAGACGCATCCTCGAATCCGCGTCGCAACTGTTCCGTCAGGTCGGCTATGGCGCGATCCGCATCGACGATATCGCCCGCGCTGCCGAAGTATCGGTCGGCACCTGCTATAACTACTTTGAAACAAAGGGCGATCTTCTGCTCGCCATCGTGGTGATGGAGGTGGAAGAGGTGCTCGCCGCAGGCGCCGCCATCGTCACCGATCCGCCGCCTTCGGTGGAACAGGCCCTGTCAGACCTGATCGGCGGCTATTACGACCACTCGCTGCACTACCTGTCCAAAGAGATGTGGCGCACCGCCCTTGCCATCACCATCGACGCGCCGGGCACGCCCTTTTCCACCCGCTTCACCGAACTTGACCACATGCTCGCCGCGCAGGTCTGCGCCCTCATCACCGCCCTGCAATCGCGCGGCATCGCCCGCCCCGACATCGACGCCCGCGCCATGGGCGAGGTGATCTTCAACAACCTCAACATGATGTTCGTCGAATACGTCAAGGACGACGCCATGACACTCGCAGCCCTCAACGCCGCCGTCGGCCGCCAGAACGCCCCGCTCGCCGCGCTTCTGACACGCTGACTTTACGCTTTTGCGGTTTGTGCTATCCCTGACGCAACGCGAAGGGGCCCGCCATGCTGCATGCCTATACCGAATCCGGCGGCACCCTGACCCGCCTGCCCGAAACCGCCGACATCGGCCAAGCCGTTTGGATCGATGTCCTCCGCCCCACCCCGGCCGAATCGCAGGCCGTGGCGGCGCTGGGCATCGACGTGCCCACCCTTGCCGATATGGAGGAAATCGAAATCTCGAACCGCCTCTACCGCGAAGGCAAGCTCGATTACATCACTGTCGTCCTTCCCGGCCATTCCACCGGCAACGAACCCATCTCGGGCCCGGTCAGCTTCATCCTCTCGCATGAACGCCTTGTCACCGTGCGCCACCACCGCGCCCGCCCCTTCGAAACCTATCCCACCCGCGCCGAAAAAACCGGCCCCGGCTGCGCCAGCGCCCATGCCGTTTTCCTGTCGCTGATGGAAGAAATCACCGGCCGCATCGCCGACCTGCTCGAATCCGTCGGCCGCAATCTCGACCAGCTCGGCCGCGTCATCCACGAACCCCACCAGCACAAACATTCCCAGGACCGGCTCGAGGTCGCGCTGCGCCGCCTTGGCCGCGAAGGCCATCTGATCGGCATCCTCCGCCTCAGCCTGCTCACGCTCGACCGCGCGATCGGCTTCTACGACCAGTCCGACCGCAACGGCGACCTGCGTCTCGAACCCAATCTCAAGGCGCTCCGCCGCGACCTCAACGCGCTCGAGGTGCACACCGATTTTCTTTCGTCCCGCGTGGCACAGGCCACCGACCTGACGCTCGGCATGATCAACCTCGCCCAGAACGCGACCTTCCGCATCCTCTCGGTCGTAACCGTGCTGTTCTCGCCGCCGCTGCTGATCGCGGCGATCTACGGCATGAATTTCCGCGTCATGCCCGAACTGGAATGGGCCTTCGGCTATCCCGCCGCCCTTGTGGCCATGGTCGCCTCGTCGCTATGCGCGTGGCTCTATTTCCGCTGGAAGAACTGGCTTTAGCCCTTCACCAGCCGCACCATGAAGAACCCGTCCATCCCGCCCCGCTCGGCCCAGTAATCCGGCCGCAGCCGCAACCCGCCCTCTGCCGTCCACCACTCCGGCGCGACACCCGCAATCTCGACCCGCTCCGCCCGCAGCCCCGCATGCCGCGCCAGCGCCGCCGCCAACTGCCCCTCGCCTTCCTCGGCCAAAAGCGAGCAGGTGCAGAACACCACCCGCCCCCCGGGCTTCACCATCTCCAAAGCCCGATCCAGCATTGCCGCCTGCAACGCGACCAGCCCCGCCACCTCTGACCCATCCTTCACAAAGGGCAGGTCAGGATGCCGCCGGATCGTCCCCGTGGCCGAACAGGGCGCATCCAGCAGCACCGCATCGAACAGCCCCTCGGCCTCCCAATGCAGCGCATCGGCCACCACCAGCGCGGCCTCCAGCCCCGTCCGTGCCAGATTGTCCCGCACCCGCTCCATCCGCGGCCCCGAAATATCCAGCGCCGTCACATGCGCCCCGCTTGCCGCCATCTGCATCGTCTTGCCGCCCGGTGCCGCGCACAGATCCAGCACCCGCTCCCCCGCCGCAGGCGCCAGCAACCGCACGGCCAGGGCCGCCGCCGCATCCTGCACCCACCAGCCGCCGGTCGCATATCCGGCCAGCGCCGAAACCTGCCCCGCCCCGGCCAGCCGCAACGATCCCGTCGGCAAAACCTCGCCCTCGGGCGCCTCGCCCCCCGCCCGCAGCGTCAGGTCAAGCGGGGGCGCTTCCGCCTGCACCGCCTCGATCGCCGCCACCACCTCGCGCCCCCAAGCGTGAACCAAAGGCTGCCGCAGCCAGCGCGGCATCTTCTGCACCGCCAGCCCGTCAAAGGGCGCCTCGGGCACCTGCCGCAGCACGGCATTGACCAGCCCTGCCATATGCCCCGTCCGCTTGCCCCGCCGCACGATCTCGACCGCCGCGTTCACCACGCCATGCGCGGCCCCGCCCAGCGCCAGTTCCGTCACCGCCAGCCGCAGCGCATTCTGCACCAGCCGCGGCGGCGCCTTTCGCAAATGCGCCTCCAGCACACGGTCGCAGCGTTCCAGATTCCGCAGGCAGGCCAGCGCCAGCCTCTGCGCCCGCGCCTTGTCCGAAGGCGTCAGCCCCGCCAGCGGCCCCTGCTCGTCGGCCACGGCCTCGGCCATCGCCTGTCCCTCGGCCAGCACGGCCCCCAGCAGGCCAACCGCCGCCGCCCGCGCCGCCAATCCCTCTGCCGCCATGGCCCGCACCCTTGTTCATCCGCCCCCGCCGCGTATATCAACGTAACAGAAAGCGGAACCCATCATGACAGACCAACGCGATCTCCCCCCCGCCGCCCTCCGCGCCCTGGCCGAGGCGGAAGAACGCCGCAAACTTGCGGCCAAGGCGCCACCCCTGCCGCCCGAACTCGGCGGCCGCGACGGCCCCGAACCCGTCCGCTATGGCGATTGGGAAAAGAAGGGTCTCGCGATCGATTTCTAACGCAGGCTGAAACTGGCCGACTCGCCCTTGCCCTGATCGACGGTAAAGCGGATCGTGCCGCCATCCGCCTCGACCAACTGGCAATTCATCGGAATGGGATAGCCCGACCAGTCCATCTCGCGGCAGAAATAGCCGTCGCGCCATTCCCACTTGCCCGAAACATCCCAACCCAGCGCCTCGCCGGTGATCCTGCCATCCGGCGCCACCACCAGCGAAATGCCCAGCGGCCACAGCCGCAACTCCTTGCCCTCCACCGTGTCCAGAAAGGCATCGCGCTCGCTGATCCGCGCATAGCCGTCCGCCAAAGCGGGCAGGGCGGTCAGACAGACGATCATCGAAAGACAGGTCGTTCTCATGGGCACACCGGCTGGTTCCGCCCTTATACGCAAAACCACCCCCTGCCGGATCACGGAACCATCCGTTCCCCTTCACCTTTGCCCAAATACTCTCGGGGGGAAGGCGCGGCACGCGCCGTGGGGGGCAGACAGCCCCCCTTTGCAACGCCGGTCTAAAGCCCCAGCACATCCATCATGTCGTATTGGCCGGGCTTCTGCCCCTGCCCCCAGATCGCCGCCTTCAGCGCCCCGCGGGCAAAGATGGCGCGGTCGGTCGCCACATGGCGCAGCACGATCCGCTCGCCTTCCGCCGCGAACAGCACGTCATGCTCGCCCACGATATCCCCGCCGCGAATGGCCGAAAACCCGATGGTCCCGCGCGCGCGCGCCCCGGTAATCCCGTCCCGCCCCGAAACCCGCGCATCCTCCAGCGCCACGCCCCGCCCTTCGGCGGCGGCCTGCCCCAGCATCAGCGCCGTGCCCGATGGCGCATCCACCTTGTGGCGGTGATGCGCCTCGATCACCTCGATATCCCAGTCGGCATCCAAGGCCTGCGCCACCTTCTGCGTCAGCTTCACCAGCAGGTTCACGCCCAGTGACATGTTCCCCGCCCGCACCACCACCGCATGCCGCGCCGCGGCCTCGATCGCGGCCAGATGCACTGCCTCCAGCCCCGTGGTGCCGATCACATGCACCGCGCGGGCCTGCGCGGCCAGTGCGGCAAACTCCACCGTCGCGGCGGGCGCGGTGAAATCGATCACCGCCTGCGCCTTCGCAAAGGCCTCCAGCGGGTCATCCGTCACCGTCACACCCAGCGCTGCCCCGCCCATGCATTCGCCCACATCGCGGCCCAGCCAGCCATGGCCCGGCCGTTCCACACAGCCCACCAGCCGCGCCCTGTCCGATGCCGTCACCGCCCGCACCAGCATCTGCCCCATCCGGCCCGATGCGCCCGTGATCACGATCCCCGGCTTGTCCATGGCACTCCCCCGCTTTTGTCCCGCTTTAGCCGCTTCGCACCGCCCGTGAAAGCCTGCCGTTGCGCCTTTGGGCCAAAACCCCTATGTCACGCCCATGTCAACAAAGCGCCCCCAGTCCCAAAGCTCGAAACAGCGCCAGCTGCGCGTCGGTGAACTCATCCGCCGCACGCTGTCCGATATGCTCAACCGCGCCGAGATCCACGATCCCGACCTGAACCGCATGTCGATCACCATAGGCGAGGTGTCCTGTTCGACCGACCTCAAGGTCGCCACGATCTATGTCATGCCCCTCATGGGCACCGGCACCGCCGAGGATGCGATCACCGCGCTTGCCCGCAACGCCTATGAACTGCGCCGCCGTCTGGGCCGCGAGATGACGCTGAAATACGCGCCCGAACTGCGCTTCCTGCCAGACCTCACCTTCGACCGTCTCGACGAAACCCGCCGCCTGTTCTCGGATGAAACCGTCCAGCGCGACATCGCGGCCAGGGATGATGGCGAAAAGGGTGACGAATAAGAGGACCGTCGCGCAACGCGCCAGTGGCGCGTTGAGCCGGTCCGATTGCGGCTGAGGCAACGAAGCCGCAAGGGGCCATCCGCAACACCACAGGTATCAGGCACGGGCCGCGCCCGCCCGGCGGGTGCGTTTACGCGCCCGCCCCCCGCAGGGCGGGCGCGGCCCGTGCGTTCGGCGCACGGGCGCCGCAGCGGCATCGTTCCGCACCGCCCGCGGCACGCGCCGCGGGCGACTTTCAGCGATCATGAAAAAAGTCATGGATCACCTGCGCCATCGCCTCGGAAATCCCGTCCACCGCCATCAGGTCAGACACCCCCGCCCGCGCCACCGCCTTGGCGCTGCCGAAATGCGCCAGCAGCGCCCGCTTGCGCGCCGCCCCCACCCCTGGCACATCGTCCAGCGGCGTCACGCTGATCGCCTTTGACCGCTTGGCCTTATGCGCCCCATTGGCCCATCTATGCGCCTCGTCCCGCATCCGCTGGATGAAATACAGAACCGGATCGTTCCGCTGCAAGGCAAAGACCGGCTCGCCGGGGCGGTAGAACTCTTCCTTGCCCGCATCCCTGTCAATCCCCTTGGCCACCCCGACAAAGGGCACATCATCCACCCCCAACTCGGCCAAGATCTCGCCCACGGCCGATACCTGCCCCGCACCCCCGTCGATCAGCAGCAAATCCGGCCACGCGTCCGACTTGCGCTCGGGGTCTTCCTTCAGCAACCGCTCGAACCGCCGCGACAGAACCTCTTTCATCATCCCGAAATCGTCGCCCGCCTTGCCCGCAGCGCCCTTGATGTTGAACTTGCGGTACTGCCCCTTGATAAACCCCTCGGGCCCCGCAACCACCATCCCCCCCACGGCATCGGACCCTTGGATATGCGCGTTGTCGTAAATCTCGATCCGGCGCGGCGGCGCATCCAGATCGAACGCATCCGCCAGCGCCACCAGCAGCTTCGACTGCGCCGCCCCTTCCGCCATCCGCCGCGCCAGACTTTCCCGCGCATTCCGCGCCGCGTTTTCCACCAGCTCGGCCTTTTCACCCCGCAGCGGCACCGCCATCTCGACCCTGCGCCCCGCCCGTTCCGCCAGCATCTCGGCCACCAGATCGGGGTTTTCCACCGCATGTGACAGCAGCACCAGCCGCGGCGGCTCCTTGTCGTCATAGAACTGCGTCACAAAGGCTTCCAGAATCTCCGCCTCCTCCGCCCCCGACCCGGTCCTCGGGTAGAAATCCCGGTTCCCCCAGCTTTGGTTCGCGCGGATGAAGAACACCTGCACACAGGCCTGCCCCCCCTCCAGATGCAGCGCGATCACATCCGCCTCGGCCACGCCCTTGGGGTTGATGCCCTGCGCCTGCTGCACATTGGTCAGCGCCCGTATCCGGTCGCGCAGCGCCGCTGCCCGCTCGAACTCCATCGCTTCGGATGCGGCCGCCATCGCCGTGGCAAGCTCGGCCTGGATCTGCGTCGATTTGCCTGACAGGAACTGTTCGGCGTCATGCACCTGCGCGGCATATTCCGCAGGCGTCACCTTGCCCACACAGGGCGCCGAACACCGCTTGATCTGGTGCAACAGGCAGGGCCGCGTGCGGCTGGCAAACATCGGGTCGGAACAGGTCCGCAACAGGAACACCCGCTGCAACTGGTTCAGCGTCCGGTTCACCGCCCCCGCACTGGCAAAGGGGCCAAAGTAGCTGCCCTTTTCCGACCGCTTGCCGCGATGCTTCTTGATCTGGGGAAAGGCGTGCTCTTTCCCGATCAGGATGTTGGGAAAGGATTTGTCATCGCGCAAAAGCACGTTGTAGCGCGGCTTGAGCTGCTTGATCAGGTTCTGCTCCAGCAGCAGCGCCTCGGTCTCTGTCCGCGTCGTCAGAAACATCATCGACGCGGTTTCCGAAATCATGCGGCTGATGCGCCCCGAATGTTGCGCGCTGGGGCGGCTGTAATTCGACACCCGCGCCTTCAGGTTCCGCGCCTTGCCGACATACAGCACCTCGGCCTTGGCATTCAGCATCCGGTACACCCCGGGCGAGGCATCGAGCGTCCGCAGATAGCCTTGGATCACCCCGTATCCCGTGGCGACCTGTCCCTCCTCCGTGCCTTCCGGCAGCCCGTTTTCCGTCCCGTCAGCCATGGTTCTGAACGCCGCATCCCGTTTGCATTGATTCTACTTCCGGCTGCACCGCCCACGCCCGAAGGGCAAGAGAAAAGCTGTCCACGGTTTCTGTGGATAACTCCGTGGGAAAGTTTTGCAGATCGCCGGATTCCCCTTGTTTTTCGCCCGTTTCGTTTGGATGCCTAATTTTTAGGCAAATTTGTAAGCTATTGATACGAAACAGAATTATTTTCCGTTCAGGGCAAATAGCTGAAATTCCTTACGAATTTGTAACACGGCCGTGAAGCAGTTCACCAAAGTGGACAACTCCAGGCTGCCCCTACGTCAACTTTACTCGACACCCACCACATCGGGCGTTTCCCATGCCAGATGTTGCCCCCCGTCCACCGCAATCATCTGCCCCGTCACGGCAGGCGAATCCAGCAGGAATCCCAGCGCCGCCACGATATCGGCCTCGCCCGCGCCACGCTTCAACACGGTCGCCGCGCGCTGGCGCCGGAACGCCGCCGCATCCTGCCGCCCACCGCGCAAGGTGGGCCCCGGCCCGATGCCGTTCACCCGCACATCCGGCGCCAATCCCTGCGCCGCCGTCTGCGTCAGCGCCCACAGCCCGGCCTTGGCCAACGTATAGGTCGAAAATTCGGGCGTCAGTTTCCACACCCGCTGATCGATCATGTTCACCACCAAACCCTGCGCCAAGGGCTCGCCATCCGCGTCCGGCACCGCCGCAGGCACCTGCGCGGCAAATCCCTGCATCAGCACGAACGGCGCCCGCAGGTTCGATTCCATATGCCGGTCCCAGCTTTCGCGCGTGGCGGTGCGGATCGTGTCATGTTCAAAGATCGACGCATTGTTGACCAGCACGGTCAGCGGCCCGCCCAAGCCTTGCGCCGCACGTCCCACCAGACCCGCCACCTCGTCCTCGCGGCACAGGTCGGCCTGCACGGCCACGGCCCGCCGCCCCATCGCGGCGATTTCGGCCACCACCGCCTGCGCTTCCTCGGCGCTTGTGGCGTAATGCACCGCCACGTCATGCCCGCGCCGCGCCAGATACAGCGCCATCGCGCGGCCAAGCCTTTTGCCCGCGCCCGTCACCAAAGCCCGCATGACGTTCAACCCTTCCCGCAGTCGCAACCCGTCTTGCCAAGCACATAGCGCCCGCAGCGCCCGCATCTAGCCGCCTTGGGCAACCGCTTTCGCACCATCCGCCCCACCGATCCGGGGGCAATGGCATTGCCGATCATGCCGATCGCGGCCATCACCAGCAAAAAGAAGATCGCGCCCTTGATCATAGCCCGTAGCGCGCCCAAAGCGCCCGTTCCTCGACGCCCTGCAACAGCCCCTCGGTCGCGGCCATGCCCAGCCGCTGCAACAGGCTCCGCCTCTGGCCAAGGGGCACCATCCGCACCTTCTCGCCATAAAGCTCTTTCAACTTCGGCACCACATGCGCCACCCCGTCCACAAGGCCAAGCGCAACCGCCTGTTGCCCCACCCAGACATCGGCATTGAACAGATCGGCCCCCGCATCCAGCCGCGCCCCGCGCCGCGCCTTCACATGGTCAATGAACGCCTGATGGATCGGCCCCTGCAACGCGCGCAGCCGCTCCACATCCTCGGGCTTCTGCGGCAAAAACGGGTCGGCAAAACTTTTCGACCGCCCCGCCGTCACCACCCGCCGCTCGACCCCCGCCTTGGCCATCGCCTCGGGAAATCCGAAAGACGCGAAAATCACCCCGATCGACCCCACGATACTGGACGCATCCACCCAGATGTCATCCGCCGCACAGGCCAGCCAATACCCCCCCGATGCCGCCACATCCTCGACAAAGGCATGCACCGGCACCTTCTTCTCCTCGGCCAGCCGCCGGATTCGCGCCGCGATCAGCGATGATTGCACCGCCGATCCCCCCGGCGAATTGACCAGCAGCGCCACCGCAGCGGGCTTGCCGCGCGAAAAGGCCCGCTCGACCAGCGGCGCCAGCCCCGCATCCGACAAACCGCGCGTCCCCGCGCCAATCGCCCCCGAAAGGCGGATGACGGGCACATAGGCGGGCTTCTTCACGAAGGGAATGAAACGTCTCATAAGCCAGAGGTAATGGCCGCAGCCCTTGCGGACAAGCACCTTATCGGGTCAGGCTGCTCACATGATCGACAAGCTGGAAATGTTCATCGCATTGGCGAACGAGCGTCACTTCGGCCGCGCCGCCGAAATCTGCGGCGTCACGCAGCCCACCCTCTCCTCCGCCATCCGCCAGCTTGAAGACCAGCTTGGCGTGCAGCTTGTCTTTCGCGGCAGCCGCTTTCAGGGCCTCACCCCCGAAGGCCAGCGCGTGCTTGACTGGGGCCGCCGCATCGCGGGCGACATGCGCGCGCTAAAGGACGAGATGCGCGCCGTCCGCACCGGCCTTTCCGGCAACATCCGCCTTGGCGTCATCCCCACGGCGCTGCCGATGATCGCGGGCCTCACCGGCCCCTTCACGGCCCGCCACCCCAATGTGCGCGTCTCGATCCTGTCGCGCACCAGCGCCGAAATCCTCGCCGGTATCGAACGGCTCGAACTTGACGCAGGCGTGACCTATCTCGACAACGAACCCCTTGGCCGCGTGGCCCAAGTGCCGCTCTACACCGAATTTTACCGCCTGCTCTGCGCCACCGGCACCCCCCTGGCTGACCGCGAAAGCGTGTCATGGGCCGAGGTTGCCGAACAACCGCTTGTCCTCTTGACCGGCGACATGCAGAACCGCCGCATCGTCAACCAGCACCTTGCGGAAGCAGGCGCGCGCATCACCGCCCAGATCGAGAGTAACTCCACCATCGCCCTCACCGCCCATGTGATGACAGGCCGTTGGTGCAGCATCGTGCCCCGCGAACTGGCGCTCATGTTCGCAGGCGGTGGCCAGCTTCGCGCCATCCCCATCGTGGAACCCGAAGTCGAACACCTCGTCGGCCTGATCGCCCCCCGCCGCGACATGCCCACCCCCGTCCTCGCCGCCCTGATCGCCGAGGCGGAACGGTTTGGCAAAGCCGCCAACGTCTGAACCACCTCCAGTCGGGCGGAGCAGAAAACGCACCGCGTTTTCCCGCCCGCTTCGCAACGCCCGCAGCAAGACCGCTTCCCCCAAGAACGACAGAGGCCAGCGCCCGACCCGGCGGGCAAGAAGCGCCCGCCGTGGGCGGGGCGGGCGCTGGCCGTGTGCTTCGGGCGCACGGCCGGATGGCCGACCCCGCACCGCATGGCAAAGGCACGCGCCTTTGCCATCGTGCCCGTGTCAGCCCCTCCTACCCTGTCATCCCCGCGAAAGCGGGGATCTCCCCCCGCCCGCGCACCGCCGACAGATCCCCGCCTCCGCGGGGATGACACCCGTTTTAATAGGCCCCATCTATCAAACAACGGGAAACTGATATTGATTTCCCTATCAACCCGCGCCATCACCGCCCTATCGAACAAAGGGCCCGCCATGACCGCTTCCACCGCCGAAATCCTGTCCCGCACCGGGGATATCCTCACCGCCCATGACGGCATGGAAGGCCCGCTTCTTCCGATCCTCCACGCCATTCAGGCCCAGTTCGGCTATATCCCGCGCGATACCCTTCCCGTCATCGCCAAACACCTCAACCTGTCGAAGGCCGAAGTGCATGGCGTCATGTCCTTCTACCACGACTTCCGCGAAGACCCGGCCGGCCGCCACGTCCTGAAAATCTGCCGCGCCGAAGCCTGCCAATCCATGGGCGCAGACCGCGTCGCCGCCCACGCGCAAAAGCAACTCGGCATCGAATGGCACGAAACCACCCGTGACGGTCAGGTGACACTCGAACCCATCTTCTGCCTCGGCCTCTGCGCCTGTGCCCCCGCCGCCATGATCGACGGCAAACTCGTGGGCCGCATCGACGAAGCCCGTCTCGACACCATCCTCGCAGGGGTCCGCTGATGAAAATCTACATCCCCCGCGATGCCGCCGCCCGTGCGCTGGGCTCTGATGACGTTGCCAACGCCATCCGGGCCGAGGCGCAAAAACGCGGCATCAAACCCCAGATCGTCCGCAACGGATCACGCGGCATGGTCTGGCTTGAACCGCTGGTCGAGGTTGAAACCGAAACCGGCCGCATCGCCTTTGGCCCCATGACCCCCGCCGAAGTCGCGCAAATCTTCGACGGCGGCCCCCTGTCGCTCGGCCCCACCGACCAACTGCCCTGGATGGCGAAACAGACCCGCCTCACCTTTGCCCGCGTGGGCGTGATCGACCCGCTCAGCCTTGCCGATTACGAAGCCCATGGCGGCCTCGCCGGTCTCCGCCGCGCCCTCTACATGGACCGCCCCACCATCGTGGCCGAGGTCACCAATTCCGGCCTGCGCGGCCGTGGCGGCGCGGGCTTCCCCACCGGCATCAAATGGAAAACCGTTTCCGAAGCCAAGGCAGACCAGAAATACATCGTCTGCAACGCCGACGAAGGCGATAGCGGCACCTTTGCCGACCGTATGCTGATGGAGGGCGACCCCTTCACCCTGATCGAAGGCATGGTCATCGCGGGCCTCGCCACGGGCGCGACCAAAGGCTACGCCTATATCCGCAGCGAATATCCCGACGCGGTCGAGGTGATGTCGCAAGCCGTCGAAATCGCGCGCAAGGCCGGTATCCTCGGCCCCTCGGTCCTCGGCTCGGTCTATGCCTTCGATATGGAAATCCGCGTCGGCGCAGGCGCCTATGTCTGCGGCGAGGAAACCTCGCTCCTGAACAGCCTCGAAGGCAAACGCGGCGTCGTCCGC
This sequence comes from Rhodobacter sp., assembly GCA_027484985.1. Taxonomy (GTDB): domain Bacteria; phylum Pseudomonadota; class Alphaproteobacteria; order Rhodobacterales; family Rhodobacteraceae; genus Paragemmobacter. Next base: position 12,467 of record JAIXRW010000034.1, on the reverse strand, counting down.
GCCAAACCGCCGCTGCCCGCGCTGCAAGGCTTCCTTGGCCGCCCCACCGTGGTCAACAACGTCATCTCGCTCGCCACCGTTCCGGTGATCTTCGAACGCGGCGCGGCCTATTACAAAGACTTCGGCCTTGGCCGCTCGCGCGGGACCATCCCGCTGCAAATCGCCGGAAACGTCAAACAGGGTGGCCTGTTTGAAACCGCCTTCGGCCTTACCCTCGGCCAGATCGTCGATGATATCGGCGGCGGCACCGCCACCGGCCGCCCCGTGAAAGCGGTGCAGGTCGGCGGCCCCCTCGGCGCCTATTTCCCCCGCGCCCTGTTCGACACCCCCTTCGGGTATGAAGAATTCGGCGCGAAAGAGGGGCTTATCGGCCATGCCGGCCTCGTCATCTTTGACGACAGCGCCGACATGCTGAAACAGGCCCGCTTCGCGATGGAATTCTGCGCCATCGAATCTTGCGGCAAATGCACCCCCTGCCGCATCGGCGCGGTGCGCGGCACCGAAACCATCGACCGCATCGCCAAGGGCGATGCCGCCGCCATCCCGCTGCTCACCGACCTTTGCACCACCATGAAATCGGGCTCGCTCTGCGCGCTGGGCGGTTTCACCCCCTATCCCGTGATGTCCGCACTCACCCACTTCCCCGACGACTTCGCCCCCGCGATGAAAGAGGCCGCCGAATGAAAGACTTCATCATCCCCGACCGCGACTTCGGCACCCCCGCGTCGAAATCCAAGACGATGGTCACGCTGAACATCGACGGCTTCGACATCACCGTGCCCGAGGGCACCAGCATCATGCGTGCCGCCGCCGAAATCGGCATCACCGTGCCGAAACTCTGCGCCACCGACAGCATCGATGCTTTCGGCTCCTGCCGCCTCTGCCTTGTGGAAATCGAAGGCCGCGCGGGCACCCCCGCCTCTTGCACCACGCCGGTGGCACCGGGCCTCAAGGTCCACACCCAGAATGCCAAGCTCAAACAACTCCGCCGCGGCGTGATGGAGCTTTACATCTCCGACCACCCGCTCGATTGCCTTACCTGCTCGGCCAATGGCGATTGCGAATTGCAAGATATGGCCGGTGCCGTCGGCCTGCGCGATGTGCGGTATGAGGCGGTGGAAACCCACTTCAAACCCAAGAACAACTCGGGCGAGGCGAACCCCCAATACCTGCCCAAAGACGACAGCAACCCCTACTTCGCATACGACCCCGCCAAGTGCATCGTCTGTTCCCGCTGCGTCCGCGCCTGCGAGGAAGTGCAAGGCACCTTCGCCCTGACCATCGAAGGCCGCGGCTTCGACAGCCGCGTTTCCTTCGGCGCGAAAACCGATACCGCCCTCACCTCCGACTGCGTCTCTTGCGGCGCCTGCGTTCAGGCCTGCCCCACCGCCACGCTTCAGGAAAAATCGGTGATCGAGATCGGCACGCCCGAACGCTCCGTCATCACCACCTGCGCCTATTGCGGCGTGGGTTGCAGCTTCAAGGCCGAAATGCGCGGCGACGAACTCGTCCGCATGACCCCCTATAAACACGGCAAGGCCAACCGCGGCCATAGCTGCGTCAAGGGCCGCTTCGCCTATGGCTATGCCAGCCACAAGGATCGCATCCTCTCGCCCATGATCCGCGACTCGATCTCCGACCCGTGGAAAGAGGTGTCGTGGCCCGAAGCGATGGAATTCGCCGCCAATCGCATGAAGGGCATCATCGCCAAGCACGGCCGCCATTCGGTCGGCGTCATCACCTCGTCGCGCTGCACGAACGAGGAAACCTACCTCGTCCAGAAACTCACCCGCGCGGTGTTCCGCAACAACAACACCGACACCTGCGCCCGCGTCTGCCATTCGCCCACCGGCTATGGCCTTGGCCAGACCTTCGGCACCTCGGCCGGAACCCAAGATTTTGACTCGGTCGAACATACCGACACCGTCATCCTGATCGGCGCCAACCCCACCGATGGCCACCCCGTCTTTGCGTCGCGCCTCAAAAAACGCCTGCGCGCCGGGGCCAAGCTGATCGTCATCGATCCCCGCCGCATCGACCTTGTCGATGGCCCGCACATCAAGGCATCGCACCACCTGCAACTGACTCCCGGCACCAACGTGGCCGTCGTCACCGCCATCGCCCACACCATCGTGACCGAAGGCCTGTTCAACGAAGACTTCATCCGCACCCGCTGCGACTGGGATGAATTCCAAGACTATGCCGAGTTTATCTCCGACCCCCGCCACAGCCCCGAAGCGACCCAGCTTCTCACCGGCGTTCCGGCCGAAGAACTCCGCGCCGCCGCCCGCCTGTATGCCCGCAACGGCAACGGCGCCATCTACTACGGCCTTGGCGTCACCGAACATTCCCAAGGCTCCACCACCGTCATCGGCATCGCCAACCTTGCCATGCTCACCGGCAATATCGGCCGCCCTGGCGTGGGCGTGAACCCGCTGCGCGGCCAGAACAACGTGCAAGGTTCCTGCGACATGGGGTCGTTCCCCCACGAACTGCCCGGCTACCGCCACGTCAAGAACGATAGCGTGCGCGAGGTGTTCGAATCCCTCTGGGGCGTCCAGATCGACAATGAACCCGGCCTCCGCATCCCCAACATGCTCGATGCCGCTGTCGAGGGCACCTTCAAGGGCCTTTACTGCCAGGGCGAAGACATCCTGCAATCCGACCCCGACACGAAACACGTGGCAGCCGGCCTTGCCGCCATGGATTGCGTCATCGTCCACGACCTCTTCCTCAATGAGACCGCAAACTACGCCCACGTGTTCTTTCCCGGTTCCTCCTTCCTTGAAAAGGACGGCACCTTCACCAATGCCGAACGCCGCATCAACCGCGTGCGCAAGGTGATGGCCCCGAAACAGGGCTATGCCGACTGGGAGGTGACCCAGATGTTTGCCCAAGCCATGGGCGCCAACTGGGCCTATACCCACCCCGCCCAGATCATGGACGAAATCGCCCTGCTCACCCCGTCCTTCGCGGGCGTCTCCTATGAAAAGCTGGAAACCATGGGCTCGGTCCAATGGCCCTGCAACGAAAAGGCCCCCGAAGGCACGCCTTTGATGCATATCGACGGTTTCGTGCGCGGCAAAGGCAAGTTCATCGTCACCGAATACGTGGCAACCGACGAAAAAACCGGCCCCCGCTTCCCGCTTCTGCTCACCACGGGGCGGATTCTCTCGCAATACAACGTGGGCGCGCAAACCCGCCGCACCGAAAACGTGGTCTGGCACGATCAGGACGTTCTCGAAATCCACCCGCACGATGCCGAACTGCGCGGCGTGCGCGATGGGCAATTCGTGAAACTGGCCTCGCGCTCGGGCGAAACCTCGCTCAAGGCGAAAATCACCGACCGCGTGGCCCCCGGCGTGGTTTACACCACCTTCCACCACCCCGACACGCAGGCCAACGTCATCACCACCGACTTCTCGGATTGGGCCACCAACTGCCCTGAATACAAGGTCACCGCCGTGCAGGTTTCCCCCTCGAACGGCCCGACCGAATGGCAGGCGGAATACAACGCCCAGGCCGCGCAGTCGCGCCGCATCCTGGCCGCCGAATGATGGAAACGCACCGCCGCCTTCCCCGTCTGGCCTTCGGGTCAGACGGCATCGCGCAGGGAAGCCGCCCGCTTCCGGCCGAGGTGGCGGTCGCCCTGTCGTTCAACGGCACCACCCAGGCCGTGATGATGGCAACCCCGTCAGACCTGACCGATTTCGCCTATGGCTTTGCCCTGACCGAAGGCATCGCCACCCCGTCCCAGATCGAATCGGTCGAAGCCGTCGAAACCTGCAATGGCATCGACCTGCAAATCTGGGTCACGCCCGAAGCCGAAGCCCGCCTTGCCGCCCGCCGCCGCACCATGGCGGGCCCCGTGGGCTGCGGCCTTTGCGGCATCGACAGCATCGAACAGGCCGTCCGCGCCGTGCCCCACGTTGCCCCCTCGCCCTTCCGCATGTCGCCCGCGCAGGTGAACGCTGCCGTCAGCGCCCTCACCGCCCAGCAACCGCTGCACGATATCACCCGCGCCGCCCATTGCGCCGCCTATTGGACGCCATCAGGCATCTTCGCCGCGCGTGAAGATGTGGGTCGCCACAACGCGCTTGATAAACTCGTGGGCCACGTCATTCGCAACGGTCGCCCCCAAGGCGCCGTCATCCTCACCTCCCGTGTCTCCATCGACATGGTGCAAAAGGTCGCCACCCTTGGCGCGCCCGTCCTTATCGCCGTATCGGCCCCCACCGCCACCGCCGTGGATGTGGCCGAAGAGGCCGGCATCACCCTCATCGCCCTCGCCCGCGCCGACCGGTTCGAGGTGTTCACCCATTCCGACCGACTGGAGACGTCTGCCCATGTCCGCTGATACCGACGCCAAACTGATCTACATGGCCAACCAGATCGCCCGCTTCATGGAAACCAAACCCCATGCCGAAGGCGTCGAAGGCATCGCCTCCCATATCAATGATTTCTGGGAACCGCGGATGCGGTTAAAATTCTTCGCGCTGATCGATTCAGGCGCCGCAGGCTTCCGCCCGCTCGTTGTGGAAGCCGCCGCGAAAATCCGCCGCCCCGCCATGGCCGCCTGAACGGGCCGCCCGTTCCTGAAGCCTTCGTTAAGCCAGCGATTCAATCGTATGCATCACCTGTGCATGCCTTAACGATTGGGGTCGCGGTAGTCATGGACCCCGCCTTGCCAATCGGTGATGCGCCACGCCCCGGGCGCATCCGCGGGCGTCACGTAATCCGCGTTGACCGGAACCTTGCCGAATCCGCCCGGAATATCAATCACATAGGTCGGCAGCAGCACCCCCGCCAACCGCCCGCGCAACGCCTTCATCAGCGCCACACCTTCGCCAATCGTGGTGCGGAAATGCGAAACCCCCTTCGCCAGATCGCAATGGTGCAGGTAATAGGGTTTCACCCTGCACCGCAGCATCTCGCGGAAAAGATGTTCCAGCGTTTCCACGGAATCATTCACCCCGCGCAGCAGAACCGATTGGGAAAGCAGCATAATTCCCGCCCCATCCAGCCGCCGCAACGCCACCCGCGCGCTTTCCGTAAACTCGGCCGCATGGTTCGCATGCAGCACCAGCACCGTCGTTAACCGCGATCCCAGCCCCGAAACCAGCTCATCCGTCACCCGTTCCGGCGCCACCACCGGCACCCGCGTATGTATCCGCAGCGTCTCGACACCCGGAATCGCCGCGATCCGCTCGACCAACCCCCTGATTCTGCGGGCAGAAAGCACCAAGGGGTCGCCACCCGTCAAAATCACTTCCCGTATCGCCGGATTAACCGCCACGTAATCAAGCGCTGCTATAACCTCGGCTTCCGTCAGATGCCCGTCATCGCCCACCGTCTCGCGCCGAAAACAGAATCTGCAATAAACCTCGCAGGTTTTCGTCACATGCAAAATCACGCGGTCGGGGTAACGATGCGTTAACCCTTTCACGGGGGAATGGGCATCGTCGCCAATCGGGTCGCCCATTTCCTCGGGCTTCACGTCAAGCTCTTGAAGTGACGGAATAAATTGCCGCCCCACGCCATCATCCGGCGCCGAAATCGCGCCCCTCATAGCGCCCGAAACGCGGATGCGGAACTCGGCTTCGACAGGCAGCAGGGCAGGGGCCTCGGCGGCATCCACCAGACCTTCCCTTACCAGATCGTCAACAGAAACCGCAGCCTTCATCCCCGCGCCCTAGCAACCCCCGCCCCAAAGAACAAGGCCGCCCTTTGGGGGGGGGCGGCCTTTTCCCTAAGTATTCCAACAGCTTCACGCCTCGGGAATCAAAATCTCGCGCTTGCCCACATGGTTCGCCCGCGTCACAACCTGCTGCTCTTCCATCTGCTCGACCAGTCTTGCCGCCTTGTTATAGCCGATCCCCAGCTTCCTTTGGATATAGCTGGTCGAACATTTCCGATCCTTGGCCACAATCGCAACCGCCTGATCGTAAAGGGCATCATCACCCCCTTCACCCCCACCAAGACCCAGCACCATGTCGATATCGTCGGCCTTGTCATCCTCGACCCCCTCGACCACCCCCGACATATAGGCAGGCGGCCCGAAGCTCTTGAGGTGATTGACAATTTCCTCGACCTCTTCATCGCTGACAAAGGGCCCGTGGATACGCGTAATCTTCGCCCCGCCCGCCATGTAAAGCATGTCGCCCATGCCCAACAACTGCTCGGCCCCCTGTTCCCCAAGGATCGTCCGGCTGTCGATCTTGCTGGTCACCTGGAACGAAATCCGCGTCGGGAAGTTCGCCTTGATCGTCCCTGTAATCACATCAACACTCGGCCGCTGCGTCGCCATGATCAGGTGGATACCGCTCGCCCGCGCCATCTGCGCCAGCCGCTGGATACAGGCTTCAATCTCTTTGCCCGCCACCATCATCAGGTCGGCCATTTCGTCAACGATCACAACGATATAGGGCAGGGCGACAGGGGCGAATTCTTCCGTCTCGAACACAGGCTCGCCGGTATCTTCGTCAAACCCCGTCTGGATCGTGCGCTTGAACATCTCGCCCTTGGCCAGCGCCTCGCGCACCCGCCCGTTATACCCTTCGATATTGCGGACGCCCATCTTCGACATCTTGCGATACCGCTCTTCCATCTCGCCCACGACCCATTTCAGCGCCACGACCGCCTTCTTCGGGTCGGTCACCACGGGCGACAGAAGATGCGGAATCCCGTCATAAACCGACAGTTCCAGCATCTTGGGGTCAATCATGATCAACCGGCATTCCTCCGGCGACAGCTTGTAAAGCAACGACAGGATCATGGTGTTGATGGCAACCGACTTGCCCGAACCCGTGGTTCCGGCAATCAGCAGGTGGGGCATCTTGGCAAGGTTCGCCACGATCGGCTCGCCCCCGATATCCTTGCCCAGCGCCAGCGGCAGCCGCATGTTCGAATCGCCGAAATCGCGCGCCGAAAGGATCTCGCGCAGAACCACCTTTTCCCTTGTGGCATTGGGCAATTCGATCCCGATCACCGTCCGCCCCGGCACAGTGGACACCCGCGCCGACAGCGCCGACATGCTGCGCGCAATGTCATCGGCCAGCCCGATCACCCGGCTCGCCTTCAGCCCCGGCGCGGGTTCCAGTTCGTACATCGTCACCACGGGGCCGGGCCGCACAGAAACGATCTCGCCCTTCACGCCATAGTCGTCCAGCACCGATTCCAGCATCCGCGCATTCTCTTCCAGCGCCTCGTCCGAAAGCGAATGGCGCACCACCGTATCGGGCGATGACAGCAGCGAAAGCGGCGGCAATTCATAGGCGGGGGCTGGGTCGTCAAACCGCAGTCGCGGCTGCGCCTCTTCGATGGCGCGGCGCGAAGGGGCGACAGGCTTGGCCATTCCGTGCTGCACCATCGGCCGCCGTTCGGCCACACCCACCCGCGGCAGGTGCGGCGGGGCAGGGGGGGTGTAATCCTCGTCCGCATCCTCTGCCTCGGGCGTCCAGTCTTCGTCAGATGCGGGGCGGAACAGGTTCTCGTCGTCGAAATCCGCCATATTGTCCAACGGGGTCAACGGGTTCGCGGGCGGCGGCGGAACGACCCTGTTTACCCGCTCGACCAGCGGCGGCAGTTCAGCCGTGGCAACCGGCGGTTCGACACGCATCGATCCGGTCAGCGGCGGTTCGGCCACGCGGCGCGGCGCGGTATCGGCCACCAGCGTCACGGGGCGGTTGGGCCGCACCAGCGAAGGTTCCCGCCGCGCAACGGCAGAACTGACAACGCTTACAGGCCCGTTCGGGTTGCGGATGCGCGACTTGATCACATCCGAAATCCGCGCCTTGATACGGTCTTCGTCGGGGCGCAGATCGTCGCCGTAATCGGGCAGATCCGGCTCGATCAATTCCGGCTCTGCCTCGACCGCGCGGCGCATCAGGCCGGGCATCCGCGCCAGCAAACCGGTCTTTTCCTTGGGCGGTGCATAAAGCGGTGCTGCCGCCAAAGGCGCCACATAGCGCGGATCGGCCCGCAACTGGCTGGGTTTACCCCATTCCGCCTGCGTTTCGCGCCGTTCCGTCGCAGCAGCCACCGCACGGCGAACGCGGTCATCCGTCCGGCGCGGATCGGGTTGGGCTGCCTCGGCTGCCGCTTTCCGGCGCTGTTGCAACCCTGCCGCCGCACGCCCCGCACCCGAAGCCCCGCGCCCCGCAAGACCTAGCGCCGCGGTGTAGCAGATCACCGATCCCACCATCAGAAACCGCAAGACCGCAGCCACCTCGCGCCGGTCAAAACCGGTCACGAACAGCATCATCGCCAGCACGCCCAACCCCATGGCCAGCGATACCACCTTGATCCCGAACCCGGCCCCGCCCGGCACCATGCCGATCAGCGCACCCAGAACCGTGTCACCGAACAGCCCGCCAAGACCAAAGGAATGCGGCCAATCCGCCCCCGGCACCAATGACGCCGCATAGACCGAGGTCATGGCCACCGCGATCACCGCAAAGACGATCCGCCCCAGCGCCCGCTCGGCCCCGCGATGCAGCGCGAACCGCAGGCCCCATGCGCCAAAGATCACCGGAACCGACCAAACCCCCTTGCCCCCGATGATGATAAGCGTCGAAGACACCGCCGCCCCGAACCGCCCCAGCAGGTTCTTGGCCGGTTCTTCGGTCGCCACCATCCAGCCCGGATCGTCGGGCGAATAGCTCCACAGCATCAGCGCGAACAGGAAGGCCACGCCGATCAGGACAATCCCGATCAGCTCGCGCCCGCGCCGTTCAAGCATCGCCTGCATGTTCTGGTCCAGAAGCGGGTCGCGCTGCCGTGCCTGATAGGATGCCATTCTGCCGTTCCTCACCCGTACAAACAGTCGCGCAGCTTGGTCAGCCCGCGCTGCATTTCGTCTTTGGGCGCCACAAGGGCCACCCTGATATATCCCTTGCCGGGGTTATCGCCCCCGACCTCGCGCGACAGATAGGCGCCGGGCAGAACCCGCACCCCCGTCTCGCGCCACAGCTTTACCGCCGCCGCCTCGCCGTCATCGACCGGCAGCCACAGGAAGAACCCGCCTTCGGGGTTCTGGAACCCCTGCACGCCGGCAAATACCTGGTCCGCCATGCGGAACTTCTGTTGGTAAAGCGACAGGTTCTCGACCACATGCGCCTCGTCGGCCCAGGCCCGCTCGCTCACCCGTTGCACGGGCAGGGGCAGGGGCGCCCCCGCAAATGACCGCAATTGCCGGATGCGGGCAATGCTTTCGGCCCCCCCTGCCACAAAGCCCGACCGCAGCCCCGGCAGGTTCGACCGCTTTGACAGCGAATGGAACACGCACACCCGTTCGGGGTCAGCCCCGATCTCGGCTGCCACCTGCAAGGCCCCGGGCGGCGGGGCATTGCGCCAAATCTCGGAATAGCACTCATCCGCGAACACGCGGAAATCGTGCTTTTCGGCCAGCCGCAGCAGGGTGGCCAAATAATCACGGCTTGCCACAGCCCCCTGCGGATTCGCGGGCGAACACAGATAGGCAATCGCCACACGGTCCAGCACATCGGCAGGAAGCGCGGCATAATCCGGCAGGAACCCCGTCGCCGCCGTTGCGGGCACGTAAACAGGCTCGGCCCCCATCGCCAACGCGGCCACGGCATAGACCTGATAGAACGGGTTCGGCATCAGCACGACGGGCCGCTTGCCGTTCTTTTCCTCGGGGCACAGCGCCACGGCGGCGTTGAACAGCCCTTCCCGCGTGCCGTTCAGCACCATCAGCCGATTCTCATCGACCGCCACGCCATAACGCCGCCCCAGCCAGCCCGAAATCGCCTCCAGCAGTTCCGGCGTGCCGTCATTGGGCGGATAGACCCCAAAGCCCGCGATATTCGCCGCCATCACCTCGGCCACAAAGGCGGGCATCGGGTGGCGCGGTTCGCCAATGGTCATGGCAATAGGTTCGGCCCCCGGCTTGTGCGGGTCGAGCAGTTTCCGCAAACGCGGAAACGCATAATCCGGCAGGCTTTGAAACCGCTCAGGAAACGCCATTCATGCCTCAATCTCGGGGTCGTATCGCCCCGTTTGACGGGCACGATAGCCAAGTCATTGCCATCGGTCCAGAAAAAGGCTTGGACACACCCAGCGTGAACCCGCGATTTGTGGCTTTTGCGCCCCGAACCTGCCCTAGCGCAGCGCCCTTTCGGCCGCCGACCCCAACCGCAGCAGCCGTTCCTCGGCCATCGGCCCGGCCATCAGGCAGACACCGCAACTCGGCTCGATGGTCGGCAAGGTCAAAGCGCACTGCCCCATCAGGTTGCCGATCCGCGTATTGCGCAGCGCCAGCAGGTTTTCGGTCACGTAATAGGCGTTATCCTCGATCAGCCGCCCTGCATGGGGCGGCATGATGGGCGATGTCGGCACCAGAACCGCGTCATAGCCCGCCACCCGCTCGGCATAGATCCGGCGCAGCTGTTCCAGCCGCCGCCACGCAGCCACATAGTCAGGCGCGGAAACATCCCCCCCCGACCGGAACCGTTCAAGGATACGCGGAAACATCTTTTCCGGCGCCTTCTCGATGGTGTCGCGCCAGATGCCATAGGCTTCGGTCGCGAACAGCAGCCCCGCCAGCGCCATGGCTTCGGCCACTTCCGGCACCTTGGCGCGCTCGATCCGCGCCCCCGCACCGCTGAAGCGGCTGACCGCATCGTCAAACCCGCGTTCCGGCCCCTCGCGCAGGTCGTCCAGCGCCACGGTTTCCAGCACCAGCAGCCGCGTTCCCGCCAGTGTCGAACCGCTCAGGTCCATGGGGCGGCTGCCTTCCATCGCGGCCATCAGCAGCGCGCAATCCTCAACCGATTTCGCCAGCGGCCCCACCGTATCGAACCGCTCGCACAAGGGCACCACCCCGCGCAAGCTCAACCGCCCCGCGCTGGTTTTCAGCCCCACCAGATCGTTCCACGCCGCCGGTATCCGCACCGACCCGCCGGTATCCGACCCGATCCCCGCTGGCGCCAGACCATAGGCCACCGAAGCCGCCGCCCCCGAAGATGACCCCCCCGCCACCGCATCCTCGTCATTGATGCAGGGTGGCGTTTCCGTCACGGGGTTCAGCCCAAGGCCGGAAAAGGCAAGCTCGCTCATATGCGTCTTGCCCAGACAGACCAACCCGCCCTGCGTGGCGGTCGCCAGAACCTCGGCATCCCGCCTTGGCACGCGGTTGCGCAGCAGCGCCGACCCCGCCTCGGTCGCCACATCCGCCGTGTCGAACAGGTCTTTCCAGCTGACGGGCACCCCATCCAACAGCCCATGCCGCCAACCGCGCCGTGCCCGCGTGGTGGCGGCCATCGCCTCGGCCCGCGCACGGGCAGGCGTCAGGCGGGCATAAATGCGCTCGGCCAGCGGATGCGCAGCGATGCTATCCAGATAAAGCTCGGTCAGATCGACGGGGTTGATCCGCCCCGCCCCGATCTCTCGCCCCAGTTCGGCGGCCCGCATGTTCAGCCACGTTCTGCTCATCCCGCGCCCCTGTCCGTTTTGCCGAACGGTAGCGGCAGAGCAGCGCATGGACAATCCCGCCCGCACGGCCATATTCACCCCATGACCTATGATGCCGATATCCTGATCGCGGGCGGCGGGCTGAACGGCCCCGCCTTGGCACTTGCGCTGGCTGGCGCGGGCCTTTCTGTCACCGTGGTTGATGCCCGCCCCGCCCCCGCCCGCGCGCAGGCGGGGTTCGATGGCCGCGCCTATGCGCTGGCCATCGCCTCGCGCCGCCTGCTGGCGGGTATCGGCATCTGGCCTGCCGTGGCCGACAAGGCGCAACCCATCCACCAGATCAAGGCGTCAGACGGTCTGGCAGGGCAGGGGCCCGCGCCGTTCTTCCTGACCTTCGACGCGGCCGAAATCGAAGAGGGTCCGATGGGCTTCCTGCTCGAGGACCGCCACCTTTATGCAGCCTTCCTGTCTGCATTGACTGTGCATCCCAAAATCACGCTTCTGTCGGGTCAATCCGTCACCGCACAAGACGCCGATGCACAGGGCGTGACCATCACCCTGAACTCCGGCCAAACCCTGCGCGGCAGGCTTCTTGTCGGCTGTGACGGGCGTGGCAGTGGCACTGCCACCCGTGCCGGCATCGCCCGCGTGGGCTGGGGCTATGGCCAGACCGCCCTCGTAACCGCCATAAAACACGAGAAAAATCACAACGGCATCGCCCACCAGTTCTTCATGCCCGAAGGACCGCTTGCCATTCTGCCCCTGCATGGCGGCCACCATTCCAGCATCGTCTGGAGCGAGACCGAAGCCAACGCCGCCGCGATCCAGTCGCTGCCCGATGCCGAATACCTGTCGGCTCTGCGCCCGCGTTTCGGTGATTTCCTCGGCGCGATCGAACTCGCCGGCGACCGCTTCACCTATCCCTTGTCCCTATCACTGGCCGAACGCTTCACCGCCGCCCGCGTGGCGCTGGTGGGCGATGCCGCCCACGGGGTGCATCCCATCGCGGGGCAGGGGCTGAACCTTGGCCTGCG
>JAIXRW010000039.1 GCA_027484985.1 Rhodobacter sp. | reverse complement strand
CCCTTGCCGGCACCGCGGGCATCACCGTGGTCGGCGGCGAGACGGATGAAGAAGCCGTCCTCGACCCCACCAACAACCCCGCAGGCCGCATCGGCGACGTCCTCGACCTGCGCGGGTTGACCGGGGTGGTCGTGACCTACAACCCCGCCGATCCGACCTTCAACGGCACGACGGGTGAATCCGGCACGGCGACCTATCTGAACGCGGCGGGCCAGCCCGTGACGATCACCTTCAGCCAGATCGAGGCGGTTCTGACCAGCCCGAATGGCGTGGTCGATGGCACGGCGGCGGGCGAGGTGATGAACCCCGGCTATACCGATCCGCAGGGTGACCAGATCGACGGGACCGACGGTCTTGACGATGTGGTGGCCGCAGGCGCGGGCGACGATACGGTCGGCGCCGGACAGGGCAATGACACGGTCGATGGCGGGGCCGGCAATGACAGCATCGCCGGGGCGACCGGCAATGACAGCCTGACCGGCGGAACCGGTGACGACACGGCCGATGGCGGTGCCGGTGCCGATACGCTGGCCGGAGGCGACGGCAATGACGTGGCTCTGGGCGGCGATGGCAATGACAGCCTTGATGGCGGTGCGGGCGATGACAGCCTGATCGGCAATCTGGGCGATGACACGCTGGCGGGTGGCCTTGGCAATGACACGCTCGATGCCGGGGCGGGCAATGACGCGGCCCTTGGCGGCGATGGCAATGACAGTCTGGCAGGCGGGGATGGCAATGACACCCTTGGCGGCGAGATCGGCAATGACACGCTGGCGGGTGGCCTCGGCAGCGACAGCCTCGAGGGCGGCGCGGGCGATGACAGCCTTGACGGCGGCGCGGGCGATGACACGCTGCGCGGCGGCGACGGGGCCGATACGCTGGCAGGCGGCACCGGCAATGACACGCTGGTCGCCGGGGCGGGCAATGACTCGATGCTTGGCGGGGATGGCCGCGAACTGGTCGATGCGGGGGATGGCGATGACATCATCAACACCCGCGCGCCGACCGCGACGCCCGACAACGCGCTTGCCGCATCGGATACCGATCCGGACAATGACCGCGACACGGTCTTTGGCGGGGCGGGCAACGACACGATCCTGACCGGCGACGATGCCGACCAGATCACGGCGGGCGACGGCAATGACAGCATCGATGCAGGGGTGGACAATGACACCGTCTCGGGCGGTCTGGGCAATGACACGCTGCTGGGTGATGAAGGGGCCGACAGTCTGGATGGCGGCGCCGGAGATGACCTTGTCTATGGTGGTCTTGCAGGCCCGACCCCGGCCGATCTGCCCAATGACGGCACCGACCCGCTGCCGACGAACAACGCCGATACGCTGGCCGGTGGTGACGGCAATGACACGATCTTCGGCTTTGACGACAACGACCTGCTGCAAGGCGGGGCGGGCAATGACAGCCTTGACGGCGGCATCGATGACGACACGCTGATCGGCGGGGCGGGCAATGACGGGCTGATCGGCGGGGCCGGGGCCGACACGCTCGACGGTGGAGAAGGCAACGACAACCTCGATGGCGGGGCGGGTGCCGATACGCTGTCGGGCGGGCTGGGCGCCGATACGCTGGCCGGTGGCGCAGGGGCAGACCGCTTCGTCGCCGATGGCACGACGCCTGACCTGATCCTCGACTTCGATGCCAGCACCGGGGTGACCGGCGGGGTGAACCCGTCGCAGACCGACAATGACTTTGTCGATCTGTCGGGCTTCTACAACGATGCCGAGTTTGCCAAGTTCAAGGCAGCCAATCCGGGGGTCAGCTTCAACAACCCGCTGGCATGGCTGAAGGCGGACCTTGCCGATGACGGCATCTTGCAGGCGGCCGGCGGGCTGCAGTTGCAAAATGGCGGCACGGCGGTGGACAAGGCGCTGTTGTCGAAAGAGAACACCAACGTGGTCTGCTTCGTGTCTGGCACGAAGATCATGACCGCCGAGGGCGAGTTCGAGATCGACTTGCTGCAACCCGGCGATCTGGTCCTGACCGTGGATCACGGCTACCAGCCCATCCGCTGGATCGGGTCGAGCAAGGTGCAGGCCAAGGGCAAGCTCGCGCCCATCGCCATCGAGGCGGGGGCACTGGGCAACCACAGCCGTCTCAAGGTCAGCCCGCAGCACCGCATGCTGCTGTCGGGTTGGCAGGCCGAACTGCTGTTCGACGAACCCGAGGTGCTGGTGGCGGCCAAGATGCTGATCAATGACAGCACGATCCGCCGCGAAGAGGGCGGCGAGGTGGAATACTTCCACATGCTGTTCGACGCCCACGAACTGGTCTGGGCCGAAGGCTGCCTGTCGGAAAGCTTCCACCCCGGCCATGTCGGATGGGGTGCGCTGGCCGAAGCCGCACGCGACGAAATCCTCACCCTCTTCCCGCAACTGGAAGACATGGACTTCGAAGCCTACGGCCCCAGCGCCCGCCGGACGCTGACCGCAAAAGAAGCAGAGGTCGCGGTGGAACTGCTGTTCGCCGACAAGCCGAACGCGGCCGAGTAACGAAAAGGCCCCGCCAGAGGATGCTCTGGCGGGGCCCGACTTTTGCCGACTGGCAGAAGACCTAGATGTCCTTCATCAGGCGCAGTGCGTCGTATATCGCTGCATGCGTGTTGCGCGAAGACACCGCGTCGCCGATGCGATACAGCCTGAACCCCTTTGGCCCACTGCCTGTGGGTTGGGGCCGCCCTGCGATCAGGGCATCATAATCCACTTCGCCCAGGTTTTCCGATCGGGGCTTGAGTGAAAAGTAAAGGTCTGCCAGCGGTTGGGTGCCGTGGTTGACGACGATCTGGTCAAACTGGCGTTCCTGCAAGGCGCCGGGCAGATAGTCTGATCCGATGACGGCTTTCAGCCGGTTGCCATCCCGTTCCGCGGCCAGAAGCCGGTAGGTCACGGTAAAGCTGACCGGCCGCGTCTGCATCGCGCGCATGTAGGGCACAAGGTTCATCGCCATCACTTCCGGCGCGAAACTGCGGTCTGGGGTCATGATCTCGACCGTGGCACCCGCTTCGGCCAGCATCTGTGCGGCCTGCAACGCCGTATGGTCGCCCGCATCGTCGTATAGCAGCACGTTGGCACCGGGTTTCACATCGCCCGACAGGATATCCCACGCCGACACGGTCAGGTCGTTGCCGCGGGTCAGGATGTCCTTTTCGGGCAGGCCCCCGGTTGCGATCACCACCACATCCGGCCGCTCAGCCAGCACATCTTCAGCTTCGGCATAAGTGTTGAACCGGAACGCCACATCCCGCGCCGCGCATTGCGCCATCCGCCAGTCGATGATGCCGATCATCTCGGCCCGCCGCTTCGACTGCGCGGTCAGCCGGATCTGCCCGCCCGGCCTGTCCGCCGCCTCGAACACCGTCACGCTGTGGCCCCGTTCTGCCGCGACCCGCGCCGCTTCCAGACCGGCCGGCCCCGCCCCGACCACAACCACGCGCCGCGCCACCGCAGCGGGCGCAATCTCGTGCGGCATGGTTTCTTCCCGCCCCGTCGCGGGATTGTGCAGACACAGCGCCATTCCGCCCTGATAGATCCGGTCAAGGCAATAGGTCGCCCCCACGCAGGGCCGGATATCAGCCTCGCGCCCTTCGGAAATCTTCCGCACGATATGCGGGTCGGCCATATGCGCCCGCGTCATGCCAACCATATCAAGCTGCCCCGTCGCCACCGCATGCCGTGCCGTGGCCACATCCGCAATCCGCGATGCGTGAAAGGTGGGCAGCCCCACCTCGGCCCTGATCCGCCCCGCGAAATCAAGATGCGGCGCCGACCGCATGCCCTGGATCGGGATAACATCGGTCATCGCCGGATCGGTATGGATACGCCCGCGAATGATGTTGATGAAATCCACCAGCCCCGAATCGCGAAAGCGTTGCGCCATGGCAATGCCTTCATCCACGCTGATCCCGCCAGCCTCGGCCTCGTCCGCGGTGTAGCGCACCCCCATCAGGAACCTTGGTCCCACGCGGTCGCGGCAGGCCTGCAACACATCCATCGCAAACCTGATCCGGTTGTCGAAACTGCCACCATAGGGATGCGCCAGACCGTTCGTCAGCGGCGACATGAACTGGTCCATCAGGTGGCCATAACATTCGAACTCGATCCCGTCCAAACCGGCGGCGGCCATGCGCTCGGCCGCATCGGCATAGTCCTCGATGATGCGGGCAATATCCCAATCCTCGATCACCTTGGGAAAGGCGCGATGGCTCGGCTCGCGCGCGGGGCCTGCACCCACCACCGGCAACCAGTCTCCCTTGTCCCACCGGGTGCGGCGGCCAAGATGGGTCAGCTGGATCATCACCGCCGCCCCGGCCTCGTGGCAGTCATCGGCCAGCCGCTTCATCCAGTCCACCACCTCGTCCTTATAGGCAAGGATGTTGTTGAACACCGGCGGGCTGTCGCGCGACACGGTCGCTGATCCTGCGGTCATGGTCAGGGCGACACCGGCCTTGGCCCGTTCCAGATGATACAGCCTGTAGCGGTCTTTCGGCATCCCGTCCTCGGGATAGGCGGGCTCGTGACTGGTGGTCATGATCCGGTTTCTCAACGTCAGATGCCCCAGTTGATAGGGCTGTAGCAGCGGATCTTGCGTCATGGCGGGCCTCTGGCTGGAACAACACGACCATCTGGGACACACTGTTCACCTGTGTCAAGTTCGACGACAGTGCTGAACATTCGCCATTGCGCGCCCTTCGGCACGCCCCTATCGTCGGTGCATGGAAAACCCGACCGATCCCGCTTCGGGCTGGCGCGGCTCGCGCGAGGTGTGGCTTGACGCCGCCTATCAGGCCCTTGTTTCCGAAGGGGTCGATGCCGTCCGCATCCTGTCCCTTGCCGAAGGATTGCGCCTGTCGCGCACCAGCTTTTACTGGTTCTTCAAGGATCGTGCGGCCTTGCTCGCGGCATTGGCGGATATGTGGGAAAGCCGCACCACCCGCCCCTTGGCCGCAGCCACCCGCGCCTATGCCGAAACCGAAACCGAGGCGATGCTGAATGTGATCGGCTGTTTCCTGCGCCCCGAAACCTTTGACGCGCGGCTTGAATTTGCCATGCGGGGCTGGGGGTTGAAAGATCCGGCCATTCTGGCACGCATCGCCACAGCCGATGCCGACAGGCTGGCTGCACTGACCGCCATGCTTTTGCGCTGGGGCCACCCCGCCGAAGATGCCGATGTCAGGGCGCGCACCATCTATCTTGTGCAGATCGGCTATATCTCGATGCAGGCGGATGAAACGCTGGAAACCCGCCTGGCCCGCATCCCCAAATATGTCGAAATCTATACCGGCCGCCCGCCCGAAGCGCCTGAAATTGCCCGTTTCCGGGCGCGGTATCTGGCGGGCTAGGTCGGCCTGCTTCGAATCGCGCTGCCGTCTGCGCTATCCCTTGCCCATCCGCGATGCCACATCCAGCATCCGGTTGGAAAAGCCCCATTCATTGTCATACCAGCCGAAAACCCGCAGCAGCCCCTGTGGCGTGATCCGCGTTTCGGGGCAGGCCATGACAATGCTTTCCGGCCTTGCCCGCAAATCGGTTGAAACCAGCGGCCGGTCGGTCGCCCCGATCACGCCACCCGCCTGCCGCAAGGCAGCGTTCACCTCGTCCACCGTCACAGGTTTTTCTGTCATCACGGCCAGATCGACGCAAGACACGCTTGCCACCGGCACCCGCACCGCCGACCCTGCGATCCGCTCCGCAATCTGCGGCAAGACGCGGTCCAGCAACCGGCTGGCCGATGTGGTTGTCGGCACCATCGACAAGGCGGCGGCACGGCTGCGCGGATAGTCGGCCGCGGGCGCATCGACGGTTGGCTGACTGCCGGTATAGCAGTGAATGGTTGTCATCGACCCCGTCACCACACCCCACCGGTCATCGATCAGCTTGGCCAAAGGGGCAAGCGCATTGGTCGTGCAGGACGCATTCGAAACGATGGGCTGCCTGTCCAGAACCGCGTCATTCGCGCCCAGAACCACCGTCACATCGGCCGCCGCCGACGGCCCCGACACCAGAACCCGCCGCGCCCCTGCCGCCAGCCCGCGGCTGGCTATTTCGATTCTGTCTGCATAACCTGTGCATTCCAATAAGACGTCAATATCTCTCAAATTGATATCTTGCAGTTCCGCCGAACGATACAGCCGGATGGGTCGGCCATTCACCGCCAGGACCCCGTCCCCCAGTGTGACAGTGCCCTGCCAAGGCCCAAAGACGCTATCATATTCAAAAAGATAGGCGCACATCTCGGGGGCGGCGATGTCATTGATCCCGACGATCTCAAGCTCCGGCCACTGTGCGGGTTGCTGGGCCCAAGCCCGCACGACCGACCGCCCGATCCGCCCGAACCCGTTTACGAATACCCGCATCCTTCCGCCCCGCATGGTTGCCTTTTGATCAAAAACCACGCCACGCGCCGCAGGGCAACGGGATTTCACTATCCCGCATCCCGCCCTGCACCGCAGGCCGGCCCTGTTTCCCAAGGTATTGAAAAGCTTACAGTCCGGCTTCGGCCGCAATCTCGCGCGATGATTTCCGCGCCCGCTCGGTTGCGGATTTCAGCTGCCCGCAGGCCGCCATGATATCCTCGCCACGGGGGGTTCGGATCGGGCTGGCATAGCCCGCCTTGTAAACGATATCGGCAAAGGCCTCGATCCGTTCCCAATCCGACCGCTGATAGGGCGCGCCGGGCCATTCATTGAACGGTATCAGGTTGATTTTGGCGGGAATCCCCGAAATCAGCCGCACCAGTCGCCGCGCATCGGCATCCGAATCGTTCACCCCTTTCAGCATCACATATTCAAAGGTGATCCGCTCGGAGTTGGAAAGCCGCGGATATTCGCGCAACTCGTTCAGCAGGGTCTCGATATTCCAACGTTTGTTGATCGGAACAAGCTTGTCGCGCACCTCGTCGGTGGTGGCATGGAAAGAAACGGCCAGCAGGCAACCGATCTCGGTCGCGGCGCGGGCGATTTCGGGCACAACACCGCTGGTCGAAAGCGTGATCCTGCGCCGGGACAGGCTAAGCCCCTCATTGTCCATCACCACCTGCATGGCGTCGCGAACATTGTCAAAGTTGTAAAGCGGCTCGCCCATGCCCATCAGGACAACGTTGGAAACCAACCGCGTTTCATCCTTCGGCGCGCCCGGAACTGGCCACTCTCCCAGATCATCCCGCGCCAACATCACCTGCCCGACAATCTCGCCCGCAGTCAAATTGCGAACTAATTTCTGCGTGCCGGTATGGCAAAACGAACAAGTCAAAGTACACCCAACCTGACTGGAAATGCACAACGTCCCGCGATTTTCTTCGGGGATATAAACGGTCTCAACCTCGTGCCCGCCGGCGATCCGCACCAGATATTTGCGGGTGCCATCCGCGCTGATCTGGCGCGTCACGACCTCGGGCAGTTCAATGGTGAAATGCTGCTCAAGAAAGACGCGGTAATCCTTTGCTAGGTTGGTCATCCCTGCAAAATCGCGCAGCCCCCAATGATAGACCCACTGCCAAATCTGCCCCAACCGCATCTTTGCCTGCTTTTCCGGCGTGCCGGCTGCCACCAGCGCCGCGCGCAACTGGTCGCGCGTCAGGCCGATGATATTGACCTTGCCGCCTTCGGGCAGCTTGCGCGGAAGGGTCAGCACGTCCTGCGTGATGGGGGCCGTAGCGGTCATGGGCTGTTCCTGAACCGGATGGAAGGCTGTCATATAGGGGATTCGCCCCAAAAACAAAAGGCTCCCGGAAAGGGGAGCCTGTATTGCTTTGGCGCCGTAGGCTTTACTTGCAGCGCGTTTCCGCTTCGGTCACGGCGGCAGTAAATCCGCGCAGGCTGAAGGTGTCTTTGGTCTGCGTGCCCTTGCCCGAGCGCGCCGTCAGAACTGCCTGCGAACCGCTTTTCATCGCTGTCAGAATGGTGTCATCAGTCCCGGGCGCGGCCCAAGCCCATTCGCCGTCGGCAATCAGCTCAAAGGTCTTGCCATCCACATCGACCCCGATCTTCGATCCCTCGGCAAAGGGATAGCCGCCGGTAAAGGAAATCTCGGCGGGCGATCCCGGGCGATAGGTCACGAACAGCAGGATATCGCCGCGCCGCACCGAAACGGGCTGCCCGTCACGGGTGTTCACCGTTTCTTTCGGAACGGTGACGCCCCAGCATTCCTTTGGATTTTCTTCGGCAAACACGTTCCAATCCGACGTGACAGCAACGCGGTTTCCGGAATCCTGCGCAAAAACCGCCGAAATCGAGGCGACCCCCGCAACCAGTGCCGCACCCAGTACACGGCCAAAATGCAACGTCATATCTGCACGCCTCCGATCATCCCCAAAAGGCTCCCGCGCTGCCGTCTTGCTGCCAGTGCCGCCGACAAATGACGTCCTTTTCAGTGGCGCGGAGCCCACCAACCCGATACCCCGTTGTAACCGGAAAAGTCGATTTCATAAAAGGCCTTTGGGCAGAAAATCGCGCAACAGTGAGGGGGAAGACCACATGGGCAGGGTCGATGATGGTGCCGTGCCGCTAGCACAGGCTTGGCGCGGCGGGATTCTGGAAAGCACGCATACGGGCCACGCGGTCATTTGTGACGAAACGGGCCAGATTGTCGAAAGCTGGGGCAATCCTGCGGCGGTGATCTTTCCGCGGTCCTCGTGCAAGATGCTTCAGGCGCTGCCGCTGCTTGAAAGCGGCGCGGCCGAAGCGGCGGGTCTGACGGAACGGCAACTTGCGCTGTCTTGTGCAAGCCACGAAGGAGCGGCCCTGCATACCGAAGCCGTCGCGCATTGGCTGGCGGATCGCGGCCTTTCGGAAACTGATCTGCGGTGCGGCGCGCATGAACCCTATGACCGGGCTGAGCGGAACCGCTTGATCGAGGGCCACGAGAAACCCTGCCAGCTGCACAACAACTGTTCGGGCAAACATGCCGGTTTTCTGACATTGAACCAGCACCTGCGGGGCGGTTCGGAATATGTCGAACTCGACCATCCGGTGCAAAAGGCGGTAAAGGCAGCGTTCGAGGAAACCACGGGCGAGGTCAGCCCCGGTTACGGCATCGATGGCTGCTCGGCCCCGAATTTTGCCACTTCGGTCCACGGGTTGGCGCGCGCGATGTCGGCTTTTGCGGCAGCGCGCGATGCGGGCAGCACGCGTGAGCGGGCGATGCACCGTCTTGCCCGTTCCATGGCGACCTATCCCGAAATGGTGGCAGGCGAAGGGCGGGCCTGCACCGAATTGATGCGGGCGATGGACGGCAAGGTTGCCATCAAGACCGGGGCAGAAGCGGTGTTCGTGGCCATCGTGCCCGACCGCAAGATGGGGATCGCCCTGAAGATCACCGATGGCGGCACCCGCGGGGCCGAGGCTGCGATTGCAGGGCTTTTGGTCAAGCTGGGGGTTCTGGACGCCGATCACCCCGCCACCCGCAAGCGGCTGAACGCGGTGCAGAAGAATTGGCGCGGGTTCGAGACGGGCATTATCACCCTTGCCCCCGGCTTTGCCTGAAAAGGCAAGGCCCCCGTCGCGGCAAGCTACGGGGGCCTCTCTGTCCGACGGCACCTTTCGGTATCTGGGGGCAGTCAACCTTTCTGCACCGTCTTCTGAGTTTGTTATGACGGGCAATGGCGGCGGAAATCGGGAAAAGGCGGGGTTTCATCAGGGCCTTGTTGGGGCATGTCGTGGAACCCGTTCTGCCAGCCCGCACTTGATTTGCCGCATCAAGGGGGGCAATCTCTGGCGATGACGGTCCAGCCACCGACACCTTTTCCGCTGTCCCAAACCCTGCCCGAGCAGGTTCATTTTGATCGCGCCGAGCTTTCGGCCATTCTGACGCTGTATGGCCGCATGGTTGCCATGGGGGAATGGCGCGATTACGGAATTTCGGCGCTGCGAGAGGTTGCCGTGTTTTCCGTCTTTCGCCGCACGGCCGAGAACCCGCTTTACCGCATCGAAAAGCGGCCGCGTCTGCGGGGCAAGCAGGGGATGTATGCCGTGGTCGGGATGGATGGCCAGATTTTGCGGCGCGGCCATGAGCTGGCTTTGGTGCTGCGGGTGCTGGAGCGAAAGCTTATTCGCCCCATCGACTGATCAGGGCCTGCGCCGCATCAGCACGGGCAGTCCTTCGGCGGCAAGGATTCGTGCGATACAGGCATCGGTTCCTTCGTAGGCGACCGACATGGTGTGACCGTTTGCATGGATCAGGCGATTGTCATCGACCACAAGCGCGACATGCCCCTTCCAGAACACCAGATCACCGCGCTGCATCCGGGCCCCGTCTGGAAGGAGGGTGCCAAGGCTTCGTTGCAGGTCGCTATCTGCGGGGCAGGGTTGGCCGCAGGCAAGAAAGGCTGCCTGCACCAGACCGGAACAGTCGATTCCCATCAGGCTGTTGCCGCCCCACAGATAGGGCACGCCCAGAAACTGTTCGGCCACCGCGACCGGATCGGCACAGGGAGCGTCCAGCGGGCGAAGATGGGCGGTCGGGATGTAACCCTGCGCGGTAATAGAAAATTTACCATCCTGTCCGATGACCTGCACCAGACTGCCAAGGCCAAGACAGGCGCGGTCCGGTGCCTGAACGCGGGGTTCTGCGTAAAGATGCGTGGCAAGTGCGGCCACCCGATGCGTGGCCACGATTGGCGGGCCTAGCGCGGTTTCCGGCAGATGGCCGCAATAGCCGTCTTTCACGGCCTGAACAAAGGCCCAGCCATCGGCGCGGTCGATCACCGTGACCGCATCGCCCCAAAGCAATTGCCGGTCGCGCCTTCCGCCCGCCTGGTCGCGCAGATCGACCACGGGCAGCGCAACAGATGCGGGCGTGCCTTCGACATAGCGGTCTGCCGCGATTGTTCCGCGCAAAACGGACAGGGCAACCCGCGCATTGCCCGGGGTCAGGCGACGGTCCATCACAGGCCGAGCATTGCCGGAAGCCCAAGCAACAGCGCACGGGCGCCTTGGCCGACGGCCCCTTTGGGGCGCGCAGGCGCATCGGTCGGCGTGTGGGCGTAGATGTCGAAATGCACATAGCGCGGCTTGTCCACAAACCGCCGCAGGAACAGCGCCGCCGTGATCGACCCCGCAAAACCGAAGCCGGGCGCATTGTCGAGATCGGCAACGCCCGGTTCGATAACACTTTCGTAAGGATCGTGAAGAGGCATGCGCCAGACCGGATCGAACCCGGCCTGCGCCGCGGTTTCAAGCGCGGCGGCGGCCATCGGATCATCGGTGTAGAAGGGGGCGATGTCGGGCCCCACGGCAACCCGCGCCGCGCCGGTCAGGGTGGCCATCGAGATGACAAGCTCGGTCTCTTCCTCGCAGGCATAGGCGAGGGCGTCGGCCAGAACCAGACGCCCTTCGGCATCGGTGTCGTTCACCTCGACCGTCAGCCCCTTGCGCGAGGTGATGATGTCTTTCGGTTTCATGGCGTTGCCGGAGATGACATTTTCGACCGCCGGGATCAGCACGCGCAGGCGGATCGGCAGGTTCAGCCGCATCACCATCAGCGCTAGGCCCAGCACTGTTGCCGCGCCGCCCATGTCTTTTTTCATCAGCGACATGCCCGATGACGGTTTGATGTTCAGCCCGCCGGTATCAAAGCACACGCCCTTGCCGACAAGCGTGACCAGCGGACCCCGTTCGCCCCAGCGCATATCAAGCAGGCGGGGGTAGCGGGGCGATGCACGGCCAACCGCATGGATGAGCGGGAAGTTCCGGTCAAGCAGCGCATCGCCCCCGATCACGGACGCATCTGCGACAAACCTGTCGGCCAGTTCCAGAAACGCGGCCTCGAGCTCGGCCGGGCCCATATCGGACGCGGGCGTGTTGATCAGATCGCGCGTCAGGTATTCGCCTTCGGCCATGGCTGTCAGCAGGGCCGGATCGCAGCCTTCGGGGCATTTCAGCAGGGCGGTTTCCGGACGTTTCGCATCGGGGCGATACTGGTCAAAGCGATATTGCGACAAAAGCCAGCCAAGCGCGATTTCGGTTTTTTCGGCAATGCCGAGCGGCCCGTCGATATGCCATGTTCCGCCGGGCAGGCCCGCCACGGCCCGCGCAAGGCCGAATCTGGTGCGGCGCCGCGTTTTCGGTGTGCCAAAGCCTGCAACGGCCGAGTCGACCTGCCCATCGGCTGCGGGCAGCAGCCGCAGGTCGCCCAAGCCGCCTTCGAACCGTGTTGACCGCAGCCATTGCCGCGCCGGTTCGGGCAGCGTTTCCAGAAAACTGTCCAGCCGGTCGGCGGGCACAATGTGCAGGCAGCGTGACGGGGCAGCGGAATCGGCGAAGGCGGGGGTCATGCTTTGGTCCATCTTGTGGTCAGCGTGCCATTATAGCCTAGCCGAGCCAAGATTGCCTACAAGGCCCGATCACCGTACGGCGGTCGCCCAATCGCGGGTCAATCCGGCCAGAGAAGACGCCGCAACCCGCATGAGCCGGGCACAGACGGCGGCAAAGGCTGTCGGGTCGGTCTGGCTGCGCCGCAGGTCGCCCGCCACATCGGCCAAAGTCATCAAACCAAGGCCAAGCGCCAGTTTTTGCAGGCGCCGCGATTGCCACTGCACATCGGCGGGATCGTCCAGCCGGACCTGTATGGCAAAGGCGGCCACGGAGCCTGCAAGTTCCTCCAAGGCGCCAGAAACCAGCCGGGCCGCGGTTTCGCGCCCCAGCTTATCGAACAGATCGCCGATTGCGCCTGCATCTTTCCGCAACCGCTCGCGCGGGGAAAGCACCACGACAGATGCCATGTCAAACTCCGAACCCATGTCACACCCGTGGCAGAGCATGTTTCGTGCCACTGAAGAAAAGGTTGTCTCGGCTCGCAATAAAGGCTCGAATTTTCCGGTTTGCGGGCCTAGGAAGGCGCACGGAACACAGAAGCAAGGAGACCAGATGCTTCAGGCCCGCCCCCTTCCCGCCTATCTGATCCAGCGGTTCCAAGGCTGGAAAGCCACGACCTATCAGGACAACAAGGCCTGGTATCGCAGGCTGGCCGAAAGCGGGCAGCATCCGCGGGCTATGGTGATTTCCTGCTGTGACAGCCGCGTGCATGTCACCTCGATCTTCGGGGCGGATGAAGGCGAGTTCTTCATTCACCGCAACGTGGCAAACCTTGTGCCGCCCTATAACCCCGATGGCGAGTATCATGGCACTTCGGCCGCGGTGGAATATGCCGTCACGTCGCTGGGGGTGGCGCATATCGTGGTGTTGGGCCATTCCAATTGTGGCGGCGTGCGGGGCTGTCATGACATGTGTTCGGGCCATGCGCCGCAGCTTGAGGAAAAGTCGAGTTTCGTAGGCCGCTGGATGGACATTTTGCGCCCCGGATTCCTGCGGATCGCGCATATGCCCGAGGGGGATAGGTTGCGGGCGCTTGAGAAGGAAGCGGTGCTGGTCAGTCTTGAGAACCTCATGACCTTTCCCTTCGTGCAGGCCGCCGTGGACGAGGAACGTCTGACCCTGCATGGCCTGTGGACAGATACCGGCGAAGGCGGGCTTGAGCAGTATGATCCGTCGCGCAGCGGGTTTGTTTCCGTAGGATAATCAGACCCTTGCCGAAAGGCGCGGGCCAGCCCGTCAGGCCGCGTAAATGTCGGGGCGGCGGTTTCCTTGGCGGGCGGTGATTTCGAGGGCGACGCGGTTGTGGGTTTCGAACTCGTTGCGGAACAGGTCCTGGAGTTCGGACCGGGTCATGGTGGTGCGGTCGCCGCAGATGGCGTCGGATTGCTGGCGGCGCTGGAAGAACGATGCGGTGAAGGTCTTGAACATGGCGTCCCCCGATTGCGTGTTCGATAAACATTAGTGCGCCGAAAGGTGGCAATATCTCAATCGAAAGTGGGTTTTTATAGGGCTTTCATGGGGATACGGGGCGTCCCTTGGGATGGGTCCGGCCCCGACCTTGCGCTGTGGGAGCCAGCCGCTGGTTCACCGCTTTCGGGCAAGACCAAGGCCAAGCGGTGTGGATCGTGGCGACTTGGCGACAGAATCAGCCCCCGTTAAAGCGGCTGAAACGGATGTTGCTGCTATGCACAAACGATGCACAGGCGGCGGACCCGGCCTTAACCCGATCTTTACGAAAAACCCCGCCACGGGGGGCGGGGTTCAGGGCAAAAAGGCCGGGCAGAGGCGCGGCGCGGCTTAGCCTTTTTTCAGGCAGCGGCTTCCCAGCACCTCGGCGATTTGCACGGCGTTCAGCGCGGCGCCCTTGCGCAGGTTGTCGGACACGCACCACAGGCTGAGCCCGTTCTCGATCGTGCTGTCCTGCCGGATGCGGCTGACATAGGTGGCATATTCGCCCACACATTCGATGGGGGTGATGTAGCCGCCCGCTTCGCGTTTATCGACGACCAGCACGCCCGGCGCTTCGCGCAGGATATCGGTCGCTTCTTCCCAGTCGAGGTAATCTTCGAACTCGATGTTGATCGCCTCGGAATGGCCGACGAAGACGGGCACGCGCACGCAGGTGGCGGTGACCTTGATCTTGGGGTCGAGGATCTTTTTCGTCTCGGCCACCATCTTCCATTCTTCCTTGGTCTCGCCGCTATCAAGGAAGACGTCGATTTGGGGGATCACGTTGAAGGCGATCTGCTTGGGATAGACCTTGGGCGCCACTTCCTGACCGGGGACGAAGATGCCCTTGGTCTGGTTCCACAGCTCATCCATCGCCTCTTTGCCGGTGCCCGAGACCGACTGGTAGGTGGCGACGACAACGCGCTTGATGCGGGCGCGGTCATGCAGGGGTTTCAGTGCCACGACCATTTGCGCGGTCGAGCAGTTGGGGTTGGCGATGATGTTCTTGTTCTTGTAGCGCACCACGTCGTCGGCGTTCACTTCGGGCACGATCAGCGGGATGTCGGGGTCGTAGCGGTAGAGCGACGAGTTGTCGATCACCACGCAGCCCGAGGCGGCGGCCTTTGGCGCGTAGAGCTTGGTCGCATCAGAGCCGATGGCAAAGAGCGCGATATCCCAGCCGGTGAAATCGAAGGTGTCGAGATCGAGGGTTTTCAAAGTTCGGTCGCCAAAGCTGACTTCGGTGCCGAGCGATTTGCGCGACGCCAGTGCCGCAATCTCGTCAACCGGAAACTCGCGTTCCGCGAGGATGTTCAGCATCTCTTTGCCAACGTTGCCGGTGGCACCGACGACAACGACCTTGTAGCCCATCGTGGTTCTCCTTTATCCGCCCCCAACGCAGGGACGGGGCCTGTTAGCCCAAGGTGCGGGGCTGTAAAAGCGGATTCCTTCGGCCAGAGGTTGCAGCTGGCCGAAAAAACCTGATCAGGATTCCCTGGCGGCAGGGGTGGGGGGGCGAAAAATCTTCGTACGAAGATTTTTCGGGGCGGGGAACATTTGCGCGACGATGTCTCAGTCGGTGCGGTCGCGGGAAAAGAGATAGCCGATCAGGCCAAGGGCGAGGGCAAGGCCGAAGCAGGCGAAGATGGCCTGATAGGGTGCAGGGGCGGGCGGTGTGGCGATGGCGGCATGGATACGGCCCGTGGCGACCTGCGCCAGCCCCACGGCGGCGATGCCGAACAGGTTCAGCAGCGTTACCCCCCGCCCGATCAGATGGGGGGGAAAGAAGGCGCGGCCATGGGCGATGACCATGCCGAAGGACGACCCGAAGAAGCCCACGCCCGCCAGCAAGGCCATCGATGTAACAGGGCCTGCCGCGGGGAAGGCCACGAGGGCGGCGAGGAACAGGGCGACAAGGGCGTTGCCGCCGAAGATCAGCCATTTGCGGGTTTTGAGCAGCCGTTCCAGCGGGCCATAGGCGAAGTTGCCTGCCACCATGGCAAGCCCCATGACCAGCGTGGCGCGGCCGATCCCTGCGGCATCGGCGGCATAGACATCGGCGAAATAGGGGCCGGTCCAAAGGCCGCGCAGCCCCGCGGCGGGGGCGTAGCAAACGACCATCATGGCAAGCACGGGCCAGAGGGCGGGCATTTTCAAAAGGTCGAGAAGCGAGCCTTTGGCGGTAGAGTCGACGCGGGCCGGATCGCGCACCAGCAGGGCAATGAGGGCCGCGACCACCAGTGTCAGGGCCGCCATGGCCCAGAGCGTGCCGCGCCAGCCGAACAGCGCGACAGCGGCGGAAAGGGGGAGCGATGCCGCCACATTGCCAAGCGAGCCGAAGCCGATCACCGCGCCTGCCAGCGTGCCGAAAACGGCGGGCGCATAGGTGCGCGCAAAGATGTAGTAGGAGGCCATGAGGACGGGCGCACAGCCCGCGCCGATCAGCATCATCGCAAGCCACAGGGCGGTGGGCCCCGTTGCCATGGCAAACAGGGCCGCGCCGCCGCCGCCGCCCAAGGCCAGCAGCACGGCGGTGGTGCGGCGGGGGCCGATACTGTCAAGCGCGGCGCCCACGGGGATTTGCATCAGGGCAAAGGCGAGGAACCACAGGCCGGATGCGGCGGCGAGGTCCTCGGGCGTGGCGCCCAGTTCCGCTTTCAGCACGGGCGACAGCACCGCAAGGAAGGCACGGTAGAATTGCGACAGCACATAGGCCGCGACAAGGCTGGCGATACCGGTCCGCATGTCAGGCGGGCTGTGCCATCAGCGGTCTTTCGCGGATCGGCAGGTGCAGCACCGCCGAAAAGGCGCCGACGCCGACCCCGATCCACCAGACGACCGAATAGCCGCCCGTCAGGTCATACATCATGCCGCCGAGCCAGACGCCAAGGAAGCCGCCGATCTGGTGGCTCAGGAACACCACGCCATACAGCGTGCCCATGTAGCGCAGCCCGTAGATATGGGCGACAAGGCCGGATGTGAGCGGCACGGTTGCCAGCCAGAGCGCGCCCATGACGGCCGAGAACACAAGCACCGAGGTGGGCGTGATGGGCAGCGAGATGAACAGGGCGGCCGCGATGGTGCGCCCCGTATAAACGCCGACCAGCAGGTATTTCTTCGTATAACGCTTGCCCAGCCAGCCCGCCGTGATGGTGCCCACGATGTTGAACAGGCCGATCACCGCGATGGACACGGCGCCAAGGGCCGATGTGGTGGTAATGCCCATGCTGGCGATCATGCCCGTGGGGTCGATCGGGCCGCAAAGCTCGGTCACGAAGGCGGGGAAGTGGGCGGTGATGAAGGCAAGCTGGTAGCCGCAGGAAAAGAAGCCGAGGAAGATGAAGGTATAGGTCGGGTCCTTGAAGGCGCGGATCAGGACGGTGCCGAGCGATTCCTCAAGCTCTGCCTTGGTGGCGGGTTTGCCGGGGGTCAGGAAGGGCAGGGCGGCCATGGCGGCGAGGATGACCACGGCGAAGATAACAAAGACGGTTTGCCACGGATGCGATTGCAGCAGCAGTTCTGCCGTGGGCGCACCAAAGACCTGCCCGGCCGATCCTGCGGCGGTGGCGATGCCCAGCGCCATCGAGCGATTCTCGGCACTGGCGGCGCGGCCGACGATGGCGAGGATGACGCCAAAGCCCGTGCCCGCGATGCCGAAGCCGACAAGGATGGCAAGAAGCTGGTGTTCATGCGGGGTGACGGCGAAGGAGGATGCGATCAGGCCGGTGGCATAAAGCAGCGCCCCCGCGATGATGGCGCGGCGGTCGCCGAAGCGTTCGGCAAGGGCGCCGAACAGCGGCTGGCCGATGCCCCATGCGAGGTTCTGGATGGCGATGGCAAGCGAGAAATCGGCCCGCGGCCAGCCGAATTCGGCCGCGATGGGAAGCTGGAACACACCAAAGCTGGCGCGGATGGCGAAGGACAGCATCAGGATGATGCAACCCGCGATCAGAACAGGCGTGACAAGCGGGGCCTTGGCGGTGGCGGGCATGGCGGGTTCCTTTTGGCGCTTCGGGCTTTGTCTGCCCCGTTTTGCAGCGGGTCAAACGCTAAATTGTTGCCATATCAATCACAGCATCCCGCCGGATCGGCCTGCGGGGTTGGCTGCGCTTGCACGGCGGGGCCTTGGGGCGGTAGCGAGGGTTCAGGCAAGGGGGGCGCGGATGGCACAGGATTGGTGGCGCGGGGCGGTGACCTATCAGGTCTATCCGCGGTCGTTTCAGGACAGCAATGGCGACGGGGTGGGCGACCTGAAAGGGATCACCGCGCGGCTGCCCTATATCGCCGATCTGGGGGTCGATTGCATCTGGCTAAGCCCGATCTTCACCTCGCCCATGCTCGACATGGGCTATGACGTTTCGGATTACTGCGATGTGGACCCCGTCTTCGGCACGCTGGCCGATTTTGACGCGCTGCTTGCGCGGGCGCACGGGCTGGGGCTGAAGGTGATCGTCGATCAGGTGCAAAGCCATTCGTCCGACCGGCACCCGTTGTTCGTGAAAAGCCGCCAGAACCGGACCAACGATTACGCCGACTGGTATGTCTGGGCTGACCCGAAACCCGATGGCAGCCCGCCGAACAACTGGCTTTCGGTGTTCGGTGGAACGGCCTGGGCCTGGGATGCGCGGCGCAAGCAGTATTATCTGCACAACTTTCTGACCCAGCAGCCCGATTTCAATTTCCACAATCCCGCGGTGCAGGACTGGGCGCTGGAAAACATGCGCTTCTGGCTGGAACGGGGGCTGGACGGGTTCCGCTTTGATACGGTGAATTACTTCTTCCACGACCTTGACCTGCGCGACAACCCGCCCGACCACCGCGTGAAAGAGCAGGCCGAAGGCAACCCCTATGGCATGCAATACCACCTTTATGACAAGAACCGCCCCGAGAATCTGCGCTGGATGGAACGCATCCGCACACTGCTTGATGAATATGGCGCGGCATCGGTGGGCGAGATGGGCGAAAGCCATCACGCGATCCGCATGATGGGGGAATACACGGCGCCCGGACGGCTGCACCAGTGCTATTCCTTTGAACTGATGGGCTATGATTATTCGGCGGCCTTTTTTCGCGGCAAGCTTTCCGAATTCTTCGACGGCGCGCCCGATGGCTGGCCGATGTGGGCGTTCTCGAACCATGACGTGGTGCGCCATGTCAGCCGCTGGGCCAAGCATGGCGTCACCAGCGACACCTTGGCGAAACAGGCGGCGGCGCTGCTGCTGTCATTCGAGGGGTCGATCTGCCTGTGGCAGGGCGAGGAACTGGGCCAGACCGATACCGAACTGGCCTTCGAGGAATTGACCGATCCGCAGGGCATCAATTTCTGGCCCGAACCCGTGGGGCGGGACAATACGCGCACGCCGATGGTGTGGGACGCATCGGAACATGGCGGGTTCAGCACGGTGAGGCCGTGGCTGCCGGTCAAGGCCCCGCAACTGGCGCGGAACGTGGCGGGGCAGGTGGGCGACCCGACATCGGTGCTGCGCTATTACAAGGACATGCTGGCCTTTCGCCGCGCGACCCCGGCCCTGCGCGCGGGGCGGACGCGGTTCCTTGATCTGCCCGAACCCGTGCTGGGCTTTGTGCGCGGCAATGGGTTGGGCTGTTTCTTCAACCTGTCGCCCGCCAAGGTGGCAGTCGAGGTGGCAGGCATCGGCATGCTGACGGGGCCGACGCGCAATGCCACGGTCGAGGGCGGCAAGCTGGTGCTGGGCCCGAACGGCGTGGCCTTTGCCCAGGTCGGATAAAGCGCGGGCTGCGGCCAAGATTTTTCTCCGAAAAATCCCGCGCTGCTGCGGACCGATCACCTGTTGCCAGCGCCGCACGGGGGCTGTCTGCCCCCGCGCCGCACCCGTTGGGCGCGGCTCCCCCGAGGATATTTGAACCAGTGTGAAAGGGGGGCATGTTTTCCCCTTTCACCTTTGCCCAAATACTCGCAGGGGTGAGGGCCGCATGGCCCGAGGGGGCGGCAGCCCCCTTTTGCGGGGGCGGACCATGCGCTGCGGCCGGAAGGGGGGCGCGAATTTTCGGAGAAAATTCTGGGTTGGGTCAGAGCTTTTCCCAATGCACCCCTGCGGCGGGGATGGTGATATCGCCGCGTTCGACGGGAACCGCGTTGTAGTTGAACCAGAAGCGGTGGGTCGCGCTGTCGCGGCGGCGCAGGCCTTCGGGCAGCGGGTCGGTCGGGATACCCTTGGCATCGCAGAGCGTGGTCAGGATGCGGTCGAGTGCCGCTTCGTCGGGCCAGCCGCAGAGATAGTGCAGGCCGCCTGTGGCGACGAGGGCGGGCCAGCCATCGGCGGTGGCTTCGATCACCGTGGCTTCGGTTTCGACCTTTTCGCGCCAGTGCAGGAAATTGCCGCCTTGGGTTAGCGGGACCGGCACATCGGGGGGCAGGCTTTCGACCCGCGCCACGGTGGCCCTGAGGTTCGGCAGATTGGGGGGCAGAGGGACGGGGGTGGAAAACTCGGGCGTTTTGGAATTGCTGCGCGGGCCGATCAGGGAGGCGCCTTTGTGTTTCGCAAGCGCGGCAAGCAGCGGTTCGGACAGGGTCGCCACGCCGGGGGCAAGGACGAGCTTGTAGGCCGACAGGTCATCGGCATCGGGCGGCAGGATATCGACATTCAGGCCAAGGCGGCGCAGGCCGCGGTAGAAGGCGAAGGCCAGGCGGAAATAGTCGAAATCGCGGCCCTGCGGCTGGGTTTCCCATGCCCATGCGCTGGCATAGTCGAAGACCAGCGCCACATCGGCGCGGGCGCAATCGACATCGGGCATCGCGGCGAGTTCCTGGGCGACCTGGGCCGCCTCGTGGAAGGCTTGGGCGGGGGCGCTGTCGGGGCGCAGCAGGCCTGCATGCATCTGTTCCTGTGCAAAGGGGGCCTGACGCCAGCGGAAGTAGCAGACGGCTTCGGCGCCATGGGCGAAGGCCTCCCACGCCCAGAGACGGGCCATGCCGGGCAGGGGGTCGGCGTTCCACGGGGCCCAGTTCACGGGGCCGGGTTGCTGTTCCATGATCCACCAGCGGCCGCGCCCGACGGCGCGGTAGAGATCGTGGTGGAAGGCCTGAAAATCGGGGTCGCCCTGGCGCACGAAGCGGCGTTTGTGTTCGGGGGTGACTTCCAGACGGTCGGACAGGAAGCCCAGGGGGTAGGCATCCCATGAGGCGATGTCGAGGTCTGCGCCAGTGGCGAAATGGTCGAAATCGGTGATGCGGCCCATGTAATTGTGGGCGATGGGGGCATCGGAATACTTGCGGATGATGTCGGTCTGGATGCGGTTGAAGCTGACGACTTCGTCAGAGGCGAAGCGGCGGAAGGCCATGGTGTGGGCGGGGTTCGCCTCGGTCACGGTCAGGTTTGGAAGGGCGATGTCGTTGAAATCGGCATATTCCATCGACCAGAACACGTTGCCCCATGCGCGGTTCAGCGCGTCGGGCGACTGGTAGCGCTGGGCGAGCCAGTCGCGGAAGGCGTGGAGGGCGGATTGGGAATAGGACAGCACCGTGTTGTGGCAGGCATATTCGTTGTCGGTCTGCCATGCGGCGATATGGGGGTTTTTCCCGTAGCGTTCAGCCAGTGCCGTGGTGATGCGGGCCGATTCCGCGCGGTAGCCACGATGGGAAAAGCAGTAGTGGCGGCGCGAGCCGAAGCCGCGGGTGCGGCCCTGTTCATCGACGGCCAGCATGTCGGGATGTTTGTCGAGCATCCAGCGCGGGGGGGTGGCGGTGGGGGTGCCGAGGACGACTTTCAGGCCTGCGTTTCCGAGGGTTTCGATGGCGCGGTCGAGCCAATCCCACTGGAAGGTGCCGGGGGTGGGTTCGATCCGGCTCCAGGCAAATTCGCCGATGCGGACCCATGTGAGGCCGAGGGCGGCCATGCGGGCGGCGTCTTCCGCCCATTGGGATTCGGGCCAGTGTTCGGGGTAATAGCAGACGCCGAGGGTGCGTTTCATAGAATGACCTGCGGTTCGGGAAGGCCTTGGGCCACCCCGTCGAGTTTGAAGGTTTGGCCCGACAGCGGGGCTGCGGCAAGGGCTGCGGCGTCCATGTGTTCGCGGGCGGTGGTGACGAAAAGATCGGTCAGGGCGGGGCCGCCAAAGGCGGGGCAGGAGGTGTGGGGGGCGTCGATGGCGGCGGCGCGGAGAAAGGTGCCGTCGGGGGCGTAGCAGGCCACGCGGGCGGCACCCCATTGCGCGTTCCAGATGTTGCCTGCGGCATCGACGGTGGCGCCATCGGGGTAAAGGCCTTCGGCGGAAAGGTCGAGGAAGGTTTCGGGGGCGCCCCGTGGCCAGCCGCTCGCGTCGAGCGCCACGCGGTTGATGCGGTGGGTGACGGTGTCCGAGAAATAGGCGGTCTGGCCGTCAAGCGAGAAGCAGATGGAGTTGGGGATGGTGATCCCCGCGAACAGGCGGCGGGTTTCGCCACGGTAATGGCGGTAGATCGCGCCCTTGCCCGTGTCGGCCCCGCCGCGTTTGCTCATGGTGCCGATCCAGAAGCCGCCCTGCCTGTCGGCGCGGCCATCGTTCGAGCGGGTGTCGGGGTTGTCAGCTTCGACGGGGGCGAGGGGGGTGCTTTGGCCTGTCGTCAGGTCGAAGGTCATCAACCCGCGTTCGCCCGCGATCAGCAGGCGGTCGCGGGTGATCCAGCCGGTGGCGGAGACCATATGGTCGAAGGTCCAGCTGTGCGGGCCTTGGGCGGTGCGGCTGTGGAGGGTCTTGCCCAGAATGTCGAACCAGAAGAACTGCGCCCGCGCCGGATGCCAGAACGCGCCTTCGCCCAGTTCACAGGGGCGGGTGTCGAAGATCATGCGGAGGTATCCCGAAGGGCGGCGTCATAGGCGCTGACGATGCGGGTGGCGCGGGTGGCGATTTCGGCGGCGGATAGGCCGGGGGTGTAGAGGGCGGTGCCGATGCCGAAGCCGTTGGCGCCCGCGCGGAGCCATTGGGCAAAGTTTTCGGGGCCTGCGCCGCCGACGGCATAGACCTGCGTTGCCTTGGGCAGGACGGCGCGGATGGCTTTGACGCCATCGGGGCCGATGAGCGAGGCGGGGAAGATTTTGAGGCCATCGGCGCCTGCCTTGAGGGCGGCAAAACATTCCGTGGGGGTCATGACGCCGGGCCATGAGTGCAGGCCCATCGCCTTGGTGGCGGAAATCACCTCGGCGTCCATGTTGGGCGAGACGATGAGTTTGCCGCCTGCATTCGCCACGTTGCGAAGGTCTTGCACGGTGAGGACCGTGCCTGCGCCGATGAGGGCCGATGCACCGAAAGCCTTGGCCATTGCTTCGATCGAGGCCAAGGGATCGGGGCTGTTCAGCGGAACCTCGATATTGGTGATGCCTGCGTCGATCAGGGCTTGGCAGATGGGCAGCGCCTCGGGCGGGGTAAGCCCGCGAAGGATGGCGATGATGTTGCGGGTCATGCGGTTACCTTGTGGCGGGCGGCGGTGAGGCCCGCGAGGGTGGCTTCGGTCGCGTCGAGCATCTGGGGGGCGGCGCCTTGGGCGGCAAGCGCGCGGGTGTAGGATTTGGCGAGGGCTTCCGAGCCGACGATGACAACCTGTTGGCCCAGCCAGAAGGGGCGCGAGGCGGCGAGTTCAACGCCGATCAGCAGGCCCGACAGGCGGGCGCGGGCGGCGGCGGGGGTGAGGTTGGCGATCAGCCCTTCGGCCCGCAGGGAAAAGAGTTTCGCGCCGATGCGTTCGGGGCGCGACAGGGCATCGGAAAGTGCTGCGTCAAACGCCGCATCGTCCCAGCCGCCGCCTGCCATGCCGTGGCGCAGGACGGATTGGGTGGAGAGCAGGGCGAACAATTCGCCGGTCATGAAGGTCTGGAAACTGACCACCTCGCCCGCCGAGATATGGACCCATTTGGAATGGGTGCCCGGCAGGCAGATGACGCCATCGAAACCCGGTTTCAGCGCCAGCACGCCCGCGATCTGGGTTTCTTCACCGCGCATGACATCGGGGGATTTCACCTGTTTCAGCCCCGGCACGATGCGGACGGCGATGCGGGCATCGCGGGTGGGCACGGTGACGAGCGAGGCAAAATCGAGCGGGGTGCAGGGGGTGGCGCGATAGGGCGCCTCATACCAGCCTTGGCGGCTGCCGACCATGCCGCAGGCGATGATTTCGGTCTGGCGCTGACCAAGCCACGGTTCGATCAGGCGCAGCAGGGCGGGTTCGAAACCGTCACGGTCAAGCCTGCCCATGCCGTCTTCGGATGTGGCCTGTGCCACGATGCGGTTGCCCGCCATGGCCCAGACCCGCAGGTTCGAGGTGCCCCAATCGACTGCGATCCAGTCTGTCTGCATGCCGCGTGCCCCGCCCTTATTCCGCCCCTGACAGGGGGGCTTTTGTCCGTGTCATAGCTGCACCCCTTCGACGACCCAGATGGAACCGGGCCATGCCACCGGAAGCAGGATGCCGCGGGACATGAGGGCCTGACCTGTCAGCGTCAAGTCCTGTGATTTCAGCGCGTTCGGGCCACGGCTTTGGCGCGGGGCATCGGATTTGTTCACGAGGTGAACGCGGTAGGTGGCGGCGGGGTCCAGCGCGGCAAGGCGCAGCGGGCGCGGCAGGATCTGGGTGCTGGTGCTTTCCTGCCCCGCGAACAGGACGAAACGGCGGTTGTCTGCCGAAAGCTGCAATTCGGCGGTGACGGCGGGATCGTCACTGTCGAGGCGGTGGATGGTGCCCGCGCACGTCCATGCGCGGTTGGCTTTCCACCATGTGGTGACTTCGGTAAGGGTTTTTTCTTCGTCCGGCGTCAGTTCGCGCAGGTCCATTTCGAAGCCGAGGTGGCGCTGGGCGGCGACCCATGCGCGCAAGGACATGGACAGCACGCGCCCCGAGGTGTGGCAATGGCGCGGGCCGACATGGCTGCCGGTGACGGCGAGCGGCAGGAAAAGCGCGGCATCGTGCTGGATGCGAAGGCGTTCGAGCGCGTCGTTGCTGTCGGAGAGCCAGACGCGCTGGGTGTGTTGGAGAATCCCTGCGTCGATGCGGCCGCCGCCCGAGGCGCAGCTTTCAATCTCGACCTGCGGGTGGGCGGTGCGGAGGCGCGAGAGCAGGTCATAGATGCCACGGGTTTGGGCGGCATCGACCACGGGAAGCAGGCGGTTGTGGTCCCATTTGATATAGTCGATGGGGTATTCGGTCAGGATGGCCGAAATGGCGGTGAAGAGGTGGTCGCGCACCTGCGGCAGGGCGAGGTTCAGCACCATCTGGTGGCGGCCTGTCGTCTGGTCTTTTGGCCCCAGCATCCAGTCGGGATGGGCGCGCATCAGGTCGCTGTCGGGGTTGACCATCTCGGGTTCGAACCACAGGCCGAAGGTCATGCCGCGTTTGTGGATATGGGCGATGAGCGGGGTGAGGCCGTGGGGCCATTTGCGGCGATCGACCGTCCAGTCGCCAAGGCTGGTGGTGTCATCGTCGCGGCGGCCGAACCAGCCGTCATCCAGCACGAAACGTTCAGCCCCGATGGCGGCGGCGCGGTCGGCGATAGCGGTGAGGTCGGCAAGGTTGTGGTTGAAATAGACCGCTTCCCAGCAGTTGTAATGCACGGGGCGCGGGCGGTTTGGCTGCGGCCATGTGACCACGCGGTCGCGGATATCGGCCTGGAAGGTGGTGGCGATGCCGTTCAGGCCGCTGGTCGAGACGAGGGCCACGAGTTCGGGGGTGGCAAAGCGGGTGGCGGGTTCGGTTTCGGCGCCTGTGGCTGCGCCGAACTGGATTTGGCGGCGGCCATCGGGGAGTTCTTCGGCAATCATCCGGTGGCCGCCCGACCATGACAGGTGCAGGGCATGGGCGGTGCCTGCGGTATTGGTGCAGCCCTTGCCTGCCAAGATCACATAGGGCGGGTGTTCATGGCCGGACCGCCCTGTGCGCGATTCGCGCATGCGGATGCCCGGCTGCCACGGGGTGCGGTTCAGGTGAAACTCGCGCGTCCATTTGCCGTGGATATCGATGATATCGCCGTCTTGCGGGGCGGGAAGGGTGGGGGCGGCAAGCCACTGGACGCGGACGGGGGTGGTGCTGTCGAGCGTGGTTTGCAGGGTGATCGTGCCGGTGGGATGGGCGCGCAGGTGGTGGGTAAGGGTCAGGCCTTCGGCGCGGGAGGTGAGGGTTAGGGTGTCTGCGCCGCTTTCGGCGCTGTGATGGGTGAAAACGGGGTGGAGGGGCGTGCCATCTGCCGTTTGCAGCACAAGGCCCGGTTGCCCCGCAAAGGCGCGGCCGGATTCGGGGGTGAGGGTGACAGGCGACAGCGCATCGAGCATGCCGCCCGTCAGGTCATTCGTCGCGGCAAGGGCGAGTTGGGCGAGGTCTTCCGTTTCGGGCAGGCGCGGGCCCCAATAGGTGACGGCGGGCATGCCGCCATCGGTGGTCAGGGCGATGGTCTGCGCGCCCGCGTCGAGACGGTAATGCTTCACTTGACGGCCCCCAGCGTAAGGCCTGCGATGAAGTGCTTTTGCATCAGGAAGAACATCAGCACCGGCGGCAGGGCGGCAAGGATGGAGCCTGCCGACACCAGATGCCATTGCGCGATCCATTGGCCGTTAAGCGAGGAAAGGCCCGCGGTGATGGGCTGGCTGTCAACGCCTTGGGTCAGGACGGTGGCCCAGAAAAAGTCGTTCCAGATGAAGGTGAAGACCAGCACCGACAGGGCGGCGATGGCGGGGCGCATCAGGGGCAGGACGATGAACCAGAAGATGCGCCATTCGGCCACGCCTTCGACACGGGCGGCCTCGATCAGTTCGTAGGGCAGGGCCTTGATGAAGTTCCGCATGAACAGGGTGCAAAAGCCGGTCTGGAAGGCGATGTGAAACAGCGCGAGGCCATACCATGTGTCATACATGCCCAGTTGCAGCGTCATGTCGCGCACGGGGACCATGAGGATCTGGAAAGGCACGAAATTGCCCGCGACGAACATGAAGAACACAAGGATGTTGCCGCGGAAGCCGTAAACCGCCAGCGCAAAGCCCGTCATCAGCGACAGGCTGACCGCGCCCACCACCGTGGGGATCGTGACCCAAAGCGAGTTGACCATGTATTGGCCGATGGGCGTTTTGGTGAAGATATAGGCGTAGTTTTCCCATGCGATGCCCGAGGGCATGCCGAAATAGTTGCCTTGGGCAAGGTCGGATGCGGGGCGCAACGAGGTGAGTGCGACGCCCAAAAGCGGGAAAAGCCAGATGATCAGCGCGACGGGCAGCGCGATGGTGTAAAGCCATTGCGCGGCTTGGCCGGATTGCTGGATGGGACGGGGAAACATGGATCAACGCTCCGTTTCGTCGCGCCACATCTTCCAGATGAAGCCCGAGATGAAGACCATCATGATGGCGAACAGCACCACGGCGATGGCCGCGCCAAAGCCCATGCGATAGCCATATTCGCCAAGCGCCATTTCGAACATATAATAGGACAGCACACGCGACGACCCGAAGGGGCCGCCATTCGTCATGATGGATACAAGGTCGAAGGACCGCAGCGCGCCGATCACGGTGACGATCACGGCGATGAAGGTCGCGGGGCGCAGTTGCGGCAGAACGACGAACCACAGCATCCGCCAGCCCTTGGCCCCGTCAAGGCGCGCGGCCTCGATCTGGTCGGGGGCGACGTTGTTCAGGCCGGTCAGGTAAAGGATCATCACATAGGCGATTTGCGGCCAAAGCCCCGCCGCGATGATGCCATAGGTGACAAGATCGGGATCGGCAAGGATGGCGGTCCCCTGCCCTGTCAGCTTTTCGGTCAAAAGGTAGAACAGGCCGAAATTCGGCGCGTAGAACCATGCGAAGATCAGGCCGACGACGACCTGTGAAATGACGAAGGGAAAGAAGAACAGCGATTTGTAGATGCGGATACCGCGCACGGTCTGGTTCAGGAAAATGGCGATGAACAGGCCGATGGGAAGCGCCGCCATATAGAGCACCAACCATTTGAGGTTGTTCCAAAGGCTGGTTTCAAAGGCGGGGTCCGACATCAGTTCGGCATAGTTGCCCATGCCCACGAAGGTGCCGGTGAACTGGCCATCCTTGTTGTAAAGACCGTTCCAGTCGTAAAACGACAGCGTGATGCTTTGGACGATGGGCCAGAGCACATAGACGGTGAACATGAACAGACCCGGCGCCAGGAACAGCCAAGGCGCGATGCTGCGCTGGTTCCATTTGCGCGCACGGCGTGGTGCTGCGGAAGCGGCGGTCATGTCGGCGGCCATCTGTCTTGCCTTTCGAACGGAAAACGGGCGCCCCCTGTCAGGGGCGCCCGCGTCGTCAGATCACTGCGGATAGAGGCGCAGACGGGTCTGTTCCAGACGGTCGAGGATCGCATCCAGCTGGTCGGGCTGAACGAGGAACTGCTGGAAGCCTTCCATGCCGGCCTTGGCATATTCGGCATCGGCGTCGCGGTCCCAGAACTGGGCGATGCCGCCCGTCGCGGTGGACAGCGCCTGGAAGCCGGCGGTCAGGAACGGATCGGCCGCGTCAACGGTCGCGTTCTTGTTGGTGGGCAGTTGGCCCACAGCGCCGTTCCATTTCGACTGCGCATCGGCGCTGGCGATATAGGCCAGCAGCTTTTTCGCGTCTTCGGGGTTCTTGGCACCGCTGGTCAGGTGGACCGTATCGGTCGGGGCTTCTTCGGAACGGGCGATACCGGCGGTGATTTCCGGGAACACCATGAAGCCGAGATTGTCATTGGTCATCCCGCCTTCCTTGAACACGCCAACGGCGAAGTTGCCCATGACATAGTTCGCGGCCTTGCCCTGCACGAGCAGGGCTGCGGCATCCTGCCAGTCGATCGCGGCGTGGTTCGCGGTGACGAAGGGCTGGAGCTTGCCGAAGTTGTCGAACACGGCCTTCACCTCGGGCGATTTCCACGAGATCTTGCCTGCGGCGAGATCGGAGTGGAACTGGTAGCCGTTGGTGCGCATCGAGATGTA
Organism: Rhodobacter sp.; assembly: GCA_027484985.1. Taxonomy (GTDB): domain Bacteria; phylum Pseudomonadota; class Alphaproteobacteria; order Rhodobacterales; family Rhodobacteraceae; genus Paragemmobacter. The sequence continues at coordinate 22,444 of JAIXRW010000039.1, read as the reverse complement.
GTCGAAGATGCCCGCAACCGGCCACAGCGCCGAGGAACCGGTGGTCACGCAGTCGATGCCAGCGGCTTTGAACTTTTCGCAATTTGCAAGGAACTGGTCCCACGACACGCCGCCATCGGCCGGCAGGTCAACGCCAGCGGCTTTGTAGGCGTCGCGGTTATAATAGATGCCCCACTGGTAGTAGGTGTAGGGGACCGCATACTGCTTGCCGTCGATCGTGGACGACAGCACCGACGAGGCGAGCGCATCGTTCAGGCCATTGTCGGCCCAGACATCCGAGATGTCGGCAAACAGGCCCGCTTCCACAAAGGGACGCATGCGGTTGGCGGCATACCAGTTGGCCAGATCCGGCGGGTCGGCGGTGAGGAAGTTGCGGATCGCGTTCTTGTAGGCTTCGTGGTCGAAGTTGTTCAGCTGGACGTCAATCTCGGGGTTTGCGGCCTCGAAATCGGCGATCAGGGCTTCGGCCGCGGCAAGCGGGATCGGGTCGTAGTCGGCGTTCCAGGTGACGACGCGCTTGTCCTGCGCGAGGGCCGAGGTTGCCAGCAGCATTGCTGCCGACAGGGCGACGGCGCCCTTTGTGTAACGGACCATTGGTTTCCTCCCTTTTGGTTCCATTATGTGAAACTTAGTTTTGAATATTGAAAACTATGGGGTTGATCCGTTAGTATGTCAACAGGGGAGCGGAAGGTCGGGACAGATGGGCGCTGAAACGGGGGATGGAACGGTCGGCAAGGCGCTGGATGTGCTGGACATGGTGGCCGGTGCGGCACGGCCGGTACGGTTTACCGAATTGCTGGAGCAATCGGCCTATCCCAAGGCCACGCTTTACCGGTTGATCCAGACGCTGACGCATCAGGGCATGCTGGCCCATGACCCCGACAGGCAGACCTATAGCCTTGGGGTGCGGCTGGTGCGGCTGGCCCATGCGGCCTGGGCGACATCGTCGCTGGCCCCCATCGCGCGGCCCTATCTTGATGAATTGTCAGGCGAAACCGGCGAGACGATCCATCTGGCGCAGATGGATAACGGGCAGGTCCTGTATGTGGACAAGCGAAATGCGGCCAAGCCCGTCGAGATGTTCGCCCAAGCCGGAAAGGTGGGGCCCGCCTATTGCACGGGGGTGGGCAAGGCGATGCTGGCCTTTCTGCCGGGGGATGAGGTGGAGCGGGTGATCCAGCGGCAGAATTTCTACCGCTTCACGCCCCAAACGCTGGATACGCCCGAAAAGCTGCGGGCGGAATTGGCGGCGATTCGGGCGCGGGGCTATGCCTTTGACCGTGAAGAGCACGAGCCGGGAATCATCTGCTGTGCGGCGCCGATTCTGGCTCGGTCGGGGCGGGTGATCGGGGCCTTGTCGGTGACATCGACCACGGCGCGCACCACGCTGGATGCGCTGGCGGCGGGGTCGGGACGGATACGCGAAACGGCAGGAAAGATCGCGGCCGAGGCGGAAAGCTGGCGGTTCCCCGAACAGGGATGAGCGGCCTTTGGGTTTAACGGGAGGAACGGGATGACGGGCGTAACCTTGCAGAATGTGGTCAAGCGCTACGGTGACGCGCAGGTGATCCACGGCGTCGATCTGGCCATCGAGGATGGCGAGTTCTGCGTGTTCGTCGGCCCGTCGGGCTGCGGGAAAAGCACGCTTCTTCGCATGGTGGCGGGGCTGGAGGAAACCACGGCCGGTGCGATCCGCATCGGCGCGCGGGATGTGACCGATGCCGATCCGTCCGAGCGGGGGGTGGCGATGGTGTTCCAGACCTATGCGCTTTATCCGCATATGACCGTGGCCGAGAATATGGGCTTTGGGCTGCGGATGACCGGGCACCCCAAGGCCGAGATCGCCGCCAAGGTGGCCGAGGCCGCGCGCATCCTGAAGCTTGAGGAATATCTGGCCCGCAAGCCCAAGGCCCTGTCGGGCGGGCAGCGGCAGCGGGTTGCCATCGGGCGGGCCATCGTGCGGGGGCCCGAGGTTTTTCTGTTCGACGAACCCCTGTCGAACCTTGATGCCGAATTGCGGGTGGAGATGCGGGTGGAAATCGCCCGTCTGCACCGCGAGATTGGCGCCACGATGATCTATGTGACGCATGATCAGGTGGAAGCCATGACGCTGGCCGACAAGATCGTGGTGCTGCGCAAGGGGCGGGTCGAGCAGGTGGGCAAGCCGCTGGAATTGTACCACAACCCCGATAACCGCTTTGTCGCGGGGTTCATCGGATCGCCTGCGATGAATTTCGTGGCGGGCGCGGCGGTCGAAGGCGGGGTCAGGGCCGAGGGGCTGGCGGCTACCGTGCCCACGGGGCTGAGGCCGGGTGCGGGCAAGGTGGCGGTCGGGCTGCGGCCGCAGCATCTGCGCGTGACCGAAGGGGCGACGCATCGGGTCGAGATGACCGAGGCGCTGGGCGGGGTGTCCTATATCCATGTCACCGCGCCGAGCGGCGAGAAGCTGGTGATCGAGGCCAGGGGCGATGTGACCCCTGCCGCGGGGTCGATGGTGGGTGTGGGCTTTGACGCCGCCGATGCGCTGTTCTTCGACGAGGCGACGGGCGCGCGGCTGCGCTAGTAAAAAAGGGGGGCCAGCCCCCCAAGCGGCCTGTGGCCGCTTTCCCCCCGGGATATTTGGGCCAGTGTGAAAGCAGGGCGCGCACTTTGCTGCTTCATCCTTGTCCAAATACTCGGGGCACGCTTTGCCTAGGGCGCGGCGGGGGGCGTTTTTGTGGCGCGATCGCCTAGCGCAGGCGGATGGTGGCGCGGGCCGAGCGGCCTGCGGCATCGATCACCGACAGGGTGGTGAAGCCTTTTTCGGTCAGCGGCAGCAGGGTTTCGCGTGCGGCTTCGCCCGTGGCGAGGGGGCGGCCATCGGCCAGCCACGAAAAGGGGGCGGTGCCGCCCTGGACCCGGGCAAGCAGGCCTTGCGACAGGGGTTCGAGTTCGGCGCCCTGCGGCGGGAAGGCGATGACGGGGGCATCGGCGGGGGCCGCAAACGCCGCGTTGCGGGGGCGGAAGCGTTGCAGGGGCGGGGGCAGCTGGGCGTTTGCCAGCAGCAGGGTTTCGGGTGGCGGCGGCGGCTGGGGCGCAAGGTCGGGTTTCAGGCGGGCGAAGGCCTGAAACAGGACGGGTGCCGCGAGGTCTGCGCCGAAGGCGCCCGGCACAGGCGTGCCATCGGGGCGGCCCATCCAGACGCCGATGACATGGCGGCCATCATAGCCGATGGCCCAGGCATCGCGGTGGCCATAGCTGGTGCCGGTCTTGTAGGCGAGGCGGTTGGCGGGGGCGCCTGCGGGCGGGGCGAGGCCGGTGAGGATATCTGTCACCTGCCATGCGGCGGCGCGGGAAATGACCTGCCGTTCCTGCGCGCTGGCGGGGGTGTCGCAGTTCCAGCGCAGCGGACGGGCGGCCCCGCCATGGCCGAGCATGGCGTAAAGGCCAACCATATCTTGTAGCGTGACGCCGATGCCCCCCAACCCGATGGCAAGGCCCGGCTTTCCGGGGGGGAGGCGATAGGGGGTGGCGGCGCGGTCGAGGGTGGCGAGAAGGCGTTCGGGGCCCAAGGCATCGAGCAGTTCGACAACGGGGATGTTGAGCGACATTTGCAACGCGTCGCGGATGCGGAGGGTGCCGTGGAACTGGCGGTCGAAATTCTGCGGGGCATAGGTGCCGAAGCGGGTGGGGCGGTCTTCGATCAGGGTTTCGGGATGGGCGAGGCCATCGTCGAAGGAAAGCCCGTAGATCAAGGGTTTAAGGGTCGATCCTGGCGAGCGGAAGGCGGCGGTCATGTCAACGAAACCGGCCCGCGCATCGGCCTGAAAGGCGGCGGAGCCGACCGAGGCGAGCACCTCGCCCGTTGTATGGTCGGCGGCGACGAGGGCGATTTGCACGCGGTCGCCCTGTGCGCGGATCGTGTCGGCGGCGAGGGTTTCGAGCGCGGTCTGCAAGGCCCGGTCTATGCACAGGTGATGCACGCTTTTGTCGCGGTCGCCCGTGACGGCGCGGTCTGCAAGGTGGGGGGCGATGGCGGGGAAGGGTTGGCGAAGGGTGGGGATGCGCTCGCGTTCGGCGGCGGTGGCCTGATCGGGCGAGAGGACGCCCGCCGTGACGGCGCGGGCGAGGACGCGGGATCGGGCCGCGGTTGCGGCGTCGGTATCACGGTCGGGGCGGCGGCGTTCGGGGCTTTGCGGCAGGGCGATCAGCAGGGCCGATTGCGCGGGCGTCAGGCGGGCGGGGTCTTTGCCGAACCATGTGATCGATGCGGCGCGGAGGCCTTCGACATTGCCGCCGTAGGGGGCGAGGCGGAGGTAGAGCGACAGGATTTCATCCTTGGTCAGGCGGCGTTCGAGGGCGAGGGCCACGCGCATCTGGCGCAGTTTTCCGGCGACCTTTCCGGTGGTGCCTTCTTCCAGCAGGCGGGCGACCTGCATGGTGAGGGTGGAGCCGCCCGAGATGACGCGGCCGTTCCATGCCGCCTGAAGGGCCGCGCGAAGCAGGGCGCGGGGGTCGATGCCGTGGTGGTCGTAAAAGCGGCGGTCTTCGTAGGCGACGAGCATGGACAGGTAGGCGGGATCGGTTTCCGCGACCGAGAGCGGCAGGCGCCAGCGGCCATCGGCCACGGTATAGGCGCGCAGCAGGTGGCCCGCGCGGTCAAGCACGAGGGTCGAGGTTTCGGGGGCGAGGGGCGGCAGGGCGGTGGCGTCGATCCAAGCGTCAACCCCGTCGCGGCCGAGGGCGGCGAGGAACAGCCCCGCCGCCAGTATCAGCGCATGTTTCGCCCCGATCATTCCGTCACGGTGACGCGGCCTGTATCGCCATGGGCGCGGAAATCGGGCTGATACATGTCTTCCACCGATGGAGCGGGGTGCGTGTATGTGCCCGGTGTGACGGCGCGGACGATATAGGCCAGACGGAAGGGCGTGTTGTCGCTGCGGTCCACCGCCGAGAGGAACCGGTCTTGCCGGAATTCGGAATGGGCGGTTTCGGTCAGCAGGTCGAGGCCGAGCGCGTCAGACACCTGACCGCCCGAGAGCAGGTTGGGGTTGTCGATCTCGAACCCTGCGGGGAGGGGGTCGGTGACCATCAGGCGGGCCTGACCGTTGGCGAAGGGGGTGATTTCCAGCACGGTGACAAGGCGGGTGCCGGATTTGACCGAGGACGGGTCGGCGGGTTCGCCGGTGAGGGTGTAGTAGCTGCGGGTGATGGCGTAACCGTTGCCGCCTGCGGCCTCGGGCACCTGTGGCGTGCCGTAGGCGGTGACGGTAAGCGTGGTGTCGGGGCCGGTGTTTTTGACCGCGACAGGGGTTTCACCGAGCAGGCGGACGAGGGGGCCGCTTTCCGCCGCGCCGTTCAGGGTGACGGCGGGGGCGGCGGTTTCGGTCAGCGCGCGGGCGGCGAGCAGGGTCCATGTCGCCTCTTGCGTCGAAAGTGGGCCGTCATGCGCGGCGATGCGGTCGGTGATCTGTTCGGCATCGACGGCGTTGCTGCCGCTTTCGGTGGCAAGGGCCAGCAGGGCGGCGGCATCGCGGTACGGGCTGCCGTAATCGGCGCGCCAGACCTGATCGCCGGTATCGGGTTGAAGGTTATCCTGCGCCTTGGCGAAGAGCGCATCAGCGCGGGCGGAATCGCCATAGGCGGCGAGGGCCGCGCCAAGCTGGGCTTGGGCCGTGGGGGTGGCGAAGGCGTCGGCTTTGACATCGGCGTAATAGCGCAGGTCGCCGATATTGGCCGCCCCTTCGCGGGCGAGGACTTGCAGCGCATAGGCCAGTGCTTCGCCGCCGTAATCGAAATCGGCGGTAAAGTTCACCTGATTGCGCAGGTTGTCGAGCGCGAGGCGGAAGGCGGTGTCGGGCACATCGAGGCCACGGGCGCGGGCGCGCGAGAGGAAATCGGTCACGAAGGCATCGAGCCAGAAATCGCCCGATCCGGCCTGCCACAGGCCGAAGCCACCTTCGGCGCCCTGATTGGTCAGGATGGCGGTGATGGTCTGTTGCAGGCGGGCGCGCAGGTCATCGCCATGCGGCAGGTCAAGCGCCTGTGCCAGCGTGTCGAGGTAGAGCAGCGGCATGGCGCGCGAGGTCATCTGTTCGGTGCAGCCATAGGGATAGCGGTCGAGCGCGGCCAGCACGCCGGGGGCGTTGAGGCGGGCGATGGGGCCGATGGCCAGCATGGCGCGGGCGCCGGGGGCGAGGCCGTCGAGCACGGTGGCGTCGAAGGTGAAGGACTGGCCCTGTTTCAGGTCGAAGCGCGAGATGCGGGCGATTTCGGGGGCGTTGGTTTCGACGGGAAGCGACAGGGTTTTGACCAGCGCCTTGCCGTCGGGGGTGGTGAGGGTGACGGTGATGGTGGCTGTGCTGGTTTCGGTGGCGCTGACGGGGATGGCGACGACGGCCTTGCCCTTGTCCGTCAGGGTGACGGTGGCGGGCGCTTGGCCCAGGGTGATGCCCGTGGCGCTGACCGAAAGCGGCATTTCGCCTGCGGGGCCGGTGGCATGGACGATTTCCAGCAGCAGGCGGCTTTCGTCATTTGGCGCAAGGAAGCGGGGCAGTGAGGCGGTGACGACCACGGGGTCGCGCACCAGAACATCGGCGCTGGCCTGGCCTATGCCTGCCCCGCTCCATGCTACGGCCATGAGTTTGACGCTGCCGTTGAAGGCGGGCAGGTCGATGGTGGCGGTGGCGGTGCCATCGGGGCCGACAGCGAGGGGGCCGAAGAAGCGGGCCATCAGTTCCTCTGTCGGCGGGGGGGCCTGAAGGCGGGCCTGTGCGCCCGCGTCGCCGCCCGAGCGGACCTGACCTTCGGCGCCGTTCAGGCCGTCGATCAGGCGGCCATAGAGGTCGCGGATGCCGACGCCCAGCTTGCGCTGGCCGAAATACCAGCCCTGCGGATCGGGCGGGGTGAAGCCGGTGAGGTTAAGGATGCCCTGGTCAACGGCGGCAAGGGTGACATAGGCGGTGTCGCCTGCGGTGATGCCTGCCACCTTGACCGACACATCCATGGCGCCGCGCGGCGCCGCTTCGGTCGGGGCCAGGATTTCGGTTTGCAGCGCGCGGGTGCCGGGGGCGATGGCGGCATGGGCAAGGCCAAGCGCGCGGGCGGGGTTGCGGCCTGCGGCCACATCCATCGGGCGCAGGACCGAGGCGGTGACATAGACGCCGGCGCCCCAGTCATCGGTGACGGGAAGCGGGATGGTGTTTTCCCCTTCGGTCACCTTGACCGCCTTCATGGCGATGACGCGGTTCGACAGCACGGTGACAAGGGCCGTTCCGGCAAAGCGCGGCACAAGGCGCAGGGTGGCGGTGTCGCCGGCGGTGTAGGACGCCTTGTCAAGCGACAGGTCGAGCGTGTCGGGCGTGGTCGAGACATCGGCGGCGCTGAACCAGCCCGCGCTGAAGGTAAGCGAGGCGGCGGCGGGCGAGCCGTCGGCGGCCGAGACGGCCAGTTCGTATTCGCCCCATTTCACGGGGGCGGAAATGGCGGTGGGGCCGTTCAGGGCGATATCGCCTTCGGCCACGCGGGTGCGGGTGGTGACGGGTTCCCAGTTCCACGCGCCATAGGCCTGATACCATTGGTATTCGGTTTCGATCCGGGTCAGCACCCATTTGGCGGGCAGGGCGGTTGCTTTGCCATCGGTGCCCACGGCGACGAGGGAAAAGGCGGCCTCGGCCCCTTCGGGAAGGACGCCGTCGAATTGGGGTTTGATGCCGATCAGGGTTTGGGCGGGGGCAAGGGCTTTGGTCAACTTGCGTTCGACCGGACGGCCAGAGCCTTCGGCCAGACGGACGGCGATGACGGCTTCGAGCGGTTGGGTCGTGGCGGCAAAGGAGGGCAGGACAAGGGGAAGGGTCGCCTTGCCGCTGGCATCGGTTTCGGCGGGGTCGATGGGCTGGACCACGGCGCTGAAGGGATCATCGGCGCGGCCGAAACGATAGCCGTCCCAGCCATCAAGCCCCTTGGCCGCGCGCACGAAGGTTTCGCCCTCGATGGCGAGACCGGCGCCGGGGGCGCCAAAAAGGTAGCGGGCATTGATCGCCAGATCGGCGGGCGCGGTGGGCGACAGCGGGCCATCGGGCAGGGTCAGGGCGAAATCGATGCGTTCGGGCAGGAAATCCTCGACCAGCAGGGTGCGGCTGGCCAGCGGGGCGGCATCGGGATCGGCAAGCATGTCTATGCGCCAGACGCCGCGCGGGGCGGCTCCGGCCACGGGCAGGGAAAACACGTAGCCGCCTGCCGTATCGGTGCCGAGGGCGCGGGAATATTCCACCCCGTCGGGGCGGCGCAGCACGGCTGTCATCGGCAGGCCGGTGATGGCGCGGGCGTCGCTGTCGCGGGCCAGTGCGGTGACGTTGACAGTTTCGCCCGCCCGATAGGCGCCACGGTCGGTGGTGAGGAACACATCGACGGGCGGCGCGGCCTCGCGCCCTTCGACGCCGCGATCGGACAGGTCAAATTCGGGGTCGGTCAGGGACAGGAAGGCAAGGTCGCTGTCGCCATCGCGGGCGACGACCATGCCGGGGGCCGAGGCGCCGGTGCCGCGGGTCAGGCCTGCGTCGAACAGGGCGTGGCCATCGGTATCGGTCGCGGCTTCGGCCAGAACCTCGTTCGCGACAGACAGGAGTTGCAGGCGGATGCCCGCCTTCGGTTCGGCATTGCCCAGCGACAGGACAAAGACATGCAGCCCGTCAACGCCAGACAGCGTGGTCAGCCCGAGGTCGGAGACGGTGAAGAACTGCCATGCGGCGGGAATGGCGTAAGGATCGGCCCCGGGCACCGAGGCCTTGAGCGCGAACACGCCCGAGGGCTGGCCTGCCAGAGCCTCGGCCATGGGCAGGCGGGTGGTCATGTCGCGGTTGAGGTCATTGCCGACGGTGGCGGTGCCGCGCCAGACCTGCGCGCCGGTTTTGGAGGAGAAATCATATTCCTGCCAATCGGCCAGCGGAGCCGAGAGATACCCGTTCTGCACCGAGGCGATCAGGTTGCGGTCGGTCACGCGATAAAGCGTGAGGTCAAGCCCCGAGGTGTTGACGGTTTCGACAGGCAGCGCCGGATCGCCCGAGCGGGGCAGCACATAGGCGCGGCCCGGAAAGCGCACGGCGGGGGAGCGGTCGCGGATGTAGGAGGTGATGTCAACCGAATCGGCCAAGGTCTGGCCATCGGCGGCGGGCAGGCCCTGACGCAGGGTGATGCTGACGGTCTGGCCATGGGTCACGCCGCCGACGCAGATGTCGCGGCCTTGGGCGGTGACGGTAAGCGTGGGGTCGGCGGTGCGCACGAAGGGGGCGTAATCGACGCCGGTGGCGGCAAGGTCTTCGGACAGGGTGGCGCAGAGGCGGGGGCGGGCGGAATCGGATTCGACACGGTTTTCCACCACGCGGAAGCCGTATTTTCCGGTGAAATCGGCCAGCAGGGCGGCGGTTTCGTCATCGGGCGCCACGGCGTTTGCAAGGCGCATCGCCTTGACCCCGTCACTGCCACGGTCGATCCCTTCGAGGGCCTGCGCCATCAGTTGCAGCAGGCGGCCCTGTTGGGCCGGTTTGGCGGCACGCAGATAGCCGTTGACCGAGGCCCAATAGGCCTGTTCGCGCAAGGAACGCGGATCGTCCTGCACGGTGGCGGCATGGGCCAGCAGAAGGCGGGCAAATTCGGCCCAGTCGGCGGGCGCATCGGTCAGGTTGGCGGCATCGCCCATGTTGCGATAGGCCGAATCGGTATCGCCTTCGGCTTCGGCATCGGCGGCGGCCTGACGGCGGTCTTGGGCGCTGACGCCATCGTTCTGATAGGCCGAGGACAGGCCGAGCGCCTGATCGGTGGCCGAGGACACCTCCCAGTCGGGAACGAAGGTCAGGTCGGCGCGGCGGGTCTTGGCCAAGGGTTCAAGGCCCTTGGCGCGGTCCAGCACGCGGGCCGAGACGGCATCGGCAAAGGGGGTGGCGTCATCGGGGTTCGATTTGACGAAGCAGGCGCCCTTGGCCGTGTTGAAGGTAAAGGCGGTGCAGGCATCGTTGGTCAGGCAGGCCTGTTTGCAGGCATCGAGCGTGGTGTCGAAGGCGGAAAACACATCGCCGCCGGGAAGATCGACACCGCTTTGCAGCACGAAGCGGCGTTCGGGGATCAGGCTGTCGGCATGGGCCAGACCCGGCAACAGGACCGACAGGGCCAAGCCCAGAATGACGGATACGCGCATGAAGAAACCCCCCAACCAATCTTGGCGCGACTGTGCCTTGCGCCGCCGCCGCGGGCAACGATTCGCGAAAGTCTGGCGGGCTGTGCGAAAGGCTGGGGCGTTAACCTGCCCTTCACCACCCGTTTGCCATGCTGCCGGCAGGATCAGGCAGAAGGCGGGTTTCGTGAACGATCTGGTGGAACGGCTGGCACGGGAGCGGCGGGCAAGGCTGGCCGCCGAACGCCTGCTTGACTGGAAAAGCCGCGAGCTGAGTGCCGCCAACGAACAGCTGGCGCGGCAGGCGCGGGCGCTTTCGGCGCAGGTGGTGGAAGAACGGCAATCGGCGCAGGTGGCGCGGTCGGAGGCGGCGCTGCTCAAGGGGCAGAACGCGCGTTTTGTGGGCGATCTGGACCGCGCCCACAGCGTGGCGGTGCTGGCTGGTCGGCAGATGCGCGACGCGCTGGATGCGATGCGCGACGGGTTCGCGCTGTTCGATGCCGCGGGGCAGTTGGTGCTGGCCAATCCGGCATGGGCGGCGGCGCTGGGGGCGGAACCTGCGGCGGCCGATGGATATGATGCCGTATTGCAGGCGGTGGCGCCGCTGCTGACGGTCGAGGAACGGGCGGCGTGGCTGGCGATGATGCGGGCGCGGGCGGGGATGGTGCCGATTCCGCCCGAGGTGCTGAGTTTCCGCGACGGGCGGCATCTGCGGCTTGAGGAACGGCTGACGCCCGATGGCGACCGTGTGGCGCTGCTGATCGACATCACCGACGAGATGCGGCTGCGCGCGGGGGTCGAGGCGCTGCCCGATGGATTTGCGGTCTTTGACAGGGAGGACAGGCTTTTGCTTTGCAACCAGCGTTACCGCGAGCTTTACCCCCTTGCCGCCGAGGCGATTGCCACGGGCGAAAGCTATGCCGACATCCTGTCGCATGCGCTGCGCGCGGGGCAATTCGCCGATCCGGGCGACGGGGAGGGCTGGGTGTTCCGCCACCTTGCCTCGCGCAGTGACGAGGTGGAACTGGCGGGGGGCCAGCGCATCCGCGTGCAGCACCACCCCACGCCCGATGGCGGCCGCGTCGCGCTGCATTCGGATGTGACGGCCGCCCATCAGGCGCAGGCGGCGCTGGAGACCGCAAGGCTGGCCGCCGAGGCGGCAAGCCGGACCAAATCGGCCTTTCTGGCCAATATGAGCCACGAGATCAGGACACCGATGAACGGCGTGGTGGGCATGGCCGAACTGCTGTGCGACACCGCGCTGAGCGATGACCAGAGGCTGTTTGCGGAAACCATACGGTCGTCGGGCGAGGCGCTGCTGGTCATCATCAACGACATTCTGGATTATTCCAAGATCGAGGCCGGACGGCTGGTGCTGCACCCCGAAACCTTTGATCTGGAACGGCTGATCCACGAGGTGGTGATGCTGTTGCAGCCCAAGGCGCGGGCGCAGGGGATCGATCTGATGGTGGATTTCGACGTGTTCCTGCCCACGCGGTTCGTGGGCGATCCGGGGCGGCTGCGGCAGATTTTGACCAACCTTGTCGGCAATGCGGTGAAGTTCACCGAAACGGGCCATGTGCTGGTGCGTGTGGTCGGGGTCGAGGCCGGAACGGGTGTGATGCAGCTGCATGTGACGGTGGAAGATACCGGCATCGGCATTGCGGCGGACCAGTTGGCGCATATTTTCGGGGAATTCTCGCAGGTCGAGGATGCGGCGAACCGCCGGTTCGAGGGGACGGGGCTGGGGCTGGCGATCACGCGGCGGCTGGTCGAGCATATGTCGGGCGAGATCTGGGTCGATAGCGCGCCGGGCGAGGGATCGTGCTTCGGGTTCCGGCTGGTGCTGCCGGTGGCCGAGGATGCGCCCGCCCCCGCGCTGCCGGCCGATCTGCGCCGCGTGCTGGTGGTGGATGACAGCTTCATCAACCGCACGATCCTTGAACGGCAACTGGCGCCCTGCGGGATCGAGACGGTGCTGGCACGGTCGGGTGCCGATGGTCTGGCCGCGCTGGCCGGGGGCGGGTTCGATCTGGTGATCACCGATCATGACATGCCCGAGATGGACGGGGTGGCCTTTGCCGCCGCGTTGCGAAAGGCGGGGTGGATGGGGCCGGTCCTGCTGTTGTCGTCGCATGCGGCGCTGCTTGACGAGGCCGAGCGCGGGCTGTTCGCGTCGGTCCTGCAAAAGCCGATGCACCGCGCCGAGCTGTATCGCAGGCTGGCCGGGCTGGCGGGAACGCCGGTTGTGGCAGCGCCCCCGCCCGCGCCGGTGATCGCGCGGCGGATGCGGGTTCTGGTGGCCGAGGACAACCGCACCAACCAGCTGGTCTTTGCCAAGATGGTGCGCGATTGCCCGATCGAGCTGGTCTTTGCCCAGAACGGGCGCGAGGCGGTCGATCTGTGGCAAAGCTGGGGGCCCGATCTGATCTTCATGGATATCTCGATGCCCGAGATGGACGGGCGAGAGGCCGCCCGCACCATTCGCAGCGCCGAAACCGGCGGGGCGCATATCCCCATCCTTGCGCTGACCGCCCATGCGATGGACAGCGATGCGGAAAGCATCCTTGCCGCCGGAATGGACCGCCACCTGACCAAACCGCTGCGCCGCCCGGTCATTCTGGGCGCTTTGGCCGAGTTCTGTCCCGCCGGCGCCGAGATGCCCCAGCCCAAGGCCGAGCCCGCCGAAGCCGCGCCACCCGAAGCCGACGCGGCATAAGACGGCCCACGAAGGGCAGAAGGGCGGGCCCTTTTGCCCAAGGGACGAAGCGGGGCGAGGGGCCGCGCCAGATCGGGCGGGTCTTGCCGCCGATGGTGGCCGCCATTCGCGACGGCTGGGCAACGGGTCGCACCTTTGGTGATAGGGTTCGACGACGGGCTGTGCCTTGGCCGAAATGGGTGAGGGGCTGGGCCGTTCCGGCGCGGGAGGGTGATGGGCCGTTCTGGCGCCGCTGCGCTGCGGCGAGGCGCTGCGCTTTGGCTGTCGGGGGGTGATGGGGTGTGGCCTCTTGGACCCGGACCGGTGATGGCTGTGCCAGTGCCGAAACGGTGGGGCCACTGGCTGCGCCTTGGCTGAAATTTGGGTGCGGGGCCGTGGCCTTCCGACACGGGCGGGTGATGAGCTGTGCTGGCGCCGCGACTGTGGGGCGGCGGGCTGCGCTTTGGTTGTCGGGTGGATAGGCTGGGGCGTTGCGGCGCGGGCGGGTGATGGGCGGTGCTGGTGCCGCGACTGTGGGGCGGCGGGCTGCGCTTTGGCTGTCTGGGGGTGAGGGGCTGGGGTGTTCCGGCGCTGGCGGGTGATGGGCGGTGCTGGTGCCGCGACTGTGGGGCGGCGGGCTGCGCTTTGGTTGGCTGGGGGTGAGGGGCTGGGGCGTTGCAGCGCTGGCGGGTGATGGGCTTTGTTGGTGCCGCGACTGTGGGGCGGCGGGCTGCGCTTTGGCTGTCTGGGGGTGAGGGGGTGGGGTGTTCCGGCGCTGGCGGGTGATGGGCGGTGCTGGTGCTGCGACTGTGGGGCTACGGGCTGCGCTTTGGTTGTCTGGGGGTGAGGGGCCGTGGCCTTCCGACACGGGCGGGTGATGAGCTGTGCTGGTGCTGCGACTGTGGGGCTGCGGGCTGCGCTTTGGCTGTCTGGGGGTGAGGGGCTGGGGTGTTCCGGCGCTGGCGGGTGATGGGCGGTGCTGGTGCCGAAAAGATGGGGCTACGGGCTGCGCTTTGGCTATCGGCGAGCGGATGGGCCGGGCCGTTCCGGTAAGGGCGAGTGATGGGCTGTGCTTGCGCTGTGACTGTGGGGCGGCGGGCTGCGCTTCGGCTGTCGGAGGGATGGGGTGTGGCCTTCCGGCACGGGCATGTGATGGGCTTTGTTGGCGCCGCGACTGTAGGGCGACGGGCTGTGCTTTGGTTGTCGGGGTGAATGGGCTGACTGGTTTCGGCATGGGCGGGTAATGGACTGTGCTGGCGCCGAAACGGTGGGATCGCGGGCTGCGTTTTGGCTGTCTGGGGATGGTGGGGTATGGCCCCTTAGACCCGGACCGGTGATGGCTGTGCCAGTGCCAAAACGGTGGATCCACGGTCTGCGCCTTGGCTGAAATGGGCGTGAGGGGCCGTGGCCTTCCGGCACGGGCAAGTGATGGGCTGTGCTGGCGCCGCGACTGTGGGGCGGGGGGCTGCGCTTCGGCAGTCGGGGGGTATAGCTGGGCCGTTCCGGCGCGGGCGGGTGATGGGCGGTGCTGGTGCCGAGAAGGTGGGGCGAGGCGTTGCGCTTTTTCCGAGGGGTGATGGGTTGTGCCTTTGCCGATGGCGCGGGCTTTGGCTTGTCGGGGAATGGCACGCGGCGGGCGGCGGGTTCGGTTTTTGCGGATGGGGGGCGGTGTAGGCCAGTCGTGCCGATGTGGCGCATGGGTTTCTTCGGCGTGCCGGAACCTTTAGCAGGGAGCGTGGCCTGGCCCCGCACGGCGGCGATGCTTGGCCGCGGTATGGCGGCAGCCTGTGGAAAGGCCGGTTCGGGGCCTGTGGCGGTTTTCGCTTGCACCGTTGCCATCTTGGCGCTACGTCGCCCGACTTGCCTTGGCCCGTTTGCCTGCCGTTGAGAAGTTGCACGCATGGTGGTAGCCTTTGGTCATGCTCCCTGCGCCGGGGTGGGTTCGGCGCGCAACCCTGGAGGACGATGTCCTGTCTCATTCTGACCCTACGACCGGCTTGCCGGTCGGGCCGCGGGCCGAGCGCATGAGCGCGGTCGCGGCAAGTGCCGATGCCTTCACTGCCGAAGAGCTTCTGGCGCGCGTTCTTTCCTCGCTCGACGATGACAAGGCCGAGGATGTCGTGCAGATCGATCTGCGCGGACGGTCGGATGTGGCCGATTACATGGTCATCTGTTCGGGCCGTTCGACACGGCAGGTCGCGGCGATTTCCGAAAAGCTGGCGGACCGGCTGAAGCAGGAGCTGCATCTGCCGGTGAAGATGGAAGGCAAGGAAACCGGCGACTGGGTGCTGATCGACACGGGCGATGTGATCGTCCATGTCTTCCGCCCCGAGGTGCGCGAGTTCTATCAGCTGGAAAAGATGTGGCTTCCGGGCGACGCCCATCGCAACCCCGCCAGCGCCTGAATGCGGCTGGGTCTGGTGGCCGTGGGGCGGATGCGGTCTGGCCCCGAGCGGATGCTGGTCGATGATTACGTGGCGCGGTTCGACCGGACGGGGCGGCCGCTGGGGCTGGGCCCGCTGGCCGAGATCGAGGTCGAGGACAAGAAGGGCGGCGGGATGGAGGCCGAGGCCGAGCTGATCGCGCGGGCCCTGCCTGCGGCCGCGCTGGTGGTGACGATGGATGAACGCGGGCGGGTGATGTCATCGCCCGACTTTGCCGCGATGCTGGCGCGCTGGCGCGATGCGGGGCGGCAGGATGTGGCCTTTGTCATCGGCGGGGCGGACGGGATTGCACCGGCGCTGCGGGCGAAGGCGGATTTCTCGGTCAGTTTCGGGGCGATGGTCTGGCCGCATCTGCTGGTGCGGGTGATGCTGGCCGAACAGCTGTATCGCGCGGCAACGATTCTGGCGGGCGGACCCTATCACAGGGCGTGACGCAAATTTCTTCTGAAGAAATTTGCCAAGAGTTTTCTGAAAACTCTTGGCCGCGATGCCGCTGCCGTTGCCCGCAACCCCTACGGGCGGTATGAACGTTCAACCGTGCTGGAAGGACCGTGACCATGACCCATCCGAAACCCGTCGTGCTGTGCATTCTTGATGGCTGGGGTCTGTCGGAGACCAAGACGGGGAATGCTCCGGCGCTGGCGGATGTGCCGAATTTCAACCGGCTGATGGCAACCTGCCCCCATACCACGCTGGTGACGCACGGGCCGGATGTGGGGCTGCCCACGGGGCAGATGGGCAATTCCGAGGTGGGACACACCAATATTGGCGCGGGGCGGGTGGTGGCGATGGACCTTGGCGCCATCGATCTGGCGATCGAGGACGGGTCTTTTGCGAAGAACGAGGCTTTGCTGGCCTTTGTGGCCAAGCTGAAGGCATCGGGCGGGGCGGCGCATCTGATGGGCGTGGTGTCGAACGGGGGCGTTCACGGGCATATCGTGCATGTGCTGGCGGCCGCAAAGGCGATTGCGGGGGCGGGGGTGCCGGTCTGGCTGCATGCGGTGACGGACGGGCGCGATGTGGCGCCAAGCTCGGCGGCGGGGTTCATCGACGAATTGGTGGCGGGTCTGCCTGCGGGGGTGAAGGTGGCTACCGTGATCGGCCGTTATTGGGCGATGGACCGCGACAACCGCTGGGAGCGGGTGGGCCGTGCCTTTGCCGCCATGGTGCGCGGCGAGGGCGAGGCGGCCGATAGCCCCGCGGCGGCGGTGGCGGCATCTTACGCCAAGGGCGAGACGGACGAGTTCATCGCGCCCACGGTGATTGCGGGTTATGGCGGGGCGCGGGATGGGGACGGGCTGTTTTGCCTGAATTTCCGAGCGGATCGGGCGCGGGAGATTCTGGCGGCTTTGGCCGATCCTGCGTTCAAAGAGTTCGAGACGGGCACGCGCCCGAAATGGGCGGCGGCTTTGGGGATGGTGGAATATTCCGACCGTCACAACGCCTATATGGAGACGGCCTATCCCAAGCGGTCGATCCCGAATACGCTGGGGGAATGGGTGGCCAAGGCGGGGCGGACGCAGTTCCGGCTAGCCGAGACCGAGAAATATCCGCATGTGACGTTTTTCCTGAACGGGGGCCGCGAGGTGCCGTTCGAGGGCGAGGCGCGGGCGATGCCGAAATCGCCCAAGGTGGCGACCTATGACTTGCAGCCTGAAATGAGTGCGGCCGAGGTTGCCGACGAATTGGTGAAGGCCATCGAGGCGCGCCATGACCTGATCGTGGTGAATTTCGCCAACCCCGACATGGTGGGGCATACCGGCGATCTGGGCGCCGCGATCAAGGCCTGCGAGGCGGTGGATGCGGGGCTGGGCCGTGCGCTTGCCGCGCTGGAGGCGGCGGGGGGCGCGATGGTGGTGTGCGCCGACCATGGCAATTGCGAGGTGATGATCGACCCCGTGACGGGCGGGCCGCATACGGCGCATACGACGAACCCCGTGCCGGTGATTTTGTTTGGCGGGCCTGCGGGGGCAAGGCTGCGGTCGGGGCGGCTGGCCGATCTTGCGCCGACGGTGCTGGGGCTGATGGGCCTGCCGCTGCCGCCCGAGATGACCGGCAAAAGCCTGATCGCATGATCCTGCGCGCTGCCGCCCTGATGGTGCTGATGGCCCTGCCCGTGGCCGGGCAGGAGGGCGGTCAGGGTGTGGCGGGGCAGGGTGTGGCGGGGCAGGCGGGGCAGGCGGCGGCCGATCTGCAAAGGGCGGTGTCGGCGCTTCAGTCGGCAAAGGGTGCGAAAGACCGTGTGGCGGCGTTGACCCAGACCATCGGCGCCTATGAAAGCGGGTTGGGCGTGCTGCGCGAGGCGCTGCGGCAGGCGAGCCTGCGTGAAACCGCGCTGACCTTGCAGTTCAACGCGCAACGCGAGCGGATCGGGCAGTTGGTTGCCGTGCTGGCCCAGCTGAGCCAAGACCCCGGACCGCTGTTGATGATGCATCCGTCGGGGCCTTTGGGCACGGTGCGTTCGGGCATGATGCTGGCCGATGTGACGCCCGCCGTGCAGGGCGAGGCGATGCGGTTGAAGGGTGCCTTGGCCGAGTTGCGCGAATTGCGCGAATTGCAGATTGCGGCGGGCGATACGCTGGCGCGCGGGTTGAAGGCGGCGCAGGATGCGCGCAGCGCGCTGTCGCAGGCCATGTCGGACCGCACCGAACTGCCGCGCCGCTTTACCGAGGACCCGGCGGAATTGCGCCAGTTGCTGGAAAGCGCGGATACGCTGGATGCCTTTGCCTCGGGGTTGGCGCCGATCGAGGATGACGAGAATTACTTCATTACCGCCAAGGGCCGCTTGCCGTTTCCGGCGCGGGGATCGGTGTTGCGGCGGCCGGGCGAGGCGGATGCGGCAGGTGTGGCGCGGCCGGGGCTGACGCTTTCGGTGCGGCCGCGCGCGCTGGTGACGGCGCCGTGGCCTTCGACGATCCGGTATGTGGGGCCGCTTCTGGACTACGGAAATGTGATCATCCTTGAACCGGGGGGCGGCTATCTTCTGGTGCTGGCAGGATTGCAGACCGTATATGGAGAGGTGGGCGAGGTGGTCGCCGCGGGCGCGCCGCTGGGCCTGATGGGGGGCACCGATCCGACACTTGCCGATCTGATGGCGGTATCGGAAGATGCGGGCGGAACGCGCGAGACGGAAACGCTTTACGTGGAAGTGCGGCAAGGGGCCGATCCGGTGAACCCGGAAGAGTGGTTCGCCGAAGGAAGGGATTGAGGTCGGATGAAGAAACTAGTCATGGCCGCGCTGGGCGGCACGGTTGCCGGCGCATTGCTTGCCACGCAGGTGGCGGGGCCCCTGATTGCCGAGGAGACCAAGCACAGCGCATCGGTCTATGAACAGCTTGACCTGTTCGGGGACATCTTTGAACGGGTGCGGTCGCAATATGTGGAAGAAACCGACAGTGAAAAGCTGATTCAGGCGGCGATCAGCGGGATGCTGACATCGCTTGATCCGCATTCGAGCTATATGGCGCCCGACGATTTTGCCGATATGCAGGTGCAGACGCGGGGCGAGTTCGGGGGCCTTGGCATCGAGGTCACGCAGGAAGAAGGCTTTATCAAGGTCGTCTCGCCCATGGACGGCACGCCGGCCGACAAGGCGGGCATCAAGGCGGGCGATTTCATCACGCAGGTCAATGGCGAGACGACATCGGGCCTGACGCTGGACGAGGCGGTGGACAAGATGCGCGGGCCGGTCGGTTCCGAGATCATCCTGACCATCGTGCGCGATGGTGTGGCCGACCCGTTCGACGTGTCGTTGATCCGTGACACGATCAAGGTGACGGCGGTGAAGGGCCGTGTGGTGGGCAAGACGGTGGTGTTGCGTATCTCGACCTTCAACGACCAGACGACGCCGGGCCTGCAATCGGAGCTGAAGAAATATGTGACCGAGCTGGGCGGTCTGGAGAATGTGGAAGGCTTTGTCATCGATCTGCGCAACAACCCCGGCGGGTTGCTGACCGAGGCGATTAGCGTGTCGGACGCCTTCCTTGAAAAGGGCGAGATCGTTTCGACCCGCGGGCGCAACCCGCAGGATGGCGAGCGGTTCAATGCCACACCCGGCGATCTGACCAATGGCAAGCCGGTGGTGGTGCTGATCAATGGCGGGTCGGCATCGGCTTCGGAGATCGTGACGGGGGCGTTGCAGGACCATCACCGCGCGATCGTGGTGGGCACCAAGTCTTTTGGCAAAGGGTCGGTGCAGACGGTGATTCCGCTGCGCGGCGAGGGGGCGATGCGGCTGACCACGGCGCGGTATTACACGCCGTCTGGCCGGTCGATCCAGGCGCTGGGGGTGATGCCCGATATCGTGGTGAACCAGCCCAAGCCGGTTGATCCGGCGGCCAAGCCCGAGCTGGAAACCGATGCACAGGGCGGGCGGTCGGAGGCCGATCTGCGCGGCATCCTGTCGAATGATTCGATGACCGAGGACGAGAAGAAGCTGCTGGAGGAAGAGCGCGCCAAGGTCGAGGAAGCCGCCAAGCTGCGCGACGAGGATTACCAGCTGGCCTATGCGGTCGATATCATCCACGGGCTTTCGACCGTGGCCCTGGCGCAAGAGCAATAGGAAAGGGGGCCGCGCCTGACGGTGCGGCCCGCAGGACATGACCGAGAGCGACCTGCCTTATCGCCCCTGCGTGGGGATCGTGCTGATCAACCGGCAGGGCGAGATCTTTGCCGGGCAGCGGCTGGATTCGACCATGCAAGCCTGGCAGATGCCGCAAGGCGGAATCGACGACGGCGAGAAGCCGCGCGAAGCGGCGCTGCGCGAGTTGCGGGAAGAGACCGGGGTGACGGGGGATCTGGTCGAGTTCGTCGCCAAGACGGAGGACTGGGTGACCTATGACCTGCCGCCGGAATTGCTGGGCAAGGTCTGGGGCGGCAAATATCGTGGCCAGCGGCAGAAGTGGTTCCTGTTCCGCTTTACCGGCCGCGATGACGATATCCGCATTGCGACCGAACACCCGGAATTCAGCCACTGGCGCTGGATCGGGGCGGGGGAACTGGTCAGTTCGATCGTGCCGTTCAAGCGGGCGGTCTATGAGCAGGTGGTGGCCGCGTTCCGCCCGCATCTGGCCTGACAGGCCTGTGACGGTGATCTGACGGAGCGGCCCCGTTGGGGCCGCACGCCGATGAGCGCGCAAGCGCGCGGGTGAGGGGGGGCCTTGCCCCCCCTTTTGCCGCGTGCCGCGGCAATTCACCCCCCTAGGATATTTGGGGGCAGAAAATGCAAGGCGTGCGGGTTATTGCGCGGCGATGGGTTCGGCGAGCATGTCGCGCACCAGCGGGATGACCTTTTCGCCGTAAAGGCGGATGCCTTCCATCAGTTGGGCATGGGGCATGGGGCCGGTGGCGTATTTCATGTCAAAGCGCGTGACGCCAAGCGCCGTCATCGCGGCGGCGATCTTGCGGGCCACGGTTTCGGGTGCGCCGACATAGAGCGAGCCGCCGGTGATTTCGGCCATGAAGCGGTCGGGGGTGACGGGGGGCCAGCCGCGTTCGGCGCCGATGCGGTCGAACATGGTTTTGTAATGCGGCCAGAGCTGTTCGGCGGCGAGGTCATCGGTGGCGGCGACATGGCCGGGGGAATGGATGCCGATGGGGCGGGGGGTGCGGCCCATCTGGGCGCAGGCGCGGTGGTAGAGATCGGTATAGGGTTTGAAGCGGCGCGGGTCGCCGCCAATGATGGCGAGCATCATTTGCAGATCGTGCCGCACCACGCGCACCACCGATTCGGGGCTGCCGCCCACGCCGACCCAGACCTGCATGCCCTGCCCGAGGGTCGGGAAAACGCGCTGGTTCACGAGCGGGGCGCGGGTCTGGCCCTGCCATGTGACGGTATCGGTGCGGAGAAGGGTGGCGAAGAGGTCGAGCTTTTCTTCGAAGAGAAGTTCGTAATCGTCGAGTTCGTAGCCGAAGAGCGGGAAGCTTTCGGTAAAGGAGCCGCGGCCCAAGATCACCTCGGCCCGGCCGTTCGAGAGGGCGTTGAGGGTGGAGAACCGCTGGAACACGCGGACCGGATCGTCGGAGGACAGGACGGTGACGGCCGAGCCGAGGCGGATCTGGCGGGTGCGGGCGGCGATGGCGGCCAAGACCATTTCGGGTGAGGAAATGGCGAAATCGGCGCGGTGATGTTCGCCCAAGCCGAGGAAATGGATGCCCAGTTCATCGGCCAGAACGCCCTGTTCGACCACGTCACGCAGCACCTGATCATGGGGTTTGGGTGTTCCGTCGGACCCCAGCGTGGTGTCACCGAAGGAATCGAGGCCAAGTTCGATCTGCATCCGTGTTCTCCTGCAAGACCCCTAATCATAGGCCGGATGCGGCGCGGTTGACAGGCCCCCGCCCGCGCAGGGGATGTGCGCGGGGGCAGGGTGCGGACGGGCGGCGCGGGGATCAGGCGAGGTCGCGCATCTGCAACTGGCTGCCTGCGCCCTGTTTCACCTCGAACCGGCTGATTTTGCGGACAAGGTCGGACAGTTTCGCGCTGCCATAGGTGCGGGTGTCGAAATCGGGGTTGCCTTGTGTGATGTATTGGCCGACCTGACCGAGCGAATACCATTCGCCATCGGGGTCGATGGCGCGCATGGCGGCGACGATCAGGGGGATCGCCTTGGCGGGCGGTTCCTTGCCGCCGGTATTGGCGGGTTTGGGTTCGGCGGGTTCGTTGCGGGCGGCGGCGCGCGGGGCGGGGTCGGCCTGCGGTTCGTGGTCTTCGGGCGAGCCGAGGTTTTCGACATAGATGAAGCGTTTGCAGGCCTGACGGAAGGCTTCGGGCGTTTTCTTTTCACCGATTCCGAACACGTCAAGCCCCTGTTCGCGGATGCGCGCGGCAAGGCGGGTGAAATCGCTGTCGGAGGAGACGAGGACGAAGCCGTCGAACAGGCCCGAATGGAGGAAATCCATCGCGGCGATGACAAGGCCGATATCCGAGGCGTTCTTGCCCTTGGTGTTGGAGAATTGCTGGTCGGCCACAAGGCCGAGGGCGGCCACCTTTTTCGCCCAGCCGCCAAGGCGTTGGGCGGACCAGTCGCCATAGATGCGGCGCACGCTGGCTTCGCCCAGGGACGCGATTTCCTCGAAGATCGCTTCGGCATAGCCCGAGGGAACGTTGTCGGCGTCGATCAGCACGGCAAGGCGGGGGGCGCGGGGTTCGGGCAT
>JAIXRW010000059.1 GCA_027484985.1 Rhodobacter sp. | reverse complement strand
TGCGAGGTCGAGTTCTTCGTGGATTTCGAATTCCGCAACGCGATCTTGCAGGGGATCATCGGGGTCGTGTTCAACGATGCGATGCAGCGCGTGGTGCGCGCGTTCGAGCGGCGGGCGGCCGAATTGCACGGGCCGAAGGTCTAGCGGAATTTGCGTCAAATTCCGCCGCGAAATCTTCTTAGATTTCGCCCTAGCGCAGGCTTTCCGCCAGCAACGCCAGCGCGTGATTGACCGTGGCGCGGCGCACATTGGCGCGGCCCAGCGCGCCGAATTCGACGGTTTCGCTGCGCGTCGCCTCGCCTGCGCGCGCCAGACCAAAGCAGACCCGCCCCTCGGGCTTGTGCGCCGATCCGCCGGGGCCTGCGATGCCGGTGACCGAGACGGCCAGTTGCGCCGCGCTGCGGGCCAGCGCCCCTTCGGCCATTTCGCGTGCCACTTCTTCGCTGACCGCGCCGAAAGCCTCGAGCGTTTCGGGGCTTACCCCCAGCATGTCCTGCTTCGCCGCATTGGAATAGGTGACGAAGCCGCGGTCGAACACATCGGATGATCCCGCCACCTCGGTCAAAGCGCCCGCGATCAGCCCGCCCGTGCAGCTTTCTGCCGTGGCGATACGCAGGCCCGCCCTGCGGGCGGCGTGCAGGAGGGCGGCGGCGTCGGTCACAGCAGGAAAACCCCGTGATATACCACGCCACCGACGATAACGGCGATGCCTGCGAACAGGCCCGCCCAAAGATCGTCGATCATCACGCCATCTGCATCGCCCCGCGCATCGGCGCGGCCCACCAGCCAGGGTTTCCAGATGTCGAACAGGCGGAAGAACAGGAACGCCCCCAGCCATGCCGGCCAGGGCAGAAAGCCCTCGAACCCGCCGCGCCCCCAGAAGGCAAGCGCGGGGAACAGCAGTGCGATCCATTGGCCTGCCACTTCGTCGATGACAAATTCCGACGGGTCGGCCCCGGCCTTGCCCGACAGTTCCACGCGGCAGGCCCAAAACCCTGCGAACGTGACGGCAAGGGTGGCCAGCAACATGACGGGCGCGCCAAGGTAGCGGTCGATCAGAAGGCCGACGACAATGGCCGCGGCAGACCCCCATGTGCCCGATGCCGGGCGCAGGTGGCCAAGCCCGAAAACCGTGGCGATGCTATAGGTTACGGTCATATCTTCACCATGCAGGCGGTGGCAAGGGCGGCGATGCCCTCTTCCCGCCCCGTAAAGCCCAAGCGTTCCGATGTGGTGGCCTTGACGCTGACCAGATCGGGCGAGACGCCCATGATGCGCGCCAGTTCCGCCTGCATCGCGCCCGCATGGGGGCCGATCTTGGGGCGTTCGCAGACCAGCGTCACATCGCAATTGCCCAGACGCCAGCCCTTTTCGGCAGCAAGCGCGATGGCATGGGCAAGGAAGATATGGCTGGCCGCCCCCTTCCATTGCGGGTCACTGGGGGGAAAGTGGCGGCCGATATCGCCCAGCGCCAAGGCGCCATAGATCGCGTCGGTCAGGGCATGCATGCCGACATCGGCATCGGAATGACCCAACAGCGCCTTGTGATGGGGCACCTTTACCCCGCAAAGCCAGACATGGTCACCTTCGGTAAAGGCGTGGACGTCATAGCCGTTGCCGATGCGGATGGTCATGTGGCGGTCCTTCAGAATGGCTTCGGCGCGGGCGAAATCGGCCGGAAAGGTCAGTTTGATGTTGTCCTCGGCCCCTTCGACGATGGCAACCCGCAATCCTGCGGCGCGCGCCACTTCCACGTCATCGGCGGCGGGGGCGCGGTGGGCGCGGTGGGCGGCAAGGATATCGGCAAAGCGAAAGCCCTGCGGCGTTTGCGCCCGCCACAGGCCCGTGCGGTCCTGCGTGCCGGCAACCAGCCCGCCCGCGCCGCGCCACAGCGCATCGGATACGGGCAGGGCAGGGGCGGCGCCGCTTTCCTGACCCAGCGCATCGATCACGCGGGAAATGATGGCGCGCGAAACCAGCGGGCGCGCGCCATCATGGATCAGCACGCAATCGGGCGGATCGGCGGACAGGGCTTCCAGCGCGTTCCTGACCGAGGCGTCGCGCGTGGCCCCGCCATGAACCAGCGTCACTCCGTCAAACCCCTCGGCACGGGGGCGGTCGTCGGGGTGGATCACCACCACGATCCGGTCGATGCCTGCGGCGCGGAAGGCGGCAATGGTATGGGCCAGAACGGGCTGTCCGGCCAACATCTGCCATTGCTTGGGTATATCGCCCCCCGCCCGCGTGCCGCGACCGGCTGCGACAAGGATCGCTGCCGTCTGGGCCGCTGTCGGAGGCTTGGTTTGCATGATACACCCGCGAAAGGACTGTCTGACCCTGCTTAGGCCAGACGGCTGCGCCTGACAATCTGGCGCGGAAACGGACGAAACGCCTAATTTTTAGGCATATGCTGTTTTTCGATCATTGCACGGGCATTGGGCCCGCGGGAAACCTTGGTCTCGCTGGCCGCGCCGCGTTAACTCCACCCCAACCGCACAAGGAACAGGCACTTTGTCGCTTCGCCTCGGACCTCATCTGATCGACCCGCCCGTCTTGCTGGCTCCGCTTGCGGGCATTACCGACCTGCCGTTCCGCCGCATTGTCGCGGGTTTCGGGGCGGGGCTGGTGGTTTCGGAAATGGTCGCCAGCCAAGAGGTGGTGCGCGGCCAGATCGAGGCGCGGGCACGGGCGGAGCTGGGTTTTGGCGAACAGGCAACCTCGGTCCAGCTGGCGGGGCGCGAACCCTATTGGATGGCCGAAGCCGCGCGTCTGATGGAGGCGCAGGGCGCCAAGATCATCGACATCAACATGGGCTGCCCGTCAAAGCGGGTGACGACCGGCCTGTGCGGGTCGGCATTGCTGCGCGATCTTGACCTTGCGCTTGACCTGATCCGCGCCGTGGTGCGGGCGGTTTCGGTGCCTGTCACGCTGAAAACGCGGCTGGGCTGGGATGATGCGCTGTTGAACGCGCCCGAACTGGCACGGCGGGCGCAAGACAATGGCGTGCAGATGGTGGTGATTCATGGGCGCACGCGCTGCCAGTTCTACAAGGGGTCGGCCGATTGGCGGGCGATCCGCGCAGTCAAGGATGCGGTGACGATTCCCGTCATCGCCAATGGCGATATCGTCAATGCGGGCACGGCACGGGCGGCGCTTGACCAGTCGGGCGCCGATGGCGTGATGGTGGGGCGCGGGGCGCAGGGGGCGCCATGGCGGCTGGCGCAAATCTCGCACGCCCTGTTCGGCACGCCCGCGCCTGCGGTGCCGCAGGGCGCCGCCTTGGGCGAAATGGTCGGCGCGCATTACGAGGCCATGCTGTCCTTTTACGGCACGGAACTGGGCATGAAATGCGCCCGAAAGCACCTTGGCTGGTATCTGGACGAGGCGGGGTTGCAGGCGGCGCGCGGGGCCATCCTGACGGCGGAAGACCCCGCACAGGTGCTGCGCTTGGTCAGGGCGGCCTTTGCCGATGCCGCCTTTGCCGAAGAAGGGGGGGCGGTCGCGGCATGACGCCCTATCGTTCGCCCTATCCGGTGCCGGGGGTGGTTTGGGCATCCTTGCCCCTGCCCGCGCTGCTGGTGGGGCCGGACAACCGCATTGCCGAGGTGAACCCCGCAGGCGAAATTTTCCTGAACGCATCCAGCCGAACGCTGATGGGCCAACCCGCCTTTGACCGCCTGTCGATCGACGCGCCGATGGACGAGGCGCTGGCGCGGGCGCGGGCGAACCAGTCGCCTTTGTTCATCAACGATGTCGATGTGACAACCGGCGAACGCCCGCCGGTGCAGTGCAACCTGCAAGTCGCGCCAATGCATGACAACCCGCAGGTGATCCTGCTCATCATCTCGCCCCGCGATATTGCCGACAGGCTGGGCCGGTCGATGCATGTGAAATCGGCCGCCAAATCGGCCATCGGCATGGCCGAGATGCTGGCGCATGAAATCAAGAACCCGCTGGCGGGCATTTCGGGTGCAGCGCAACTGCTGGCCATGAACCTGTCGCCCGAGGACCGCGAGCTTTCGGACCTGATCGTCGAGGAAACGCGGCGCATCGTGAAGCTTCTGGAACAGGTCGAACAGTTCGGCAATGTGCGCCCGCCCGAATTGCGCCCCGTCAACATCCATGACGCGCTGGACCGTGCCCGCAAATCGGCCATGGTCGGCTTTGCCGCGCATATGCAGATTGTCGAGGATTACGACCCTTCGCTTCCGCCCACCTATGCCGATCCCGACCAGCTGATGCAGGTATTCCTGAACCTGATCAAGAACGCTGCCGAGGCCTGCCAGCGGGCGGGCGCGGGCGGAACGATCCGGCTGCGCACCTTTTACGACCTGTCGCTGCGGCTGCGGCGCCGCGATGGCACGCCCGCCGCGCTGCCCTTGCAGATAGAAGTCGTCGATGACGGGCCGGGCATTCCGCCGGATCTGGCGGGCGAGATTTTCGAGCCCTTCGTTTCGGGGCGCGAGAACGGTACGGGACTGGGCCTCGCGCTCGTCTCGAAGATCATTTCGGACCATGAAGGCTGGATCTCGGTCGACTCGGTGCCCGGGCGCACCGTGTTCCGGGTGTCGCTGCCCATGGTGCCGCGCGTTAAGAAGGAGCAAGGCTGATGGATGGCACGGTTCTGGTGGCAGATGACGACCGCACGATCCGCACGGTGCTGACGCAGGCGCTGACGCGGGCGGGATGCAAGGTGCATGCGACCAGCAGTCTGATGACTCTGATGCGCTGGGTCGAGGAAGGAAAGGGCGATCTGGTCATTTCCGATGTGATCATGCCCGATGGCAACGGGCTGGATGCGCTTCCCCGCATCGGCAAGCTGCGGCCCGGTTTGCCGGTGATCGTGATCTCGGCGCAGAACACCATCATGACGGCCATTCAGGCGGCGGAAGCCGAGGCCTATGATTACCTGCCCAAGCCGTTCGACCTGCCCGACCTGATGAAACGCTCGGCCCGCGCGCTGGAACAAAAGCGGCGCGCCCCCGTCAAACCCGTGCAGGCGCGCGAGGCGGGCGACGACCTGCCGCTGGTGGGGCGCACAGCGGCGATGCAGGCGCTGTACCGGCTGGTGGCGCGGGTGATGAACACCGATCTGGCCGTGCTGGTCACGGGTGAATCGGGCACCGGTAAAAGCCTGATCGCAAAGGCGATCCACGATTTTTCCGACCGGCGCAGCCAGCCCTTTGTGGTCGCGCAGGCCAGCGATCTTGTGGGGATGGACGGGCCTGCGGCGCTGCTTGCGCGGGCGCGGGGCGGCAGTCTGGTGTTTGACGAAATCTCGGATTACGACGATGACATGCAGGCGCGCATCGTGCGGATGCTGGACCTGATGCCCGAAAACGCGCCGCGCGTGATGGCCACTTCGCAGACCGATCTTTCGGCGCGGATGGAGGCGGGGTCTTTCCGCCAAGACCTGTTCTACCGCCTTTCGGGGGTGACGCTGCATGTGCCTTCGTTGCGCGAACGGGTCGATGACATCCCGCTTCTGGCCGAACATTTCCTTGCCAAGGGCGAACGCGATTTCGGCGGGCTGCGGCGGCTGTCGAATGACGCGCGCGAACTGGTGCGGGCCTATAGCTGGCCGGGCAATGTGCGCCAGCTGGAAAACACGCTGCGGCGGCTGATGGTGACCAGTTCCGAAGCCGAAATCACGCGGGCCGAGGTTGAGGCCGTGCTGGGCAGCCAACCGGCGATGGAACCGCTGAAAGGCGGGGGCGAGGGGGAAAAACTGTCCGCCTCGGTCGCGCGGCACCTGAAACGGTATTTCGACCTGCATGGCGGGCAATTGCCCCCCGCTGGCGTTTACCAGCGCATCCTGCGCGAGGTGGAAATGCCGCTGATCGAGATTGCGCTGGATGCGACCGCGGGCAATCAGGCCAAATGTGCCGATCTGCTGGGAATCAACCGCAATACTTTGCGAAAGAAGATCACCGACCTCGATATCCGCGTGACACGGCGCCGCAAACTGATGTAAAACCGCAACATCAAGCGTGTCGCGCGGGGAACACTGCGGATAAGACACAAGATGTGGCGGGCAAAGCGCAGGCTTTGGCCCGGAATACGGGGTAGGGCTTTCGTGCAGCGCACGCTGGGCGGCAACACTTGGGCGCGGGTTCTGCGTCTGCGGCGCAAGCGGCAGGTGCAGAATGCCATGACCTTTGGTCTGGTGTTTCTGGGCCCGCTTCTGGTGGTGGGAACCTTCCTTGCGCTTGGCCCGCTGAACCAGGGGGCGAACACGCCGGCGCTGCGGCTGATCCTGCTGGCCGATTTCGTCTATATCCTGATGGTGGCCGCGCTGGTGATGGCGCGGGTGGTGCGGATGGTGTCGGACCGGCGCAGCCAGTCGGCCGGATCGCGCCTGCACATGCGCCTGACCGGCGTTTTTGCCGGGGTGGCGCTGGTGCCCACGGTTCTGGTGGCGGTCTTTGCCGTGGTGACGGTGAATTTCGGGCTTGAGGGGTGGTTTTCCGAACGGGTGCGGTCGGTCGTCGGCACCAGCCTTGCCGCCGCCGAGGCCTATGAGGCCGAACACCGGCAGGATCTGGTCAAGGATGCCGAAACGCTGGCAGCCGATCTGAACCTTCGCAAGCAGTCGATGTTCTTTCTGGACGACAGCCAGATGCGCCCTTTCCTGACGCAGGCGCAATCGAACATCCAGCGCGGCCTGAAAGAGGCCTATCTGATCGATGGCGGCGGCACGCTGCGAACCCGTGGCGAACGCAGCTACCTGTTCGATTTCGAGCAACCCACAAAGGATGAGCTTGATCGCGCAAAGGCCGGGGAAACCGTGCTTATTCAAGATTGGGCGAATAACGAATTTCGCGCCCTTGTGCATCTTGATGCCTTTGCCGACCGCTATCTGTATGTGTCGCGCACAGTGGACGGGTCGATCCTGTCGCTGCTGGACGAAACGCGCGAGACGGTGGACCTGTACCACCAGCTCGAAAGCGAACGCGGGCGGCTC
This sequence comes from Rhodobacter sp., assembly GCA_027484985.1. Classification (GTDB taxonomy): domain Bacteria; phylum Pseudomonadota; class Alphaproteobacteria; order Rhodobacterales; family Rhodobacteraceae; genus Paragemmobacter. Next base: position 103,893 of record JAIXRW010000059.1, on the reverse strand, counting down.
TTGTTCGAATTCGGGCTGCTGTATCTGGGTTTTGCGCTGATCCTTATCCTGGCCGCGGTCTGGGTGGGGCTGTGGTTTGCCGAACGCCTCTCGCGCCCGGTGGGGCGGCTGGCGGGGGCGGCGCAGCGGGTGGGCGCGGGCGATCTGGATGTGCAGGTGGCCGAGGAAGAGGGCGATGACGAAATCGCCACGCTGGGGCGGGTGTTCAACCAGATGACGCTGCAACTCAAGGGGCAGCGGGATGCGCTGGTGGAAAGCCACAGCCAGACCGAACGGCGGCGGCGGTTGTTCGATTCGGTGCTGTCGAATGTGACGGCGGGGGTGATCGGGCTGAACAGTGACGGCTGTGTCGATTTCGCCAACCGCGCGGCGGAACGGCTGCTTGAAATCGCCGATGGCGGTGACGGCGGGGCCGAGACGCCGCTTTCGGTGGCGGTGCCCGAATTTGCCCCGCTGTTCGAACGCCTGCGCGACAGCCAGCTTGCCGCCGCACAGGACGAAGTGCGCCTGACGCGCAAGGGCAAGCTGGAAAGCCTGCTGGTGCGGATGTCGGTTCGGCGGTCTGAAGAGGGGCGGCTGGAAGGCTACGTTGTCGCCTTTGACGATGTGACAGAACTGGTCAGCGCCCAGCGCATGGCCGCATGGGGCGATGTGGCGCGCCGCATCGCGCACGAGATCAAGAACCCCCTGACGCCCATTGCCCTGTCGGCCGAACGCATCCGCCGCAAGTTTCGTTCGCAGGTCGCCCAACCCGACGACCTTGACCAGTACACCGAGGTTATCGTTCGCCAAACCAATGACTTGCGGCGCATCGTTGACGAATTTTCCAAATTCGCCCGCATGCCCGAACCCGACCGCCGCGAAACCGATCTGGCCCGCGTGTTGCGCGATGCGATCCTGTTGCAGGAAAGCGGCCAACCGGGTGTACGCTTTGACAGCACCTTGCCCGAGGGTGCCGTGCTGATGGAAGTGGATGCGACCATGATGTCGCAAGCCCTGACAAACCTGATCAAGAACGCAGGCGAAGCGATTGAAACCTATCAGGAAAAGGGTGCTGCCCCCGGCTTTGCGCCCGAAATCCGCATCGCACTCGCGCTTGAACCCGACGCGGCGGTGATCCGCATCATGGATAATGGAACCGGTCTGCCGCCCGACCGCGCGCGCCTGTTCGAACCCTATGTGACCACCCGCGACAAGGGCACGGGGCTTGGCCTGCCCATCGTCAAGAAGATCATCGAGGAACATGGCGGCACGCTAGCGCTGCTCGATGCGCCCGTCTTTGCGGGCAATGACCATTGCGGCGCGATGGCCGAGATTAGGCTGCCGCGCCAACCGCGTCCGGCACGCGGCAAGAAACCGGCGGCAGCCGCCGCCCCCGACCAGATCACCGCCACCGAGGGAAGAGCATGAGCAGCATACTCATCGTCGATGACGAAAAGGACATCCGCGACCTGATCGCGGACATTCTGAAGGACGAAGGCTATCAGGTGCGTCTGGCAGGCACGTCGGATGATTGCATGGCCGAGATCAATGCCGAACCGCCTGCGCTGATGATCCTGGATATCTGGCTGAAAGACAGCCGGATGGACGGGATCGACATTCTCAAAACCGTCAAGCGCGACAATCCCGATGTGCCGGTCGTCATCATCTCGGGTCACGGCAATATCGAGATCGCGGTCGCGGCCATAAAGCAGGGGGCCTACGACTTTATCGAAAAGCCCTTCAACATCGACCAGTTGATGGTGGTGGTGGGGCGCGCGATGGAAACCAGCCGCCTTCGCCGCGAAAATTCGGAATTGCGGCGCAAGGATGTGACGGCCAGCGACATGCTGGGGTCAAGCCCTGCCTTCAAGGCGCTGAAATCGCAGCTGGACAAGGTGACGAAATCCAATGGCCGCGTCATGCTGACGGGGCCTGCCGGATCGGGCAAGGAAATGGCGGCGCGGTATATCCACCTCAATTCCGCCCGCGCCTCGGCGCCGTTCGTGTCGGTTTCATCGGCCACGATTGAACCCGAACGGATGGAAGAGGTGCTGTTCGGCCGCGAAACCGCGGAACGGGGCGTGGAAAAGGGGCTGCTGGAACAGGCCCATGGCGGGGTGGTCTATTTCGACGAGGTGGCAGATATGCCGCTGGGCACGCAGTCAAAGATCTTGCGCGTGCTGACCGAACAGCAATTCACCCGCGCGGGCGGGTCCGACAAGGTGCGCGTCGATCTGCGGGTGATTTCGTCAACCACGCGCGATCTGCGGGCGGAAATCGCGGCGGGCCGGTTCCGGCAGGAACTGTATGACAGGCTGAACGTGGTGCCGATCGCCGTTCCCAGCCTTGAGGAACGGCGCGAGGATGTGCCCGAACTGACGCGGCATTTCATCGACCTGTTCCACCGCAGCCAGGGCCTGCCCCAGCGCCCGCTGACCGCCGAGGCGGAAGCGATGTTGCAGACCATGCCCTGGCCCGGAAACGTGCGCCAGTTGCGCAACGTGATCGAACGGGTGCTGATTCTGGGCGATGGGGCGGGGCCGATCGAGGCGCGTGAACTGCCGGGGCAAGAAGCGCCCAGCGGCGATGGCAACCGCCTTGTGCTGGGCGGGGCGATGGCCACCCTGCCGCTGCGCGAGGCGCGCGAGGTGTTCGAACGCGAATACCTGCTGACCCAGATCAACCGCTTCGGCGGCAATATCAGCCGCACCGCCAGCTTTGTCGGAATGGAACGCAGCGCCCTGCACCGCAAGCTGAAATCACTGGGCGTCGTCACCACCGCCAAATCGGGCGGGCGCATGGCGCGGCTGGATGACGAATTCGAGGGCATGGACGAGGATGAGGCTGTCTAACGCGCGCGGGGTGCTTGACCGCAGGGCGCAGGCGACCCAGATGACACCCGTGCCTGTTTTGCCGGCCCGCTTTGGGGCGGCGGCGGGCGGCGACCGGAGGCAGGCGTGAAAGTTATCATCTGCGGCGCGGGACAGGTGGGCTGGCAGATTGCCCGCCAGCTTTCGGGCGAAAGGAATGATGTCACGCTGGTCGATATGAACCCCGATCTGGTGCGCCGCGCGACCGATACGCTGGATGTGCAGGGCATAGCGGGGTTTGCGTCACATCCCGATGTGCTGGAACGGGCAGGGGCACGCGATGCCGACATGATCATCGCCGCCACCCATTTGGACGAGGTCAATATGGTGGCCTGTCAGGTCGCCCATTCGGTGTTTTCCGTCTCGCGCAAGATCGCGCGGCTGCGGGCGCAAAGCTATCTTGATCCGCTTTATTCCGACCTTTATCGCCGTGACCACCTGCCCATCGACGTGGTGATCAGCCCCGAACGCGAGGTGGCCGAGGCCGCGCTTCAGCGGCTGGCAGCGCCCGCGACCTTTGATACCGAAAGCTTCATGCTGGGGCGGGCGCAGTTGCTGGGCATCCTGCTGGATGCCGATTGCCCCGTGCTCAACACGCCGCTGCGGCAGTTGAACGAATTGTTCCCCAGTCTGCGCGCCATCGTGGTGGGCGTGCGCCGCGAAGGGCGGCTGTTCGCCCCCGAAGCGGGCGACCAGTTGTTCGCGGACGACCAGATCTATGTCTTTGCCCATTCCGAAGATGTGAACCGCGCGCTCGACATCTTTGGCAAGCAGACCAAGAAACAGGAACGCATCGTCATCATCGGGGGCGGCAATGTCGGCCTTGGCGTCGCGCGCGCGCTTGAGGCACGCACCGACCGGATGCGCGCCAAGGTGATCGAAAAGAACCGCGCAAGGGCGGAAAAGGCGGCCGACGGGCTGGAACGCACCATCGTGCTGCATGGCGACGGGATGGATATGGATATCCTGATGGAAGCCGCCATTGACCGCGCCGATGCCGTGCTGGCCGTCACCGATGACGACAAGACCAATATCCTTGCCGCCGTGCGGGCCAAACAGGCGGGGTGCAAGATGGCCATTGCGCTGGTCAACGATCCCACGCTTGCGCCCCTGATGGGCCCGTTGGACATTGATGCCTATATCAACCCGCGGGCGACCACGGTGTCATCGATCCTGCGCCATGTCCGCCATGGCAAGGTGCGCGCGATCTATTCGCTGGGCGACAGCGAGGCCGAGATGATCGAGGCGCAGGTGCTATCCACCTCGCCCTTGGCCGGGAAACTGGTGCGCGAGGTGGAATTTCCCGAAGGCGTGCTGGTGGGCGCGCTGATGAAGGGCGAGCGGGTGGTCAAGCCCACGGGCGATTTGCGGATCGAGGCGGGCGACGTGATCGCCCTGTTCGTCTTGGCCGCCGATGTGCCCGAGGTCGAGCGGCTGCTGCAAGTGTCGATCGACTTTTTCTGATGCTGCGGGCGCTGGCCGACCTGCCATTGACGGTGCTGCTGCTGGGGCTTGTGGCGGTGTCGATGTGGCTGCCCGCATCCTATGCGGTGATCCATTCCGACCATGTCACGGCGCGGGCGTTCCTGTATTCGGGGCTGATGGTGCTGGTTCTGGCCGCGATGCTGGGCATCGCCACGGCCAACCGGCGCCCGCGCAATCCGGTACGGGCCAGCCTTGCGGCGCTGGTGCTGGCCTATCTGGTGCTGCCGCTGGCCATGGCATTGCCGGTGCACCAGGCGCTTGGCGATACGCGCTATCTGAACGCGTGGTTCGAGATGGTGTCCTCTTTCACCACCACCGGTGCCAGTGTTTACGAGGTGGGCCGCCTGCCCGAAGCGGTGCATCTGTGGCGGGCGCAGGTGGGCTGGATGGGCGGGTTCTTCATCCTTGTGGCCGGAATGGCCATTCTGGCGCCGATGAACCTTGGCGGGATCGAGGTTGTGACGGGCCGCGTTCCGGGCCGGGGCGAGGCGGGGCTAAGCCAGATCACCCACACCGCCACGCCGGCGCGGCGGATGCTGCAACAGGCGGGCGTGCTGCTGCCTGCCTATCTGGGGCTGACAGTGGTGCTGTGGGGGGCGCTGGTGGCGGCGGGGGACAGGTCTTTCGTGGCCTTCTGTCACGCCATGTCGGCCGTGGCGACCAGTGGCATCAGCCCGGTGGGCGGGCTTCAATCTGGGGCGGCCGGTCTGGCGGGCGAGATGGCGGTGTTCGTCGTGCTGATGGCGGCGCTGTCGCGGCGGGTCTGGCCCGGGGCGGTGCTGTATGACCGGGGCGGGCGGCTGCGCGACGACCCAGAATTGCGGCTGGGGCTGGCCATCGTCGTGCTGCTGCCCTTGGTGCTGTTCCTGCGCCACTGGGTGCTTTCGTCGGCATCAATGCCCGAGGCGCCACTTGGTGTGCTGCGGTCGCTGTGGGGCGGGGCCTTTACCACGCTGTCCTTTCTGACCACCACGGGGTTCACCTCGTCGCAATGGGATGCGACGACGGGGTGGTCGGGCTTTGGAACGCCGGGGCTGGTTCTGGCGGGGCTGGCGCTGTTCGGGGGGGGCATTGCCACCACGGCAGGCGGGGTAAAGCTGCTTCGGCTTTATGCGCTAGCCATGCAGGGCGGGCACGAGCTGGAGCGGCTGGTGCATCCGCATGTGGTGGGCGGCAGCGGGGCGCTGCGGCGGCGCCTGCGCGGCGAAGGGGCCTATCTGGCTTGGGTCTATTTCATGCTGTTTGCCGGTGCGCTGGCGGTGGCCGCCACGCTGTTGACACTGCTGGGCGTGGAGTTCGAACCCGCGCTGATCCTGTCGATCGCCGCGCTTACCTCGGCGGGGCCGTTGGCCGATGTGGCGGGCGTCCCGCAAAGCTTTGCCGCGCTTGGCCCCGGGGCCAAGGTCGTGTTGGCGGGGGTGATGGTGCTGGGGCGGGTTGAACTTTTGGCGATGCTGGTGTTGCTGGCACCGGCCGGTTGGCGCAGATAAGGGCGCCTTTTCGCATGACCATCCACGAAAGGCGGTCAAATTCGGGATTTTGGCGCTGGAAACTCGGCGCAACCCGTACCATACTTTGACCGCAGGGTTGCAACCCCCCGCGCTCGGGGCAGCGTGCCGCCCGCCATCGCGCGACAAGACCAAGAAAAAAGGCAAAGAAAAGAATGGCCAGCGACAAACAGAATTTGCAGGACGCGTTTCTTAACCATGTGCGGAAGGCCAAGGTTCCGGTCACGATCTTCCTGATCAACGGGGTAAAGTTGCAGGGTGTCATTACCTGGTTTGACAATTTCTGCGTTCTTTTGCGCCGGGATGGCCAATCGCAGCTTGTCTATAAGCACGCGATTTCCACCATCATGCCGGGCGCGCCGATCAACCTTTATGAAGGCGAAGACTGATTTCCGACTTGCCCGAAGATGACGAAGACGACGTCCTGCCCTATGGGCGGGAAGATCGCGACCGTTCCACCGCCGCCAAGGTGATGCGCGCCTATGTGCTGCATCCCGATATCCGCAACGACCGCTCGCGCCGCCTGCCCGAACACGGGCTTGCCGAGGCTGTCAGCCTTGCCGCAGCCCTGCCCGATATGGAGGTGGTGGGGGCCGAAGTGGTGCGCCTGCCGCGCCTGCAACCGGGCATGCTGTTCGGGTCCGGCAAGGTCAAGGAACTGCATGACCGCTTTCACGAACTGGATGTGGGTCTGGTGCTGGTGGACGGCCCGGTTTCGCCCGTGCAGCAACGCAATCTCGAAAAGGAATGGGAGGTCAAGCTGCTTGACCGCACCGGCCTGATCCTTGAGATTTTCGCCGACCGCGCCCGCACCCGCGAAGGCGTGTTGCAAGTGGAACTGGCGGCTTTGTCCTATCAGCGCACCCGCCTTGTGCGGGCATGGACCCACCTTGAACGGCAGCGCGGCGGTTTCGGCTTTGTCGGCGGTCCCGGCGAGACGCAGATCGAAGCCGACCGCCGCGCCATCGACGATCAGGTGATCCGCCTGAAGCGGCAGCTGGACAAGGTGGTGAAAACCCGCGAATTGCACCGCGCCGCGCGGCGCAAGGTGCCGTTCCCCATCGTGGCGCTGGTCGGTTACACCAATGCCGGCAAATCGACGTTGTTCAACCGCATGACGGGGGCCGATGTTCTGGCCAAGGACATGCTGTTTGCCACGCTTGATCCTACCATGCGCGGCGTCACGCTGCCCTCGGGGCGCAAGATCATCGTGTCCGATACGGTGGGGTTCATTTCCGACCTGCCCACGCAACTCGTCGCCGCCTTCCGCGCCACGCTGGAAGAGGTGCTGGAAGCCGATCTGGTGGTGCATGTGCGCGATATCAGCCACCCAGAAAGCAACGAACAGGCCGCCGATGTGGCCGATATCCTGCAATCGTTGGGCGTTGGCGCGGCCACGCCGCAGCTTGAGGTGTGGAACAAGCTGGACCTTGTCGATGCCAGCCAGCGCGGCGCGTTGCAGGCGCAGGCCGAAACGCGCGAAGGGGTTTTCCCCGTCTCGGCCCTGACGGGCGAGGGGATCGCGCATCTGCTTGATGTCATTTCCGGCGTCTTTGACGAGGAAAAGACCGAACGCGTGATCGCCGTTCCCTTCAGCGATGGCCGCCGCCGCGCATGGCTGCATGCCGAAGGCGTGGTGCTGGGCGAAGAGGCGACCGAGACGGGTTTCGCCGTTCAGGTGCGCTGGACTGCACGGCAGGAAAAACGCTACCGCGATCTGGGCTAGGCCCGCCCCGGCAGGGCGGGCTGGCCGCAGCCACCGGGCTGGTTACAAGTGCAGGATGGCGGCGGCGACATCGCGCAAGGAATACTTGCGGGCAAAGGCCTGATGCGGGCCAATGACGGATCGGTAATCTTTGTGGATGTTGACGAAGTGGCGCTTCACTTCGGCCATCTTCATGATCGCCCGATGGATGGCCCCGCCATGACGGTAGCAAAAAACCGACCGCCCTTTGAAAAGCGACTTCATCGCCGGATAGGACAGTTCGTTGGTCCGCATGGTGCGCCGGATTTCGATCTTGTTCAGCTTGGCAATATCGGCACGGGTTTCGCCCTTGCGCAGTCGGATATTCCCGGGCCGGAAGGTATGGTCATTGCCCGTCTTGATCGGTCCCAAGGTCATCGGCGCCCCCATGGCCGTCTGGTTGTCCAACCCTCGGCCGCCTTGTGGGGGCGAAGTGGACTGACCGATACAGGCAAAGGCGGGCGGCGCTAGCGCTGGCAGCCCAGAATGTCGGGCAGGCGGCGTTCGACCCAGTCTGCCAGACCGCGCACCAGAACCGCCGCCTCTTGCCCGATCTCGGTCAGGCTGTAATCGACATGGGGGGGAACCACGTCATGGGCCACCCGCCGCACCATACCATCGGCTTCCAGCCCTTGCAGGGTCTGGGCAAGCATGCGGTCGGACACATCGCCCAAGGCGCGGCGCAGGTCGGAAAAGCGCAAGGTGCGCCCTGCCAGCGCCACAAGGACAAGCGCGCCCCAGCGGCTGGTCAGGTGCTGCAAAACCTGGCGCGACGGGCAGCGCGGGTGCAGCACATCGGGGCAGGAACCGGGGGGCGGGGCGGGAAAATCCTTCATGGCAGTCGGGCCTGTGCGCTGGTGCGGAATACTTACCAAAATGTACGTACTTCCTTTTCGGAAGTAAAGCGCACAGCTTGTGCCCATCGTCAGTCAAGGGAGACAGAGATGACACTTGCCATTACCGGGGCCACGGGCCAGTTGGGCCGTCTTGCGCTTTCCGCTATCGCGGCGCGGGGCGGACAGGCCATTGCACTGGCCCGAAACCCCGCCAAGGCCACAGGCGCGGGCGCGGGCACGGCGCGGGCCTTTGATTACACCGATCCCGCCACCTTTAGCGCGCTTAGCGGCGTGTCGGTTCTGGTGCTGATCTCGTCCAACGATTTCAATGACCGCGTGGGCCAGCATATCCGCGTGATCGATGCGGCACGGGCAGCGGGTGTGGGGCGGGTGATCTATACCAGCCTGTTGGGGGCCGACCGTTCGGCCATGCTGCTGGCCGCCGATCACAAGGCGACCGAGGCGCATCTGCTGGCATCGGGGCTGGATTACACGCTGTTGCGCAACGGCTGGTATATCGAGAACCAGACCGGATCGCTGGGCGGGGCGCTGGCGGCGGGCGGGTTGATCGGGGCGGCGGGCGCGGGGCGGTTCAGCGCCGCTGCACGCGCCGATTACGCCGAGGCGATTGCCGTCACGGCCCTTGGGGCCGGACATGGCGGCAAGACCTATGAACTGGCAGGCGATACCGGCTACACCCTTGCCGACATGGCGGCCGAGGTGTCACGCCAGACGGGGCGCGACATTCCCTATAACGACATGCCGTTCGACACTTACAAAGGCGTGCTGCAATCCTTCGGCCTGCCCGAAGGTTTTGCCGCCATGCTGGCCGACAGCGATGTTCAGGCAGGCAAAGGCGCGCTTGAGGACAATTCGAAAACCCTGTCGCGGTTGATCGGGCGGCCGACCACGCCGATGGCCGATGTGGTCAAGGATGCCCTTCTTGCGCTCGGGGCCAATGCCAATCGCGCCTGAACGGTGACAGGGGGCAGGGCATCCGCCGCCCTTGGGGCGATGGGTGCCCTGCGCCGGTCATGGCGCGGGGGTCAGATGGGTAGTGCCCACCGCCGCCGCGCGGGCCAGTTCGGGGTCAAGTGACATGGGAATATACTCGCCGCGCCGCCACAATTCGCCCAGATCGTCATAAAAGCGCGAAAGCGGGTGGCCCGACTGCCCGGTCGAGGTGATGAAAACGGACGAGTCGGGATCGGCGAAATCATAAACGCCGCGATAGCCCGCGCCCTGCACGTTGACAAAGGGGTTTGGCCCCGACCCCTTGGTGACACCGCGCATCAGGGTGCTGTCATCGCCGCTGGTGGATTGTTCGATGTTCACGAAATAGCGCACCACCGGCACATCGCCCAGCACGGCATGGTCCTGTGCCGCCTGATGGGCATCGCCCCAGCGCCAGCTTTCGGGATTGGGCCCATAGGTTTCCTTAAGCGACAGCAGCGCATCATCCAGCGCCATGCGGGCAATGTCGGTGCAGCTTTCGACCACCGCCGATTGCACGATGTCGCACCAGATGCTGGCGCCATCGACATTGCGGTACACCCGTTCGATCAGCAGCGGCTCGACATGGGTGAAACTGTCGGCCAAGGGGCCCAGATCATCGCGGATCAACCTGTCCTGCAAGGCGCGCAACCATGCCTGATAGATCAGCGGCTCGGGCAGATGTTCGTTCATCTCGCCGTTCCACGCGGCCAGCAGCGCCAGCGCCCGCTGGCGCAGGCGGTCGGGCGTGCCTTCGGGTGCGGCCTCGCCGGTGAACCAGAGATCGGCCCCGATCAGCGGCAAAAGCGAGCGGGCGGTGAACGATACGGTATCAAGCTGCGCTTCGATAAAGCTTTCGCGGGTATGCACCTCGCGCGTTTTCATCAGCGCAAGCCAGCGCTGGATGCGCTGGGTATCGCCCCAGTCATAGCTGACATGGTTGGGAAAGGGGCGGTCCACCGTCTTGTTGTTGGTATTGCCCAAAAGGCCCGAACGCGGGTTCACCTCGCGCGGGTTGTCCTCATAGGGGAACATGCCCTGCCAGCGGTTGGCGGCGATCCAGCCGGGCTGGGGCAGGCGGCCCCGGCTTTGGTTGGCGGGGTCGCGGCGCGGCATGGCCCCCACCAGTTGCAGCGCGATGCCCTTCTGGTCGGCCAGCATCAGGTTCTGCGCCGGCGCGATGAACAGCCGCCCCGCCTCGATGGCCTGATCGACGGTCTTGGACTGCATCAGCCGCATGGCCGAGGTGAGGCTGGTATCGCGCCCCGAAAGCGCCGTCCATGACAGGGCCACCACATGGCCTGCGGGAGTGATCGAGCCCAGATCGTAATGGCTTCCGGGAAAGACGGGGCCATTTTCGGTCCAGCGCAGGGTGATGGTGACGGGGGGCGCATCCTTGACGGTGATAATGGATTTGCGGGTGACGAATGGCTTCCAGCCTGTGGGGGTGCGGTATTCCTCGGGGTTGTCGGGGTTCAGTTCCTCGATGAACAGATCCTGATCGTCGAGATAGCTCGACGTTAGCCCCCAGCCCAGCACATCGGACCGCCCCAACATCACCACGGGCACGCCGGGAATGGTGGCCCCGATCACGCCGCCCGATCGCAGTTGCAGCCGCGCCAGATACCAGATCGTCGGGGCGGTAAAGCCCAGATGCGGGTCATTGGCCAACAGCGCGCCCCCCGCAGCCGACCGGTCGGGTGCCGCGGCCCAGGCGTTCGACGCCCCCGCCATGCCGCGTTCGGGAAAGGGTGACAGCGGGCCCAGATCGGCGCTGCGGATGGGCGCGGTGCCCGGTGTCACGCCGGGCACAAGGCTGGCATAATCGGGCAGGGCCATCACCGCATCGGTCGGATCGTCGGGCAGGATATCGGCCAGACGCGCGGCAGGCAGCACCAGCGACAGGCGGGCGCGCAGCACCTCGTTTTCAAGCTGGCCCGACAGTTGCAGCGCCATCAGCTTGATGATGGCGATGGAATCGGCCGGTTGCCATGCGGCGATCTCGTTCGAGAAAAAGAAGAATTCGGGCGCGCCGCGGCCCAGCGCATCCTTGTTCACCTGCGCGATCCATGCGTTCACGCCGCGCGAATAGGCATCAAGTGCCGCGCGTGTCGGCGCGTCCTGTGCGGCGACCGACGATTGGGCAAGACTGTAAAGATCATATCGCCGCAGCAATTCGTCCAGCCGCAGCGTGCGGGTGCCGAACATTTCCGACAGCCGCCCCTGCGCGGTGCGGCGCAACATGGTCATCTGCCACAGCCTGTCCTGCGCATGGGCAAAGCCAAGCGCGTAATAGACATCGGCATCGGTCTTGCCAAAGATATGGGGGACGTTGTCGTTGTTGCGCACAATCTCGACCGGCGCGGTCAGGCCGGGCAGGGCGTAATCGGCGCTGTAATCGGGCATCGACCGCGACAGGAAATAGTAACCGATCAGCAGCCCGACCAGCCCGAGGGCGACAAGCCCGGTCAGCAGACGCAAGAGCCAGCGGAAAACAAGATACATGGGCGGTCGGGCCTTTGCGGGACGGGGCGTTCTTGACGGCAGGGAGATGATGGTTTCCTAGTCCAGTTCGGGCCGAAGGGCAACGGATCGGCGGCATGGCAGGGATAGGGCGCGATGGCGAAACTGGCATTTCTGGGCTTGGGCGTGATGGGTGGCCCCATGGCGCGGCATCTGGCGTCCAAAGGGCACGAGGTGACGGTCTATAACCGCACCGCATCACGGGCCGGGGCATGGGTGGCCGCCCATGGCGGACGGCACGCCGCCACCCCGCGCGCAGCGGCGGCAGGGGCCGAGGTCGTGCTGGCCTGCGTGGGCAATGACGATGACCTTCGGGCCGTCTGCACCGGCGCTGACGGCGCCTTTGCCGGCATGGCGCGGGGGGCGCTGTTCATCGACCACACCACGGTGTCGGCGCAGGTGACGCGCGAACTGGCGGGGGCTGCGGCCGCCTTAGGCATCGGCTTTGTCGATGCTCCGGTCTCGGGCGGGCAGGCGGGGGCCGAGAACGGGCAGCTTTCGGTCATGTGCGGCGGATCGGAGGCCGATTACGCCCGCGCCGAACCCGTGATCGCGGCCTATGCGCGGGTCTGCAAGCGGCTGGGCGAAAGCGGGGCGGGTCAACTGGCCAAGATGATGAACCAGATCTGCATCGCGGGTCTGGTGCAGGGTCTGGCCGAGGCACTGGCCTTCGGCGAAAAGGCAGGACTTGATGGCGAGGCAGTGGTCGAGGTGATCAGCCAGGGCGCGGCAGGTTCCTGGCAGATGGTCAACCGCCATAAGACCATGCTGGCTGACAGCTTCGATTTCGGCTTCGCGGTGGACTGGATGCGCAAAGACCTGAAAATCTGCCTTGAAACAGCCGACCAGATCGGGGCCAGCCTGCCCGTCACCGCGCTGGTGGACCAGTTCTACAAGGATGTGCAGGCCATGGGCGGCGGGCGCAATGACACCTCGAGCCTGATCCGCCGCCTGAAACACTAGATCAGCGCGACAAAGGCGCGGGCGATGGCCAGCCCCGCCGCATCGGCCGCCGCCCCGAAACGGGCGGCCTGTTCCTGATGCCCGCCTTCGGTCCAGCCCGGCGCCATGCGATTGGTCTGGACGGGAAAGGTGCGCGTCCAGTCGGCCACCATGGGGCGCGACGCCTCGAAATGGAACTGCATGCCATAGGTGGCCCGTCCGATACGGAAACACTGGTTTTCCGCCATGGCGGATGCGGCAAGGCGGGTGGCGCCTTGGGGCAGGGTGAAGGTGTCGGAATGCCACTGGAAAATGCGGAACGGTCCGGGCAGGGCCGATAGCACCGGATCGGTCGCCGCATCGGGCAGGGGCGACACCTCGCACCAGCCGAATTCGGGGGCAGCACCGATCCGGTTCTCGGCCCCGAAGCCACGCGCCAGCAGTTGCGCGCCAAGGCAGATGCCCAGCACCGCACGGTCAAGCGCCGTGCTTTCGCGCATCAGATCGGCCAGCGCGGGCAGATAGGGATGGGTGTCATCCGACCGCGCGGATTGTTCACCGCCAAAGACGATCAGCGCATCATGCGCGCCCGCTTCCGGCAACCGCCCGTTAGCCCATGGCTTGTAAAGATCGATCCGCGCCGCCTGTTCATGCAGCGCGACGCCGACCTGTCCGTGATGGGTGATGGCGGTATTCTCGATGATGGCGACGCGCATGGATTCCCCCTGTCTGCATCGACTGTGCATGCCTTGTGCATGTCTGCAAGCGGCAAGCGGGGGGCCAGCCCCCCGCACCAACCCCAAAACAGCGGGGGGCCAGCCCCCCGCACCCCCCGGAGTATTTCGGCAAGGATGAAGGGCTAAACCTCGAGTGTTTCATCCTTGCCCAAATACTCGTCTTTTCCACGCCGGATCTGGGCGCAAGGCCCGCGAAAAGGGATTCCCGCTTGCGCCTTTCGTCGGCACGTGAAATGGGGAACCGCCAAACGAACACTCCCACGGAGGCGACCCATGGAGATTCGCGAGGCCCTTACATTCGATGACGTTCTGCTGGTTCCGGCGGCAAGTTCGGTCCTGCCGTCCGAGGCGGATACGGCCACATTCGTCACGAAATCCATCCGCATGAACATTCCGCTCTTGTCCAGCGCGATGGATACGGTGACCGAAGCGCGCATGGCCATTGCCATGGCGCAGGCGGGCGGGATCGGGGTGATCCACCGCAATCTTGATGCCGAGACGCAGGCCACCGAAGTGCGGCGGGTCAAGCGGTTCGAAAGCGGTGTGGTCTATGCACCGATCACCCTGACGCCCGACCAGACGCTGGCCGATGCCAAGCTGTTGATGGAACGCTACAATATCACCGGCTTTCCGGTGGTCGATGACGCGGGGCGCGTGGTCGGCATCGTGACGAACCGCGATATGCGCTTTGCCAGCGACGACCGCACGCCGGTTTCGGTGATGATGACATCGGACAACCTTGCGCTGCTGCGCGAGCCTGTGGACCGCGATGCCGCAATCAGCCTGATGAAAGCGCGGCGGATCGAGAAGCTGCTGGTCACCGATGGCAAGGGCGTGTTGACGGGTCTGCTGACCCTGAAAGACACAGAAAAGGCCGTGCTGAACCCCCATGCCTGCAAGGACGAGATGGGGCGCCTGCGCGTTGCCGCCGCCTCGACCGTCGGGGATGCGGGCTTCGAACGATCACAGGCGCTGATCGAGGCGGGGGTGGATATGGTGGTGATCGACACTGCGCATGGCCATTCCGAAGGCGTGGCGCGGGCGGTCGAGCGGATCAAGAAACTGTCCAATACCGTGCAAGTTGTTGCGGGCAACGTGGCCACGGGCGAAGCCACCCGCGCCCTGATCGGCGCGGGCGCGGATGCGGTCAAGGTGGGCATCGGTCCCGGGTCGATCTGCACCACCCGCATCGTTGCGGGGGTGGGCGTGCCGCAGTTGACCGCGATCATGGATTCGGCGCGGGCGGCGGGGGATATTCCGGTCATCGCGGATGGCGGCATCAAATATTCCGGCGATTTCGCCAAGGCCATCGCGGCGGGGGCATCCTGCGCCATGGTGGGCAGCGCGATTGCGGGCACCGACGAAAGCCCCGGCGAGGTGATCTTGTGGAATGGCCGCAGCTTCAAGGCCTATCGCGGCATGGGCAGCCTTGGGGCCATGGCGCGGGGGTCTGCGGACCGCTATTTCCAGAAGGATGCCGCCAGTGACAAGCTGGTTCCCGAAGGCATCGAGGGGCAGGTGCCCTATAAGGGGTCGGCTGCGGCGGTGATCCACCAGATGGTGGGCGGCCTGCGCGCGGCCATGGGCTATACCGGCTGTGCCACGATTGCCCAGATGCGCAGCCAATGCCAGTTCGTCCGCATCACCGGCGCGGGGCTGAAGGAAAGCCATGTGCATGATGTGCAGATCACGCGTGAAAGCCCGAACTATCGCGTGGGCTAAGGGGCGGCTTCGGCGCGCGCCCTGTTTTGTGGCGGGTGGCGCGCGTGGCGCCACCCTTGCCCGCGCCTTGGCAGCGCGTCATTCGCGCAGCCAGACAAGCATCGGGTTCGGGCCCCTGTTGCACCAGATGTAATAGGGCACCGCCATGATGGGCGCGGGCGCTTCGGCGGGGGGCGCTGTGCGGTAAAGGGCCTGCGAAGGTTCGCGGTTGGCGATGCCTTCGGCAAGTATCACCGCGATCCCGCCCAGCAGGTCAGGGCGGAAAGCGTTGGTCAGGGCTGCATGGCGCGGCAGGCGCAGGCGGTGCAGCGGCGCGGCCTGATCGCGTTCTTCAAGGCAATAGACCAGCGGGCCACGGCGCAGGGCAACACGGCCCGCATCGGCCTTGATCTCGGGGTGGGGCCAAAGCCGTTCGGCCTGCATCGGCAGGTCGAGCTCTACCACATCACCGGCCTGCCATTCCCGCGTGATCCGCAGATAGCCGCGTTCGGCTATCACGGGCAGCGCCGCGCCACCGATCCGCGCCGCGGGATGGGCGCACCATGCGGGGATGCGCAGCGACAGGGTAAAGGTTTGGGGCTGATCGGGCGTGACTGCGACCCGGATCGCGCCGTCCCACGGATAGGCCGATGTCTCGGCAATGTGCACCGCGCCGCCGGACAGGGTGACGGTGGTTTCCGCCCCGCCATAAAGATGCACCGCCACCTCGTTTTCGCCCAAGCCAAAGGCATAGCCCCCGACCGAAGCCACAAGGCGGGCCACATTCATGGTGCAGCAGGGGCAGGGGTGCCAGTCCCAGCGGTGGTGGCTGCCATCGCTTTCCAGCTTGTTGTCGTAGAAATAGGTATCGCCCTCGCGCGACAGGCCGGCGAGGGCGTTGTTGTACAGCGCCAGTTCCATCAGGTCGGCATAGTGCCCGTCAAGGTCGAGGTTCAGCATCCGCGCCGCCCAGAACACCATCGCGCATGAGGCGCAGGTTTCGGCATAGGCGGTGTCGTTGGGCAGATCGTAATCCTGCGTGAAGCCTTCGTTGCGGGCCGAGGGGCCGAAGCCCCCCGTGACATACATACGCGTGGTGGTGACATCGCGCCAAAGCACCTCGCAGGCGCGTTTCAGGCTGTCATCGCTATGTTCGGCGGCAAGGTCGGCCATGGCCGTGTAAAGATACATGGCGCGGACGGCATGGCCCACCACCTTGGTCTGGTCGCGCACGGGCAGGTGCGACTGGCTGTATTCATAGGTGCCTTGGCCGTATTTCCCCGGCGCCTCGCCCCGCGCATCACGCTCGATATCAAAGTAATGCGGGCTGGCCCCGCGTTCATCGACGAAATAGGTGGCAAGGTTCAGATATTTGCGCTGGCCGGTCGCATGCCATGCCTTGATCAGGGCCAGTTCCACCTCGGGGTGGCCGCAATAGCCGCGCTTCTGGCCGGGGTTGCGGCCAAAGACCTGTGCCACATGGTCAAAGGCGCGTTCCATGATGCCCATCAGCCGGTCACGCCCCGTGGCGCGCAGATAGGCGACCGCGCCTTCCAGCAGGTGGCCGAGATTGTAAAGCTCGTGGTTGTCGCGCAGGTTGGTCCAGCGGTTCTGCGGTTCTCGTTCCAGATACCAGCAGTTCACGTAACCATCGGGTTCCTGTGCCTTTTCCAGATCGTCGATGATCGCTTCGATCTGCGCCTCGATCCTTGGGTCGCGGCGGTGTGGCAGGGCATAGGCGGCGGCTTCGATCCATTTGCCGACATCGCTGTCCCAGAAGATCTGGGTGCTGAACCCGTCGGCATGGGGCTGGAAGGTCAGCGGCGGCACGGGTTTGGGCAGTTTGAGGCTGTCGAGCACGTTGTATTTGGCCAGTTGCGCGTGCTGGCTGGGGATCGTGGTGGACAGAACGGTTTCAAGCCGTTCCGACCAGAAGGCGCCGGTGATCCGAACCTTGGCGAAGGGGATGGAAGAATAGCGGCGCATGCGTCCTCCGTGATGGGTTCGTGTCGTTGGGGTGCGCGGCACAGCGACCGCCCGCAGCCTGTGGCCGAGTGTGCGCAGAGGGCGCGGGCAAGCCAAGCCTTTCTTGCCCTGCGGGATCGGTCATCTTGCCAAGGGGATTGTCCGAGGTGGCCTGTGCTAACCGCCAAGGGCAGGGTCAATGCGGGCCTAAGCAACATAAAACCGGCGCGGGCGCTTAAAGTTGCGGGCTTGGCGCCGTTATGTCCCCGAACACTGTTTTTGGGGGATGCCGATGAACGCTGCCGATACCGCCTGGATTATGATGTCCACGGGCCTTGTGCTTTTCATGACCCTGCCGGGGCTTGCGCTGTTTTATGGCGGGCTAGTGCGGGCGCGCAATGTGCTGTCTGTTTTCATGCATTGCTTTGCCATTGCCTGCCTGATGAGCGTGCTGTGGCTGGCCTTTGGCTATAGCGTGGCCTTTGGCGGTGCGGGGGCGCTGTGGGGCGGGCTGGACAAGGCCTTTTTGCAGGGGGTTGCGGTTGACAGCCTGACAGGCACGTTGCCCGAAGTGCTGTTCTTTGCGTTCCAGATGACCTTTGCCATCATCACGCCCGCGCTGATCGTGGGCGCCTATGTCGAGCGCGTGGGTTTCGTGTTCGTGCTGCTGTTCTCGGCCCTTTGGATGCTGGTCGTCTATGCGCCGGTGGCCCATATGGTCTGGGGCGGGGGTATGCTTGCCGATGGCGGGCTGTTCGGTGAAACGGGCGTGCGCGATTTCGCGGGCGGGATCGTGGTGCACGAAACGGCGGGGCTTGCGGCGCTGGTGCTGGCATGGCTGCTGGGGCCGCGGCAGAACCGTGACACGCCGCCCCATTCGCCGGGGCTGGTGATGATCGGCGCGGCGATGCTGTGGGTGGGCTGGTTCGGCTTTAACGGCGGGTCGGCGCTGGCGGCGAACGGCCAGGCGGCGATGGCGATCACGGTCACGCATCTGTCGGCGGCCTCGGCCGCGCTGGCATGGATGCTGTGGGAGCGGGTGAAGTTCGGGCGCAGTTCGCTGGTCGGGCTGGTGACGGGCGCCATTGCGGGGCTTGCCACGATCACGCCCGCATCGGGCTATGTGGGGCCGGTCGAGGCGCTGGTGATCGGGCTGTCGTCGGGGGTGCTATGCCAAGAGGCGGTGGCCTTCATCCGCAACAAGATGAAGATCGACGACACGCTGGATGTGTTTGCCGTGCATGGTGTGGGCGGAATCTTCGGCACGTTGATGGTGGCAGCCTTTGGCCATGCTGCATGGGCTGCACAGATCGGCGCGCTGGTAATCGTGGGGGTCTGGACGTTGTCGGGAACTTATCTGCTGGCCCGCTTCTGCGCCGCCGTCACCGATTTCCGCGTGGACGAAGAGACCGAGACGAACGGGCTGGACCTGTCGGTGCATGGCGAGCGGGCTTATGAGCTGACCTCGTGATCGCGGTCGCGCGGGGGGGCTGCGGCAAGCAGGTTTTCCACCCGCGCGATGCCCGGTACCTGCAAAAGGGCCGCTTCGGCCTGCCGGGCATCGGCGGCCGTGGCGGCCGTGCCACGCAAGACCGCCGTGTCGCCACGGATTTCCACGCTAAGGTCTGACGGATCAAGGCCATCAAGCCCGTCAAGGGCTGCCGCAGCGGCCGCCAGCGGATCGCCGGTTTCGGGGCCTTGGCGCAACAGGTCCGGCGGCGGCGATGCGTTCGGGTCTTCGTCGGGATAGGGGACGTCGCCCTGCCACGGCGCATCGGCTGCCACGGCTGGATCGGTCCAGCCTTCGTAATCGGGGGAGGGGCCGTCACTGTTGCCGCGATTGGGGTGCTGCCTTTCGGGCGGCGCGGGCGTGGGCTGGGTGTCGAATCCGGCGGCATCGGTGCGGATGTCGTCGCGCACCCCTTGCGAGGGGGCAGTGCCGTGGTGGGGTTCGGGTCTGTCGGGCATGATGGCTGCTCCTGTTGCCCGGCGGGAACGGGGGCGGGGGGATGCGGGTTCCTTTGGCGCAGGGCAAAGGGGGCCAAAGATGGACGCCAGTGAATTTGCCGCTTGGGAAGACCGTATCGCCGTCCGCGCCCGGATGATGTGGTGCGATGCAGGCGAACCCGAAGGCGGGCCGGAACGGTTCCTTGACCAGGCGCGCGAACTGCTGGCGATCGAGGAAAATCCCGACGCTGCCACCAAACCCGTGACTGAGGGGCCTGCGGCCGAGCCGTTGATTGCCGTCGAAAATCAGGGCGAATTTCCCACGCTGACCGATCAGGGCGAAGAGCGCACCGATCCGCGCCGCGGGTTGGACTGGCCCAAACCGCACCCCGCCGATTGATGCGCCCTTGCCGCGCGGTCTGGCATCCGGTCGTCTTGCACGCTAGGCAGGCAACCAAGGTTGCAGGCAGGGGCAGATGGCAGGACGGGCATTGATCACGGGGGTGGGGGCTGCGGGCGGGATCGGCCTTGCCACGGCGCGGGCGCTGGGGGCGGCGGGGTTTGATCTGGTGATCACTGCAACCACGGGGCGCGTGCATGCCCGCGCCGCCGAACTGCTGGCCGAAGGTTACAGGGTTGACGCGCATGTTGCCGATCTGACCGATCCGGTTCAGGTGGCGCGGATCGAGGCACATGCGGGCGCGGTGGATGTGCTGGTGAACAACGCGGGCATGGGGTCGGTCGGCCTGCCTGCGGAACAGGTGGCCTTTCTTGACCTGACGCCAGACCAATGGCGGCGGGCGATGGATGCCTCGCTGACCACGGCGGTCTTGGTGACGCGGGCCTTTCTGCCCGGCATGGTGGCGCGGGGCAGGGGACGGGTGATCATGATGGCATCTGTCACGGGGCCACGGGTCAGCAATCCGGGCGAGGCGGCCTATTCGGCGGCCAAGGCGGGGATGGTCGGGCTGACCCATGCGCTGGCACTGGAAGTGGCAGCGCGGGGTGTCACGGTCAATGCCGTGGCCCCCGGCTGGATCACCACCGGCGCACTGACCCAAGACGAGATGCGCGCCGCCGCCGCCGCCCCGCCGGGACGGGCCGGCCGGCCCGAAGAAGTGGCAGCTGTGGTGGCCTTTCTGGCCTCGGACGGGGCGTCTTATGTCAACGGTGCCACGCTGGTTGTCGATGGCGGCAACATCTTGCAGGAGCGCAAGGCATGATCCCCGCCGCCCGCGCCGCCGCCGCGATTGCGGTGATGGACCGCATCCTTTCCGGGCAGAACGCGGAAGTGGCGCTGACGAATTGGGGCCGCGCCAGCCGCTATGCCGGTTCCGGCGACCGTGCCGCCGTGCGTGACATCGTGTTCGATTGCCTGCGGTGCAGACGCTCCTTTGCCGCCCTTGGCGGGAGGGAAACGGGATTTGGCCTTGTGCTGGGCTGGGCGCGTGCCAGCGGCCAAGAGGCACTGTTCAGCGGCGAGGGGCACGCCCCGCCAGTACCCCAAGGCGTTGGTCGGGAACCGGAAGGACTCGAGGCGCTGGATTGCCCAGATTGGCTTGGCCTTGTGCTGGGCGCATCGCTTGGCGACAGTTTCGCGCCGGTGATGCAGGCATTGCGGCAGCGGGCGCCGGTGTTTCTGCGCGTCAATCTGGCGCGGGGCGACCGGCAGGCCGCGATTGCGGCGCTGGCAGCCGAGGGCATCACCGCCGAGGCCGAGGTGTTGGCCGATACCGCGCTGCGGGTCACTTTGGGCGCGCGCAAGGTGCAGGCCTCGTCCGCCTATACCGGCGGGCTGGTCGAATTGCAGGATGCGTCTTCGCAGGCTGTGGTGGCGATGCTACCTTTGTCAGACGGGATGCGGGTGCTTGATCTGTGCGCGGGCGGGGGCGGAAAGACGCTGGCCATGGCGGCACGGGCGCGGCTGCGGTTGTTCGCGCATGATGCCGAACCGCGCCGCATGGCCGATCTTCCCCCACGCGCGGAACGGGCAGGCGCCGCGATCCGCCTGACCCATCAGCCCGAACGCGAGGGGCCCTATGACCTTGTGCTGGCCGATGTGCCCTGTTCGGGTTCGGGCAGCTGGCGGCGTGATCCGCAAGGGAAATGGGTGCTGACAGCGGCGCGGCTTACCGAACTGATGGCACTACAGGCGGCCGTCATGGACCGCGCGGCGGCGATGGTGGCCCAAGGCGGCGTGCTGGCCTATGCAACCTGTTCTTTGATCGAGGCCGAGAATGGCGCGCAACTGGCGGCGTTTCTGGCCCGTCACAGCGGCTGGCAGCTAAAGGCCGAGCGCCGCTTTACCCCGCTTTCCGGCGGGGACGGGTTCTTTGCGGCGGTGCTGCGCCGGGGCTGACGGTCTTTGCGCGGCTTAACGGCTTGTTAAGGCTTTTGCCGTCATAAATGGCGGGCAAGGACAAGATCGGATGCGCGGCGCGGCATGGGACGGGCGGTTTTCAAGGGGGCGAGGCAAGGGTGGCTTTGGCTTGCCCTGATCTCATGCCTTGCCGGACTGGCCGTGCTGACGCTGCATTCCGGTCAGGGGGGGGTGATGCTGGCAGCGGCGGTCGGGGCGATGTGCTCGGTTGCGGCTGTGCTGGCGGGCCCGCGTCTTTTGCGGCGGCTGCGGGGCCTGTGGCACCGCCTGCGGGCCATCGGTGCGCGCAATACACCACATTTCGAAACCCTGCCCGTTCCACTGATGCGCTTTGCCGCCGATGGCACCGTGCTTGCCGCCAATTCTGCCGCGCGGCGGCTGGTGGGCAAGACCGCGACAGGCCGCATGGCGCATGAGATGTTCGAAGATCTGGGTCGGCCCATCGCCGATTGGCTGCGCGGCATCGCCTCGGGCCAATTGCCCGGCGGGTCCGAGGTGCTGCGCCTGCGACAGGCGCCTGACGGTGGCGATTTCGTGCAGATGACGGTGCAGCGCAGCGGCGATGACCACCTGATCGCGGTGCTTCAGGATGCGACCGCGCTCAAACGGCTCGAGGCGCAGTTCACCCAAAGCCAGAAGATGCAGGCCATTGGCCAGCTGGCGGGGGGAATCGCCCATGATTTCAACAACCTGCTAACTGCAATTACCGGACATTGCGACCTATTGCTGCTGCGTCATGGCGCCTATGACCCCGATCATGAGGATTTGCAGCAAATCCAGCAGAACGCCTATCGGGCGGGCGCGCTGGTGCGCCAGTTGCTGGCCTTTTCACGCAAACAGACGCTGGTGCCCGAGCGGATCGATCTGGCCGAGGTGCTGGGACAGATGGCGCATCTTCTGAAACGGTCGCTTTCAACGGCGGTGACGCTCGATCTGCGCCATGCGCCCGTGCCGGTGTTTCTGCGGCTGGACAAGGGGCAGTTTGAACAGGTGATCCTGAACCTTGCGGTGAATGCGCGTGATGCCATGCCGATGGGCGGGGTGCTGCGGATCGAAAGCGAACTTGCCACGGTCGATGACGGCTTCGTGCGCGATGCAGCACGGGTGCCGCGTGGGCGCTACGGGGTGATCCGCGTGCGCGACAGCGGCAGCGGGATCGAGCCCGAGGTGCTGGGCAAGATATTCGAGCCGTTCTTCACAACGAAACGGGTGGGCGAGGGGACTGGGCTTGGGCTGTCAACCGTCTATGGCATCGTCAAGCAATCGGGCGGCTACGTCTTTGTCGATTCGGCGCTGGGAGAGGGGACCGAATTCCAGTTGTGGTTTCCGGCCGCCGAGGAAGAACCGCTGCGGCACGTACCGGCAACGGCGCCGCCCCGCCGCGCCCTGCCGCAAAGCGAGGGCGTGGTGCTGCTGGTCGAGGATGAAGCCCCCGTGCGCGCCTTTGCCGCCCGCGCGCTGCGCTTGCGCGGGCTGACCGTGCTGGAAGCTGAAACGGGCGAACAGGCCTTGGACCTGTTGGCCAAACCTCTGCGGGTGGACCTGCTGGTCAGTGATGTGATCCTGCCCGGGCTGGACGGGCCCGAATGGGTGCGCCGCGCCTTGCAGGACAGGCCCGGCATGCCGGTTATCTTTATGTCAGGCTATGCAGCCGATTCGCCGGCCGAGGCGCAGGGTCGTATCGAAAACTCGGTCTTCCTGCCAAAACCCTTTTCCTTGGCCGAACTGTCGGAAACGGTGACGCGCCACATGCCGCAAAGCGCCGCCAAACCCGTCATTGGCAAGACGCAGGGCCCCCCTGTCGAAGCGTCTGAACGGGCAAGCGTGTCTTGATCATGGCGTCGGGCGGGCCGAGGGCCGCAGACGCGGGCGCGGGCTTCTGTCGGACAGAGGCTGATGCGCGGGATGGCCGCAACGGGACGGGTGCTTTAGTCCAGCCTGTCATATAGCGCGAAATCGCGTTCGGCCGCACGGCGCAGGCGGGCCTCGGTTCCGGCGGACAGGTCAAGCGGGGCCATCGGCGAGACGTTGACGCGCGGCAGGGTGATCGCGCAATCGAGCCGGTCTTCGAGAAACCGCAGGAAGGTGCCAATGTCTTCGTACCGGAACAGGCGATCTACGCCCTTGTCGCCCTTTGGCTGCAAGAACTTGGCCTGACTGCCCACGGCGGCAAATTCGGGCTGCGGATCGTCGCACCACGCATTCACGAAGCGGTCGAAATCCATCGCGCGGGTCGATTTCTGCGGATCGGTCACTTCGTCGCGCTGGCGGTAGCGGTACCACGAACCCAGCCAATCACGCGGTTCGCGCATCAGCGCAACGACCGTGAAAGAATGGCCCGACGTTACCTCGAGATAGGGCCCAATGAAGCGATGGAACCGCTGCACCGGCGTATGTTTCAGCACCGGCGGCCGTAACACGGCCATGGTGGCGAGCGGTTCCAGCACCGACTCGATCGCTGTCGATCCGGTTTTCGGGGTGGCGAGAATGACCAGACGCTTTTCCCAAAAGACCAGCATGACAAGAACCCACGGTTGCACGCCCCATCTAAACGGCAGCGGCGGCGTAAACCAAGACTTAACCAATCGATTCCATGGTGAAACTGCGAGAAACCATTTGCTATGTTCCCCTTTTGTGCTCATAAGGATGAGAACACTTGGGGAACAAGCGCAATCATTGCCGCCCGCCCGCGGCTGTGGAATATAGGGAGACGGATATGTCGGCGACACTCCTCGATTTGAACGGAAAGCGCGAAATGGACAAG
The DNA here is from genome assembly GCA_027484985.1 of Rhodobacter sp. GTDB lineage: Bacteria > Pseudomonadota > Alphaproteobacteria > Rhodobacterales > Rhodobacteraceae > Paragemmobacter. The sequence continues at coordinate 79,516 of JAIXRW010000059.1, read as the reverse complement.
CAGAAGGCGCTGGAAAGCGCTCTGGCACAGATTGAACGGCAGTTCGGCAAGGGCTCGATCATGAAGCTGGGGGAAAACAACCCCATCATGGATATCGAGGCAACCTCGACCGGATCGCTGGGCCTTGATATCGCGCTGGGAATCGGCGGCCTGCCCAAGGGCCGGATCATCGAGATTTACGGGCCGGAATCTTCGGGCAAGACCACGCTGACCTTGCATGTGGTGGCCGAGGAACAGAAAAAGGGTGGCGTTTGCGCCTTTGTCGATGCCGAACACGCGCTTGACCCGCAATATGCCAAGAAGCTTGGCGTCAACCTTGACGAACTGCTTATTTCGCAGCCCGATACCGGCGAACAGGCGCTGGAGATCGTCGATACGCTGGTGCGTTCGGGTGCGGTCAGTCTGATCGTCGTTGATTCGGTGGCAGCGTTGACGCCAAAATCGGAAATCGAAGGCGATATGGGCGATGCACAGGTTGGCGCTCAGGCCCGCCTGATGAGCCAGGCGATGCGCAAGCTGACCGCCAGCATCGGCCGCAGCAACTGCATGGTGATCTTCATCAACCAGATCCGCATGAAGATCGGCGTGATGTTCGGCAGCCCCGAAACCACCACCGGCGGCAATGCGCTGAAATTCTATGCCAGCGTGCGGCTTGATATCCGTCGTATCGGGTCGATCAAGGAAAAGGACGATGTGGTCGGCAACACGACCCGCGTGAAGGTTGTCAAGAACAAGGTCGCCCCGCCCTTCAAACAGGTGGAATTCGACATCATGTATGGCGAGGGAATTTCCAAGACCGGCGAATTGATCGATATCGGTGTGAAGGCCGGCGTGGTTGAGAAATCGGGTTCGTGGTATTCCTATGGTGATGAGCGGATCGGGCAGGGGCGCGAGAATGCCAAGCTGTTCCTTAAGCAGAACCCCGCCGTGGCGCAGGATATCGAGGAAAAGATACGCGCGGCCAACGGGCTCGATTTCCTGATGGCGGTCAGTGAGGGCGATAGCGACGTCGTCGATATGTGACCTGACCGAAAGGTCAAAAAAACGGCCGGAACCGCAGGGTTCCGGCCTTTTTTCATGGGGCCGCCCCGATGCGGTGGACAGGACCGCGCGGCAGGGCTAATTGGGGGGCGAAAACCGGCTTTCCGCCTTTTGAAAGGGCACTTTTGGCATGGCGTCGCTGAACGATATCCGCTCGACCTTCCTCGACTTTTTCCAGCGCAATGGACATCGCGTGGTCGAGTCCTCGCCGCTGGTGCCGCGCAACGACCCGACACTGATGTTCGCCAATTCCGGCATGGTGCAGTTCAAGAATTGCTTCACCGGCGTCGAAACCCGCGACTACAAGCGCGCCACCACCGCGCAGAAATGCGTGCGGGCGGGCGGCAAGCACAACGATCTTGACAATGTGGGCTACACGGCGCGCCACCACACGTTCTTCGAGATGCTGGGCAATTTCAGCTTCGGCGATTATTTCAAGGCCGAGGCCATCGCCTTTTCCTGGGAACTTCTGACCAAGGATTTCGGGATCGACCCGAAAAAGCTGTGCGTCACTGTCTATCACACCGATGACGAGGCTGCGGGCATCTGGAAAAAGGTGGCAGGGCTGGACGAGGCCCGCATCATCCGCATTCCGACCGACGACAATTTCTGGCGCATGGGCCCGACCGGCCCCTGCGGCCCCTGCACCGAGATTTTCTACGACCATGGCGATCATATCTGGGGCGGCCCTCCGGGCAGCAAGGATGAGGATGGCGACCGCTTCATCGAAATCTGGAACAACGTGTTCATGCAGAACGAGCAGTTCGCAGATGGCACGATGCGCCCGCTTGACATGCAGTCGATCGACACGGGCATGGGGCTGGAACGTATCGGCGCGCTGCTGCAGGGCAAGCACGACAATTACGACACCGACCTGATGCGCAGCCTGATCGAGGCCAGCGCCAATGCCACGAGCAGTGACCCCGATGGCCCGGGCAAGGTGCATCACCGCGTGATCGCTGACCACCTGCGTTCGACCAGTTTCCTGATCGCCGATGGCGTTATGCCATCGAACGAAGGGCGCGGCTATGTGCTGCGCCGCATCATGCGCCGCGCCATGCGCCACGCCCATATGCTGGGCGCGCAGGATCCGGTGATGCACCGTCTGGTGCCCGCGCTGGTGCGGCAGATGGGCGGGGCCTATCCCGAACTTGCGCGCGCGCAATCGCTGGTCGAGGAAACGCTGCGGCTGGAAGAAACCCGCTTCCGCCAGACGCTGGACCGTGGTTTGCGGCTGCTGGATGAAGAACTCGCCCGTATTCCGGAAGGGTCGGCCCTGCCGGGGGCGGCGGCGTTCAAGCTGTATGATACCTATGGCTTCCCGCTCGATCTGACGCAGGATGCGCTGCGCGAAAAGGGCCGTGCGGTCGATGTGGCGGGCTTTGATGCTGCAATGGCCGAACAAAAGGCCAAGGCGCGGGCCAGTTGGGCCGGAACGGGCGAGGCGAAGGATGCCAAGATCTGGTTCGAACTGGCCGAAGCGCATGGCGCGACCGAATTCCTGGGCTATGACACCGAAACCGCCGAGGGCGTGGTGAACGCGCTGGTGCAGGACGGGGCCGAACAGGCACAGGTGGCGCAGGGCGGAGCTGTGCAGATCGTAGTCAACCAGACCCCGTTCTACGGCGAATCCGGCGGGCAGGTCGGCGATGCGGGGTATATCCGCACCCAGACCGGCCTTGCCCATGTGACGGATACCAAGAAATCGGCGGGCGTGTTCATCCACATGGCCGAGGTGGTGGAAGGTCATATCGCCAAAGAGCAGGCCGCCAAGCTTGAGGTTGAACACAAGCGCCGCCGCGCCATTCGCGCCAACCATTCGGCCACCCACCTGCTGCACGAGGCGCTGCGCCGTGCGCTTGGGGATCATGTGTCACAGCGCGGGTCGCTGAACGCGCCCGATCGGTTGCGCTTTGACTTCAGCCATTCGTCGGGCATGTCAGCGGCCGAGATTGCCGTGGTCGAGGCCGAGGTGAACGATTACGTCCGCCAGAACAGCCCTGTAGAAACACGCATCATGACGCCCGATGATGCCCGCGCCATCGGGGCACAGGCACTGTTCGGTGAAAAATATGGCGATGAAGTGCGCGTCGTGTCGATGGGCCTGCTGGACGGATCAGGCAAGGGTGCGGATGGCCGCACGTATAGCCTTGAGCTGTGCGGGGGCACGCATGTGGCGCGCACCGGCGATATCGGCGCCTTTGTGCTGCTGTCGGAAAGCGCGTCATCTGCCGGGGTGCGGCGGATCGAGGCGCTGACGGGGCAGGCGGCGCTTGATCATCTGCGGGCGCAGGATGCGCGTCTGGCCGATGTTGCGGCGGTGCTGAAAGCATCGGTTGGCGAGGTGGTCGAGCGGGTCAAGGCGCTGGCCGATGAACGCCGCGCGCTGGCCAACGAGGTCGCGCAACTGCGCCGCGAGGTCGCCATGGGCGGCAAGGCAGCAGGCCCCGAGGCGGTGGAGGTGGGTGGCGTGAAATTCGTGGCCCAGGTCCTGACCGGCGTGTCGGGCAAGGATTTGCCCGCGCTGATCGACGAGATGAAGGCGCGGATCGGTTCGGGCGCGGTTCTGCTGATCGCTGATACCGGTGCCAAGCCTGCGGTGGCGGCGGGCGTGACGGCCGATCTGACGGCGCGGATCAGCGCCGTGGCGCTGGTCAAGGCGGCGGCCGAGGCGATGGGCGGCAAGGGTGGCGGTGGCCGCCCCGACATGGCGCAGGCGGGCGGTGCCGATATTGGCGGTGCCGATGCCGCGATCAAGGCCGCCATGGCCGTCCTGGAGGGATAGACCATGCCGACAGCCCTGTGGATTGCCCATGTCCATGTGACCGATGCCGAAGCCTATGGCCGCTATGCGGCCGGAGCAGGCCCTGCGATTGCCGCGCATGGCGGGGTGTTCCTTGCCCGCGGGGGCCGCTATGTGCAACTGGAAGGCAATGACCGCGCCCGCAATGTGGTTGCGCGCTTCCCCAGTCTTGAGGCTGCGGTGGCCTGCTACAACTCGGCCGAGTATCAGGCGGCACTGGCCCATGCCAAAGGGGCATCGGTGCGTGATCTGATGGTGGTTGAGGAAATCGGCTGAACTGATTGATATAGTTGCGGAAACGGCGCCCGTCGGGCGCCGTTTTTGTTTCCACGATCACGCGTGTGTTGACGGAATATAAACAATTGTTAATGTTGCGCCACGTTGCGTCTGACCGGTTGCGAGTTTCTTCGGTGCCCTCACCCACAGACAAGCAAGGACGCCGCGCATGGCTGCCCCCTTTCCCGACTGGAACGATCTGCGTGATGTGCTGCTGATTACCGAAGCCGGAACGCTTTCTGCGGCGGCGCGGGCGGCGGGTGTGAGCCAATCGACCATGTCACGCCGCCTTGCCGCAATCGAACAGCTTGGCCAGCCGGTATTCTTGCGCGACGAGGGCGGGCGCATGGTGCCCAATGCCCGTGGCCGCGAAATCTGCGAGGCGGCACAGGCGATGCGGCTGATCTATGACGCATTGCACCGCAATCTGACCGATGCGCCGCCGCCATTACGGATCGCGGCTTGCGATATGTCGGGCCGCGTGCTGCTGGCAAAGGCGCTGCCGGTCTGGGCGGCACGGTCATCGGGTGCGGCCGCTTTGTCGGTATGTGCCGATCCGGAAGATGCGGAAGATGCCGATTTAAGGATCGCCCCGATGGCCGCCGTGCCGCAGGAATGCGTGGGACAGTTGATCGGGCGGGTCGAGATGGGGCTTTATGCTTCGGCACATTATGCCATCAGCCACCGGATCCGTGGCAATCTGGAGACTATGGAAGGCCAAGAGGTGATCTGCGCGTCGGGTCGTCTGGGCGAAACACCAGCCTATCGCTGGCTGCAACGGCAGGGTGGTGTGATCACCCTGCTGGCGGCCGATACCGCCGGGATGATCGAAGCCTGTATCTCGGGCATGGGTGTTGCGCTGCTGCCGGTCGCGATGGCGGAAGGCGAAAGCCGCCTGCTGCGGCTTGATGCACCCAAGCCACCAGCCCATGAAGTATGGGCCGTGGCCGCGGCAGGCCGGGCGGAAGAGCCGCAGATCACGGCCTTTTTTCGCTGGGCGCGCAGCCACTTTCGCAGCCCCGCGCCCCGTGACAGGAAAGCCGGTTAAGAAGCCTTGGCCGAACGCTTGCGTTCGTGCGGGTCAAGCACGCGCTTTCGCAGACGGATGATCTTGGGCGTGACTTCGACCAGTTCATCGTCGTCGATATAGGCGATGGCCTCTTCCAGCGACATTTTCACATGCGGGGTTAGGCGCACCGCTTCATCGGTGCCGCTGGCGCGGACGTTTGTCAGCTTTTTGCCCTTGAGGGGGTTCACCTCAAGGTCATTGTCACGGCTGTGTTCGCCGATGATCATGCCTTCGTAAACCGCTTCCTGCGGGCCGATGAACATGCGGCCACGGTCTTCGAGGTTCCAGAGCGCGTAAGCGACCGAAACGCCGTTCTCCATGGAAATCAGCACGCCCTGACGGCGGCCCTGGATCGGGCCTTTGTGGGCGACCCAGCCGTGGAAGATGCGGTTCAGCACGCCTGTTCCGCGCGTATCGGTCAGGAACTGGCCGTGATAGCCGATCAACCCGCGCGAGGGCACATGGGCCACGATGCGGGTCTTGCCCACGCCTGCGGGCTTCATCTCGACCAGATCGCCTTTGCGCTCGCCTGTCAGTTTGTCGATGACGGCGCCGGAATATTCGTCATCGACATCAACGATGACTTCTTCAACCGGCTCCATGCGGACGCCGTTTTCTTCTTTCATGATGACGCGGGGGCGGCTGATGGATAGCTCGAACCCTTCGCGGCGCATGTTTTCGATCAGGACGCCCATCTGGAGTTCGCCGCGGCCCGAAACCTCGAAGGCCTCGCCGCCGGGGGTATCGGCGACCTTGATCGCCACGTTCACCTCGGCTTCGCGTTGCAGGCGGTCGCGGATGACGCGGGATTGCACCTTGGTGCCGTCGCGGCCCGCAAGGGGGCTGTCATTGATGCCGAAGGTGACGGTGATGGTGGGCGGGTCGATGGGCTGGGCGGGGATCGGGATATCCTGATCCAGCGCGCAGAGCGTATCGGCCACGGTGGCCTTGGTCATGCCCGCGATGGTGACGATGTCGCCCGCGCTCGCCTCGTCGATGGCGGTCTGGGTCAGGCCGCGGAAGGCCAGAACCTTGGTCACGCGGAACTGTTCGATCCGCTCGCCTGTGCGCGACAGCGCCTTGAGCTGTTCGCCCACTTTCAGCGTGCCGGATTCGACGCGGCCCGTCAGGATGCGCCCGATGAACGGGTCGGCCGACAGGGTGGTGGCCAGCATGCGGAAGGGTTCGGCGGCCTTGGCCACCTGCTTGGGCGCGGGCACATGGCGCACGATCATGTCGAAGAGCGCGTCAAGGTTCTTGCGCGGCCCGTCGAGCGATTCATCGGCCCAGCCGGAACGGCCCGAGGCATAAAGATGAGGGAAATCAAGCTGTTCGTCGGTCGCGCCAAGGTTGGCGAACAGATCGAACACCTCGTTCAGGGCGCGGTCGGGTTCGGCATCGGGCTTGTCCACCTTGTTCAGCACCACGATGGGGCGCAGGCCAAGGGCAAGGGCCTTGGAGGTCACGAATTTCGTTTGCGGCATCGGGCCTTCGGCGGCATCGACCAAGAGGCAGACACCATCGACCATGTTCAGGATACGCTCGACCTCGCCGCCGAAATCGGCGTGGCCGGGGGTATCGACGATGTTGATGCGGATACCGTTGTGTTCGACGCTGGTACATTTGGCAAGGATGGTGATCCCGCGTTCGCGTTCGATATCGTTGCTGTCCATGGCGCGTTCGGAGACGGCCTGGTTGTCGCGGAACGAGCCGGACTGTTTGAGCAATTCATCGACGAGGGTGGTCTTGCCATGGTCGACGTGCGCGATGATGGCAATGTTGCGAAGCTCCATCGGGGAGGTCTCTTTCATACGGTTTTCTGCGGTTGCGAGGGCCATACAGGGTTTAGGGGCTGTTGGCTAGTGCAGCGTCAAAGCAAGATGGGGCCGGACCAAAAAGGCGCGTCATTCCGGCAAATGTGCCATGCACAAACGATGCACACTTTTGAAACGGCGCGTTAACGCGATGGCAATCTTTGCAAGACAGTCACGATGCGCCGGTTGATGGCATGTGAAAGGGGCCGAAGCGGCGGCTTCGGCCCCTGATTGCGCGGTGCCTGCGATCAGCCCGCCAGCGCCTTGTTGAGGTATTCATCCACCTTTTCCAGATAGCCAATGGTGGTCAGCCATTTCTGGTCGGGGCCCACCAGCAGGGCGAGGTCTTTGGTCATGAAGCCGTCTTCGACCGTATCAACCGTCACCTTTTCCAGCGTGGTGGCAAAGCGCATCAGCTGCGCGTTGTCGTCAAGCTTGGCGCGGTGCTTGAGGCCACCGGTCCAGGCGAAGATCGAGGCGATCGAGTTGGTCGAGGTCGCCTTGCCCTTTTGGTGTTCGCGGTAGTGGCGCGTCACGGTGCCGTGGGCGGCTTCGGCCTCGACCACCTTGCCATCGGGGGTCATCAGCACGCTGGTCATCAGGCCGAGCGAGCCGAAGCCCTGGGCCACGGTGTCGGACTGCACATCGCCGTCATAGTTCTTGCAGGCCCAGACATAGCCGCCCGACCATTTCATCGCGGAAGCCACCATGTCATCGATCAGGCGGTGTTCGTAATGGATGCCCTTGGCCTTGAACTGGTCTTCGAATTCTTCGGCATAGACCTTGGCGAAGAGGTCCTTGAAGCGGCCATCATAGGCCTTGAGGATGGTGTTCTTGGTCGAGAGGTAAACCGGCCAGCCCTTCATCAGCCCGTAGTTGAAGGAGGAGCGGGCGAAATCGATGATCGAATCGTCAAGGTTATACATGCCCATGACCACACCGGCCGAGGGGGCGTTAAACACCTCGCGTTCGATGACCTGACCGTCTTCGCCCACGAATTTCAGCGTCAGCTTGCCCGCGCCGGGGAAGCGGAAATCGGTGGCGCGATACTGGTCGCCAAAGGCGTGGCGCCCCACGACGATGGGTTGGGTCCAGCCCGGAACGAGGCGCGGCACGTTCTTGCAGATGATCGGTTCGCGGAAGATCACGCCGCCGAGGATGTTGCGGATCGTGCCGTTGGGCGATTTCCACATCTGTTTGAGGTTGAATTCCTCGACCCGCTGCTCATCCGGTGTGATCGTCGCGCATTTCACGCCCACGCCGTATTGCTTGATGGCATGGGCGGCGTCGATGGTGATCTGGTCGTTGGTGCGGTCACGTTCCTCGATGCCGAGGTCGTAGTATTTCAGGTCGATGTCGAGATAGGGCAGGATGAGTTTCTGCTTGATGAAATCCCAGATGATGCGGGTCATCTCGTCGCCGTCGAGTTCGACGACGGGGTTTGCCACCTTGATCTTGGTCATGTCCGGCCCCTTTGCGATTGGATTCGATTGCGGGCGCTATAGCGGAAAAGGGCGGGCTTGGGAAGCGTTGTATGCAACGGCATACCGAATTGCCGCAGGTTGAGGTGTTGTCGGAGGCGGGCGGAATTTGGCGCAAATTCCGCGACGATTTTTGACGCAAAAATCGGGGCGGGACGGGTGGTGAAGGGCGGGCGGAATTTGCGTCAAATTCCGGCGCGAAGTCTGTGTCAGACTTCGCTTGCGCGATCAGCCAAAGAAGCGGGCCGTTTGGGCCTTGACCCATTCCCAAAGGCGGGGCGCGCCACGGGCGATCTTGGCACCTACGCGGGATTCGAGCTGTTCGGCGGTGACGTTATAGGTGATCCATGTGCCGCCGCCCGAAGCGAGGTTCGCCATGACGGGTTGCACGCGGTCGAGGCTTTTGGCGAACACGGCATCGGGCGTTTCGGCAGCTTCGAATTCGTCCCACAGGGCGCGGAAGGCGGCGGCCTGGTCGGGGGGGAGCAGGCCGAAGATGCGGGCGGCGGCGGCCTGTTCGGCGGCTTGGGTTTCGGTGCTTGCATGGGCGGTGCCGCCCTTGGAATGGATCGGCACATCGCCCACGTCGATTTCCACAAGGTCGTGGATCAACAGCATGCGGATAACGCGGTCGATATTGACGCCCGTGCCGGCCTGATCGGCCAGAACCATGGCGTAAAGCGCCAGATGCCAGCTGTGTTCGCCCGAGTTTTCGGGCCGCGATCCATCGCACAGGGTGGTGGCGCGCAGGACCGATTTCAGGCGGTCGGCTTCGTTCAGAAAGGCGAATTGCGCGGCCAGCCGGTCGGTCACGTCAATGGCCGGTATCGGGGCCGCGGGGGGCGATGGGGGCGGTGCCTTGACCGCGCTTGGCCTTGAGCGAGCGGTCAAGAAATTCGCGCCCGCGCTTTTCGGCCAAGCGGACGCGAATGGCGGTCATGAAGGCCTCTTGCGTGGTGGGCGACAATTCGCCCAGCACCTTGGACACCTTTTCGTAGAAGCGGTCATCGTCAAGCTCGCCCTGAGCGGCCAGCACATCGCGCGCCAGCCCGTCGGCAAGGTCTTCGACCACGCCCATGATCAGCGCGACCCTTCGCCCAGACGGCGGCGCACATAGGTGGAGACCGTATCGATCATCGGTTTCATATGCGCCTCTTCGTCCTTGAAGAAGTGGTCGGCGCCCTCGATTTCGGTGTGGGTGATGGTGATGCCCTTTTGTTCGTGCAGTTTGGACACCAGCGATTTCGTATCCTTGGGCGGGGCCACGCGGTCGGCGGTGCCGTTGATGATGAGGCCGGATGAGGGGCAGGGGGCGAGGAAGGAGAAGTCATACATGTTGGCGGGCGGGGCGACCGAGATGAAGCCCGTAATCTCGGGGCGGCGCATCAGAAGCTGCATGCCGATCCAGGCGCCGAAGGAGAAGCCCGCGACCCAGCAATGTTTCGCGTTCTGGTTCATCGACTGGAGGTAGTCGAGCGCCGAGGCCGCGTCGGACAATTCGCCGATGCCCTGATCGTATTCGCCCTGTGACCGGCCCACGCCGCGGAAGTTGAAGCGCAGCACGGTGAAGCCCAGATTGTAGAAGGCGTAGTGCAGGTTATACACGACCTTGTTGTTCATCGTGCCGCCATATTGCGGATGCGGATGCAGCACGATGGCGATCGGCGCGTCACGGTCTTTTTGCGGGTGGTAGCGGCCTTCGAGACGGCCTTCGGGGCCGGCGAAAATGACTTCGGGCATGCGTCGCGCCTGTCTTTCCAAGAGCGATTTGTTGACGAAATCGCTAGGGTAATTTAGAACCATTCCAAAGGGCGGCTGATCTGCGCGCCCAGCGGGGTCGGTTTCAGGTAATGGGCCGATGCCTTGGCGTCAATGTTTTTGCGGGGCAGGGCTATGAAACTCTCGACCAAGGGGCGCTATGCGATGGTGGCTTTGGCCGATCTGGCGCTGGCGCGGGGGGATGATCTGGTGTCCCTGGCGGCGGTGGCCAAGCGGCAGGATATCAGCCTGCCTTATCTGGAACAGCTGTTCGTCAAGTTGCGGCGGGCGGGGCTGGTCGAGGCGGTGCGCGGGCCGGGGGGCGGTTACAAGCTGGCGAAAAGCCCCGATGCGATAAGAATTTCCGATGTGATGGAGGCGGTGGATGAGACGGTCGATGCGCTGCATACGGGGGCGGGCGTTTCGGGCGGCGTGTCGGGGACGCGGGCGCAGAGCCTGACCAACCGGCTGTGGGAGGGGCTTTCGGCGCAGGTCTATGTGTTTTTGCACCAGACGCGGCTGTCGGATGTGATCGGCAACCAGATGACGCCATGCCCCGCCGTGCCTGCGCTGTTCCGTGTGGTGGATGTGGTGGACGAGAATGCGTGACCGCTGCCGCACAAGAGGGGGGCTGTCTGCCCCCCACGGCGCGTTCCGCGCCTCCCCCCGAGGATATTTGCGGGCAGAAAATGGGGGCGGGGCGTGAGGGAGCGGGTTTATCTTGACTGGAACGCCACCACGCCGCTGCGGTCCGAGGCGCGGGCGGCGATGATTGCGGCGATGGATGTGGCGGGCAACCCGTCTTCGGTGCATGCCGAGGGGCGGGCGGCGAAGGCGCTGGTGGAAAAGGCGCGGGTGCAGGTGGCGGAAGCGGTGGGCTGCAAGCCTGCCGAGGTGGTGTTCACCAGTGGTGCGACCGAGGCGGCCGCCGTGCTGCGGGGGTTCGGTGCCGTCGAGGTGGACCCGACGGCGCATGATTGCCTGTGGTCGCAGCGGCGGGCGGGGCAGGGCGTTGCCGTGCTGGCTTGGGGCTATGCCAATAACGAGACGGGGGTGATTGCCGAGGCGCCCGCGCATGACGGGCCGGTCATGCTCGATATCGTGCAGGCGGTGGGCAAGGTGCCTTTTGCCTTTGGCTGGTCGGGGGCGGATATGGCCATCATCTCGGCCCATAAATTCGGCGGGCCGAAGGGGGTGGGCGCGTTGATCGTGCGCGACGGGTTCGAGGTTCCGGCGCTGCTGACGGGGGGCGGGCAGGAAATGGGCCGCCGTGCGGGGACCGAGAACATCGTGGGCATCGCCGGCATGGGGGCTGCGGCGGAAGCGGCGCAGCGCGATCTGGCCGATGGCGTGTGGGACGGCGTGGCCGAACTTAGAAATATTCTAGAAACGGCCTTGGCCTCGGGTTCAAACAATACTATTTCAGTCGGAAAAGGCGGGCCGCGCCTGCCCAACACGCTAAGCCTGATCGCGCCCGGCTGGAAGGGCGAGACGCAGGTGATGGCGATGGACCTTGCGGGGTTTGCCATTTCGGCAGGCTCGGCCTGTTCCAGCGGCAAGGTGCGCGAAAGCCGCGTGCTGCGCGCGATGGGGTTCGACGGGGGGCAGGCGGCGCAGGCCATCCGCATCTCGCTGGGCCCGACGACGACGAAGGCGCAGGTGCTGCGCTTTGCCGATGTCTGGTCGGCGCAATATGCCAAGGCCCGTGCGCGGGTCGCCTGAGAAGAAACGCGGCGGCGTGCTGCCCGAGGAGAGAGTGATGACCGAACTTGCCACCGATGCCGTGCTTGACGAAACCGAGGTCCGCGAAGGCGTTGACCGCGAGACGATCGAGACCGTGCAGGCCATGGCCGGCAAGTACAAATACGGCTGGGAAACCGAGATCGAGATGGACTATGCCCCGAAGGGCCTGTCCGAAGATATCGTTCGGCTGATTTCGCAAAAGAACGGCGAACCGGACTGGATGCTTGACTGGCGGTTGGCGGCCTATCGCCGCTGGGTCCAGATGGAAGAGCCGCATTGGGCCATGCTGAACTATCCGGCGATCGATTATCAGGACCAGTTCTATTACGCCTCGCCCAAAAGCATGGCGGTGAAGCCCAAAAGCCTTGACGATGTGGACCCCAAGCTTTTGGCCACCTATGCCAAGCTGGGTATCCCGCTGAAGGAACAGCTGATCCTTGCCGGGGTCGAAGGCGCGGAAGAGGCGGGCGAGCGCAAGGTCGCGGTGGATGCGGTTTTTGATAGCGTGTCGGTCGGCACCACGTTCAAGGCCGAACTGGCCAAGGCGGGGGTGATCTTCTGTTCGATTTCCGAAGCGGTGCGGGAACATCCCGAACTGGTGAAGAAATACCTTGGTTCGGTCGTGCCGCAGTCGGACAATTTCTTTGCCACGCTCAATAGCGCCGTGTTTTCGGACGGGTCCTTCGTCTATATCCCCGAGGGCGTACGCTGCCCGATGGAGCTTTCGACCTATTTCCGGATCAATGCCGAGAATACGGGGCAGTTCGAGCGGACGCTGATCATTGCCGACAAGGGGGCTTATGTCAGCTATCTTGAGGGCTGCACCGCGCCCAAGCGCGACACGAACCAACTGCATGCGGCGGTGGTCGAGATCGTGATCCTTGACGATGCCGAGGTGAAGTATTCCACCGTGCAGAACTGGTATCCGGGCGACGAGAACGGGCTGGGCGGGATTTACAACTTTGTCACCAAGCGGGCCGATTGCCGGGGCCACCGGTCAAAGGTGATGTGGACACAGGTGGAAACGGGGTCTGCGATCACCTGGAAATACCCGTCCTGTATTTTGCGTGGCGATGACAGCCAGGGCGAGTTCTACTCCATCGCCATCGCCAACAATGCCCAGCAGGCCGATACCGGCACCAAGATGGTGCATCTGGGCAAGAACACCAAATCGCGGATCGTGTCGAAGGGTATTTCGGCGGGGCGGGCGCAGAATACCTATCGGGGGCTGGTTTCGATGCACCCCAAGGCCACGAATTCCCGCAACTATACGCAATGCGACAGCCTGCTGATCGGTGACAAATGCGGGGCGCATACGGTGCCTTACATCGAGGTGAAGAACAATTCGAGCCGCGTGGAACACGAGGCGACGACGTCGAAGGTGGACGAGGACCAGCTGTTCTATTGCCGTTCGCGCGGGATGGACGAGGAAGAGGCCGTGGCGCTGGTGGTGAACGGGTTCTGCAAGGAAGTGTTGCAGGCGCTGCCGATGGAATTTGCCATGGAGGCGCAATCCTTGGTCGCGATCAGCCTTGAGGGTTCTGTTGGGTAATCCGTGGGGGGCGAAAGCCATGATCGTGACGACAACGCCTTCGGTCGAGGGCTATCAGATTGCCGAATACCTTGGCATCGTGACCGGCGAGGCGATCATGGGTGCCAATATCGTGCGCGATATCTTTGCGTCCGTGACCGATATCATCGGCGGCCGGTCGGGTGCCTATGAGGCCAAGCTGAAGGATGCCCGCGAAACCGCGCTGGACGAAATGCAGGCCGAGGCGGCAAAGCGCGGGGCCAATGCCGTGGTGGGCGTGGATCTGGATTACGAGGTGATCGGCCAGATGCTGATGGTTTCGGCCAGCGGCACGGCGGTCAGACTGGGATAAGGCCCGAGGGGCCAGGGAATGACGGGACAAAAGATGCTTGAGATCAAGAACCTGCACGTGAAGCTTGAGGAAGAGGACAAGCAGATCCTGAAAGGGGTCAACCTGTCGATCGGGGCGGGCGAGGTGCATGCCATCATGGGGCCGAACGGATCGGGCAAATCGACGCTGTCCTATGTGCTGTCGGGCCGTGACGGGTATGAGGTGACGGACGGTTCGGCCACGCTGGACGGGGCGGAACTGCTGGAGATGGAACCCGAAGAGCGGGCGGCGGCGGGGCTGTTCCTTGCGTTCCAGTATCCGGTCGAAATTCCGGGCGTGGGCAACATGACCTTTCTGCGCACGGCGTTGAATGCACAGCGCAAAGCGCGCGGCGAGGCCGAGGTTTCGGCGGGCGATTTCCTGAAACTGGTGCGCGAAAAGGCCAAGACGCTGAAGATCGACGCCGATATGCTGAAGCGCCCGGTGAATGTGGGCTTTTCGGGCGGCGAGAAGAAGCGCAACGAGATTTTGCAGATGGCGATGCTTGAGCCGCGCATGTGCATTCTGGACGAAACCGACTCCGGCCTTGATGTCGATGCGATGAAGCTGGTGTCGGAAGGCGTGAATGCGCTGCGCAGTGCGGGGCGGTCTTTCCTTGTGATCACCCACTATCAGCGCCTGCTGGACCATATCAAACCCGATGTCGTGCATATCATGGCGGCGGGGCGGATCATCAAGACGGGCGGGCCGGAACTGGCGCTTGAGGTCGAGAATAACGGCTATGCCGACCTGCTGGCGGAGGTTGTCTGATGGCGGTCGCTGCGGCAAAGCAGGACGCGCTGGCCGCGCGGATCGCGGGGCTGTCCTTTGCGCCCGGCGGTTGGCTGGGGGCTGCGCGGGCAGGCGCCTTGGCGCGGCTGTCGGCCATGGGCCTGCCGGGAAAGCGCGATGAATACTGGCGCTATACCGACCCTTCCACGCTGACCGTGGCCGCGGCCCCCAAGGCCGCGCTGTTCAAGGCCGATGACGAACCGATGACCTTTCACGGCATCGATCGGCTGAAGCTGGTTTTCGTCGATGGCGTGTTCGACCCCGCGCAATCGGATGACCCCGCCATGGCGGGGGTCGAGATCGAACGGCTGGGCGATGCTGGTGCGCGCGATATCCATTGGGCGCAGGGGCTGTATGGCGTGCTTGAGGCGCGGGGGCAGCAGCCGGTGGAACGCCCGCTTGCCACGCTGAACAGCGCCTTTGCCAGCGATGGCGTGCTGATCCGCGCCACGGGCAAGGCAGCACGCCCCGTTTCGCTGATTTATCACCATGCGTCAGAGGTTTCCGATGCGATCCTGCATCATTGCGTGAAGGTCGAGGACGGGGCCGAGATCACCATTCTGGAAAATGGCCCCGCCGCCGCCCGCTTCAACAAGGTGATGGAGGTCGAGGTCGCCAAGGGCGGGCGTTTCCACCACATCCGGTCGCAAGGGCGCGACCATGAACGCCGCGCTGTCACGCATATCTTTGCCCGTCTGGCCGAAGGGGCGCTGTTCAAATCCTTTACCCTGACCGCCAATGGCGTGCTGACGCGGAACGAGGCGGTGATCGAACTGGCCGGTGACGATGCCGTGGCCCATGTGGCGGGCGCTGCGGTGGGGGATGGCAATTTTCACCATGACGACACCGTTTTCGTCACCCATGCGGGCCAGCGCTGCGAAAGCCGTCAGGTGTTCAAGAAGGTGCTGAAGAACGGCGCGGTGGGCGTGTTCCAGGGCAAGATCCTGGTCAAACAGGGCGCGCAAAAGACCGATGGCTACCAGATCAGCCAGTCGCTGCTGCTGGATGGCGACAGCCAGTTTCTGGCCAAGCCGGAACTCGAAATCTACGCCGATGACGTGAAATGCTCGCACGGGTCAACCAGCGGCGCAATCGACGAGACGGCCTTGTTCTATCTGCGGTCGCGCGGGGTGCCGATGCGGCAGGCGCAGGGGCTATTGGTGCTGGCCTTTCTGGCCGAGGCGATTGCCGAGATCGAGGACGAGGCCATTGCCGAAGATATCCGCGCCCGGCTGGAAGGCTGGCTGGCACGGCACGATCACTGACATGGCCGTCACGCTGGATATGCTGCGGTCATGGCGCGACCCGCGCGGTGTGATCCGCCGCAAGCTGGCCGATGGCCCGCGCGAGGACCGTGCGGTCGCCACGCTGATGGGGGCCTGTATTCTGGTCTTTGTCGCGCAATGGCCGCGCCTGTCACGCGAGGCGTTCTTTGATCCGTCGATCCCGTTCGAGGCGCGGATGGGCGGGGCGCTGATGGGGACGGTGTTCCTGCTGCCGCTGCTGCTTTATGCGGTTGCGGGGGTCAGCCATCTGGTCGCGCGTGCGCTGGGGGGCAAGGGAAGCTGGTTTTCGGCGCGGCTGGCGCTGTTCTGGGCGATGCTTGCCGTATCGCCGCTGATGCTGCTGAACGGGCTGGTTGCCGGATTTCTGGGGCAGGGGCCTGCCTTGGTGGCGGTGGGGGCCGTGGTCGGGATCGGGTTTCTGTATTTGTGGATCAACATGCTGGTCGAGGCTGAACGCTGATGGAACTGTCATTCGGCGCAATCGCCGCCCTGCTTGGCCTGACCCTGCGCGCCCCGCGGCAGGCGGCGGCGTTGCTGATGCGGGCAAAGCTGCCCGATGGGGCCCGCTGGGCGGCGCTGGCGCTGATGGCGGTGCTGTCGGCCATTGTGATGTATTCGGTGTCGTCCATGGCGCCGGTGACGGGGCCCGATGGCGCGCCGTTGCCGATGCCGGGGCCGTTCTTCTGGGCGGGGATGGTCGGCTTTGGCATGGGGCTGACGGCGCTGATGGCTTATGGCGTCGGGCGCTGGCGCGGGGGCAGGGGCACGCTGCCCGATGCGGTGCTGCTGGTGGCGTGGTTGCAGGTGGTGCAACTGGCGCTGGTGGCGCTGCAACTGGTGCTGTTGCTGCTGGTGCCGGTGCTGGCTGACCTGCTCGAGATCGGGTCGGTGGTGGTGTTCTTCTGGTTGCTGACCGCCTTTGTGGCGGAACTGCACGGCTTTCGGTCCACCGGCAAGGTGCTGGCGGGCGTGGTGTTGACCTTTGCGGCCATGGTGCTGGCGATGACGGTGCTGTTGTTGCCCTTCATGCCGGCGGGGATATAGGCGATGTATGACGTTGACAGGGTCCGCAAGGACTTTCCGATACTTGGCCGCATGGTCAATGGCAAGCCGCTGGTTTACCTTGATAACGGGGCCTCGGCGCAAAAGCCGCAGGTGGTGATCGATGCGATCACGCAGGCCTATTCGATGGAATATGCCAATGTTCACCGTGGCTTGCACTATCTGTCAAACCTTGCGACCGAGAAATACGAAGCGGTGCGCGGTAAGGTGGCGCGCTTTCTGAATGCGGGCAGCGAGGACGAGATCATCTTCAATTCCGGCACGACCGAGGGGATCAACCTGATCTCCTACGCCTGGGCCGCGCCGCGGCTGGGGCCGGGGGATGAGATTGTGCTGTCGGTCATGGAGCATCACGCCAATATCGTGCCGTGGCATTTTCTGCGCGAACGGCAGGGGGTGGTGCTGAAATGGGTGGAGTGTGACGCCAATGGCGACCTTGATCCGCAGGTGGTGATCGACGCCATCGGGCCGCGCACCAAGCTTGTGGCGATCACCCATATGTCGAACGTGCTGGGCACGGTGGTCGATGTGGCCGCAATTTGCCGCGCGGCGCGGGAAAAGGGCGTCCCTGTGCTGGTGGATGGCAGTCAGGCGGCGGTGCATATGCCGGTCGATGTGCAGGCCATCGGGTGTGATTTCTATGCCGTGACGGGGCACAAGCTTTATGGTCCGTCCGGTTCGGGGGCCATTTATGTGCGGGCCGAACGGCAGGCCGAGATGCGCCCCTTTATCGGGGGCGGCGACATGATCCGCGAGGTGGGGCGCGATGCCATCACCTGGAACGACCCGCCGATGAAGTTCGAGGCGGGCACGCCCAGCATCGTGGCGCAGATCGCGCTTGGCGTGGCGCTGGACTATATGACCGCTCTGGGGATGGAGAATATCGCCGCCCATGAACGCAGCCTTCGCGATTATGCGCGGGCGCGGTTGGCGGGGCTTAACTGGTTGTCCGTGCAAGGAAATTCGGCAAGCAAGGGCGCGATTTTCAGCTTTACCATGGCGGGGCAGGCGCATGCGCATGACATCTCGACCATCCTTGACAAGCGGGGCATCGCGGTGCGGGCGGGAACGCATTGTGCGATGCCGCTGATGGAGCATATGGGCGTGGGGGCGACGTGCCGCGCGTCCTTTGGTCTTTACAACACCACCGCCGAAGTGGACGCGCTGGTTTCGGCGCTAGAACTGGCCAACGAACTTTTCAACGCCTGAACGCCGCCCGTGACCGATATGCCGTTGCATTGCCTGCGGCATTTCGGTAATCGGGTCGCACAGCGCACCCATAGCTCAGCTGGATAGAGCGTTGCCCTCCGAAGGCAAAGGTCGCACGTTCGAATCGTGCTGGGTGCGCCAGATTTCGCTTTTTTGTGGCACAGGCGGTTTCGGGGCGGGGTGTTGCTGCGTGATCTGGTTTTCGCATAATCAATATTATGTCATATTTATATGGGCTGCGCAGGCCTATATGCCGGATTTTGCGGGAATGTCCCGTGCCGGGGAAGAATTTATCGTTGCATGGTTTGCCTGACTGGTCCTGTTGCTTCTGACGGGGTAAAGCCTGACAGACAAAGCTTTTGCAGAGGTTTCCATGCCGTTCTCACGCGCTATCAAGATCGCGCCGTCGATCCTTTCGGCCGATTTCGCCAATTTCGGGGCCGAGTGCCGCGCCATCGAGGCGCAGGGTGCCGACTGGGTGCATGTCGATGTGATGGACGGCCATTTCGTGCCGAATTTGACTTTCGGGCCAGCCACTTGCAAGGCGATCCGCCCGCATATCAAGGGCGTGATGGATGTGCATCTGATGATCGCGCCGGTCGATCAATATATCGAGGCCTATGCCGCGGCGGGTGCAGATATCATCACCGCGCATCTGGAAAGCGGGCCGCATATTCACCGCACCTTGCAAGCCATTCGGAATACTGGAAAAAAGGCGGGTCTGGCGATCAATCCGGGCAGCGGGATCGAGGCGGTGGCGCAGGTTCTGGACATGATCGACCTTGTCTGCGTGATGACGGTCAACCCCGGCTTTGGCGGGCAGAAATTCATTCATTCCCAAGTGGATAAGGTGCGTTCCTTGCGTGGCCTGATCGGGGCGCGGCCGATCCATATCGAAATCGATGGCGGCGTGACGGTTGAAACGGCGCCCTTGGTCGCGGCGGCGGGGGCCGATGTGCTGGTGGCGGGTTCTGCCGTGTTTTCAGGGGGTTCGGTCGAAAACCCTGCCCCCTATGGCGCGAATATCGCGGCGATCCGCAAGGCGGCCGAGATGGCGGCGGGGCATCTGGCCTGACCGGCCGGGCGAAGCACAACCGATGCACAGGTGATGCACGCCTTTCCTAGACGACGGCAAGTTCCAGGAAAGGTTTGCCCGCCACCATCCGGTCCACCGACAGGTCGGACAGATCGAGGCTGCGCCAGCCGCCGAACAGGATATGTTCGGCAACCCCCCGCCCTGCCCCCGGCGCCTGTTGCAGGCCGTGGCCGGAAAAGCCGTTGATAAGGTAAAGGTTCGGCAGCGCGGGATGCGGGCCCAGCACGGCGTTCTGGTCAAGCGCGTTGTATTCGTAATGCCCGACCCAGTGGCGCACCACCTTGACCGCGTCAAAGCCCGGCGCGCGGTGCCAGAGGGCGGGCCAGATCACATCTTCCCACAGGGCGAAATCGGCGTCGAAATCATCCTGCGCGCAGGGGCCGTCCTGGGCGGGCACGGTGGCGGTGATCCATTGGGCGTGTTCGGGGCGGATCCAGTAATCGCGGTCCACCAGCAGCGGCGCCTCGGGGTGGCGGGCATTGGGGGCGTCGATCACGAAGACGGTGCGCTTGCGCGGTTCGACCGCAAGGTCGAGGCCCGCCATTTGCATCACCTCGGCCGCGCGGGGGCCTGCGGCATTGACGGCGCGGGAACAGGCGACATCGCCCCCCTGCCCCAAGGTCACCCCCGTCACGCGGCCCGATTGCACAGTGATGGCGGTGACGGTATCGGTGACGAAGCGCACGCCCTGCGCCCGTGCGGCGGCGCGAAAACCGGTGACGAGGCCCATATTGTCGAAGAACCCTTCGTCGCGGGGGCCAAAGCTGGCGCCGGTCAGATCGGCTGTGTTGAGCCACGGGTAACGCTGGGCCACCTGATCGGGGCCCCAAATCTCGGTTGCGGCGCCGTGGTTGCGCTGCATGGTGGCGACATCGCCCAAGGTGGCAAGGGCTGACCCTGTGGTGGCAAGGAAAAGATAGCCATTTTCGCGCAGGCCAAGGCTGGGGATGCCGACATCATGGCCAAGGCGGTGTTCGAAATTCTTGATGAAATCGATGCCGAAGCGCGACAGTTCGACATTGACGGGTGTGGTGAATTGCTGGCGGATGCCCGCGGCTGAAAGGGCTGTCGAGGCGCGGGCAAAGCTGGGGTCACGTTCGACGACCAGCACATCAAGGCCGGGATGCAGTTTGGTCAGCCAAAAGGCCACCGAGGCCCCCATCACCGACCCGCCGATCACCACAACATCCGCTTGCATCCTGCCAGCCTTTGTTAATCTTGTTTAACTTCTCGACTCCCTGTCGGAAGCTTGGGTATGACAGATGCATGGATAGAACAACCCGTGCCGGAAATCGGGCCGGAAAACGGGTGGAGGAATTCGAGTGAATGATGCTTTAGGCCTGCTTGTCCGCATCGCGGAGGCGGGTTCGGTCGGCCCGGTCTGGGAAGCCGCGACCGCGTTTTTTGCGGAATGTGGTTTTTCGCGGGTGAATTACGGCTATACGCGGTTTCGCTATGCCAGTTCGATCGGCAACCCGGACGATGTGATCTATCTTACAACCGCAGGGCCGGAATATGCGCGGCGGTATTTTTCCGAAGGGTTATATGCGCGCACGCCGGTCTGGAAATGGGCGCAGCGCAATACCGGCTGCACCACCTGGGCCTTTGTGCGCGAGATGCTGGAGCGGGGCGAGCTGACGGCCGACGAGATGGACGCGGTGATGCAGAATGCCGCGATGGGTATCACGGCGGGGGTGACGATCAGCTTTCCAGAAACATCGGCCCGGTCAAAGGGGGCGCTGGGGTTGATTGCGGATGTGGGGCTGTCGGCGGCGGATGTCGAAGCGATCTGGGCCGCGCGGGGGGCCGAGATTCAGGCCGTGGCGCATATGATGCATCTGCGGATCGTGCAGTTGCCCGCGCAGAACCGCCGCCGCACCCTGACCGACCGCCAGCGCGAGGCGCTGGAATGGGTGGCCGATGGCAAGACGGCGGGGGATATCGCGATGCTGATGGGGGTATCGGCCGCGATGGTGGAAAAGCACCTGCGCCTTGCGCGCGAGGCGCTGGCGGTCGAAACCACCGCGCAGGCCGTGGCAAAGGCCGCGCTTTTGAACATGATCTTCGTGCGCCCCGATGGCGACGAGGTAGGGAATTCCTGACTTACCTTTGCGGCGGCTTCGGCAGAAGGTTAACGCGTCCTTTCAAGCGAGGGCGTCGCAGGCCATGAGCGGAGGATTGGTCCCGCGTGGCGACGGCGCAGGATGCGGCCGGAATTTCACGGCCCGGACAGTGACGGCGGTACCGCCCGATACAAGAACGGTGCAACCCTTTCGGGCTGCACCGTTTTTCTTTGCAGATTGGAAGAAGGATCAGGCCTGCGCCATCTTGGCGACTTCGGCGGCGAAGTCTTCCTTTTCCTTTTCGATCCCCTCGCCCACGGCGACGCGGGCGAAACCGGTGATTTCGACGCCTGCATCTTTCGCGGCCTGTTCAACGGTCACATCGGGGTTGATGACGAAGGCCTGACCCAGAAGCGTGACTTCCGACAGGAACTTTTTCATCCGGCCCGGGATGATGTTGTTGGTGATCACGGCTTCGGGCTTGGGCTTGGCCGAGGCTGCGTTTTCTTCCAGCGCCTTGGCGGTTTGCACGGCGAGTTCGCGTTCGACCACGGCCGGATCGAGCGAGGCTTCCGACAGCGCCAAGGGCGAGGTCGCGGCGATGTGCATGGCGAATTGCTTGCCGATGGCCTGCGCCTTGGCGGCATCGCCCTTGAGCGCCACGAGGACGCCGATCTTGCCCATGCCATCGGTCGCGGCATTGTGGACGTAGGAGACGATGGTATCGCCTTCCAGAACGTGCATGCGGCGCAGGGTCATGTTTTCGCCGATGCGGGCGATGGCGTTCTGGATCACGGTTTCCACCGGTTCACCGTTGAGGTGCGAGGCTTTCAGCACCTCGACCGATTCGCCGGTTTCGAGCGCGAGTTTGGTCACTTCGCGGACGAGCGACTGGAAATCGGCGTTCTTGCCGACAAAGTCGGTTTCCGAGTTGATCTCGACCGCGACGCCGCGGCCATCGCGCACGGCCACGCCGACAAGGCCCTCGGCCGCGACGCGGTCGGCCTTTTTGGCGGCTTTCGCCAGACCTTTGGTGCGGAGCCAGTCAACCGCGGCCTGCATGTCGCCATCGGTTTCGGTCAGCGCCTTTTTGGCATCCATCATCCCTGCGCCGGTCGAATCGCGCAGTTCCTTCACCATCGCTGCGGTGATCGTCATGTCAGACCTCATAAATCGAATTGGATGACCCGGCAGCTAACGCTGCCGGGTTAAGCCTGTGTGACAGCCGATCAGGCTTCGACTGCGGCGACGGCTTCTTCTTCGGGCGCCACTTCCAGCGCGCCGAGGTCAACGCCGGCGGCGCCAAGCTGGGCCGACATGCCGTCAAGTGCGGCGCGGGCGATCAGGTCGCAATAGAGCGCGATGGCGCGGGCGGCATCGTCATTGCCGGGGATCACGTAATCGACGCCCTTGGGCGAGCAGTTGGTATCGACCACGGCCACGACCGGGATGCCCAGCTTCTGCGCTTCGAGGATGGCGAGGTCTTCCTTGCCCACATCGATGATGAAGATGAGGTCCGGGGTGCCACCCATTTCGCGGATGCCGCCAAGCGAGGCCTGAAGTTTGCCCTGTTCGCGTTCAAGGTTCAGGCGTTCTTTCTTGGTCAGGCCTTCGGCGCCGTTGGCCATGATCTCGTCGATCTGCTTGAGGCGCTGGATCGATTTCGACACGGTCTGCCAGTTGGTCAGCGTGCCGCCGAGCCAACGGTGATTCATGTAGAACTGGGCGCATTTTTCGGCGGCTTCGGCGATGGCCTTCTGGGCCTGACGCTTGGTGCCGACGAACAGGATGCGACCGCCCTTGGCCACGGTGTCGCGCACGACTTTCAGCGCCTGATCCAGCATCGGGACGGTTTGCGTCAGGTCGATGATGTGGATGCCGTTGCGGTCGCCATAGATGTATTCGCCCATGCGCGGATTCCAGCGCTGGGTCTGGTGGCCGTAGTGAACGCCTGCTTCAAGCAGCTGGCGCATGGAAAACTCGGGAAGAGCCATGTCTTATCCTTTTCCGGTTTGAACCTTGGCGAAGCCGTTTTCAGGGGCGGGTGCCCCCAACCGGCGGACAATGCGGGATTTCTCCCCGCAAAGCCCAAGCCTCGCCTGTGAAGTGGCGCCGCCTTAGCGGGTTTCGGGGCGGCATGCAAGCCCGCGTTGGAGGGCGGGGGATTTGATGCGGTGGGTTGAAAGCCCCTGCCCTTCGCCTCTAGATGGCGGGATGAACGCGCGTCCTGACATTCTGTGTATCGGGTCCATCCTGTGGGACATCATCGGCCGGTCGCATCTGTCGATGCGGGTGGGGTCGGATGTGCCCGGGCGGATCACGCGGCTGCCCGGAGGGGTGGCGATGAACATCGCCATGACGCTGGCGCGGTTCGGGCTGCGCCCTGCGGTGCTGACCTCGATCGGGCGCGATGCGGAAGGCGACGAACTGGTTGCCGCCTGCGCGCGGCTGGGGGTGGAAACCGCCTATGCCTATCGGTCGGACGATCTGCCCACGGACCGGTATATGGCCATTGAAGGGGCGAACGGGCTGATTGCCGCGATTGCGGATGCCCATTCGTTGGAAGCGGCGGGTGACAAGATTTTGCGCCCCTTGGGGGATGGCGCGTTGGGGTCGGCCGCCGCGCCATGGGCGGGGCCCATCGCGCTGGATGGCAACCTGACGGCGCAATTGCTGGCCGAGATTGCCGCCTCGCCCCTGTTTGCCGCCGCTGACCTGCGGATCGCGCCCGCAAGCCCCGGCAAGGCCGAGCGGCTGGTGCCGATGCTGGGCCACCGGGGGGCGGTGCTTTACGTCAATCTGGAAGAGGCCGCGCTGATCGCCAAGGCCGAGTTTGCCGATGCCGCCGCGGCGGCGGCGGGGCTGCTGGCGCGGGGGGCGGCGCGGGTGCTGGTCACCGATGGCGGGCATTTGTGCGCCGAGGGCACGGCGGGCGCGGGTGTCATCACCGGCACGCCGCCGAAGGTGCTGGTCACGCGGGTGACGGGCGCGGGCGATACCTTCATGGCGGCGCATATCGTGGCCGAACGGCGCGGGCTGGACCGGGCGGGCGCCTTGCAGGCCGCGATCAAGGCGGCGGCCACATATGTGAGCGGAGAGGTTCCGGCATGAGTTTTGCGGGCATGGAGTGGCTGAACCCTCCACCTTCGGTCCTTGAGGGGCCGGAGGGGCTGAGCGTGGTGACGGGCGGGCAGACCGATTTCTGGCGCGAGACGTTTTACGGATTTACCCGCCATTCCGGCCATGTGCTGGCCCATGGGGTGACGGGCGATTTCAGTGCCGAGGTCACGGTCGCGGGGGAATACGAGACGCTGTATGATCAGGCGGGGCTGATGCTGCTGGTGTCGCAGACGCAGTGGATCAAATGCGGGGTCGAGGTGACGGACGGGCGGGCGGTGTTTTCCACCGTGGTTACCAATGGCACATCGGACTGGGCCACGATGCCCCTGCCCTTTCCCGCAGACCGCCTGCGCCTGCGGCTGACGCGGCACGATGATGCGGTGCGCGTGCAGGTGGCCGATCCTGCGGGCGGCTGGATCATGGCGCGGCTGGCGCCCTTGTCCGTCGAAGCGGCGCGGGTGGGGATCATGGCCTGTTCGCCGGAACGCGCGGGCTTTCGCGCCACGTTTTCGGATTACCGCTGCGGGCCTGCCATCCCGCGTGCCCTGCATGAGGACCATTGAATGTTGCCCCTGACTTTCGCCCCCGAGGTTGATGCCGCGCTGAAGGCGGGCAAGCCCGTGGTGGCGCTGGAATCGACGATCATCACCCATGGCATGCCCTGGCCGCAGAATGTGGAAACCGCGCGCGCGGTCGAGGCGGCGGTGCGGGCGGGCGGGGCGGTGCCTGCGACCATGGCCGTGATGGCGGGGCGTATCCATGTGGGTCTGACCGATGCCGGGCTGGAACGGCTGGGTCAGGCGCAGGATGTGGCCAAGCTGAGCCGCGCCGATCTGGCGGCTTGTGTCGCCACGGGCGGCACGGGGGCCACGACGGTGGCGGCAACCATGATCTGTGCGCGGCTGGCGGGGATTTCCGTCTTTGCCACGGGCGGCATCGGCGGGGTGCATCGCGGGGCGGAGACGAGTTTCGACATTTCGGCTGACCTTGCCGAACTGGCGCAGACGGCGGTGACAGTGGTGGCGGCGGGGGCCAAGGCGATCCTCGACCTGCCGAAAACGCTGGAATATCTGGAAACGGCGGGGGTGCCGGTGATTGCCTATGGGCAGGACGAATTTCCCGCCTTCTGGTCG
The DNA here is from genome assembly GCA_027484985.1 of Rhodobacter sp. GTDB lineage: Bacteria > Pseudomonadota > Alphaproteobacteria > Rhodobacterales > Rhodobacteraceae > Paragemmobacter. The sequence goes on along the minus strand of JAIXRW010000059.1, from coordinate 53,869 downwards.
CGGTCATCGGGGCTGAAGGCGCCGTTGCGGATGGATGATGCGGGCGCGATTGCCGCCGCGCACCGGATGCGGGCGGTGCTGGGCCTGCCGGGGGGGCAGCTGGTGGCCAACCCCATTCCAGCCAAGGACGAGATCGCGCGCGAGGTGATCGTGCCGGTGATCGAGGCCGCGCTGGCCGAGGCGGCGGCCAAGGGGATTGCGGCCAAGGCGGTGACGCCCTTCCTGCTGGGGCGCATCTTCGAGCTGACCGAAGGGCGGTCACTGGCGGCCAATATCGCGCTTGTGCTGAACAATGCGCGTCTGGCGGCAGATATCGCCCGCGCCTTGGCGGCGGGATGATTGCAGCGGGGCGCGCGGCTGCCTAGATTGGCGCGGAACGGGGAACCCAACGTATGACAACGCCGACCCAACCCAAACGCGGCCTGCTTGCCGGACTGCGGGCCAGTTTCCTGACGGGGCTGGTCGTGGTGCTGCCCGTGGGGCTGACGCTGTGGCTGACATGGGCGGCGATCGGCTGGCTGGACGGCTGGATATTGCCGCTGATCCCGGCCGCCTATCAGCCCGAGGCGATCGTGCACCGCATCTTCGGCCCCGAAGCCGCCTTTCCGCTGCGGGGCGTGGGGGTGGCGGTGTTTCTGGTCTTTACCGTCATCATCGGCTGGATGGCGCGCGGGCTGATCGGGCGGTCGCTGGTGCGGCAGGCCGAACGGCTGGTGGACCGTGTGCCCGTGGTGCGGTCGGTCTATGGCGGGTTCAAGCAGATTGCGGAAACCGTGTTCAGCCAGAAGGAACGGTCATTTGACCGCACCTGCCTTGTGCCCTTTCCGCGTGAGGGGACATGGGCGGTGGGGCTGGTGGCGACCAAACCGCGCGGCGAGATCGCGGCGCGGCTGCCTTCGGGCGAGGAGATGATCGCCGTCTTTGTCGCGCTGACGCCGCTGACCTCGGGGATGCTGCTTTATGTGCCGGCGCGGGACGTGATCTTTCTGGACATGAAACCCGACGAGGCGGCGAAGCTGATCGTGTCAGGCGGCATGGTCTATCCTGCGATCAAGGACGTGCCGGTGGGGAAGTAGGGCCAATTTCCTTTTGAAGGATTTTGTGGCCCCCGGGCGGAATTTGACGCAAATTCCGCGACGATTTCTGCACGCAGAAATCGGTGTCGGCAGAGGGGGCCCGGAATTTGCGTCAAATTCCGGCGCGAAGTCTGCGTCAGACTTCGCTAGAGCGCGGTCCAGCCGCCATCGACGCTGATCGTGGTGCCGGTGATCTGGTCGGCGGCGTCGGAGCACAGGAACACGGTCGTGCCGCCGATCTGGCCGGTGGTGGCGAACTGGCGCGAGGGTTGGCGTTGCAGCATCACCTCGCGGATCACCGTCTCGCGGTCCATGCCGTGGACCTTCATCTGGTCGGGGATCTGCGCCTCGACCAAGGGGGTCAGCACATAGCCCGGGCAGATGGCGTTGCAGGTGATGCCCTGCCCCGCCGTTTCCAGTGCGATGGTCTTGGACAGACCCACCACCCCGTGCTTGGCCGCGATATAGGCCGATTTGAACGGGCTGGCCGTCAGGCCATGGGCCGAGGCGATGTTGATGATGCGCCCCCAGCCGCGGGCGCGCATGACGGGCAGGGCGGCGGCCGAAGTGTGGAAGGCGGACGAGAGGTTGATGGCAAGGATCTGGTCCCATTTCTCGGTCGGAAATTCGTCAACGGGCGCGACGAACTGGATGCCTGCATTGTTCACAAGGATGTCGCAGCCCCCTGCCCGTTCGACCAAGGCGCGGCAATCGGCGCCGTTCGCCATATCGGCGGCGATATAGCGGGCCTGCACGCCGAATTGCGCGGCGATTCGGGCGGCAAGGGCGTGGTCTTCGGGGCGGTCGGTAAAGCTGTTGACCACGACATCGGCGCCCGCGCGGGCCAGTTCCTCGGCCACGCCAAGGCCGATGCCCGAATTGGACCCCGTGACGATTGCGGTCTTGCCTGACAGGCCCATGGCTGCCCCCGGTTCATGCTGCTTTGCGGCAGGATGGCATGCTGCGGATGCAAAGGCCAGAGGCGCAAACCACCCGCCCGAAAGCAAAAAAAACGCCGGCACAAGGCCGGCGTTCAGTTATTGAGGCAGGTTTCATACAGGCAAGAAACCTATCGAGCAGTGGAGCCTTTATACGCCGCCAGAACGGGTTGGCCAAGATAAAAGTTTGAAACTGTTTGGTCGCGGGCTTAGGCTTGCGCGAACACCAGATAAAGACAGAGGGAAGTTGCCGGCATGGGACAGCAGGTTTTTCGATCATGGCGCGGGGCGCTTGCTGCGCTTGCGGTTCTGGGGGCTGCCAGCGCGGCATTTGGCGAGGAACCTTTGGCCAAACATGGCATAGCTATGTATGGCGAACCGGCCCTTCCCCCTGATTTTGTGTCGCTGCCCTATGCCAACCCCGATGCGCCCAAGGGCGGCAAGATCATATTCGGCGAAAGCGGCGGGTTCGATTCGCTTAACCCCTTTATCGTCAACGGGATCGCGCCAAGCGGGATCACGGGCTACACGGTCGAAACGCTGATGGGGCGGTCGATTGACGAACCCTTCACACTTTACGGGCTTTTGGCCGAATCGATTCGCACCGACGAGGCGCGGACTTGGGTGGAATTCACCCTCAATCCGGCGGCGCGATTCTCGGACGGGAACCCTGTCACGGTCGAGGATGTGATCTGGTCGTTCGAGACGTTGGGCACGCTGGGCCAGCCGCGCTATGCCACCGCGTGGAAGAAAATCGCCAAGACCGAAAAGACGGGCGAACGGTCGGTCAAGTTCACCTTCAACGCCGAAGACCGCGAATTGCCGCTGATTCTGGGTCTGCGCCCCGTGCTGGAAAAGGCGCAGTGGGAGGGGAAGGATTTCACCGCCTCGTCGCTCGATCCGATCATCGGGTCGGGGCCCTATGTGGTGGATCAGGTCGAGCCGGGCAAATCGATCACCTACAAGCGCAATCCCGACTGGTGGGGCAAGGACCTGCCGTTCAACCGCGGGCTTTATAACCTTGACGAGGTGACTTACGAATATTTCGGCGATGCGGGCGTGGTGTTCGAGGCGTTCAAGGCCGGTGACATCACCAGCTGGCGCGAGACGAACCCGGTGAAATGGGAACAGAATTACGATTTTCCGGCGGTGACCGAAGGCAAGGTTGTCAAGGAAGTCATCCCGCACAAGCGCCCGTCTGGCATTGAAGGTTTCGTGTTCAACACCCGCAAGCCGATGTTTGCCGATTGGCGGGTGCGCGAGGCGTTGACCTATGCGTTCAACTTCGACCTGGTGAACAAGACGCTGAATGGCGGCATCCCGCCGCGCATCACCAGCTATTTTGCCAATTCGACGCTGGGCATGCAGCCCGGTGCGCCCGCCCCCGAGGCGGTGGCCAAGCTGCTGGAACCCTATAAGGCTGAATTGCTGCCCGGCGCGCTGGAAGGTTATACCCTGCCCGTCTCGGACGGGACGGAAGCCAACCGCAAGAATGTGCGCGAGGCTTTGAGGCTGCTGGAAGAGGCGGGCTGGACGGTGCAGAACGGCGTGCTGAAGAACGCGGGCGGCGCGCCCTTCAGCTTTGAGATTCTGCTGACCAATGGCGCGGATGATACGATCAACGCGGCCACCATTTATGTCGAGGCGCTGAAGCGGTTGGGCATCGATGCGCGTGTGACCACGGTTGACAGCGCGCAGTTCAAAGAGCGCAGCACCAATTACGATTTCGACATGACCTATTACGTGCGGTCGCTGTCGCTTTCGCCCGGGAACGAGCAGACGCTGTATTGGGGGGCTGCGGGCATTACCGAGCCCGGATCGCGCAACTGGATGGGGATGAATTCGCCCGCCGCCGAGGCGATGATCGCGGGGATGCTGTCGGCCCCAGATCCGGCGAGCTTTCGTGACCATGTCGAAGCACTGGATCGTGTCTTGACCACGGGGCGCTATGTCATACCCATCTGGTATTCGGATGTGTCGCGGCTGGCCTATGCCAAGGGGCTGCGCCACCCCGACCGTGTGCCGCTTTATGGCGACTGGCCGGGATGGCAGCCGGATGTCTGGTGGTTTCAGGAATGAGGATATGATGCGGAAACTGGTGGTTCTGGGCGTGCTGGGTTTGGTGCTTACAGGGTGCAATACCGTGCAGGGCGTGGGGCAGGATGTTTCGGCTGGCGCGCAGACCGTGCAGGGATGGCTGGGCGGCGGGCGCGGATGACACGGTGGCGGGGGGCGGGCAATGCCTGCCCCCCGATGCCAGACGGACAGGCAAACGGTGCGAAGGAAAGGTCAGACCAGTGACGTGACCCAGAGGATGGTGGCATCCTCGTCCGACAGGCTGATCACGTTATGGCCCATGCTGGCATCGTAATAGGCGCTGTCGCCGCGGCGCAGGTCGATGGCTTCGTAAAATTCGGTGAACAGCCGCACGACGCCGGTCAGGACATAGAGAAACTCTTCGCCGTCATGGCGCACCCATCCGTCAAATTCGTCAAAGCTGCGGGCGCGGATGCGGGCGCGGTAGGGCAGCATCTGCTTGCGGCTGAGCTGGCCTGCCAGCAATTCGTGTTCATAGGTGGCGGTGGCATGGGCCGTGCCTTCGCCCGCCCGCGTGGTGGCCATGCGCCCCGAGACCAGCGCCTTGGACGGCGGGGTAAAGAGTTGCGGGACCGAGATCGACAGGCCTTCGGCCAGTTTCCTGAGCGCCTCGTAGGTGGGGGACATCTGGCCGTTTTCGATCTTGGACAGGGTCGAGCGCGCCAGCCCCGCCTGCACCGCCGCCTGTTCCAGCGTCCATCCCCGCGCCTTGCGCAGGTCGCGCACCCGCTGGCCGAGGTCGAGCGGGACCACGGGCGCGTCATCGCCGCTTTCGCGGGCGATGCGGATCAGGGATTTCGGATCGCTTCCGGCCATGGGGCGCCATTACAGCCTGCGGGGCTGGCTTGCAACCGTGGCGCAGGCGGTTAGAACGGCAGGATGGATGCCTTTGCCCCCTGCCCCGCGCCCTTCAACCTTGCCGCCCATGTGCTGGGGGCCAGTGCGGCGCGGCTGCCCGACAAGATCGCGCTACAGGTGTTGCGGCCGTCGGGGGCGGAACGCTGGAGCTATGCGCGGCTGGAAGCGGCGGTGCGCGGATGCGGGACGGGGCTATTGGCGATGGGGCTGCAACCGGGCGACCGGGTGCTGATGCGGCTGGGCAATGGCGTGGCCTTTCCGGTGCTGTTTCTGGGCGCCATCGCGGCGGGGCTGGTGCCGGTGCCCACATCGGCCGCGCTGACGGGGGCCGAGATCACCGCGCTGGCGCAGCGCATCGCGCCCGCGCTGGTGGTGGCCGATGCGGGCGTGGCGCTGCCCGAGGGGCTGGCTTGCCCCGTGGTTGCGGCGGCGGAGGTGCTGGCCATGGAGGCGCTGCCCCCCTGCGCCTATGCCATGGGCGATCCGGACCGGCTGGCCTATGTGGTCTTTACCAGTGGCACGAGCGGGCGGCCGCTGCCGGTGGCCCATGCCCATCGCGCCATCTGGGCGCGGCAGATGATGCATCAGGGTTGGGAAGGGCTGGCCGAGGGCGACCGCCTGCTGCATGCGGGGGCGATGAACTGGACCTATACGCTGGGCACCGGCCTGCTTGACCCATGGACAGTGGGGGCGACGGCGCTGGTGCCTGCGGCGGGGGTGGGAAGCGAGGCGCTGGCGCTGCTGCTCAAACGGTTCGATGCGACGATCTTTGCCGCAGTTCCGGGGGTGCTGCGGCAGATGCTGAAGGGGCCGGTCCCCGCCCTGCCCCGCCTGCGCCATGCGCTGGTGGCGGGCGAGACGATGCCCGATGCGCTGCGGCAGGCCTGGATGGCAGCAACCGGAACCGGGGTGCATGAAGCCTTGGGCATGTCGGAATGTTCCACCTTTGTTTCCGGTTCGCCCCAAAGGCCCGCCCCTGCCGGTTGTGTCGGATATGCCCAGCCCGGGCGGCGGGTGACAGTGCTGGACGCGGTGGATGGCGCGGGCGAGCTTGCGGTGCATCGCGACGATCCGGGGTTGATGCTGGGCTATCTGGACGCGCCCGAGGCCACGGCGGCGCGGTTCCGTGGCGACTGGTTCGTGACGGGCGATGTGGTGCGGATGGGCGCGGACGGGGCGATCAGCTATCTGGGCCGCAATGACGACATGATGAATGCGGGCGGGTTCCGCGTATCGCCGCTTGAGGTCGAGGCGGCGATGGCCGGTCTGGCCGAGGTGGCGGTGACCGAGGTTGAACTGCGCCCTGGTGTGCGGGTGATCGCGGGCTTTTATGCGGCAGATATCGCGGAAGCCGTGCTTGATGCCCATGCCAGGGACCGGCTGGCGCGCTGGAAACAGCCGCGCCTGTGGGTCAGGCTTGACGCCCTGCCCCGTGCGGGAAACATGAAACTGAACCGCCGCGCGCTGAAGGCGCTTTTTGCCGAAAGGGCAAACCGTGATCCGGCTTGATATCTTTTCCGACATCGTCTGCCCGTGGTGCTATATCGGCAAGACCCATCTGGACCGCGCGCTGGAAAGCCGCGCGAACCACCCGTTCCGCATTGAATGGCACCCGTTCCAGCTGAACCCCGACATGCCCAAGGGCGGTGTGGGGCATGTGGACTACCTCGCCTCGAAATTCGGCGGGCGGGACCGGGCGCTGTCGATGATGCAGTCCGTGGCGCGGGCCGCAAAGGAGGCGGGCGCCGAGATGGAGATCGATAGGGTCGCGCATCTGCCCAATACAATGGACGCGCATCGCCTGATCCATTGGGCGGGAGTAGAAGGGCGGCAGACCGCGATGGTGGCCCGTCTGTTCCGCGCCCATTGGCGCGAGGGGGCGGATGTGGGCGATGCCGCCACGCTGGCCCGTCTGGCGGGCGAGGTGGGCATGGACGGCGCTGCCGTGGCGCGGCTTTTGGCCAGCGATGCCGACCGCGATGACCTGATGGCCCGCGATGCCGATGCCCGCGCCAAGGGCGTGAGCGCGGTGCCGACCTTTCTGATCGCCCAGCACTATGTGGTGTCGGGCGCGCAGCCCGTGCATCTGTGGCAGGGCGTGATCGACGAGTTGGCAGGGCAAGGCGGCTGAGGCGCGCGCGGGCGCCAACCCGAGGCGGGGGGCCGTCTGCCCCCCGCACCCCCCGAGAGTATTTGGCCAGGGTGAAGGGCAAAAGCGGGGGCCCATGTGCGCGGGGTCAGGCCCCGCTGTTCACGGCTTGACGGAAGTTTTCCTATGCCGGGGCCTTGGCCCCTGCTAGGCATGCCGCCATCATGACAGATATCGCCACACGCCCCGCCCCCGCCCGAACCGGACAGACCGAATTCATCGCCATGATCGCGATGCTGTTCGCCACGATTGCCTTTTCCATCGACTCGATGCTGCCCGCCTTGCCCGAAATCGCGGCGGAACTGTCGCCCGATGCGCCCAATGCGGCACAGCTGATCCTGACCAGTTTCGTCTTCGGGATGGGGCTTGGCACGCTGTTTGCGGGGCCGCTGTCGGATACGTTCGGGCGCAAGCCCGTGATCCTTGCGGGGGCGGCGCTGTATTGCGTGGCCGCCGTGGCCGCCTATTTCGCGCCGACGCTGGAAACCGTGCTGCTGGCGCGGCTGGTGCAGGGGCTGGGGGCGGCGGGGCCGCGGGTGGTTTCGCTGGCGCTGGTGCGTGACCTGTACAAGGGGCGCGAGATGGCCAAGATCATGTCCTTTGTGATGATGGTCTTTATGCTGGTGCCGGCGGTGGCCCCTTCGGTCGGGGCGGGGATCATCCATTTCGCGGGCTGGCGGGCCGTGTTTCTGGCCTTTTTGCTGTTTTCCGCGCTGTCCTGCCTGTGGATCGGATTGCGGCAGGCCGAGACGATCCACCCCGAGGACCGCCGCCCCCTGCGGGCGGCCGCGCTGTGGCTGGGGCTGCGCGAGGTGCTGGGCCACCGTGTGGTGCTGGTGTCGATTGCCATGCAGTCGCTGATGCTGGGGGCGCTGTTTGCCACGCTGTCGGCCACGCAGTCGATTTTTGACCAGACCTTTGGCCGGGGGGACGAGTTTCCCGCCTGGTTCGCGCTGATTGCCGTTCTGTCGGGCAGCGCGAGTTTCCTCAATGCGCGGCTGGTGATGCGGCTGGGGATGCGGCGGATGATTGCGCGGGCGGTGCTGGGGCAGACGGTCTTTACCGCCGTGATGGTGCTGTTGTGGTGGGAAGGCGCGTGGTCGGCTGCCCTCGCCTTTCCGGCGCATCTGGTCTGGACGATTTCGGTGTTCTTCGTGTGCAGCCTGATCATGGGCAATCTGAACGCGCTGGCGATGGAGCCTGTGGGCCATCAGGCGGGCATGGCCTCGAGCGTGATCGGCGCGGTTTCGACTGTGGTTTCGGTGCTGCTGGCGGTGCCGGTGGGGTTGGCCTTTGACGGATCGCCCTTGCCGTTGATGGTGGGGGTGCTGGCATTTGCGGTGGCGAACCTGCTGCTGTTGAACCTGTTGCCCAAGGGCGCGGCAAAGGCGGCCGGGCATTAAGCGCGGGCGGTCATCCCCGCGCAAGCGGGGATCTTTTGGGGGCTTTATGCTGGGGGCGGTCCCCGCTTTCGCGGGGATGACAGCGGGGTGTCAGGCCTTTTCCTTTGGCCTGACGACCTTTTCGGCCAGATCGCGGGCGATGGCGAAGGCGCCCTTGATCCGGTCGGATTCGGTTTTCCAGTCGCGGGCCATGACGATCTTGTTGCCTGCGACGCGGGCGGCGCCGTCGGATTTGATGAAATCGACCAAGCCTGCGGGATTGGCGAATTTGTCGTTGTGGAACTGCACTGTCGCCCCCTTTGGCCCCGCATCGAGGCGGCTGATGCCGGCGCGTTTGCACATCGATTTGATGCGCACGATCAGAAGAAGCGTGTTCACTTCCTTGGGCAGGGGGCCGAAACGGTCGATCAGTTCGGCGGCGAAACCTTCGAGTTCCACCTTGGTTTGCAGGCCCGAGAGGCGGCGGTAAAGGCCAAGGCGCACGTCAAGGTCGGTCACATATTCGTCGGGGATCAACACGGGCACGCCGAGGTTGATCTGCGGGGCCCATTGGTCATCGATGGGGGACAGGCCCGACAGTTCGCCCGATTTGATCTTGGCAATCGTGTCTTCCAGCATCTGCTGGTAAAGTTCGTATCCCACTTCCTTGATATGGCCCGACTGTTCCTCGCCCAGAAGGTTCCCTGCCCCGCGCAGGTCAAGGTCGTGGCTGGCAAGGTTGAAGCCCGCGCCAAGGCTGTCGAGCCCGCCCAGAAGGCGCAGGCGTTTCTGCGCCTGTGGCGTGAGCGGCGCGCGGGGTTTGGTGGTGAGGAAGCAATAGGCGCGGGTCTTGGCACGGCCGACGCGGCCGCGGATCTGGTAAAGCTGGGACAGGCCGAACATATCGGCGCGGTGGATGATCATCGTGTTGGCGGTGGGGATGTCGAGACCCGATTCCACGATGGTGGTGGACAGAAGCACGTCATATTTGCCGTCGTAAAATTCGTTCATGCGTTCATCAAGGTCGCCCGCCGCAAGTTGGCCGTGGGCGATGACATAGGAACATTCCGGCACGTGGGTTTTCAGGAAATCCTCGATCTCGGGCAGGTCGGAAATGCGCGGCACGACAACGAAGGATTGGCCGCCGCGATAGCGTTCGCGCAAAAGCGCCTCGCGCAGGGTGATGCTGTCGAATTCGGACACATAGGTGCGGATGGCAAGGCGATCGACCGGCGGGGTGGCGATGATCGAGAGATCCCGCACGCCGGTGAGCGAGAGTTGCAGGGTGCGCGGGATGGGGGTGGCGGTCAGGGTGAGGACGTGGATTTCGGACCGCATCTCTTTCAGCCGTTCCTTATGGGCCACGCCGAAATGCTGTTCTTCGTCGATTATCAACAGGCCCAGCGATTTGAAGCGGATGCCCTTGGCCAGCAGCGCATGGGTGCCGACGCAGATATCGACAGACCCGTCGGCAAGGCCCGCGCGGGTGGCGTTGGCCTCTTTGGCGGAAACGAAGCGCGAGAGGGGGCGGACGTTGATCGGAAAGCCGCGGAAGCGTTCGGCAAAGCTGCGGTAATGCTGGCGGGCCAGAAGCGTGGTGGGGCAGATCACGGCAACCTGCATACCGGCCAAAGCGGCGACAAAGGCCGCGCGCATCGCCACCTCGGTCTTGCCGAAGCCCACATCGCCCACGACCAGACGGTCCATCGGGCGGCCGGATTCGAGATCGGCCACCACATCGGCGATGGCGGATAGCTGGTCATCGGTTTCCTGATAGGGGAAGCGGGCGGCAAAGGCCTCCCACAGGGAATGGGGCGCTTCCAGAATGGGGGCGTGGCGCAGGGCGCGTTCGGCGGCGATCCGCATCAGGCGGTCGGCGATTTCGCGGATGCGTTCCTTGAGCTTGGCCTTCTTGGCCTGCCATGCGCCGCCGCCCAAGCGGTCGAGCAGCCCTTCCTCGTGCCCGTAGCGGGAGAGGAGTTCGATATTCTCGACCGGCAGGTAAAGTTTGGCGCCTTCGGCATATTCGAGGGCCACGCAGGCATGGGGGGCGCCAAGGGCGGTGATGGTTTCCAGGCCCAGATAGCGGCCCACCCCGTGTTCGACATGCACGACCAGATCGCCGGGGGTAAGGGTATCGGCATCGCGCAGGAAGTTTTCGGCCTTGCGCTTGCGTTTGGGTTTACCGGTCAGACGGTCGCCCAGCACATCCTGTTCGGAAATCACGGCAAGGCCGGGGGCGGTGAAGCCCGCTTCGAGCGGCCAGACCATGAGGGCAAGCTGGCCCTTGCCTTCGGGGATGTCGCGGAAATCTTTGGCGTGTTTGAAGCCGGTTACGCCCTGATCTTGCAGCAACCCTTCCAGACGTTCGCGCGCGCCGTCGGACCATGAGGCGACGATGACGTTCCTGTCTTGCAGCAATTCCTTAACATGCGCGGCCAAGGCACCGAAAAGGCTTATGTTTTCCTGTTGGCGTTCGGGTGCGAAATTGCGCCCCATGCGACCGCCCGCATCAAGCACATTCGGACCCGGCGCCTGCGGGTTGGGCGAAAGCTGGATCACGCGGTGGGGGGCGAGTGCGGCATCCCATGCGGTATCATCGAGATAGAGCAGACCCGGCGCGCAGGGTTTGTAAACGGAATCGAGCCGCCCGCGTGCGCCCATCGCCTCGCGCCGCGCATCGTATTGGTCGGCGATGCTTTCCCAACGCGACAGGCGCGCGGGGGTAAGCTGGTCGTCGAGCATGACGGTGGCATGGGGCAGATAGTCGAACAGGGTTTCAAGCCGGTCATGGAAGAAGGGCAGCCAATGCTCCATGCCCTGATGCTTGCGGCCCGCGCTGACCGCTTCGTAGAGCGGGTCATCGGTGCCCGCCGCGCCAAATTCGATGCGGTAGGTCTGGCGGAAGCGGGTGATCGCGGCCTCGTCCAGGATCACCTCGGACATGGGGGCGAAGTCGATGGCGGCCAGCTTTTCGGTGGTGCGCTGGGTTTCGGGGTCGAAGCGGCGGGCGCCGTCGAGCACATCGCCGAAGAAATCGAGCCGGATGGGCGACCGGCTGCCGGGGGGCCAGATGTCGATGATGCCGCCGCGCAGGGCATAGTCACCGGGTTCGGCCACGGTCGAGGCGGGGGAAAAGCCCATGCGGGTCAGAAAATTCTTCAGCCGCGCCTCATTCACGCGGTCGCCCACGCGGGCGGAAAAGGCGGCATCGCGGATCACGGCGCGGGCGGGCAGGCGCTGGGTCGCGGCAGACAGGGTGGTGAGCAGCACGAAGGGGCCGGGCAGCCCTTCGGCCAGTGCCGCCAGCGTGGCCATGCGGCGGGCCGAGATATCGGGGTTGGGCGAGACGCGGTCGTAAGGAAGGCAATCCCATGCGGGCAGGTCGAGCACAACCGCATCGGGCGCCATGACGGCAAGGGCGGCGCGCATCGCCTCGGCCCGTTTGTCATCGCGGGCGATGTGGATCACGGGCTGGCCCTTGGCCAGTTCGCGGGAAAGAAGGCGGGCGTCAAAGCCTTCGGGCGCGCCGCCAAGGAGGATGGTCTGACCTGTCTGCATGGGGCCTGACTTAACCGCCCCTGCGGCAGGGTCAAGCACGGCCTTAGCCGTAAAGGCCGATCACAAGGTTCTGATACATGCCGAACAGGCCGGTCAGGAAGATCGACACCATGCCGATGGCCTGAACCATGCTGCGGTGGCGGTGCAAGCGGAGGAGCAGCGCCTCGCCCTGCCCTTCGCCTGCCGCGACCAGGCGGGCGGTCCGCAGTGCCAGCAGGAACACGATCAGCGCAGGCACGAGGAAGCAGAGCACAGCCTGCGCGAATTCGACCCGATAGGCGGTGGCCAGCAGAAGCAGCGTGCTGAACAGGAAGGAAAGACAGGCCGCCAGCACCACGCCCGACTGCCCTGCCAGCCCGAGCAGGCGGCGGGCATGGGCGGCGGCGATCGCCTCGACCTCGGGGAGGGCGAGCGGATCGTCGCCCCGCGCGGCGCGGCGGATCATATCGGCCGGCACGCCAAGGGCCGAATGGCCCAGCCTTGTCCAGAACACCGCCAGACCGAGCCAATACCACAGGTTCGAGAATGACCGCATGTCGATCAGGTCGAAAAGGGTCTGATACCAGGACAAGGCGCGGATTCTCCGAAAGGTTACGGGCGGCGCCGCATGAGATGGCTTGAGGCGCGGCTTCTTCTCTGGCAGTCAGAGGGGCAACCCGCAAGCCCCTGCACCGAAAGGAGGCGCCGTTGCGCCCGATCTCAGCCCCCACGCCCATGACGCGTTTTCGCCGCCTGCGCCGCACCCCTGCCCTGCGCGCGCTGGCGCAGGAAACGACACTGTCGGTGGGCGATCTGATCTGGCCGGTCTTTGTGCGCGACGGGGCAGGGCTGCGCGAGCCCATCGCCTCGATGCCGGGGGTGGAACGGCTGTCGGTCGATCTGGTGGTGAAGGCGGCGGAAGAGGCGGCGGGTCTGGGGATACCGGCGATCTGCCTGTTTCCCTATACCGACCCGTCCCTGAAAACCGAGACCTGCGAAGAGGCCTGGAACCCCGACAATCTGGCCAACCGCGCCATCCGTGCCATCAAGGCGGCGGTGCCCGAGATTGCGGTGATGACCGATATCGCGCTTGATCCCTATAATGCCAATGGCCATGACGGGCTGGTGCGCGACGGCGTGATCCTGAATGACGAAACGGTTGAATGTCTGGTGCGGATGGCGCTGGTGCAGGCCGAATGCGGGGCCGATATCCTTGGCCCGTCGGATATGATGGATGGCCGGATCGGGGCGCTGCGGTCTGCGCTTGAGGCGGCGGGGCACCGCGATGTGGCGATCCTGTCCTATGCGGCGAAATATGCGAGCGCCTTTTACGGCCCGTTCCGCGATGCGGTGGGGGCGTCGGGGGCGCTGAAGGGCGACAAAAAGACCTATCAGATGAACCCGGCCAATTCCGACGAGGCGCTGCGCCTGGTCGAGCGTGACCTGCGCGAGGGGGCGGATATGGTGATGGTCAAGCCGGGGATGCCCTATCTGGATATCTGCGCCCGCGTGAAGGATGCCTTTGGCGCCCCGACCTATGCCTATCAGGTGTCGGGCGAATATGCGATGATCATGGGGGCGGCCGAACGCGGCTGGATCGATGGCGACAAGGCGATGATGGAAAGCCTGACGTGCTTCAAACGCGCCGGATGCGACGGGGTGCTGACCTATTTCGCCCCCGCCGTGGCGCGGAAATTGCGGGCGGGGTGGGTCTGGGGCTGATCGCATCCTGTTGATCGGCCAAAGCCCGCCGTCTTGGCTGCGGGGCATGACAGGCGGCGCGAAAGGCGCTAGCCTGTCAGGGATGAGCGGGGCCGTATCAGAGCCCCGGCGTGGCGAGAGAGGGCAGAGCATGGAACACGGGTTTTCGCGGCGCGGGCTGATCGGCGGGGCCGGAGCGGCGCTGTTGCTGGCGGCATGCAACAATGGCGTGGGGTCGAATGGCGCGGGCCAGATTGACGCGCGGGTGGATGCGACGCAGGAATATCTGTTCAGCCGCTATCCCGGCACGCGCGATCTGGCCAGCCGCGCCTCGGGCGTGTTGTGGATGCCTTTGGTGACCGAGGCGGGGTTCCTGTATGGCGGGGCTTACGGGCGCGGGGCGCTGCGGATCAGGGGCGTGACGGTCGATTACTATTCTGCCACCAAGGCCAGCTTCGGCTTGCAGATTGGCGCCCAGCAATACGGCCATGCGCTGTTCTTCATGACCGATGCCGCGCTGGCCGATTTCCGCAAGGGATCGGGTTGGGGGGTCAGCGGTGATCTGCGCTATGCCACCCCCGAACAGGGTGCCAGCATCGGCAAGGAAACGACCGAGCTTGACCCCGTCATTCCCTTTGTCTTTGGCCAGCAGGGCTTGATCGCGGGGGCCACACTGGCGGGCGTGAAATACACGCGGATCATTCCGTAACGGTCAGGCGCGGGCCGCATGGGTGCGGGCGGCAAGGCTGCCCTTGGCCCATGCGGCAAGGATGCGGGCCGCGATGACCGGAAGCATGACCGTGGCCAAGGCCAGCAACAGGCTGGCCGTGACAGCCATGCCATGAACAAAAAGCGCCGAGACATAGGCCGCGAGCGGAAAGGTCAGCGCGCCCCAAAGCGGGCTGAACCCCGCCGACAAAAGCCATGGCGCGGCAAGGATCAAGCCTGTCAGCAGCACCGCCCCCAGCGCCAGCGCGGCAAGGGCCACGAGGTTCAGCCCCGCCAGAGCGGCGACCGTGGCCAATAGCGCCGCAGGGGCAAGGTGGATGGCCAAAAGCGGGCGCAGCGGCGCGGGCGTGCGCGCGCCGATCATCTGGCGCAACGAGGTCAGCCAGATCGCCACCGCAACCGGCAGGGTGGCATAGACCAAGGCCGTGGCAAGCGCCGTCCAGCCCAGCCCCGTGGCCGCGATGCCGCCCAGGATGAAGCCCACAAAGGACAGGTGCCATGCCGGATCGACCGGGCGCGAGGCCGCAGGCACATGGGCAAAGTGCCACAGGGTCGCCAGCGCCAGTGCCCCATGCGCCGCAAGTGCGGCCACCAGCAGCCCCGCCGCCGCCATGGGCTGCACCGGCACCAGCGCCGCCGCAACGGCCATCCCCCCCATGGTGGCCGCCGCCAGACCGGCCCGCCCCGGCAGCACGCGCAGATCCTCGGCCAGCACGGCGGGGCGGCGGGCCAGTTTGGACAGATAGGCCAGCACCGCAAAGGCCCAGAGCGCCGCCGCCATGCCCAAGGCCAGATCGGCCGCCGCCGTATCGGCGCCAAAGGCGGCAAGCGCCCTGCGCCATGCAAGGCCCAGCCCGATAAGGCCAAGGATGGCCGGAAACACCGCAGGCGGCATTTGCGCGAACAGGGCCGCGCGACGCGGAAGGACAGGCTGCGGGGTCATGGATCAGCCGCGCAGCACGGGGAACCAGTCTTCGCGCAGGCGCTGGCCGGGCTGCATGCCGTGCCCCGGATAGGGCGGCGAGGTGCGGCCGGGGCGTTCGACATAGCGCGCATCCCCGCCCACCAGACGCAACGAAAAGGCGCGGCGGCGCTGGGCGGTTTCATTCCCGCGGGCGCCGTGCAGGGTGCGGTAGTTGAAGGCCACCGCATCGCCGGGTTCCATTTCCCATTCCATCACGCGCATGCCTTCGGCATCGGGGTCGGGGACGGGCATGTATTTTTCGCTGTCGGGGTAGAAACTGGTTTCGGCCAGCCAGCGGGTGGGCAAGACCTCTTTCTCCCACAGATGGCTGCCCGCGACGCAGCGCAAAGACGCCTCGCGCACGGGGTCGAGCGGGGACCAGAAGCTGACGGTCTGGCGCCCTTCGACAAAGTAATAGGGGCCGTCCTGATGCCAGGGCGTGGGTTTCGAGGTGCCGGGTTCCTTGACCAGAACATGGTCGTGGAACAGTTGCACGCGGGCGCTGCCCATCAGTTTGGCGGCAACATCGGCCACGGCGGATTGGCGGATCACCTGTTCGAATTCGGGGATGCGGGTCCAGTTGCAGTAATCGTCGAAGAAGCGCCCGCCTTCGCCCGGTTTCAGGTTTTCGGCGGCATAGGGGCCTGGTTCGGCCATGTTGCGGGCGACACCGTCGCGCAGCACTTCAACCCAATCCGCCCAAAGCCCCTTGACCAGAACGACCCCGTCGCGCTGGTAATCCTGCACCATCTGTTCCGTGACCGTGACCATCTGTCCCTCCGCAGTAATGCGCCAGTGATGGCATTGCGGCGCGGGCGTGGCAATTGCCTTCGCCCTTTGCCCCCCTTGCCCTTTGCCCCGCTTGCACGCAGCATCGCGCCAGCAACAGCAGGGGGACGGCATGAGCGCGAATACCTATGATAGCGGGCGGTTGAACCTGCCTTTTGTCGGCATCTCGACCTTTGGCAAGCGGCCCTATGTGGGCGACTGGTCGGCCATTGATGCCGATATCGCCATTCTGGGTGCGCCCTTCGATTTCGGCACGCAGTTCCGGGCCGGGGCGCGGTTCGGGCCGCGCGCGGTGCGCGAGGCGTCAACCCTGTTTTCCTTTGGCCATGCGGGGGCCTATGACCATGAGGATGATGTGGTCTATCTGGGCCCCGAGGTTTCGATTGTCGATATCGGGGATGCCGATATCGTGCATACCGATACCGAGAAAAGCCATGCCAATATCGAGGCCGGGGTGCGGGCCATACTGGCGGCGGGGGCGCTGCCGGTGACGATTGGCGGGGATCATTCCATCAACATCCCCTGTATCCGCGCCTTTGATGACCAGGGGCCGATCCATATCTTGCAGATCGACGCGCATCTGGATTTCGTCGATGTGCGCCACGGGGTGCGGCATGGCCATGGCAACCCGATGCGGCGCGCGGCGGAACGGCCCTATGTGACGGGCATCACCGCGCTGGGGATTCGCAATGTGTCATCGACCAGCAAGGAAGGGTATGAGGCCGCGCGCGCCATGGGCGACGATATCCTGTCGGTGCGGCAGGTGCGGCGTCTGGGCGTTGCGGGGGTTTTGGGCCGGATTCCCGCAGGGGCGCGGCTTTATGTGACCATCGATATTGACGGGTTCTGCCCGTCGATCGCGCCCGGAACGGGCACGCCCAGCCATGGCGGCTTTCTGTATTACGAGGTGCTTGAAATCTTGCAGGCCGTGGCGCGGCGGCATGAGGTGGTGGGCATCGATCTGGTCGAGGTGGCGCCCGATTACGACCGCGACGGCACCACCGCCATTCTGGCGGCACAGGTTCTGCTGAATTTCCTTGGCTTCATCTTTCACGCAAGGATGACGGCGTAAGCCGCTGACCTTGCGTGATGAATGGCGCTTAGCGGTACAGAAGCGACCGGCCGTTGGCGAAGAGATGCACCTTTTCGGGCACGGCGGTCAGCGCGACATGGGCCTTGCGCAGGCCGGCATGGATGCCGGGCAGCTTGGCCACAAGTTGCGCGCCTTCGGGCGTGGCGCGTTTGAAGTAAAGCAGCGTCACCTCACCCAGGGCTTCGGTGATCTCGACCTCGCCTTTGAAGAGCGCCTCGCCCTCGGTTGCGGTCAGGTCTTCGGGGCGGACGCCGATATTGACCTTTAGCCCCATATCGGCGGCGGTGGTGGGCACGGTGGACCGGGCGGTGCCGCCATTCGCCAGCTTGACCGTGGTGATGGCCCCCGTTCCGGTAACTTCGCCCGCCAGCAGGTTCATGGCCGGAGAGCCGATGAATTGCGCGACAAATTCGTTTTCGGGCCGTTCATAAAGTTCGAGCGGCGTGCCGACCTGTGAAATACCGCCGCCTGCGAGCACGACGATGCGGGATGCCAGTGTCATCGCTTCGACCTGATCGTGGGTGACGTAGATCATGGTCGAATCGGGCATGTTTTCCTTGAGCTGCGCGATCTCGATCCGGGTGGCCACCCGCAGGGCGGCATCGAGGTTGGAAAGAGGTTCGTCGAACAGATAGACCTTTGGGTCGCGCACGATGGCGCGGCCAATGGCAACGCGCTGGCGCTGGCCGCCCGACAGCGCCTTGGGCAGGCGGTCAAGGTAGGGGGTCAGTTGCAGGATGCGGGCGGCCTTATCGACGGCGGCGGCAATCTCGGCCGCCGATTTCTTGGCGATTTTCAGGGCGAAGGCCATGTTGTCGCGCACCGTCATATGCGGATAAAGCGCGTAGCTTTGGAACACCATGGCAATGCCGCGCTGGGCGGGGGGGATGTCGTTCATCACATCGCCGTCGATGGTGAATTGGCCGCCGGTGATGCGTTCCAGCCCCGCGATCATGCGCAGCAGGGTGGATTTTCCGCAGCCCGAGGGGCCGACGAAAACGATCAACTCGCCCGTCTTGATATCAAGGTTGATGTTCGACAGGACCTTGACCTCGCCATAGGCCTTTTCGACGTTGACCAGTTTCAGGTTCGCCATGGTTCCCCCCTATGACTTTCGCAAAACAGTGAAACCCCATGGGTCCAGACGGGCGGTGCCGTTGGATGCGGGGGCGGCGTGAAGATCGGTTGCGACCGCGTTCCATGTGCCTGCGGGCAGGGTCACGGTGGCGGGTTGGTCCGACAGGTTGAAGGCGCAGAACAGGGTTTCACCGCCCGTGCGGGTAAAGGAAAACACCTGCCCGTCGCTGTGCCAGTGGTCCATCGCGCCGGTGGCAAGCGTGGGGTGGCGGCGGCGGAAGGCGAGTGCCGCGCGGTAATGTTCCAGCATCGAACCCGCCTGCCCCGTTTGTGCCGCAACCGAAAGCGGGCGATGCGGGGCGGTGACGGGAAGCCATGCCTTTGGCGCGGTCGAGAAACCGCACAGCGCGTTGTCGGTGGCCCAGATCATCGGGGTGCGGCAACCATCGCGGCCCTTGAATTCGGGCCAGAACTGGATGCCGTAGGGGTCTTGCAATTCGTCAAAGGCGATCTCGGCCTCGGGCAGGCCCAATTCCTCGCCTTGATACAGGCAGACCGAACCGCGCAGGCACATCAGCATTGTCGCGTAAGTCTTTGCTGCTGCTTCGGAAAGCTTCCAGCGGGTGATGTGGCGCACGGTGTCATGGTTGGAATAGGCCCAGCAGGGCCACGCATCGGGCGCGGCTTTTGCCAGACGGTCGAAGGTAAGGGCGGCAAGATCGGCGGTCAGACGGGCGGGTTGCAGCATTTCGAACGGGTAGCACATCTGCACCTTGTCACCGCCCGAGGTGTATTCGGCCATGATTTCAAGGCCGCGCTGGGCATCGCCCACCTCGCCCACGGCCGCAGCGCCGTAGGGGTTCAGCACGGCGCGGAATTTCGCTAAGAATTCAAGGTTTTCGGGCTGGTTCTTGGAAAACAGATGCAGCTGGTGGTTATAGGGGTTGACCGAGGGCGCGATGGAGTTGTTGCGCAGTTCGGGCGGCAGCGAAGGATTGTCGCGCAGGTGTTTGTCGGCAAAGTAGAAGTTGATGGTATCAAGGCGGAAGCCGTTGACCCCGCGTTGCAGCCAGAAACGGGCGACATCTAGAAGTGCCTGTTGCACGGGTTCATGGTGCAGGTTCAGGTCGGGCTGGCTGGTCAGGAAGTTGTGCAGGTAATACTGCTCGCGCCGTGCATCCCATTGCCATGCAGAACCGCCAAAGACCGACAGCCAGTTGTTGGGCGGGGTGCCATCGGGTTTGGGGTCGGCCCAGACATACCAATCGGCTTTCGGGTTGGTCTTGTTCTTGCGGCTTTCCGTAAACCACGGATGCGCCTCGGCGGTGTGCGACAGGACAAGGTCGATCATGACCTTGAGGCCAAGGTCATGGGCGGTTTTCACCACGCGGTCGAAATCGGCCAAGGTGCCGAACATCGGATCGACATCGCAGTAATCCGACACGTCATAGCCGAAATCCTTCATCGGGCTGGTGAAGAAGGGGCTGATCCAGATGGCATCGGCGCCGAGGGCCGCGATATGGGGCAAGCGGTCGGCGATACCGGCAAGGTCGCCGATGCCGTCGCCATTGCTGTCCTGATAGCTGCGCGGGTAGATCTGGTAGATCACCGCGCCGCGCCACCAATCGGCATCGGTGCCGATAACGTTCTGCATCGTCTTGTCTTTCTTACTTCACGGAACCGGCCAAGAGGCCGCGCACCAGATATTTCTGCATGGCGAAGAACACCACCAAGGGCACGGCAATCGACACAAAGGCCGAGGCTGACAAAATCTCCCAGTCGCCACCGCGCGAGCCCATCAGGTTCACCAGATTGCCGGTCAGCACCTGCTGGTCATTGCCGGTGCCAAGGAAAACGAGCGCGACGAGCAGGTCGTTCCATGTCCAGAGGAACTGGAAGATGGCGAAGGAGGCCAGCGCGGGGAACGAAAGCGGCAGGATGATTTTTACGAAAATCTGGAAATCGGTCGCGCCATCGACGCGGGCGTTTTCGATGATGTCGCGGGGCAGGCCCGCCATGTAGTTGCGCAAGAGGTATATGGCGAGCGGCAGGCCAAAGCCGGTATGGGCCATCCAGATGCCAAGGTAGCTTTTGCCGATGCCAAGCTGGTTGTGCAGTTGCAAGAGCGGGATCAGCGCCAGTTGCAGCGGCACGACCAGAAGGCCCACCACCACGGCGACCAGAAGGGCGCGGCCCGGAAACTCCATCCATGCCAGCGCATAGGCGGCGAAGGCGGCGATCAGGATCGGGATCACGGTGGCGGGGATCGAGACGGTCAGGGTGTTCAGGAAGGCCTGCCCGATGGTCTGCCCCGCCAGCGGGCTGAACAGGACATTGGTGTAGTTATCAAAGGTGAAATCGGGCGGGGTGGCGGCGGTGACAAAGACACGCGGCATCCGCATATCGGCCATGCTGGCGGGGGATTTGAGCGCATAGGCCCCGTCGGCCTGCACGGTCAGGGTGACGCCGTCGTTCAGGGTTGCGGTATCGCCTGCGGCATAGGCCTCGGGCGCTTTTGACGATGTGCCCCAATGGCTGATGGCGGCCCCTGCCCCGTCAAACAGGTTGCCGTCGATGACATAGCCGCCATCGGCGGGTTTTTCCTCGCCCGCGATGCGGATGGCGGGAAGCTGGCTTTCCTGCGTCATGAGCGACCGCCACCAGCCCGATGCACTGATCTGGTCGCCGGTGCGGAAGGACGACATCAGCAGGCCAAAGGTTGGCAGCACCCAAAGCGCGACCAGCAGCGCCGTTGACAGATGCACCGCCCAGACGAGGGCCGATTTCTTGCCGGCGATATTGTCCATCAGCGCATTTCCTTGCGGGCGTTATAGACGTTCCAGATAAGGATCGGGGTCACCAGAAGCATGATCACCATGGCCGAGGCCGAGCCCACGCCCCAGTCGAGCGAGCGGAACAGCTTGTCATACATGTAATTGGCCAGAACCTGCGTTTCCCACTGGCCGTTGGTCATGGCGAGCACGATATCGAACACCTTGAGGACGACGATGGTGATGGTGGTCCACACGACGACGATGGTGGACATGATCTGCGGCACCTTGATCTGGAAGAAAATCTGGAACGGGTTGGCGCCGTCGATGATTGCGGCCTCGACCGTGTCTTCGGGCACGCCGCGCAGGGCGGCGGAGAGGATGACCATGGCGAAACCGGTCTGAATCCAGACCAGAACGATCATCAGGAAATAGCTGTTCCAGTAGGGGATGGTCAGCCATGTCTGCGGTTTGCCATAGGGCATGGTGCCGGTGAACAGACCCGCCAGCCATGTGACCAGTTCCCAGACCAGAAAGATCACCAGCGCCACGCCAAGGGCGCGGCCGGCCATGACAAGTGCCGTTTCGCGGCGCGGGGCGGTGACAAGCGGGCGCGCGACCAGCCAGCCCGCATAGGCGAAGGCGGCGATCAGCGACAGAAGAAACAGCGCGGGCAAAAGCTTGAGCAGAAGGATCGACCCTATCCCGCCATCGAATTGCAGCCAGAGCGCGTTGAGAAGCCCGATCTGCGCCTGCCCTTCGGGGCGGGTGTCATAGATCAGCTTCCAGATGACAGACGCGCCCACGAAGGAAATCGCCATCGGCATGAAGATCAGCGATTTGGCCACGCTGCCCCAGCGGATACGGTCGGAAAGCTGCGCGGCGAGCAGGCCGAAGGCGGTGGAAAGCGCGGGCACCACGATCAGCCACAGCATGTTGTTGCGCATCGATTCCCAGAATTTGGGTTCGGATGCCATCGAGGCATAATTGGCAAAGCCCACGAAATTGCCCGTCTTGCCGTGCAGCGACAGCCACGCGGTGGCAAAGACCGGATAGGCCAGATAGGCGGCCAGCAGCACCAGCGCGGGAAACAGGAATAGCCACGGGCGGATCATGTTGGCGCGGTTGATGTTGCGCCCTGCGTTGGGGCCACGGGCCGGAAACAGCACTTTGTCGAGGAAAAGGTTGGACAGGTAGAAATAGCCGACGCAACCGCCCACACCGATGACGATGACGAACAGCGCCTGAAGCGCGGGGTTCATGGCCGTCTCCTTTCTGGAAAATGCGGAGGATGCCGGAAGGGTGGGCAGGCCCTGTGCGGGCCTGCCCGTGACGCGGGGCGTCAGATCACTTCGGCCACGAAGCCTCGATCCCGTCGGCCACTTCCTGTGCCGACTTGCCGCCGACATAATCGACCATGCCGGTCCAGAAGGTGCCAGCCCCCACGGCGCCCGGCATCAGGTCGGAGCCGTCGAAGCGGAAGGTGGTGGCATTGAGCAGGATTTCGCCCTGCTTTTTCAGCGCGGCATTGGCATAGGCATCGGGGTTGACCGATTTCAGCGGCGTCAGGAAGCCCGACTGCGCCATCCAGATTTCATGCGCGATCGGGGTTTTCAGCCATTCGATGAAGGCGCGGGCGCCTTCGCCATCCTTGGTGATGAAGGCGAGCGTGCCTGCACCCAGCACCGGCTTGCCGAGGTCTTTGCCCTCATAGGCCGGGAAGTAGAAGAAGTCGGCATCCTTGCCCAGTTCGGTGCCTTCGGGGAAGAAGGACGGGATGAACGACGCCTGCTTGTGCATGTAGCACTGCGGGGGCGAGGTGAAGAGACCCTTCGGGCTGTCGCGGAAGTCGGTCGAAGCGACGGCAGCGGCGCCACCGGCGACGTATTTATCGTTCTTGGCGAAAGCGCCGAATTCGTCGATGGCGGCCACGACGGCCGGATCGTTGAAGGCGATCTCGTGCTTGATCCACTTGTCATAGGTTTCGGGCGACTGCGTGCGCAGCATCATGTCCTCGACCCAGTCGGTGGCGGGCCAGCCCGTCGCACCGCCCGAACCCAGCCCGATGCACCACGGGGTGCCGCCATCGGCCACGATCTTGTCGGTCAGGGCCTTCAGCTCTTCCATCGTCTGGGGCACTTCGTAGCCCGCATCGGCGAAGGTGTCGGGCGAATACCAGACCAGCGATTTCACGTCGATCTTGTAGGGGAAGGCATAGAGCGCATCGGCGCCGTCCTTGCCCTTATACGTGCCAAGGCTGACCCACGAGGAACCGGCGGCGTAGTTGTCATTCAGCCAGGTCTTGGTTTCGTCGCCCAGCGGAGCGATGAAGCCCTTGGAGGCGAGATCGGCGATCAGGCCGGGCTGCGGCAGAACGGCGATATCGGGCGGGCTGCCCGCTTCGGTATCGATGACGATCTGCTGTTCGTAGTTTTCCGACGAGGAATACTCCACCTTTACGCCCGAGGCGGCGGTGAAATAGGCCAGCATCGATTCGACCAGCACCTGGTCTTCACCGCGCCACGGCCCGAAAATCTTGATGGTCTGGCCATCGAGATTGGTCGCCTCGTCAAAGGCTTTGTAGCTGTCCCAGTTGAACGGGCCTTCGCCCACCGGGAATTTCAGGTCCTGCGCAAAGGCGGCACCCGAAAGAAGCGCAAGCGCCGCGGCGCTGGCGAACAGGTTCGATTTCATGTGTATTCCTCCCAGAATACCCCGCCCTCTTGCGGGGCATGTGACCAAGACCGGCAGAATCATTTTCAAACCGCTTTGGATAGCGCAGAGTTGCCCATCGCCGCCATTCTGTCAATCCAAAGCGCATTGAGATTGGCCGGATCGTCGCGCTGCGCCGCAATCGGCTGGCGAAAACGTTTACGCAAACCCGACCGAAGCCTTTGACCTTGGGTCGGGATGGCTTTACTGTCGCGGCGGATTGAAACCGGTTTGGGTCTTTTGCCGCCATGAACCTGAAGGAACTGGCCCAGCAGCTGGGGCTGTCGCCCACGACCGTCAGCCGTGCGCTGAACGGTTACCCCGAGGTCAACGAATCCACGCGCGAACGGGTGATGGCGGCGGCAAAACGCCATCATTACCGCCCCAATACCCGCGCGATCCGGCTGGCCACGGGGCGGGCCTTTGCCATTGGCCATGTGATTCCGCTGGCCACGCGGCACGAGATCATGAACCCGATCTTTGCCGATTTCATCGCCGGCGCGGGCGAGACCTATTCGAAGAACGGGTATGACATGGTGCTGTCGGTGGTGGCGGACGAGGCCGAACACCAGACCTATCGCGACCTGAAATCACGCGGCACGGTGGATGGCATGATCCTGCACGCGCCGCAGATGGACGATGCGCGTATCGCATTGCTGACCGATATCGGGATTCCCTTCGTGGTGCATGGCCGCGCCACGGGGGCCGCCCTGCCCTATTCCTGGGTCGATGTGAACAACCGCCGCGCCTTTCAGCGGGCGACCGAGTTTCTGCTTGATCTCGGGCATCGGCGCATCGCGCTGGTCAACGGGCTTGAGAACATGGATTTCGCGATCCGCCGCCGCACCGGTTTTGTCGATGCGATGGCCGCGCGGGGGCTGGCCGCCGATCCGGCGCTGATGTCATCGGACGAGATGACCGAAGTGTCGGGCTATCGCGCCGCGCGGGCCATGCTGGTGCAGGACGATGCGCCGACGGCGTTTCTGGTCGCGTCAATGATTTCGGGCATGGGGGTGCGGCGCGCCTGCGAGGAACGCGGGCTGGCGCTGGGGCGGGATGTGTCGATCATCATCCATGACGACGATCTGTCCTATATGAAGAATGGCGAGGATGTGCCGATCTTTACCGCCACCCGTTCCAGCGTGCGCGAGGCCGGGCGACTGGCCGCTGAGATGCTGCTGGGCATCGTTGCCGATCCCGCGCTTGGCCCGCAGCAACGGCTGCTTGAGGCCGAGTTGATCATCGGGCAATCCACCGGTCCTGCCCCCGCACGGCACGCGCCGGTTCTTTCCGCCACCGCAAAGGGATGACCATGCTGTCTCGTTTCGATTTTCCCAAAGGCTTCCTGTTCGGGGCCGCCACGGCCGCCTACCAGATCGAGGGGTCGTCCTTTGGCGGCTGCGGGCCAAGCCATTGGGATACCTTTGCCGCGACGCCGGGCAATGTGAAGCGGGCCGAAAGCGGGGCGGTGGCCTGCGACCATTACCACCGCTGGCCGGCCGATCTTGACCTGTTGCGCGCGGCCAATCTGGATGCCTATCGCTTTTCCACCAGCTGGGCGCGGGTGATGCCCGACGGGGTGACGGTGAACCCCGAAGGTGTTGCCTTTTACGACCGGCTGGTCGATGGCATGCTGGAACGCGGGCTGAAACCGTTCCAGACGCTGTATCACTGGGATCTGCCCTCGGCCATGGCCGACAAGGGTGGCTGGACCAACCGCGAAACCTGCCACCGCTTTGCCGATTATGCCGAGGCGATCACCCGCGTGCTGGGCGACCGTGTGGCATCTGTCGCCACGATAAACGAGCCGTGGTGCGTGGCGTGGCTGTCGCATTTCTGGGGCGTCCATGCGCCGGGGCTGCGCGATATCCGCGCCACGGCACGGGCGATGCACCATATCCTGCTGGCGCACGGGCTGGCGGTGGGGCGGCTGCGCGAGGCGGGCCAGGGCAATCTGGGGATCGTGCTGAACTTTGACTATTGCCAACCCGCCAGCGACAGCGCGGGCGACCGGCGGGCGGCGGCGGTGCATGACGCCATCTTCAATCGCTGGTTCATCGAAGGCATCACCAAGGGCACCTACCCCGCCGAGGTGCTTGAAGGTTTGGGTCCGCATATGCCCGAGGCTTGGCAGGACGACATGGCGGTGATCGGCCAAAAGCTCGATTGGCTGGGGGTGAATTACTACACCCGCCACATCCATGCCGACGCGCCCGGCACGCCATGGCCTGCAACGCGCGATGTCGTAGGGCCGCTCGACAAGACGCAGATGGGCTGGGAGATTTATCCCGATGGCCTGCACCATTTCCTGACCCGCATGGCGCGTGACCATGTGGGCGATCTGCCGATCTATGTGACCGAGAACGGCATGGCCAATGCCGATGAGCTGGCAGATGGCGCAGTCACCGACAAGGTGCGCGAGGATTATCTGTTCGCCCATCTGGCCGCCACGCGCCGCGCCATTGCCGACGGGGCGAATGTGAAGGGCTTTTTCTACTGGTCGCTCTTGGACAATTACGAATGGGCCGAGGGCTATGAAAAACGCTTTGGCCTTGTGCATGTGGATTTCGACAGCTTGGCAAGGGTGCCCAAATCCTCGTATCACGCGCTCGCCCGGGCCTTGGCCCGCAACGACTGAAGGAAGACCTAACTATGACCCTCGCCATTCTTGCCGATCTGGGCGGCACCAATACCCGTGTGGCGCTGGCAGAGGGCACGGCGGTGCGGGAAGGGTCGATCCGCCGTTTTTCCAATGCCGAATACAAGGCGGCGGGCAAGGATATCGGGCATATCCTGCGCGATTACCTTGACCAGACGGGGGAAAGCGTGTCGGCCGTCTGCGTGGCGGCGGCGGGTCCGGTGCAGGACGGGGTGGCGGTAATGACCAACCTTGACTGGACGATGGACGCGGCCAAGCTGGGCAGGGCCACGGGGGCGCGGCAGGTCGCCATCCTGAACGACCTTCAGGCGCAGGGCCATGCCTTGGGCCATATCGCTCCCGAAAAGCTGCGCGTGGTGATCGACGGGCCGAAGCGGGCGGACGGGCCGATGCTGGTGGTGGGCTTGGGCACCGGCGTCAATGCCGCCCCCGTGCATGGCAGCGGGGCGGCCCGCGTGGTGCCGCCTTCGGAATGCGGCCATGTCAACATGCCGGTGCGGACCGAGGATGACCTTGCGCTGATGCGCTTTGTCGAAGCGTTGCTGCGCCAGCGCGGCGAGGTGGCCCATTGCGGCGTGGAAGAGGTGCTTGCGGGGCGCGGGCTTGGCAACCTTTACGCCTTTGCCGCGCATCGGGCGGGGCAATCGGGCAAGATGGATTCGGCCCGTGTCATGGCCGCGCTGGAAGCGGGCGATGCGCTGGCGGAACGGGCGGCGGCGCTGTATGTGCATATCCTTGCGCAAACGCTGGCCGATCTGGCGCTGATCCACCTGCCCTATGGCGGCATCTATCTGATCGGCGGCATGTCGCGGGCGCTGACGCCCTATTTCGACCGCTTCGGCCTGACCACGGGCTTCCGCGAGGAACGGCGTGTGGACCTGTTGCAAACCGCCTTTTCGGTCACGGTGGTCGAGGATGATTTCGCAGCACTGACCGGCTGCGCGGCCTATCTGGCCGCGACCGCCTGAGCGGCTTTCATACTCGCCAAAATATCCCGCGGGGGGTGCGGGGGGCGCGAAGCCCCCCGCTTCTTTCAGCGGGGCAAACGTTCCGTCAGGAATTGAAGCGCCGCGCCCAGACCATCGGGCGCGATGCCATGCGGCGTGCCCTTCATCACATGGCCAAAGGTTTCGAACCCCGCTGCGACCAGCGCGTCGCCCGCCTCGCGCATATGGGGAAAGGGAACCACGGGGTCTTGGTCGCCATGCATCAGCAGGATCGGCGGTTTCACCCGCATCTCGGCCTGCAAGGTTTCGGGCAGCAGCAAGCGGCCGGAACAGGCGACGACACCCGCCATCGGCGCAAGGCGGCGCGGGGCGACATGCATCGACATCATCGCGCCCTGCGAAAAGCCGAACAGGGCAAGTGCCGAGGGGGGAAGCCCTTCTTCGGCCAGACGGGCATCGAGAAAGGCGTTCAGATCGTCGGTTGCGGCCATGATGCCCGCATGCGCCTGCGCCTCGGTCGAGCCGTCAAAGCGCGGGATGGGAAACCACTGAAAGCCGAAGCCCCCGCCCGCGCAATGTTCGGGCGCATCGGGGGCGACAAAGGCGGTTCCTTTCAGATGCGGGGCCAAGGGGTCGGCCAGACCGAGAAGATCATCACCATTCGCGCCATAGCCGTGGACGAAAACCACCAGCGATGTCGCCTTGCCTTGCGCGGCCCCTGCCCGCTTGAACCGCAATTCCCGTGTCACGTGATGCCCTCTCGTGTCTTGACCATGTGGTAATAGGCCCACAGAAGTTGCGCCGCAACCGACCGCCACGGGCTCCAGCCCACAGCCATTGTGCGCAATTGCCGTTCGGCGGGGCGGGTGGGCAGGTCGAACAGGATGCGGGCGGCTTCCTGCAAGGCAAGGTCGGCGGGGGCGAAGAAATCGGCGCGGCCCATGGCGAACATGGCGTAAATCTCGGCCGTCCAGCGCCCGATGCCGGGCACGGCGGTCAGGGTTTCCACCACAGCCTCATCGGGCAGATCGTTCAGCGCGGCAAAGTCGATGCCCGCCAGCGCCAGCGCACGGGCATAGCGCGCCTTTTGCCGCGACAGGCCAAGGGCGCGCAATTGATCATCCGTCGCGGTGCAAAGGGGGGGCGCGTCGCACATGCCTGCCGCTTCCAGCCGTGCCCAGATGGCGCGGGCGGACGCGACCGAAACCTGCTGGCTGACGATGGCCCCGAGAAGGGCGCGAAAGCCCTGTTCGCGCTGCCGCCATGGCAGGCCCGCGGGCGGCAGGCAGAGGGCAAAGCGCGGTTCGGCCTGCGCCAGCCATGCGGCGCCTTCGGCAAGGCAATCGGGGGTGCGGATGATCCGGGTCATGCGGCCACCTTTCCGCAACCGCGCAGGCGGCGCAAGGCGGGGCTTGCCGCTGCGGGGGTTGCGGGCCTACACAGGGGCCATGACCGCGATCACCCAATCCCCCGACCGTCTTGCCAAGCGCAACATCCTTGTCCTTGTCGCCGCGCAGGCGGTGATGGGGTCGCAAATGCCGATGATCTTTACCATCGCGGGGCTGGCGGGGCAAAGCCTTGCGCCCAATGCCTGCTGGGCCACGCTGCCCATCAGTGCCGCCGTGATCGGCTCGATGCTGACGGCGACCCCGCTTTCGGCGCTGATGCAGCGGTATGGGCGACGGGCGGGCTTTGCCGTGGGGGCGATGGGGGGCGCGCTGGGGGGCGGGATCGGGGCTTACGGGCTGCTGATGCAGAACTTTGTGCTGTTCGTCCTCGCCGGTCTGTTCACGGGCATCTACATGTCGGCGCAAGGGTTCTACCGCTTTGCCGCCGCCGATACGGCATCGGATGCGTTCCTGCCCAAGGCGATTTCATGGGTGATGGCGGGGGGCCTCTTGTCGGCCGTGGTGGGGCCGCAGCTGGTGAAGCTGACGGCGGATGCGATGGTGGTGCCCTTTCTGGGCACCTATCTGGCGGTGATGGCGCTGAACCTTGGCGGGGTGTTCCTGTTCGGCCTGCTGGATATTCCTAAACCAAAAGCCCCCGCTGCGGGCGAGGCTGCGGGGCGCACGCGGGGGCAGATGATCCGCACGCCGCGCATCGCGGTGGCGATGATCTGCGCGACCGTGTCCTATGCGCTGATGAATCTGGTGATGACCTCCTCCCCCCTGGCGGTGGTGGGCTGCGGTTTCACCAAAAGCAATGCCGCCGATGTGGTTACAGGCCATGTGCTGGCGATGTATATCCCGTCCTTCTTTACCGGCCATCTGATTGCCCGCTTCGGCGCGGAAAAGATCGTGGCGGTGGGGCTGGTGATCCTTGCCACAGCCGGTGCCGTGGCGATGAGCGGCTTTGATCTGGCGCATTTCTTCATTGCCCTTGCCCTGCTGGGGCTGGGCTGGAACTTCGGCTTTATCGGGGCCACGACGATGCTGACCGCCGAACAGACGCCCGCCGAAAGGGGCCGTTTGCAGGGGTTGAACGATCTGGTCGTGTTCGGCGGCGTGACGATGGCGTCATTCTCGTCGGGCGGGCTGATGAATTGCGCGGGCGGCACGGTGCATGCGGGCTGGCAGATGGTGAACCTTGCCATGCTGCCCTTCCTTGTGCTGGCGGGCGGTGCGTTGATCTGGCTTAGCTTGCGTCCGGCCGCGCGGGCCGCTTAAACCGATCCGGTAAAAGCGGCGCGCAACAGACTGAAACGGCGGGAAAATTCCGACAGGCCAAGCGTGCCTTCGGCCACGCGCTGGGGCTGGGCTGATGCCTGTTGCAGCAGCGCCCGCGCCTGCCATCCGGCGTAAAGCGCGGGGCGGGCGGCTTTCGGAATGGCGGCGCGTGCGGCACGGTACTGGCGATACCGCGCCAGCCCCTGCTGCGCCAATGCGGCCACCGCATCGGGCCGCCCGTCCACCAAGGGGATGCGCCCCCGTTCCTCCAACACAGGCACGGCCCGCAGGTAAGCGGCCAGCCCCGCCGCCCAAGCCAGATGCCTGACCGCAGCCTCGGCCCGCGCAGGGGCGCCAAGGGCCAGTGCTGACGCCCACATCAGCCCGCCTGAGGTATCGTCAAGATAGGCGTCAAACGCCGCTGTATCCTCGAACGGGTCGGTGTACACATCCCACCGTCGCGCCTCGACCATGCGGTCGAGCAGGGCCACGGGAAGGCTGCGGTCGCGGATCAGTTGCGCCAGGGGGCCTGCCACCTCATGCGCGCGGGTCTGGCCTGTGGCGGCCTGTTCCACGATATCGCGCCACCATTGCAGGCGCATTTCCGCGATCATCGGTTCCTTGGTCACCCAAGGGGCGCGGGCGACTTCGAGGTTGAAGGCGTAAAGCACCAGCAGCGGCGGGCGGGCGGCCAAAGGGGCGGCCATCACGGCAGCGAAACGGTCGGGGTCGCCCCGTTCCACCAGCGCGGCGCAGGCGTCGATGGTCATGCGGCGGGTGCCCCGTGGTCGCGGATCAGCTTCCACGTGATAGCGTCAAGCAGGGCCTCGAAACTGGCGTCCACAAGGTTCGCGCTGACCCCCACGGTGGACCAGCGGCGGCCTTGGCTGTCTTCGCTGTCGATGATGACGCGGGTGACGGCCTCGGTCCCGCCCTGGGTGATGCGGACCTTGAAATCGACAAGACGCATGTCGTCGATGCAGGCCTGATAGGGGCCAAGGTCTTTGGCCAAGGCTTTCGCCAGCGCGTTGACGGGGCCGCGGTCGGTGCCGGTTTCGTCCATCGACTCAGATACCGACAGCATCTTCGTTTCGCCGATCTTTACCACGACCACGGCTTCCGACAGGCTGACCATCTGGTTGTACTTGTTCTTGCGCCGTTCGACGGTGACGCGGTAGCGCTTGACCTCGAAAAACGTGGGCAGCAGGCCCAGTTCGGCGCGGGCGACCAGTTCGAAACTGGCCTGCGCGCCGTCATAGGCGTAGCCCTGATCCTCGCGTTCCTTGACGATATCTAGGATGCGGCCAAGGCGCGGGTCTTTGGCTTCGACCGTGATCCCCGCCGCCGCCAGACGCGCGCGCAGGTTCGACTGGCCTGCCTGATTGCTCATCGGGATGATGCGTTCATTGCCGACAAGCGCGGGGTCGATATGTTCGTAGGTGGTGGGGTCTTTCAGGATGGCCGAAGCATGCAGCCCCGCCTTATGGGCAAAGGCCGACGCGCCGATATAGGGGGCCGAGCGCAGGGGAACTCGGTTCAGAATGTCATCCAGCTGGCGCGACACCCGCAGCAGGCCCGACAGCGCCTGATGGGTAACCCCCGTCTGGAAGCGGCTGGCATAGGGTTCCTTCAGCAAAAGCGTGGGGATGATCGTGGTCAGGTTGGCGTTGCCGCAGCGTTCGCCCAAGCCGTTCAGCGTGCCCTGGATCTGGCGGCAACCGGCATCGACGGCGGCCAGCGAATTGGCCACGGCATTGCCGGTATCGTCATGGCAATGGATGCCAAGGCGGTCACCCGGAATGCCCGCCGCCACCACCTCGGCCACCACGCGGCCCACTTCGGCGGGGAGCGTGCCGCCATTGGTGTCGCACAGCACGACCCAGCGGGCGCCTGCGTCAAGCGCGGCGCGCAGGCAGGACAGGGCATAGGCCGGATCGGCGCGGTAGCCATCGAAGAAATGTTCTGCGTCCAGAAGGGCTTCGCGCCCTTTCTTAACGCAATGCGCGATGCTGGCGCGGATGGCTTCGACGTTTTCATCCAGCGTGCAGCCAAGCGCGGTGCGCACATGGAATTCATGCGCCTTGCCGACAAGGCAGACGGCAGGCGTGCCCGCATCCAGCACGGCGGCGAGCACATCGTCATTCTCGGCAGACCGGCCCACGCGTTTGGTCATGCCAAAGGCTGTCATGGTGGCGCGGGTGGCGGGGGCATGAGCGAAGAACTCGCTATCGGTCGGGTTGGCGCCCGGCCAGCCGCCTTCGATATAGTCCACGCCAAGCGCATCGAGCGCTGTGGCGATCTGGCGCTTTTCGGGGGTGGAGAATTGCACGCCCTGCGTTTGCTGGCCGTCGCGCAGGGTGGTGTCGAAGAGGTAGAGGCGTTCGCGGGTCAATTTTTACTCCAGTTACCCAAGTTCGGGTTGGAGTAGTCGACCACCCAGGACTGTCCGTCTTTACCATCCGAGACCATGATGCCCATATTTGCTAAGCGTGCGCGGATTTCGTCTGCCTTGGCGTAATCTCGAGAAACTTTTGCTTCGGCGCGAGCAAGCAACATCGACTCGACCCATGCAATTAACCCGTCAGTAGGGGTATCGGCCCCATCTAACCACCAATCACTGAGGCCTTCTTCCAATAGACCCAAAAGCTTTGCAGAGGAAACGAAGCGATCAACTTCTTCGCTGTTTCTGGATAAGTCGCCTAACTTCCCTTCACTCATGTGAAAATGAAACGCGGCATTTCTCCGCTGTCGAAGCTCGTTATACTGTTTGTGCAGAAAGGTAATTGCCTTAGAAGTATTTAGGTCATTCGAGAGTGCTGCCACAACTTCGGCGTATGGTTCCGCTGGGGAAATATCATACTCTGCGGCCAAGTCTCTCCACCTGCGCAAAACGCCAGCAGCACCCGCGGCCTTTTCCGCCGTCCAGTCCATCGGCTTGCCGTAATGGGTGCCCAGAAACACGAAGCGGATCACCTCGCCCGGAACGCCCTGATCGAGCAGGTCGCGGACGGTGAAGAAATTGCCCAAGGATTTGGACATCTTCTTGCCCTCGACCTGAAGCATCTCATTATGCATCCAGACTGTCGCGAACCCCGCCTGCGGGTGGGCGCAGCAGCTTTGGGCGATTTCGTTTTCGTGGTGGGGGAATTGCAGATCGATGCCGCCGCCGTGGATGTCGAAACTCGGGCCCAGCAATTCGTAGCTCATGGCCGAGCATTCGATGTGCCAGCCGGGGCGGCCGCGGCCCCAGGGGCTTTCCCAGCCGGGGGTTTCGGCGTCGGACGGTTTCCAAAGGACGAAATCCATCGGGTCTTCCTTGAAGGGCGCAACCTCGACCCGCGCGCCTGCAATCATGTCATCGACCGAACGGCCCGACAGCGCGCCGTAAGCGGCATAGGAACGGACGCGGAACAGAACGTGACCTTCCCGTGCATAGGCATGGCCCTTGTCGATCAGGCTTTGGATCATTGCCACCATGGGGCCGATATAGGCGGTGGCGCGGGGTTCATGGGTCGGGCGCAGGGCGCCGAGCGCGTCCATATCTGCGTGATACCAGCCGATGGTTTCTTCCGTGCGCTGCGCGATAAGCTCCTCCAGCGTGCCCGATGCCCCCGCCTGACGGCGGGCAAGGGCGGTGGCGTTGATCTTGTCATCCACATCGGTGAAGTTGCGGACGTAAGTCACATGGTCCGCGCCATAGACATGCCGCAGCAAACGGTAGAGCGTGTCGAACACCACCACGGGGCGGGCATTGCCCAGATGGGCGCGGTCATAGACCGTGGGGCCGCAGACATAGATCCGCACGTCGTTCCGCTTGAGCGGTTCAAACACTTCCTTCCGGCGGGTTTTCGAATTGTGCAGGCGGATCGTCGGCATTGTTTGCCCCTGTGACAGTCGTGCGCGGGTCTAGCAAGTTCGGCGCGGCTTGCAAATGCCCTGTCGGGCGGGCCTTGCGAAAGTGGGGCGCCCGTGGCCATCTGCGGCGGCGAAACGGGGGGCGGGAATGGACCACGACGATCTGCGCGACTGGTCGAAACGGGCGGCGGACTGGGCGCATGGCTATCATGCGGGGCTGCGCGACCGCCCCGTGCGGGCGCCGCTGGTGCCGGGGGCGATAGCGGGCCAGTTGCCCCCCGCCCCGCCCGAACAGCCCGAGCCGATGGAGGCGATCTTTGCCGATTTCGAAGCCATCGTGCCCGCCGGCATGACCCATTGGCAGCACCCGCGTTTCTTTGCCTATTTTCCGGCCAATGCCGCGCCTGCCTCGATGCTGGCCGAACAGTTGGCCAATGCCATCGCAAGCCAAGGGATGCTGTGGCAAACCTCGCCCGCCGCGACCGAGATGGAAGAGGTGATGGTGGCGTGGCTGGCGCAGGCGCTGGGCCTGCCCGCCACGATGCGCGGCACGATCCACGATTCCGCCACCACCGCCACGCTGTCGGCGGTGCTGACCATGCGCGAGGCGGCGCTTGGCTGGGCGGGGTTGCAGCAGGGCCTGTCGGGCCAGCCGCGCCTGCGGATCTATGCCAGTGCCGAGACACATTCGAGCGTGGACAAGGCGGTGCGGATTGCGGGGATCGGGCAGGAAAACCTTGTGAAGGTGCCGACAGACGGGCGGCTTTCGATGAAACCGGGGGCGCTTGCCGGGGCCATCGCGGCGGATCGGGCGGCGGGGTATCTGCCTGCGGGTGTGATCCTGTGCGCGGGGGGCACCAGCGTGGGGGCGTTTGACCGGATTGCCGATTGCATCGCGGTGGCCCGCGCGAATGACCTGCCCGTGCATGTCGATGCGGCATGGGCGGGGTCAGCGATGATCTGCCCCGAATTCCGCGCGCTGTGGGCGGGGGTCGAGGGGGCCGATTCCATCGTGTTCAACCCGCATAAATGGCTGGGGGCGCAGTTCGATTGCGCGGTGCAGTTTCTGGCCGATCCGGCGCCGCAGATCCGCACGCTGGGGCTGCGGCCCACCTATCTGCAAACGGCCGGGCGGGAAGAGATTACCAATTTCAACGAATGGACCGTGCCCTTGGGCCGCCGTTTCCGCGCGTTGAAACTGTGGTTCACGCTGCGGGCCTATGGCCTGGAAGGGTTGCGCGCCCGTATCCGCAACCATGTGGCCTGGGCGCAAGAGGCGCGGGATGCGCTGGCCGCGATTGCGGGGGTCGAGATCGTGACCGAACCATCGCTGTCGCTGTTCAGCTTTGCGCTGGCCGATGAGGCCGCGACCGAGGCGCTGCTGGCGCGCATCAATGATGACGGGCGCATCTATCTGACCCAGACACGGCATCGCGGGCGGTTCGTGATCCGCGTGCAGGTGGGGCAGTTCGATTGCACCCGCGACGATGTGGCCATGATCGCGCAGGTGGTGCGCGCGTTGAAATAGCAGGGGCGGGACAGCGCCCGCCCCCGTTTCGCCGCCCCGTCAGAAGCGGAAATTCACCCGCGCCTGCACGGTGGTCATCTCGAAATCGGCATTGTCGGTATCAAAGCTGTGTTGCAGCACCTCGCCGCCCACGCTCATGGTGTCGCTGATGGCGTATTCGGCGCCCAGACCGGCAAAGCGCCCATCCAGCGTGCCATCACCCGACAGCGTGCCGGAAAAATCGGCGCCGATCCGCGTCACGCCGATTGCGCCATAGGCCAGCCATTGGCCCATATCGATGCCGCCGGTCAGCTTGAGGCTGGCCATATTGTCAAAGCTGCCTGTTGCCGTGGGGTCGAGTGTGGCCTGTTCGACGCTGATATCGGTCAGGTCATAGCCCAGTTCGGCGCCCGCAACGAAAGTGCCGAAATCCATGCGGTAGCCGGCATGGACGCCGCCGATCAGCCCGTCGCCGCCCAGATCGAGCACGTTGTCGATGATGGTCGTATCGTTGCCGTCTATATTGCCATAGCCAAGTTGCGCGCCGCCATAAAAGCCGCCCCATTCGCCGCCGCGTGCCATCATCGGCTGGGCCATGGGGGCGGGGGCGGTGGCCACGGTCGCATCGTTGGCGACGATGACGGGGCCGCCCGCAAAGGCGGGTGCGCCCGCCAGCAGCGCGGCCGAAAGGAATACTGCGTTCTTCATGCCTGTCTCTCCTTTTTCCATCGACCGCCCGATTGGTTGAAAGGAGGGCGGTCAGGCAGACCACCAGTGCGCATTGTCAAAATGGTAAACAATAGCGCAGAAGCGCCCCGTGCCGCTGCACCGCGCCATTGCGCGGGAAACGGCACAGGCCAAGCGCGGCCTTTGGCAGGCCGCCGCTTATGTGATTGGTATCACAGCAGATTGTTGAACCGCAGGCGGAACTAGGCGCGTTCGGCCAGGTTAAGCCATTCGGTTTCGGCTGCGGTAAGGGCAGTCTGGCGTTCGGCCAGTGCTTCGGTCGCTTTGCGAAATTTCACGGGGTCTTTGGTGAAGAGATCGGGGGCTGAAAGAAATTCGTTCAGCTTGGCAATCTCGGCCTCGATCCGGTCGATCAGCGCGGGCAGTTGTTCCAGCCTGTTGCGTTCGGTGAAGCTGAGCGTGTTGGCCGCACGTTTGGGCGCGGGCTTGGCGGCGGGGGCGGGGGTGGCAGGCTGCGGCTTCAACCCTTCGCGGGCTTCGGCCATGGCGGTGGGGCGCTGTGCGGCATAATCCGACCAGCCGCCGGGATAGACGGTCGCCCTGCCCTGCCCTTCCAGCGCAACGGTCGCGGTGGCGACACGGTCAATGAAATCGCGGTCGTGGCTGACCAGAAGCACGGTGCCGTCGTAGTCGCCAAGGATGTCTTGCAGGAGATCGAGCGTTTCGACGTCGAGGTCATTCGTCGGTTCGTCAAGGATCAGCAGGTTTGACGGCCGCGCCATCAGCTTGGCCAGCAAAAGCCGCGCCTTTTCGCCGCCCGAGAGCGAGCGCACCGGCGCGCGGGCCTGCCGTTCGTCGAACAGGAAATCCTTGAGATAGGCCACCACATGTTTCGGCGTGCCGCGCACCATGACCTGATCGGACGCGCCCGAGACGCGCATGGTGGGATCGCCGGTCAGGTTATCCCACAGCGTGGCTTCGGGGTCGAGTTGGGCGCGGGTCTGGTCGAACACCGCGATTTCAAGGTTGGTGCCAAGGGTGACGCTGCCCTGATCGGGCTGGTCCTGCCCCACGAGCAGCTTGAGCAAGGTGGTCTTGCCCACGCCATTGGGGCCGACAAAGGCCACACGGTCGCCGCGCAGCACGCGCAGGTCGAAATTCTGCACGATGGTCTTATGGCCGAAAGTCTTGAACAGGCCCTTTGCCTCGATCACGCGTTTGCCCGATGTGGTGCCGGATTCGAATTCCATCGCGGCCGTGCCCTGACGGCGGATCATCGAACTGCGTTCCTCGCGCAATACGGCCAGCGCACGGACGCGGCCCTGATTGCGCTTGCGGCGGGCCGAGATGCCCTCGACGGCCCATTTCGCCTCGGCCTTGATCTTGCGTTCCAGTTTGTGGCGGGCCTCGTCCTCCTCGGCCCAGATGGTTTCGCGCCATTCCTCGAACCCGTCAAAGCCCGATTCGCGGCGGCGTACTTCGCCCCGGTCGATCCAGAGGGTGGCGCGGGTCAGCGCCCGCAGAAAGGCGCGGTCGTGCGAGATCAGCACGAATGCGGTGCGGGTGCCTTTCAACTCGGCTTCCAGCCATTCGATGGCCTGGATATCAAGGTGGTTGGTCGGTTCGTCCAGCAGCATCAATTCGGGCGCTTCGGCCAGCAGCTTGGCCAGTGCGGCGCGCCGGCGTTCGCCGCCCGATGCGGTGGCAACGGGGGTTTCGGGGGTGAATTTCAGCCCTTCGGCCACCATGGGCACGCGGTAGGCTTCGCCATCGGGCAATTGGCTGGCGGCGTAATCGCCCAGGGTTTCAAAGCCCGACAGATCGGGGTCTTGCTCCATATAGCCCACGGTCACGCCTGGGGGCACGACGCGCACGCCGGCATCGGGTTCCACAAGGCCTGCCATCACCTTCATCAGGGTGGATTTGCCAGACCCGTTGCGCCCCACCAGCGCGACACGGTCGCCCGGCTGGACCACAAGGTCGAGATTGTCGAACACCGGGTTGCCGCCGAAGGTCAGCGAGATGCCGGAAAGCTGGAGAAGGGGTGCGCGTGCCATGAGCCGCGAGTTAGTCGCACGGCGCG
Organism: Rhodobacter sp.; assembly: GCA_027484985.1. Lineage (GTDB taxonomy): Bacteria > Pseudomonadota > Alphaproteobacteria > Rhodobacterales > Rhodobacteraceae > Paragemmobacter. The sequence goes on along the minus strand of JAIXRW010000059.1, from coordinate 15,586 downwards.
CGAAGGTCAATCGTGCAGAACCTGCACGCTATCGGCCAAGGCGCGCAAGAGGCGCGTGCGGGGGGCGGGGATGCGGGCAATCTCGACGGCGGTAAAGACATGCAGCGTGTCAAGATCGCGGTCGATCACCGCATGGTCGCTGACCCAGCCGCCCATGCCCAGATAGGTTCGCAGCAGGGGCGGCATGGCGGCGGCGGCGGCGCGGGGATCGGGGCTGTGGCGGGCGGTCGCGGCCGGATAGTCAAAGGCGGCCGCCTTTCGCGCGGGGGCAAGGGCGGGTGGCGCCTGATGGGCGCGGGCCAATTGCGCCAGCGCGTCCACGTAAGGGGCCGGATCGGTGCCCGCAAAGGACGAACAGCCAAACAGCAGCGCCACGCCATGGGCATCGACCAGACGGGTCAGCGCGGCCCATGCAAGGCGCAGGATATCGGGATCGTGCCACGCGGGATGCAGGCAGAAGCGGCCCAGTTCCAGCGCGGGGCCTTTCCGCGCCGACAGGCGGGCCAGATCGTAGAACCGGGCCGAATAGCTGGCCGAGAGGTCATCGGTCGCGCCCAAGAGCAGCAGGCGGAAGGCCGCGACCACGGTGCCGTCGGGCGCGGTCACGGCGGCGTGCAGGCACCGGCTGTCGAGCGCGTCGCGATCATCGGCGCCGTTGCGAAAGCACAGCCCGCGCAGGGCGATGGCGGGGTTGTCGGGGCAATCGGCAAAGACCGCCACCGCAAACCGCCCGAGACCGAGGCGCGGCAGGCCCACGGGCTGCGGCTGGGTCACGGTCTGTTGCACGGCGCCGGTCCTTTCATCCGCCCGCATTCCCTTGGCGCGGGCGCGCGGGCGCATTAGATACGGGCGTAGATATGGCAAGGCGCGGCCCTGGCTTGCAAGGCCCGATTGCCGCCAAAGGGGTGGAAGCGGATGGACAAGGTTGTCAAATCGGATGCGGAATGGCGGGCGATGCTGCCCGAGCTTGCCTATAAGGTGACGCGCAAACACGCGACGGAACGCGCCTTTACGCATGACAATTTTCCCAAGCAGGCGGGCACCTTCCTGTGCGTTTGCTGCGGGGCGCCGCTGTTCGATGCCCGCACCAAGTTTGACAGCGGCACGGGCTGGCCCAGCTTTTACGCCCCGATCGACCCCGAAATGGTGGGCGAACAAGAGGACCGCACGCTGTGGATGCGCCGCACCGAGGTGCATTGCAACCGCTGCGAGGCGCATCTGGGCCATGTCTTTCCCGATGGACCGGCGCCGACGGGGCTGCGTTATTGCATCAACGGCGTGGCATTGACCTTCGAACCCGAAAGCTGACGCGGCGGCGGGCGGGCGGGGCCTTGGCCCCCCCCGTCAGTTTCCGTTCAGCACCGCAGGCCCGATCCGGCCAAAGCTGCCCAGAAGCTGGCGCACCACGCTGAGCCCCTTGATATTGCTGGCGGTGATGCGGCGCGACAGCGGCACGACCTTGCCCGCGTCAAGGCCGAAGCGTTCGATATTGCTGACCGTGCCCGCTTCGGTGAAGCTGATGGCCACCACCTCTCGCGCGATCTCTTTGGGTTCGAGGGCGCCGCGATAGGCAAAGCGGCTTTGCACATAGAACCATCCGGCATCGTTCAGCAGGCCCGCCGCGGTGGGGCGCCCGATCTTTTGCGCCACCGCATCGCGGCTGTCACCGATGGCGACGGCGGCCAGTTCGGGGTCCGACGGGACATAGCCGTGATTGCGGTAGATCGTGGTGCAGGCCGTCACCGCGGCGACAAGCAGCCCCAGCACCGCGCCCCGCAGAACCGACCGGCCCCGTGCCGCGCATTTGCCCCAGAAATCCATTCCCCACCCCATCGTAGTGTCGCCCCGGCTTGTCATGCGCCTGCAAGACGCATAAGTGCCCGTTCGGGGGGCAACGGCATCCTTGACCCTTGGCTTACAGACAGAATGTCTGCTGTTCAAGAATGGAACGGGGCCACGCCGTTCGGGTTGCCGGTTTCCGGTGACCAAAGCCCCGCCCCGACGCATGTTGCAGGAGGCCCGATGACCGACACGCCCCGCCCCGCCGCCCCATCGCTGACCCATCCTTTGCGGGTGGCGGGCTTGCCCAACCGCAAGCCCACGCGGTTCGACCTGCGCCCCGATGCGGCCACCCGTGCCGCCATGGCGGCCGAACTGGGGCTGATCGCCCTGCCCGCCTTTCAGTTCAGGGGCGAGTTGCGCCCCGCCGGGCGCGATGATTTCATGCTTGAGGCCGATCTGCTGGCGCGGGTGGAACAGCCCTGTTCGGTGACACTGGTGCCGGTGGGCAGCGATATCAGCGAAAGGGTGACACGGCGCTATGACGCCGATTTCACCTATCCCGAGGGCGACGAGATCGAGATGCCCGAGGATGACACGACCGAACCCCTGCCCGAGGTGATCGACCTTGGCGCGGTCGCACTCGAGGCGCTGGCGCTGGCCTTGCCGCTTTACCCGCGCGCACCGGGGGCCGAACTGGGCGAGGCGGTCTTTGCCGCCCCCGGAACGGCCCCGCTGCGCGATACCGACCTTAGGCCCTTTGCCGGTCTTGCCGCGTTGAAGGACCGGCTGGGCGGTGCGGATGATGACAAATAGGGCGGTGGCGGGAAAGGCGAAGAAAGGGGCTTGCGCCCCGCTTAAATCCCGCTATTTTCCGCGCCTCATTCGATGGCTGACGCTGGCCTGTCCGGGGCCATGCAAACCGCTGATCATAAAGTAAAATCCAAGGGGCCTGTCCCCGCTATCCGAGGTTGAGACATGGCTGTCCCCCAGAACCGAGTCACCCGTTCGCGCCGCAACATGCGCCGCTCGCATGACTCACTGGTCGCAGGCAATCCGCAGGAATGCTCGAACTGCGGCGAGTTGAAGCGTCCGCACCATGTGTGCCCGTCCTGCGGCCACTATGACGCCCGCGAGGTTGTCGCGGTTGCCAAAGACGTTGATATGGACGAAGACGCGGCGTAAGCCGCGCCCTTCTCCGCGTCGCAAAGATGGCCATCGGATCCCTTCCGGAAAACCAGAGCGCGGCGCAGAGCATCGTCATTTCCGTTGACGCGATGGGCGGTGATCGCGGACCGGCAGCGGTTGTTGCCGGTCTTGTTCTGTCTGTCGTGGCGCATCCCGGCATTGCCTTTGTGCTGCATGGCAATCAGGCCGAACTGGGCCCGATGGTGGCCCGCGAACCGGCGTTGGTCGGCCGCGTGACGCTGTGCCATGCCGAGCGCGTGGTCACCATGCATGACAAGCCCGCGCAGGTGATGCGAAATGGCGAAGGCACCTCGATGTGGTCCACCATCGAAAGCGTCAAGCGCGGCGATGCGACGGTTGCGGTGTCTTGCGGCAATACCGGCGCGCTGATGGCGGTGTCGATGCTGCGCCTGCGCCGTTTGCCCGGCATCACCCGTCCGGCCATTGCCAGTTTCTGGCCGTCGCGCAACCCTTCGGGCTATAACGTGATGCTGGACATGGGCGCCGACATCAAGGCCGAGCCGGATGATCTGGTGCAATATGCCACGATGGGGGCCAGCTATGCCCGCAACGGGCTGAACCTGACGCGGCCACGCGTGGGCTTGCTGAATGTCGGGACCGAGGAACACAAGGGCCGGGCCGAGCTGAAAGAGGCGCATGACCGGCTGCTGCACCTGCAAGGCGTGGGCGAATTCGAATATATCGGCTTTGTCGAAGGCAGCGATATTCCGTCGGACCGTGTCGATGTGATCGTGACCGATGGCTTTACGGGCAATGTGGCGCTGAAAACCGGCGAAGGCGTGGCCAAGCTAGTGGCCGATTTCCTGCGCGAGGAATTCAATGCCAGCATCGGATCGAAGCTGGCGGCGCTGATGGCGCTGGGCACGCTGAAACGCCTGCAACGCCGCATCGACCCGCGCCGCGCGAATGGCGGGGTGTTTCTGGGGCTGAACGGAACTGTGGTCAAATCGCACGGTTCGGCCGATGCCACGGGGGTGGCCGCGGCGATCGGGCTGGCCTACCGGCTGGCGGAATCGGGCTTTTTGCAGCGGCTGGCGGCGCAGGTTGCATCGGCCGAACAGGCGGGGCAGGATGCCGCCGCAAGGGGCGCCCCCAACGGGGCAGAGGGCGGGACGACCGAATGACCATACGCGCCGTAGTCAAGGGCGTCGGGCATTATCTGCCCGAAAGGCTTGTGCCGAATTCCGAACTCGAATCGCTGGTCGAAACCTCGGACGAATGGATTCGCACCCGGTCGGGTATCGAACGGCGGCATTTCGCGGCCGAAGGGCAGACCACATCAGACCTTGGCACACGGGCGGCACAGGCGGCGCTGGACGATGCGGGGCTGGTGGCCGGCGAAATTGACGCGATCATCCTTGCCACCTCGACCGCCGATCTGACCTTTCCTTCGGCGGCCACGATGATTCAGGCGAATCTGGGCATGGTGCGGGGCTTTGCCTTTGATGTGCAGGCGGTCTGTGCGGGATTCGTCTTTGCGCTGTCCACCGCCAATGCGATGATCCTGTCGGGTCAGGCGCGGCGGGTGCTGGTGATCGGGGCCGAGACATTCTCGAAGCTGATGGATTGGAGCGACCGTTCCACCTGCGTGCTGTTCGGTGACGGGGCGGGGGCGGTGGTGCTGGAAGCGGGCGAAGGCGCGGGCACGACCGATGACAGGGGCATCCTGTCCACCGATCTTCATTCCGACGGGCGCCAGCGCGACATCCTTTATGTCGATGGCGGCGTGTCCACCGGCATGACGGGCCATTTGCGGATGCAGGGCAAGGAAGTGTTCCGCCATGCCGTTGAAAAGCTTGCCGAAACCGCCCATGCCGCGCTGGACAAGGTGGGGCTGACCGGCGGCGATGTAGATTGGATCGTGCCGCATCAGGCCAATATCCGCATCATCGAAGGCACTGCCAAACGCATGCAGGTGCCGATGGACCGCGTGGTGGTGACGGTGCAGGACCATGGCAACACCTCGGCCGCGTCGATTCCGCTGGCGCTTTCGGTCGGCAAGGCGCGCGGGCAGATCAAGCAGGGCGATCTTCTGGTGACCGAGGCGATTGGCGGGGGCCTGGCCTGGGGATCGGTGGTTCTGCGCTGGTGACAGGCCTTAAATCCGCCGCCCAAGTGGCTGATATTGACTTGAGAAATTAATCCGCCCAATCTTGCCCGAAATCTGGGGAGGCATGGCGATGAGCGAGAAGACCCTGACGCGCATGGACCTGAGCGAAGCGGTGTTCCGCGAAGTGGGCCTGTCGCGCAACGAAAGTTCCGCATTGGTCGAAAGCGTGCTTCAGCACATGTCCGAGGCGCTGGCTGCGGGCGAGACGGTAAAGATTTCGTCCTTTGGCACCTTTTCTGTGCGCGACAAGACCGCGCGGGTGGGCCGCAACCCAAAGACGGGCGACGAAGTGCCGATAAGCCCGCGCCGCGTGCTGACATTCCGCCCGTCGCATCTGATGAAAGACCGCGTGGCCGCCGGATCGAAGAAATAGGGCAAGGCCGCGCGATGGAGAAATCGCCAGACGCCTTTCGCACCATCAGCGAGGTGGCCGAGACGCTGGGCACACCGGCCCATGTGCTGCGGTTCTGGGAAAGCCGGTTCCCGCAGGTGCGGCCTGTCAAGCGGGCGGGGGGACGGCGCTATTACCGCCCGTCCGACGTGGCGCTGCTGGCGGGCATCCGGCAGTTGCTGCACGAAGAGGGGCTGACGATCCGCGGCGTGCAAAAGATTTTACGCGAACAGGGCGTGCGCCATGTGGCGGCGCTGGGCGGGCTATTGGCGCCTGCGTCGATGGATCAGGATATAGAGGCGGCATTGGTGGCGGAATTGGATCGGGGCGCGGGTATGCCCGCGCAGGAAGCGGCGCCCGAAGCGGTGCAGACCGCGCAGGTCATCCCGCTCGGGGCGGCCTTGGCGCGGGCCGAGGCGCGCGAGGTCGAAGCCCCCGCAGCCGCTGCCGAAACAGCCGCCGAGGTGCCCGAGGCGCCCTTTACCGAGGCCGAGGAAGAAACCCCGCCTGCCCCGCCCGTGCCGCTGCATGGCGAGGCTGCCGCACCCGGTGATGGGGCCGAAGATGCCGAACCCGCTGCCACCCCGACCGAGGCAACGCCCGTCGCGCTGCGCTTGCGGCAGGTCGATCCGGCCCGTCTGGCGGGGCGGCAGGCCGAGCTTGCGGCGCTGCGGGCGCGGCTGGCCGACCTGCGCGGGCGGCTGGCGCAGGGCGTGCGGCGCCGCGCAAGGTGATTGCAAAATCAATGCGCTTTACCGCTTGCCCCCGCCCGCAAAAGCGGTATGAAGACGCCGTGTCGGGCCGTAGCGCAGCCTGGTTAGCGCGTCCGTCTGGGGGGCGGAAGGTCGAGAGTTCGAATCTCTCCGGCCCGACCAAATCAGAAACCGCCCGCCTGCCCCGTGGCAGCGCGGGCGGTTTTGTTTTCAGCCTGACGGGGGATGGGCCATGGTGACGACAGGCGTTCTTCCGGCACAGGCGATCCGCGCGCTGCTGGACGCTGGCGCGATCACCACGGCAGCGCCCGTCCTAAAAGGGCAGGTGCAGCCTGCCAGCCTCGATCTGCGGTTGGGCACGGTGGCTTACCGCGTGCGGGCCTCGTTCCTTGCCGGTGCGGGGCGCAGGGTGGCCGAACGGCTGGCCGAGTTCGAGATGCATCGCGTGGACCTGAGCCATGGCGCCGTGCTGGAAAAGGGCTGCGTCTATGTGATTCCGCTGCAAGAGGGGCTTGCCCTGCCCGCAGGACTTACGGCGGTGGCCAATGCCAAATCCTCGACCGGGCGGCTGGACCTGTTGACCCGCACGATCACCGATGGCGGCACCGAATTTGACCGCATCGGCGCAGGCTATCACGGCCCGCTTTACGCCGAGGTCTGCCCGCGCAGTTTTTCGGTGCTGGTGCGCCCCGGAATGCGGCTGAACCAGATACGCTTTCGCAGCGGGCAATCGGTGCTGTCCGATGCCGATCTGGCCGCGCTTCATGCGCGCGAGCCACTGGTCAGCGGCGAAGCGGTCATTTCGGATGGCCTGGGCTTTTCGGTTGATCTGCGACCCGCATCGGGCGATCTGGTGGGATACCGCGCAAAGCCCCATACCGGCGTGATCGATCTTGACCGCATCGGCCATTACCCCGCGCCCGAATTCTGGGAAGAGGTCCGCACCAGCGACGGGCGCATCATCCTTGACCCCGGCGCCTTTTACATTCTAGTCAGCCGCGAAGCGGTGACTATCCCGCCCGATTATGCCGCCGAAATGGCGCCCTATCTGGCCATGGTGGGCGAATTCCGCGTGCATTACGCGGGCTTCTTCGACCCCGGTTTCGGCCATGCTGCCGCCGGGGGGGCAGGGTCACGCGGCGTGCTGGAAGTGCGCTGCCACGAAGCGCCCTTCGTGCTGGAACACGGGCAGGTGGTGGGGCGGCTGGTCTATGAACACATGGCCGAACGACCCGACACGCTGTATGGGCGCGAGATCAGGTCGAACTATCAGGGTCAGGGCCTGAAACTGGCGAAACAGTTCCGCTAGGGCCAAATTCTTTCAGAAAGAATTTGGCAAATTCCTTCTGAAGGAATTTGTTACCAGAGCTTGCGGCCGATGCGCAGCGTCTGGCGCAGGCGCTTTGCGGCGTCCCTGCCCTGCCGGTCGCCGGTGCTGGCCTTGTCGCGGGGGCCAAGCACGCGGTCAAAGCCCGCATCCACCCCGCGCGAGATCAGCCTGCGCAGGATGGGGTTGAGGATCATCATCAGAAGGCGGCCGATATCCATGTCACTCGTCCTCGAACAATTCGCTTTGGCCGGTATTGGCCTCGTCCTCGTCATCGGGTTTTTGCATGCTGCCGGGCAAGGGCCGGTTGTCGAGCAGCCCGGCCGCGCGCAATTCCTTGAGCCCCGGCAGATCGCGCGCGGATTCAAGACCGAAATGGTCAAGGAAGTGTTCGGTCACCACAAAGGTGACGGGGCGGCCCGGGGTCATGCGGCGGCGGCCAAGGCGGATCCAGTCCAGTTCCAGCAACTGGTCGATGGTGCCGCGTGACACGGCGACGCCGCGGATCTCTTCAATCTCGGTGCGGGTGACGGGCTGGTGATAGGCGACGATGGCCAGGGTCTCGATCGCGGCGCGCGACAGTTTGCGCACCTCGGTGCTTTCCTTTTGCATCAGATAGCCAAGGTCGGCAGCGGTGCGAAAGGCATAGGCATCGCCCACCCGCACCAGATGCACGCCGCGCCCTTCATAGCGCTTTCGCAAATAGGCCAGCGCCTCGGCCGGATCGCAGCCATGCGGCATGCGCGATTGCAGTTCGGCCACGGTGACGGGATCGGCGCTGGCAAACAGGATCGCTTCGACCATGCGTTCCTGTTCGCCCATGGGCGGGGCTTCGAACAGGGTTCTTTCCGTGGCCCCGGTCATGCCCCATCCCTCCGCCGCAGCTGGATCGGGGCAAAGGTTTCGCCCTGCCGCAGCACGACCTGCCCCTGTTTCGCCAGTTCGAGGATGGCCGCGAAATGCGCCGCGGTCGAGGACCGGCGCCGCATCGGGGTTGCATCCCAGCCTTCGGGCAGGAAGCTGGTCAGATCGGCCCAGTCACCGGCATAGCCGATCAGGCCGCGCATCCGGTCAAGCGCCTGTTCCATGGTGAAAACATGATCGCGGTCCATGACGAAGGGGCGGAATTCGTCGCGGGTGCGGATACGGGCATAGGCGCGCATCAGGTCGATCAGCGATGCATCATAGGTGATGATGCGGTTGCGCGTTACATCCTCGGGGATGCCACGGGCGAAGATGTCGCGCCCCAGCTGGTCGCGCGCCATCAGGCGGGCGGCAGCCTCGCGCATGGCTTCCAGCCGTTCCAGCTGAAAGGCCAGATGCGCGGCCAGTTCCTCGGCGCTTGGCCCGTCATCGCCGGGTTCGGGCGGCAACAGCAGGCGCGATTTCAGAAAGGCAAGCCATGCGGCCATCACCAGATAATCGGCGGCCAGTTCGATCCGCAGCGCGCGGGCACGGGTGACAAAGCCCAGATATTGTTCGGCCAGTTGCAGCACCGAGATGCGGCGCAGATCGACCTTTTGCGTGCGGGACAGCGTCAAAAGCAGGTCGAGCGGGCCTTCGAACCCGTCCACATCGACGATCAGCGCCTCGGCGGCAAGGCGTTCGGCGGGGTTTGCCACGGGTTCGGACCAGTCATCGGTCATGGCGCAAGCCCCGTCAGCGCGGCAAAGCGCCGTGCCAGTGCGTCCAAATCGGCCGCGTCTGCACCGCCCCGCCGCGACAGGGCGGCGGCGGCGCGGGCCGCACCGTCAGGCCCCATGCGGCCCGCAGCGGTGGCCACGGCCTGCATTTCAGCCATGTCGCCCTTGCAGTGCAGCGCGATGTCGCATCCTGCGGCGATGGCGCGGGCGGCGCGTTCGGCCAAAGTTCCGCGCAGGGCCTGCATGTTCAGGTCATCGGTCATCAGCAGGCCGGTAAAGCCGATGTCTTGGCGGATCACGCGGATCATCGCGGCGCTTTGCGTGGCGGGGTTTTCGGCATCATGCGCGGCAAAGACGATATGGGCGGTCATCGCCATGGGCAGATCGTTCAGCGCGGCAAAGGGCGCGAAATCGGTGGCGCGCAGGGTTTCGGCGCTGGCCGTTACGGTGGGCAGGTCATGATGCGTGTCGGCGGTTGACCGGCCATGCCCCGGCAGATGCTTGACCACAGGCAGCACGCCACCCGCCATCAGCCCGTCGGCCACGGCACGGGCAATCTGCGCGACCTGCGCGGGGTCGTCGCCATAGCAGCGGTTTTGCAGGAAAGGGTGGGTTTCGGGCAGGGCCAGGTCGGCGCAGGGCGCGCAATTGGCATCGATCCCCACCGCGCGCAGTTCGGCCGCCATCAGCCGGTAGCGCAGGGCCATCACCTCGGCCGCAAGTGGCCCTGCGGCGCGGACCTGATCGAGCGGCGGCAGCCATTCGCGCCAATGGGGGGGGCGCAGGCGCTGCACCCTGCCGCCTTCCTGATCGACCAGAACAGGCGCGTCGCGGCCCACACTGTTGCGCAGATCGCCCGTCAGGCGGCGCAATTGGTCGGGGGTTTCCACGTTGCGGGCAAAAAGGATAAAGCCCCACGGGTCGGCATCGCGGTAAAAGGCGCGTTCGGCGGCGGTCAGCACCGGACCGGAACAGCCGAAGATGGTGGCCCCTGTCGCCGCCATGGTCATCGCTGCTCGACCGGAATACAGGAGGCGTTCTGCTGCAACAGCGTGGTGCAGAACGACCGCGCCTCGGTTCCGTCGGCAAAGCCATGGGCGCGCAGCCGGAAAAAGGCGCGGCCGCCGCTTTCGGCCTGCTGGACCACCAGCGCCTTGCCGTCAAAGGCGGGGCCGAACTGGTTGACCAGCTTTACCCATTCGGCGCGGGCCTGATCGGCGGTGTCAAAGGCGCCCAGTTGCACAAGGCGCGTGCCCACGGGAATGTTGGCGGCGTCGATCTCGGTCACGGGGGGCGGGGCGGGTTCGGCGCCAAGGGTGGGCGCATCGGCGGCGGGCGCGTCAGTAGCGGGCGCGTTGGCGGGGGCAAGGGTCGCGGGGCGCAGGCGCGGGCGGGGGGCTGCGGTCTGGGACGGTTCGGCGGTTGCCATACGGGTTTCGGGGGCCATCTGGTCTGCGGGCGCCACGGGTTCGGAAGGGGCCAAGGTTTCGGAAGGGGCCAGTTCCTCGACCGCGCCAAGATCATCTTCGCCGGCCATCGCCTCGGCCAGCGCGCGGGCCACGGCATCGGCATCGGCGCCGGTTTCGGCGCCATTGGCGGGGGCTGTGCCGGCGGGGGCGGCCACGACAGGCGCCACGGCGGGCGCCAGCACGGGGGCAAGGGCGGTATCCTGCGCGGGGGCGGCACCGGCAAGGTCTTCGGAGGATTCATCCTCGGCCGCCAGTTCCACGGGGCGCGGCGCAAGGATCAGCGTTTCGGGCGGCGGGGCGGCGGTGCCGATCGCGGCCACATCGTTGACGGCAAGCCCCTGATGGGCGGCCACCTCGCCCCCCGGATTTTCGGGGGCGATCCGCATCGGGCCATCCAGCGCGCGGATCACGGGAATTCCGGTCACATCGCGCACCGCGAGCTTGTAGCCCCAGATCGCAAAGCCAGCGACCAGCGCCACCGACGACAGCGCACCCGCCAGATTGACCAGCCGCGCAACACGCTGCTGGCGCAGGCCCTGCCCTTCGGCTGTGCCATAGCCATCATCGAAATCGTCGAAGTCAACGTCCGCCATGCCCTGCCCCGTTCGTGGCGGATCGTCCCGCCACGCCTGCCTGATCGACCCGGCCGGACGCTTGTTCTTCAGCGCATTTCCTCGGCCGGAGTGACGCCAAGAATACCAAGACCCGCGCAAATCACAACCGAAACGGCCCGGGCAAGGGCGATTTTCGCCTGTGATGTGGCGGTTTCACCCTCTTGGATGAACCGAAGCGCGGTGTCGTCATTACCGCGGTTCCACAAGCCGTGGAAATCGGAGGCCAGTTCATACAGGTAAAAGGCCACGCGATGCGGTTCGTTGTTGCGCGCCGCAATCTCGACCAGACGGGGCCATTCGGCCAGTTGCTTGGCCATCTTCAGCTCGGCCTCATGCGTCAGGCCTGACAGATCGGCGGCCGCAAGCGTGGCGTCATCGACGGCAATCCCCGCATCATGCGCTTTCCTCAGCACCGAATTGATGCGGGCATTGGCGTATTGCACGTAAAAGACCGGGTTGTCCTTTGACTGTTCCAGAACCTTGTCAAAGTCGAAATCGAGCGGGGCATCGTTCTTGCGCGTCAGCATGACGAAGCGGGTCACATCGGCGCCCGCCTGTTCGACCACATCGCGCAGGGTCACAAAGGTGCCCGCCCGTTTCGACATCTTGAAGGGTTCGCCGTTCTTGAACAGCTTCACCAGCTGGATCAGCTTGATATCCAGCGGCACGCGGCCCCCCGACAGGGCGGAAACGGCGGCCTTCATCCGTTTGACATAGCCGCCATGGTCGGCGCCGAAAATGTCGATCAGCGCGTCAAAGCCGCGCTTCACCTTGTTGTGGTGATAGGCGATGTCGGGCGCGAAATAGGTCCATGACCCGTCCGATTTCTGCACGGGGCGGTCCACATCATCGCCATGCGCGGTCGAGCGGAACAGGGTTTGCACGCGGGGTTCCCAATCCTCGGGTTCTTTGCCCTTGGGGGGTTCCAGCACGCCTTCGTAGATCAGCCCCATGCCGCGCAGGGTGTCGATCGCGGCTTCGATCTCGCCCGTGCCATAAAGCGCCTTTTCCGACGAATAGACATCCATCTGCACGCCCAGAAGCGCCAGATCGCCACGGATTTCTTCCATCATCATCTGGCTGGCGAAATCGCGCACATCATGCAGCCAGACCGATTCAGGCTGTTCCAACAGGCTGGTGCCGTATCTGGCCTTCAGCGCCTCGCCCACGGGAATAAGGTAATCGCCGGGGTAAAGCCCTTCACGGATTTCGGGGGAAAGGCCACAGGCCTCGCGGTAGCGTTCATAGGCGGACCGGGCCAGCACATCGACCTGCGCGCCGCCATCGTTGATGTAATATTCCCGCGTGACGTTCCAGCCCGCATAGGCCAGCAGCCGCGCCAGCGCGTCACCAAAGACCGCGCCACGGGTATGGCCCACATGCATCGGCCCCGTCGGGTTGGCCGATACAAATTCGACATTGACCTTGAGCCCCGCGCCAAGGTTCGACCGGCCGTAAGCGGTGCCCTGCACCAGAACCGACCGCACCAGCCCCTGCCAGATGCCGGGATTGAGCCGCAGGTTCAGGAAACCCGGCCCCGCCACATCGGCCCCCGCGATGCGCGGATCGGCCATCAGGCGGGCGGCGAGTGCTTCGGCAATGGCGCGGGGGGCCATCGCGGCGGGCTTGGCCAGCACCATCGCGGCATTCGTGGCCATATCGCCATGCGCCGCATCGCGCGGCGGTTCCACCGCAACGGCGGCAAGGTCCAATCCGGCAGGAAGCTGCCCGTCCGAGGCCATCGCGGTCAGGGATGCGATGACAAGCTCCCGGATATCCGAGAAGAGATTCATTTGATCAAGTCCTGTCTGGTCGCCTTGGCAATGCCAGAGGGGACCAGACAGGTCAAGGACAGCCCGTCAGGGTTGCCCGCTTTGCCAGTCATCCAGCGCGGCATTCGGCGCGGTCTCGTCTGGTTTCGGGGGGGCTGAGGGTTTGTTGCGCAGGTAATGCGTTTCGCGCGCGCCGAAGGTAAAGGTCATCACCGCGCCGATCAGCCACCAAAGCGGGTCGGGCATATCCGACAGCGCGGCCATGCGGGCGGCAAAACCGGCGGGGTCGATCATGGCAAAAGCCACCAGAACCAGCGCCCCCAACGCCGAAAGCGGGCGCGGCAGGCGGTTCAGCGCGTCGATCACGCGGTTGTAGCGCCCCGCCACGGGCGGGTTGGCCACGGGGTCGGCCGTTAGCGCGGCTGTCAGCGTGCGCAGGGCGGCGGCGGCATCGGGGGCGTGGGAAAGCGGGTTCAGGCCCATGGGGCGGTCCTTTCACGATGTTGGGCAAGGGTCAGGTGATAGCGGGGCGCGACAAAGCTTTCGGCGCGGGTGATCCAGCCGCCCTTGCCGCCATCCTGGCGCCGCGCGAATTTGCGTAAAGCGGGCCGCGCGTCGGCAAGGGCGTAGTAGAAATTCCGCCGCGTGATGCCATAGGCATCGGCCAGATGGGCGGGGGCGGCCTGGGCCGCCAGTTGTGCCGCCTGTGCGGTCTGCGGGCCGACGATTCCGTCAACCGCGCAGGCAAAACCCATGCGGTTCAGCAATTTCTGCAAGATCACAACGGCTTGCGCGCCGGAATTCACCTGCATGTCAAAGACGCTGGCTTGCAGGATCTCGGGCAGGCGGTCCAGCCGCGGGCGGTGGAAATAGTCGCGCAGGAACACATCTGCCGCCTGTTCCAGCGTCAGCGCCCGCAGGTCGGCCAGATCGGCCCGTCCGTCGCCCGTGACATCCAGATGCAGGCGGCGCAGCGTGCCGAGCGTGATGCCACGATTGGTTGGCCCGCCCGGATCGGACGGGTCATCGACGAAACCGCCTTCGGACAGGGCGATGCTGCGTGCGACTTCGGTGATGTCCATGGCCCCCTCCTGCAACGGAAAGGGCAGCATGGCGCGGCAGGGTTAACGCCGGCCTAGGCCAGCGTGCGGTCAGCTGCCGGGTTTGGGATCGACATAGACGCCCTGTTCTTTCAGCGCATCGACCACTTCCTTGGGCATATAGGTCTCGTCATGCTTGGCAAGGATTTCGGTGGCGACAAAGGTGCCGTTCACCATGCTACCGGTGCCCACCATGCCCTGCCCTTCGGCGAACAGGTCGGGCAGCACGCCGGTATAGGTGACGGGAACCGACGATTTGGTATCGGTCACCTTGAAACTGACCGTCTCGCCCTGCCCGCGCAGGACCGACCCGTCCTCGACCAGCCCGCCGATGCGGAACACCTCGCCCTCGGACGGGGGCTTTTCATAGACCTGGCTGGGCGAGCGGAAATAGTTGATCCCGTCGCGCATGGCATAGCCCACCAGCGCGGTGGACCCCGCCAGCAACACCACCGCCAGCGCGATGATCTGGATGCGGCGTTGCTTTTTCAGCCCCTTCATTCCGGCCATGATCTGCCCCCTTACGGAAAGACGGGGGCCAGCATCAGCCCTTCCGTTTCCTTGATCCCCAGCATCAGGTTCGCGTTCTGGATGGCCTGCCCGGACGACCCCTTGGTCAGGTTGTCCAGAACCGCGATCACCACGGCGCGGCCCGCGATGCGGTCACCGATCACGCCGATATGGCAGAAATTGCTGCCCGCGATATCGCGTGTCGAGGGGAGTGCGCCAAAGGGTAGCACCCGCAGGAACGGTTCGTCGGCATAGGCGGCTTGCAGCGTGGCGTGAACCACCTTGGGGTCGCCCTTGACGTAAGTGGTGGCAAGGATGCCGCGGTTCATCGGCAGAAGATGCGGCGTGAACTGCACCTGCACGGGGCGGCCGGCGATCTTGGAAAACTCCTGATCGAACTCGCCCAAATGCCGGTGCTTGCCGCCCGCCGAATAGCTATGCGTGCCGCCCGACAGTTCGGCATGCAGCAGGTTTTCCTTCAAGGACCGCCCTGCCCCGCTGACCCCTGCCTTGAGGTCGATCAGGATATCGTCAAGGTCGATCACCCCCGCAGCAATCAGCGGGCGCAGCGCGTATTGCCCCGTGGCCGCATTGCAGCCGGTGCCCGCGATCAGGCGGCCCTTGGCGATGTCGTCACGGTAAAACTCGGTCAGGCCGTAAACCGCTTCCTGTTGCAGATCGAGCGCGGCATGGGGCTGGCCATACCATTTCTCATAGGCCGCAGGGTCGCGCAGCCGGAAATCGGCCGAAAGGTCCACGATCCGCAAGGAGCGCGTCAATTGGCTGACCACGGCCTGTGTGGTGGCATGGGGCAGCGCGCAAAAGCACAGGTCGATGGTGGAAAAGTCGATCTCGTCGATCTTGACCAGCTTCGGCAGGGCCAGATGGCGCAGGAAGGGAAACACCTCGGCCATCTCCATCCCCGCCTTGCGGTCGGCCGACAGCGCGG
>JAIXRW010000056.1 GCA_027484985.1 Rhodobacter sp. | reverse complement strand
CGATCACATCCCCAAGCTTGCCTTGTACAGCGCGATCTGGCTGTCGCGGCCGATCTGGTCGGTGATCTTTTCCCAGGCGGCGGCAATCGCGTCGGCGGTTTCCTGTGCCGATTTGTATTGGCCCGCATAGCCCTTGGCCAGTTCGTCCTCGGCGACCGAGTAGTACTGGAAGATGCCGGGGATACGGGGTTCGATGGCGGCGTTGGGGTGGTTGTAGCTGTCGGCGTTCGACCCGAGGTAATCCTCGACGAAGGCGCGGTCGTAGCCTGCGGCTTCCCATTCGTCATACTGGAAGTGCGAGTTCCGGTAGGGCTGGAAGCCCGACGGATAGGCGGCCGTCCAGAGCGAGATGTCCTTGCCGCCCAGATGGGCTGCGGCGGACCATGCGGCCTTACGCTTCTTTTCGTCGCCCGAGACGCGGCTGGTCACATAGACGCCCCAGCCCAGATAGGCCATGTTCGGCGCTTCGTTGTAGGTTTCTTCCCATGCGCCGGTCTGGCTGTTGTAAACCTTGTCCGAGCCGGGGTTGATGCCAAAGCCCACCACATCGCCCACGACCGAGCTGTCCGAGGTGCGCGCGTTCGAGCCGATATCGCCCCACCACATCAGCATCGAGCCGGTGCCGGCAAGGAACTGCGAGAAGCCGGTGGTGCCGGGGTCGGCGTTGATCTGATCGGCCGGATAGGCATTGGCGGCGATCAGGTCGAGCACGTCCTGGATGGCCTGAACCCAAGCCGGGTTGTTGACGCGCGGCTTCATGGTTTCGGGGTCGAACAGCCATGCCGGATCGTTCGGGTGCTTGGCATAGGCGGCGGCGCGGTTTTCAAGGAAGTAGAAGCCGAAGCCGCCCCAGCCCTTGAGCGGGTCAAGATAGCCATAGGCCGGCTGGCCGGTGAGCGGGTCGGTCTGGCCCAGAACGGCCTTGGACACTTCGTTGACCTGCTGCCAGGTTTTCGGCACTTCGGCCCCGCCGATGGCGCCTTCACCGAAATAGTCCTTGCGGTAGCTGAAGGTGTGGCAGTCGCCGTCGATGGTGACGCGATAGGTCTTGCCGTTCCAGGTGCCCACGGGCGCCTTGAGGTAGTTCACATAGTCGTCCATGTCGATCTGGGTCTTGACCCAGTCGGGCATCTCGTCAAGCAGGCCCTTGCCGGCGGTGTCGCCTTCAAACGGGGCGCCCATCTCGATGATGTCAAAATCGACGGTGCCGGTGGCGATGGCCTGCTGGAGACGCGGGTTATAGTCGGCCTGCGCCAGGTCGATCCAGTTGATCTTGGCGCCGGTATAGGCCTCCCACGGTTTCAGGAAGCCGCGGAACAGCAGGTTGTGCAGGTTCTGGTTGTTCAGACCCATGAAGGTCAGCTCGACGCCGGCGAATTCGCCTTCGGCCACGTTGGCCTTGGTAGCGCCGAGGCAGAGTTCACCGACCTTTTGCCAATCGGCATCGGTGGGCGAGCCCGCGCCAACGCCCGGAATCTTGAGCAGTTCGGCGCGCAGATTGTCTTGCGCCATGGCGGCGCGGATGCCGCCGAACCGGCCGGCAGCGGCAACCGCGGTCATCGCGGTTGCGCCTTGCAGCAGACCGCGGCGGGTCATGCGCGAGCGCAGCATGTTGTAGTGATCGACTTTCACGGTAACGTCCTCCCTGTGTGCCGGTGCCTGTGGCGGCCGGCTGTTCTGGCGTTGCTTTATCCCTGAGCTGCCGTGCGTCCCGCACATGGTGGTTCTGGCGGATGGGGCCTCCCAACCCCGCGCCGCGGCAATCCTCGGGGGTGACCTTGGCAAGTGGCAAGGCCCCTGTCAAGATTCTAACATGTTAGTATGATTAGTCCGTGGACAGGCCCCTCGGCCTTCGCTACCTAATCAGTCAAGACGACCGGGAGGGATGCGCGCATGGCCGAAGTCACGATCCGCGAATTGAAGAAAACCTATGGCGGGCTGCAGGTGATCCATGGTCTTGACCTTGACATCACCGATGGCGAGTTCGTGGTGCTTGTGGGCCCGTCGGGCTGCGGGAAATCCACCCTGCTGCGGATGATCGCGGGGCTGGAAGAGGTGTCGTCGGGGCGGATCGCCATTGGCGAGCGGCTGGTGAACAACCTGCCCCCGTCCGAGCGGGACATCGCCATGGTGTTCCAGAACTATGCGCTTTATCCGCACAAGACGGTGGCGGCGAATATGGGTTTCGCGCTGAAGATGCGCGGCATGGACAAGGCCGAGATCGACACCCGCGTCGCGCGCGCGGCCGAGGTGCTGGGCCTGACCCCCTATCTTGACCGCTATCCCCGTGCGCTTTCGGGCGGGCAGCGCCAGCGCGTGGCCATGGGCCGCGCCATCGTGCGCGATCCGCAGGTGTTCTTGTTCGACGAACCGCTGTCGAACCTTGATGCCAAGCTGCGCGTGCAGATGCGTACCGAGATCCGCGAATTGCACCAGCGGCTGAAGACCACGACCGTCTATGTCACCCATGACCAGATCGAGGCCATGACGATGGCCGACAAGATCGTGGTGATGCAGGGCGGACGGATCGAACAGGTGGGCGCGCCGCTGGAGTTGTATGACCGTCCTGCCAATACCTTTGTCGCGGCCTTTATCGGGTCGCCCTCGATGAACATGATCGCGGGGGTGGTGCAGGGGGGTGCGGTGCGTGCGGGCGAGGCGCTGCTGCCGCTGCCCCCGGGCATGCCGGTGGCCGAGGGGCGCGAGGTGATCTATGGCGTGCGTCCCGAAAACCTCGGGCTGTCGGAAACCGGCATCAAGGGAACCGTCGCCGTGGTGGAACCCACCGGGTCCGAGACCCATGTGGTGGTGCGGATCGAAGGGCGCGAATTGACGGCCGTGTTCCGTGACCGCGTCAGCCTGCGGCCCGGGCAGGCGGTGACGCTGGCCCCGACCGATGCGGCGGGGGTGCATCTTTTCGACAAGGCCAGCGGGATGCGCTTCTGACCGGCGCTTGACCCTGCCCGCGTGGCGCGTCAGGGTTGCCGAAATTGCGGGAGGAACGGATGCTCAAGGGGATCGACAACCGGCTGAATGCCGAGGTGCTGGCCTGTCTGCGGGCGATGGGGCATGGCGATGTGCTGATCCTGTCGGATACGAATTTTCCGGCAGACAGCGTGGCACGGGATACGCAACTGGGCCATTTGCTGCGGATGGAGAACCTGACGGCGGGGCAGGCGGCCAACGCGATCCTGTCGGTGCTGCCGCTGGATACCTTTGTCGATGATTTCGCAGGCCGGATGGAAATTGTGGGCGATCCGTCCACCGTGCCGCCCGTGCAGGCCGAGGTGCAGGCCGAGATCGACGCCGCCGAAGGCCGCCACCGCCCGATGATCGGGATCGAGCGCTTTGCCTTTTACGACAGGGCCCGCAAGGCCTATGCCGTGATCCAGACCGGCGAGCGCCGGTTCTATGGCTGTTTCATGTTCCGCAAGGGCGTGATCCCGCCCGAGGAGTAAGCCCATGTCCGACATCGTGATCCTTGGCATCTTCGTGGCCGATACCGCCTATCGCGCAGACCGCCAGCCCAAGATGGGCGAGACGATCCTTGGCACGTCCTTCGTGCTGGGGCCGGGGGGCAAGGGGTCAAACCAGTCGGTCGCTGCCGCCAAGGCGGGGGGGGATGTGACCTTCATCACCCGTCTGGGCAAGGATGCCTTTGCCGATATCGCGCGGGGAACCTGGGCCAAGGCGGGGGTCAAGACCGCGATCACCGAAGATGCCGACAGCTATACGGGCGCGGCTTATATCTTCATCGAGAATGCAACGGGCAACAACGCGATCATCGTCGCGGCAGGGGCGGCGGGGCGGATTTCGGTGGGTGATGTCGAGGATCGTGCCGCGCTGATCGGCGGGGCCAAGGTCTTCATCACCCAGTTAGAACAGCCCATTCCGGCGGCCAAGCGGGCCTTGGAGATTGCGCGGGCCGGTGGGGCAAAGACGATCCTGAACCCCGCGCCTGCGGCAACGCTTGACGATGATATCCTGCGCCTGTGCGATTTCGTGACCCCGAATGAATCCGAGGCCGAGGGGCTGACCGGCCTGCCCGTCACCACCGTGGCCGAGGCGGAAGCCGCTGCCGATGCGCTGCTGGCGCGGGGCGTGGGGGCGGCGATCATCACGCTGGGCGACAAGGGCGCGCTCTATCGTGATCGCACCCGCTCGGTCCATGTGCCGGTGATCAGCGCAGGCGCGGTGGTGGAAACCACGGGCGCGGGCGATGCCTTCAATGGCGGTTTCGCGGTGGCCTTGGCCGAAGGGCGCGATGTGGTGGATTGCGTGCGCTTTGGCTGCGCCACGGCGGGCATCAGCGTAACACGGGCCGGAACGGCGCCCGCGATGCCATCGCGCGACGAGATCGACGCGCTGCTGGCCCGCGGCTGAACAGGACGAATTTTCTACGAAAATTCGAGGGGGGCCGTCTGCCCCCCTCGCGGCTTTGCCGCTCACCCCCCGAGGATATTTGGGCCAGTGTGAAAGGCGGACACTGCGACCGAGTTTGTTCTCGGGAGTGTATGAAACGCTCCACGTCCTGCCCGCGAGCGACGGGATCTGCGGGCTTCCGCGCCCTGCTTCCTTTTCACCTTTGCCCAAATACTCGCAGGGGGTTCGGGGGGCGGCAGCCCCCCGTCCGAAGAATTTTCGCCGAAAATTCTTCGTCCCCCGCAGTTGACAGGCGCTTGCGCTTGGCTTTCACCATGCGGCCATGAGCGGACCAGACCTGATCATCTTTGATTGCGACGGCGTACTGATCGACAGCGAGGTGATTTCCGCCCGCCAGTTGATCGCCGAATTGCAGGGCTATGGCGTCGAGATGGATATGGCTTTCGTCAGCCGCCATTTTCTGGGGCGGTCCTATCCGGTCGTGCTGCGCGAGGTGCGCGAGCGGTGGGGGGTGGCCCTGCCCGAGCGGTTCGAGGCCGATTACCGCGCACGTCTGCTGGCCGCATTCGAGGCGGAATTGCGGGTGATGGAAGGCGTGGCCGAGGTGATCGGGGCATTGCGCTTGCCCTATTGCCTTGCCACATCGTCCAGCCCCGAACGGATGCGGCGCAGTCTGGAAATCACCGGGCTGACGCGGTTTTTCGCGGGTCGCGCCTTTACCGCATCGGAAGTAGCGCGGGGCAAGCCTGCGCCCGATCTGTTCTTGCATGCCGCCCGCCGGATGGGGGCCGATCCCGCCGCCTGTGTGGTGATCGAGGATTCGCTGAACGGCGTGCGGGCGGGGTTGGCGGCAGGGATGGAGGTATGGCGCTTCGTGGGTGGAAGCCATCTGGCCGGGCTTGACCTTGCCCCGCCGCCCGATGCGGTGCCGCGTGCCCAGTTCGACAGTTTCGCGGCGATGCGGGCGGCGCGGCCCGATGTGTTCGCCCCTTCCTGCGAGGTGCAATGATGTTGCAACCCGAATCCGAACCGAGCCAGTCGGACGATGCCGCCCGGGCGGGGTGGCTGTATTACGTCGCGGGGATGACGCAGGACCAGATCGCCCGCGAACTGGGCGTCAGCCGCCAGCGGGCGCAGCGGCTGGTCAGCCGTGCCATGGCCGAGGGGCTGGTGCATGTGCGGATCGAGCATCCGATCGCGGCCTGTCTTGAACTGGAACAGGCGCTGGTCGAGAGCTTCGGGCTGTTGCGGGCGCGGGTGGCGCCCGGACTGGGGGCGGGGGCCGATGCGGTGCGCGCCATTGCACCGGCCGCCGCGCAAGAGTTGGAGCGGTTTCTGGCCATGACCGACCCGTTGGTGATTGCGCTGGGCACCGGGCGGGCCTTGCGGGGCATGGTCGATGCGATGGCGGCGCTGGATGCGCCGCATCACCGGCTGGTGTCGATGATCGGCAATATCGCGCCGGACGGCTCGGCCAGCTTTTTCGATGTCATCATGCGGATCGCAGACAAGGTGCGCGCGCCGCATTATCCGATGCCGATGCCAGTGATCGCCAGCAGCCGCGCCGAGTTCGAGGCCTTTACCGCGCTGGGGCCGATCCGGCAGGTGCGGCATCTGGCCGAGCGGGCGGATGTGATCTTTGTCGGCGTGGGCCAGATGGGCGATGACGCGCCGCTTCTGGCGGACGGGTTCATCACCCGCGCCGAACTGACCGCGCTGCAACGGCGCGGCGCGGTGGGCGAGATCGCGGGCTGGGTATTCGATTCCGAAGGCACCTATCTGGAAAGCCCTGACGATACCCGTCTGGGCGGTGTGCGCGTCGTGCCGGGATTGGCGCGCCCTGCCATCGGGGTGGCGGCGGGGGCGTCGAAGGTTGGCGCGATCCGTGCGGCGCTGAAGGCGGGCATCCTGAATGGCATCGTCACCGACGAGATGACGGCGCGGGCGATTCTGTCGCGCGCCTGACACCGGCCACCGCCGGCACCTTGCAAGACATATCGGGGCGGGCGGCGAGGCACGGGCGGCGCGCTTTTGCCGTTGCTTGTTTCGACAGCGGAACATTTGCCGCCGTGGTGAATTTTTGCCCGACAAGAGACTTGACGAGAGGCCCTTTGATATGGGTAATTGCCCATCAGGCGATGAAATGCTCAGTCGCTTGTTAGGGAGGACTACCCAATGAAAATGACGCATCGTGCCCTTTTGGGTGCGTCGGTCGCGGTTTGCCTTTCGGGCGCCGCCATGGCCGAAACGACGATCACCGTGGCCACCGTGAACAACGGCGACATGGTGCGCATGCAGGGCCTGATGGACGATTTCTATGCCAAGCATCCCGACATCAAGGTCGAATGGGTGACGCTGGAAGAGAACGTCCTGCGCCAGAACGTGACGGCCGATATCTCGACCAATGGCGGCCAATATGACGTGATCACCATCGGCACCTATGAAGTTCCGATCTGGGGCAAGCAGGGCTGGCTGGAAAGCCTGAACGACCTGCCCGCCGAATATGACGTGGATGACCTGCTGCCCGCGATCCGGGGCGGTCTGACGGTTGACGGCAACCTTTATGCCTCGCCCTTTTATGGCGAATCGTCCTTTGTGAACTATCGCAAGGATCTGGCCGAAAAGGCCGGCGTGACCATTCCCGATGCGCCCACTTGGGATGACATCAAGAAGGCCGCCGCTGCGATGACCGACAAGGACGCCGGCATCTATGGCATCTGTCTGCGCGGTAAGGCGGGCTGGGGCGAGAACATGGCCTTCCTGACCTCGATGGCCAACAGCTATGGCGCGCGCTGGTTCGACGAGAACTGGAACCCGCAATTCGACAGCCCGGAATGGAAAGCCGTGCTGACCGACTATGTGGACCTGCTGACCAATTACGGCCCGCCCGGTGCATCGAACAACGGCTATAACGAAAACCTGACCCTGTCGTTGCAGGGCAAGTGCGGCATCCGTATGGACGCCACGGTTTCGGCCGGTGCGCTGACCGATCCCAAGCAGTCGGAATTCGCCGACAAGGTGGGCTTTGCCCTTGCGCCCGACATGGGCCTTGGCAAGCGCGCCAACTGGCTGTGGGCATGGTCGCTGGCCATTCCGGCATCGTCGGATGCCAAGGACGCCGCCAAGACCTTTATCGACTGGGCGACCAACAAGGACTATCTGGCGCTG
This sequence comes from Rhodobacter sp., assembly GCA_027484985.1. Lineage (GTDB taxonomy): Bacteria > Pseudomonadota > Alphaproteobacteria > Rhodobacterales > Rhodobacteraceae > Paragemmobacter. The sequence goes on along the minus strand of JAIXRW010000056.1, from coordinate 61,301 downwards.
GTCGCATCGAAAGAGGGCTGGGGCAACGTGCCTCCGGGAACGCGCAAGTCGCTGTACGAGAACCCGGAATATGCCAAGCTGCCCTTCGCCAAGATGACGCTGGACAGCATCAACGCGGCTGACCCGACCAACCCGACCGTGAAGCCGGTGCCCTATGTGGGTGTCCAGTTCGCCGCCATCCCGGAATTTGCGGGCCTTGCGACGACGGTTGGCGAAATCTTCTCGGCGGCTCTGGCTGGCCAGAAGACGGTGGATGATGCACTGGCAGAAGCCCAGGCCGCTGCGGTCGATGAAATGACCTCGGCCGGCTACATCAAGTAAGCCACGCCAGACCGGCCCCCTTTCTCCCAGAGGGGGCCGGTTCTTTTGCACTGCGGGACGCCGCGCGGGATTGCCGCGCCCTGCGACCGCGCCGGGGCTGGCCCCGCCTTTTCAGACGTTCGGAGGCCAAAGTGGCAACGCAATCATCCCGCATCGCCGCAAGGATCATGGTGGCGCCTTCGGTCATCCTGCTGTTCGTGTGGATGATCGTGCCGCTGGCCATGACGGTGTGGTTTTCGTTCCGGCTGTACCGGCTGCTTTCGCCCGACCGGACCGGATGGGTCGGGATGCGGAACTATACGTGGTTTCTCAACTCGCCCGATTTCTGGCTGGCGATTTCCAATACCCTGCTTTTGGTCGGGGGCGTGCTGGCCATCACCATCATCTTCGGCGTGCTGATCGCGCTTTTGCTGGACCAGCCCGTCTGGGGGCAGGGACCGCTGCGGATACTGGTGATTTCGCCTTTCTTCGTGATGCCGCCCGTGGCCGCGTCGATCTGGGAAAACCTGTTCATGCATCCGCAGAACGGGATGTTTGCTTCGCTGGCGCTGGGCCTTGGCTACCAGCCGGTGCTGTTCATGGAGGATTATCCCATGGCATCGGTCATCTTCATCGTGGCGTGGGAATGGCTGCCCTTTGCCACGCTGATCTTGCTGACGGCGTTGCAATCTTTGTCATCCGAACAGATCGAGGCGGCCGAGATTGATGGCGCGGGGCCGTTCAACCGTTTTCGCTATATCGTGCTGCCGCATCTGACGCGGGCCATTACGGTGGTCGTGCTGATCCAGACCATCTTTCTTCTGGGCATCTTTGGCGAGATTTTCACCACCACGCAGGGCGGGCCGGGATCGGCTTCGACCACGCTGCCTTACATGATCTACAAGCAGGCCGTGATCGCCAAGGATATCGGGCGCGCGGCCGCAGGGGGGATCATCGCCGTGATCCTTGCCAATATCGTGGCCTATTTCCTGATGCGCGGCATCGGCAAGCATCTTGACGCGTAAGGGGAAAAGACCATGGCCCGCACCTATTCGACCCGCCGCAAGATACTGACAACCGCCGCCGCATGGGGCGTGGCGCTGCTGATCTTCTTTCCGGTGCTTTGGATGATCCTGACCAGCTTCAAGACCGAAGCGTCAGCCGTGGCATCGCCGCCGCAGCTGTTCAGCGCCGACTGGACGTTCGAGAATTACGCCGAAGTATGGTCGCGGTCGGATTATCCGCGCTTTTTCTGGAATTCGGTGGTGATTTCCATCGGCTCGACCCTGCTGGGGCTGGCCATTGCCATTCCGGCCGCGTGGTCGATGGCCTTTGTGCCGGGCAAGCGGACGAAAGACCTGCTGATGTGGATGCTTTCGACCAAGATGATGCCCGCCGTGGGTGTGCTGATCCCGATGTATCTGCTGTTCCAGCGGCTGGGTCTGTTCGACACCAAGATCGGCCTTGTTCTGGCGCTGATGCTGATGAACCTGCCGATCATCGTCTGGATGCTTTACACCTATTTCAAGGAAATTCCGGGCGAGATTCTGGAAGCGGCGCGGATGGATGGCGCGTCACTGTGGAACGAGATCGTCCATGTGCTGACGCCGATGGCGCTTCCCGGCATCGCCTCGACCCTTCTGTTGAACGTGATACTGGCGTGGAACGAGGCGTTCTGGACCATCACGCTGACCACGACCAAGGCGGCACCGCTTTCGGCCTTTATCGCCAGCTTTTCGGCGCCGCAGGGGCTGTTTTACGCCAAACTCAGCGCGGCCAGCACCATGGCCATCGCGCCGATCCTGATACTGGGCTGGTTCAGCCAGAAACAACTCGTCCGTGGCCTGACATTCGGCGCGGTGAAGTGAGGGCCATATGGGCAAGATAACACTGAAACAGGTGCGAAAATCCTTTGGGGATGTCGCGGTCATTCCGGGGATCGACCTGGACATCGACGAGGGCGAGTTTGTCGTATTCGTGGGCCCTTCGGGATGCGGGAAATCGACCCTGCTGCGCCTGATCGCGGGGCTTGAGGACACCACGGGCGGTGTGATCGAGATTGACGGCAAGGACGCAACCCAGCTTCCGCCTGCCAAGCGGGGGCTGGCCATGGTGTTCCAGTCCTATGCGCTTTATCCGCATATGTCGGTCAGGAAGAACATCGCCTTTCCGCTGAAAATGGCGGGGCTGCCGGTGGCCGAGCAGGAAAAGCGCGTGGCCAATGCAGCGCGTATCCTGAACCTGACCAGTTATCTTGACCGCCGCCCCGGCCAGCTTTCGGGCGGGCAGCGCCAGCGGGTCGCCATCGGGCGGGCCATCGTGCGCGAACCGGCGGCGTTTCTGTTCGATGAACCGCTGTCGAACCTTGATGCCGCGCTGCGCGTGTCGATGCGGCAGGAAATCACCGAACTGCACCAGACGCTGAAAACGACGATGATCTATGTGACCCATGATCAGGTCGAGGCGATGACCATGGCCGACAAGATCGTGGTGCTGAATGCGGGCCGGATCGAGCAGGTGGGCAGCCCGCTCGAACTGTATCACCACCCCGCGAACCTGTTTGTCGCGGGCTTCATCGGCAGCCCGAAGATGAACCTGATCGACGGGGCCGAGGCGGCAAAGCACGGCGCCGTCACCATTGGCATCCGGCCAGAACATATCACCGTGCAGGATGGCGGGCCGTGGCAGGGCGTGGTGGGGCTGTCGGAACATCTGGGGTCGGACACGTTCCTGCGGGTGCAGGTGGACGGGGTGGGCATGCTGACCGTGCGGGCGGGGGGCGAGATCACCTTGCGCCATGGCGACGCGGTGGCGCTGGCCCCGCAACTGGACAAGCTGCACCGCTTTGGCACGGACGGAAAGGCACTGGCATGAGACTGGCAGGCAAGACGGCGCTGATCACGGGGGCCGCGCGCGGCATCGGGTTGGAATTCGCGCGCGCCTATATCGCGCAGGGGGCCAAGGTGGCCTTGGCCGATATCAACGCCGCAGCGCTTGAGCGGGCGGTGGCCGAACTGGGGCCGCAGGCGATTGGCGTGCAGATGGATGTGACGCGGCAGGACAGCATCGATGCGGGTTTTGCCGGGGCCATTGCCAAGCTGGGCAAGCTGGACATCCTGATCAACAACGCCGCGCTGTTTTCGGCCGCGCCTATCGCGGAAATCACGCGGGCCGATTATGACAGGCTGTTCGCGGTCAATGTGGCGGGCACGCTGTTCTGCCTGCAGGCGGCGGCCAAGCACATGATCGAACGCGGGCAGGGCGGCAAGATCATCAACATGGCGTCACAGGCGGGGCGGCGCGGTGAATCCCTCGTTGCGGTCTATTGCGCGACCAAGGCGGCGGTCATTTCCCTGACGCAAAGCGCGGGGCTGAACCTGATCAGGCACGGCATCAACGTGAACGCCATCGCCCCGGGTGTGGTGGATGGCGAACATTGGGACGGGGTCGATGCCTTTTTCGCCAAGTACGAAAACAAACCCCTTGGCCAGAAAAAGCGCGAGGTGGGCGACGCCGTGCCCTTTGGCCGCATGGGAACGGCGGCAGACCTGACCGGAATGGCCGTGTTCCTTGCCACGTCCGAGGCCGATTATGTGGTCGCCCAGACCTTTGGGGTCGATGGCGGGAACTGGCTGGCCTGACATGCAGCGCTTGGCGGGCAAACGGGCATTGGTAACAGGCGGCATCCGCGGCATCGGCCTTGCCACCGCGCGGGCCTTCCGCGACGAAGGCGCGCATGTCGTCGTGGCCGACCTGCGCGTCGATGGCTTTGCCGAGGCCGGATTGCAGGCCTTGGCGATGGACGTGGCGACGCAAGCGGGGATCGAGGCCGGATTTGCCGCCGCCTTGGGCCAACTGGGCGGGATCGACATCCTCGTGAACAACGCGGGCGTCTATGACCTTGCGCCCATCGTCGAGGTGACGCGGGCCAGTTACGACAAGCTTTTCGCCGTCAATGTTGCGGGAACCCTGTTCACCCTGCAAGCCGCCGCCAAGACCATGATCGCCCAAGGCACGGGCGGCAAGATCATCAACCTTGCCAGTCAGGCGGGGCGGCGGGGCGAACCGCTCGGCGCGGTCTATTGCGCGACCAAGGCAGCGGTGATTTCGCTGACCCAGTCGGCAGGGCTGAACCTGATTTCCCACGGCATCAACGTGAATGCCATCGCCCCCGGCGTGATCGAAAGTGACATGTGGGATCATGTGGATGCCCTGTTCGCCCGCACCGAAGGCTTGGCGATTGGCGAGAAGAAGCGGCAGGTCGCGGCAGGGGTGCCCTTCGGACGCTTCGGGCGGGCCGAGGAGGTGGCGCATATGGCGGTATTCCTTGCCTCGGATGCGGCGCAATACGTTGTCGGCCAGACCTATGGCGTCGATGGCGGCAACTGGATGGCATGAGGGGGGAACGATGACAGGCCGACCCCTAGCCCTGACACCGATGGTCGCGCCCCGCGCGGCGATCCTTTTACCTTGAAGGCCAAGACCATGACCGAAACCGTTCACATGCCCGCCTATGACCGTTCCAAGCTGACCCCCGGCATCGTGCATATCGGGCTGGGCAATTTCCACCGCGCCCATATGGCGGTCTATCTGGATGACTTGTTCGCCAAGGGTCTGGCGCAGGATTGGGCCATTCTGGGGGCGGGGGTCAGGGCCGGTGACGCGCGGATGCGCGAGGCGCTTCTGGCGCAGGATTGTCTTTCGACGGTGATCGAGCTTGATCCTTCGGGCCACAAGGCGCGGCGCGTGGGGTCGATGGTGGGCTTTATCGCGGTGCAAGACGACAACGCCGCCCTGATTGCCGCGATGTGCGACCCCGCGATCCGCATCGTGTCGCTGACCGTGACGGAAGGCGGCTATTACGTCGATCCCGCGACGGGCCGCTTCGACCCCGCCCATCCCGATATCGTGGCCGACGGGGCGAACCCCGACCGCCCCGCCACGGCCTTTGGCGCGATTTTGGCGGCGCTGAAACGGCGGCGGGCGGCGGGCGTGCAGCCCTTTACGGTCATGTCCTGCGACAACCTTCCCGGCAACGGCCATGTCACCCAAGCCGCCGTGGTAGGGCTGGCACGGCTGTCCGACCCTGCCTTTGCCGATTGGGTGGCCACCAATGTCGCCTTTCCCAACGGCATGGTGGACCGCATCACCCCCGCCACCGGCCCGCGTGAACGCGAGCTGGCTGCGACATTCGGCCTTGGCGACGACCCGGTTCCCGTGACCTGCGAGCCGTTCCGCCAATGGGTGCTGGAGGACAACTTCCCCGCAGGCCGCCCGCCGCTGGAAGCGGTGGGTGTGACCTTCACCCCCCATGTCCACGCCTTCGAGGCGATGAAGATCCGCATCCTGAACGGGGGCCACGCGATCATCGCCTATCCGGGTGGGCTGATGGGCATCGAATATGTGCACGAGGCGATGGCCGAGCCGCTGATTGCGGGGTTTCTGGACAAGGTCGAACGGGAAGAGATCATCCCCATCGTGCCGCCCGTTCCGGGCACCGACCTTGGCGATTACTACAAGCTGATCCACGAACGCTTTTCGAACCCCGAAGTGGCCGATACCGAGCGGCGACTGTGTCTTGACGGGTCGAACCGCCAGCCGAAATTCATCATCCCCTCGATTGCCGACAATCTGGCCGCGGGGCGCCTGCCGCGGGGGCTTATCCTCGAATCCGCGCTGTGGTGCCGCTATTGCGCGGGTGTGGCGGATGACGGGTTGGTGATCGAACCCAACGATCCGAACTGGGACAGGTTGCAAGCCGTGGCGCGGGCGGCGGCGGGTGATCCGGCGCTTTGGCTGGCGATGGAAGATATCTATGGCGCGGTGGGCCGCGATGCGGCGGTGATCGACTGTTTCGCAGGCTTCCTGCGCGATCTGGCCGCACGGGGCACGCGGGCGGTGCTGGCCGATTTCATCAGCGGCTGACCGGGGCTTTCCCTCGCGACAAGGCCTGACAGCGGGCGCGGTTGCGCCAGGCCCCGCCGCGCCCTAGCCTGTGCCAAGGCAGGGCTGCGGGGGGCAAGATGGCGCAATGGCACGAGCTGACGGCAACCGAGACCGCAGCAGCTGTGGCATCGGGGGCGGTTTCCGCGCGCGAGGTGGCGATGGCGGCGCTGGCGCGGGTCGATGCGGTGAACGGGGGGCTGAATGCCATCGTTGCCCGCTGCGATGATGCGGCGCTGGCGGCGGCTGATGCCATCGATGCGGCGCGGGCGCGGGGCGAGGCCTTGGGGCCGATGGCGGGGGTGCCCGTGACGGTCAAGGTGAATGTGGACCAGAAGGGCTTTGCCACGACCAACGGGCTGCGCCGTCAGGCGGGGCTGGTGGCGGCCGAGGATAGCCCCGTGGTGGCAAACCTGCGCCGTGCGGGGGCGGTGATCATCGGGCGGACGAATACGCCCGCTTTCAGTTTGCGCTGGTTCACCCGCAATTCGCTGCATGGCACGACCGTCAACCCCCGTGTGGCGGGGCTGACGCCGGGCGGGTCGTCGGGCGGGGCGGGGGCGGCGGTGGCATCGGGCATGGGGGCGGTGGCGCATGGGACCGATATCGCGGGGTCGATCCGTTACCCCGCATATGCATGCGGTGTGCATGGCTTGCGCCCCTCGCTTGGCCGCGTTCCGGCCTATAACGCCACGGCGGCGGACCGGTTGATCGGCGGGCAGTTGATGGCCGTGTCGGGGCCGCTGGCGCGGTCGGTCGGGGATTTGCGGCTGTCGCTTGCGGCGCTGGCGGCGGCCGATGCGCGCGATCCGTGGTATATCGGCGCCCCGCTGCAAGGGGTTGAAACGGAACGGAAAGTCGCCTTCTGCCCCGCGCCCGAAGGATTGGCGGTCGCGCCTGCGGTGCGGGCTGCGCTGGAGGCTGCGGCGCGGCGGCTGGCGGATGCAGGCTATGCGGTGGACGAGGTGACCACACCCCCTTGGCGCGAGGCATGGGAGGTGCAGTTGCACCTCTGGATGGCCGACATGCGCCACGCATCCGCCAAAGCCGTGCAAGACGAAGGCGACCCCGACGCGCTGTTCATCCATGGCTGTCTGGACCGCATGGTCGCGCCATTGACGGCTGATGGGCTGATGCGGGCCTTGCAGGCGCGGGCGCGGCTGACGCGCCTGTGGCGGGGCTTTCTGGCCGATTGGCCGCTGGTGCTGTGCCCCGTGTCGGGCGACGCCCCGTTCCCGGATCAGCTTGATGTGCGGTCGGAAGCCGATTTCGCCCATGTGCTCGAAGCGAAACTGCCCCAGATCGCGCCGCCCTTGATGGGCCTGCCCGGACTTGTCGTCACGACCGATCTTGCGGGGCCGACCCCGATGGGGGTGCAGCTTCTGGCCGGATGGCACCGCGAGGATGTGCTGCTTGCAGCGGGCGAGGTGCTGGCGGGCACGGTGCCCTTGGCCTGATCTGCCCCTTCACCTTTGCCCAAATACTCTCGGGGGGTGAGGCCGCAAGGCCGAGGGGGGCAGAAGGCCCCCCTTGCCTTACCAGCGGTGGTGGACGTGGGGCGCGATCAGCCGCTCATAGACATCGCGGCAGGCCGCCATGGTTTCGGCGGGCAGCGGGGCCAATGCATCGGCACCGGCATTGGCAGCCGATTGCGCAGGCGTGCGGGCGCCGGGGATCACCACGGTGACGGCATCCTGCATCAGGATCCAGCGCAGGGCGAATTGGGCCATGGTCGCGCCTTGCGGCACCAGCGGGCGCAGTTCTTCGACCGCTTGCAGCGCCACATCATACGGCACGCCCGAGAAGGTTTCGCCCATATCGAAGGCCTCGCCATGGCGGTTGAAGGCGCGGTGGTCATCGGCGGCAAAGGTGCTAGCGGCGGTCAATTTGCCCGTGAGCATTCCGCTGGCGAGGGGAACGCGGGCGATCACCGCCACGCCCCGCGCCTGTGCCTCGCGGAAGAACAGCGTTTCGGGGCGTTGGCGGAAGATGTTGTAGATGATCTGGACCGAGGCGCAGCCGGGATATTCGATGGCTTTCAGCGCCTCTTCCACCTTTTCGACGGACACGCCCCATTGGGCGATCTTGCCCTGCTGTTTCAGCGCCTCCATCCCGTCGAACAGGGCGGGGGTGTAATAGGCTTCGGTCGGCGGGCAGTGGAGTTGCACGAGGTCGAGGCAATCGACGCCAAGATTGGTCAGGCTGCGGTCGATGAAGGCTTCGATATTGGCGGGGGTGTAGCCTGCGGCGATATGCGGGTTCAGGCGGCGGCCGGCCTTGGTGGCGACGAAGGGTTTGTCGGTGCGGGTTTTCAGCACATCGCGGATGATGCGTTCCGACCGGCCGTCGCCATAGACATCGGCGGTGTCGATGAAGGTCATGCCGGCGTCAAGTGCGGCTTCCAGCGTGGCGCGGGCGTCGGCTTCGGACACGTCACCCCACGAGCCGCCGATGGCCCATGCGCCGAAACCGATGCGGGTGGTGTTGCGGCCGGTCTTGCCGAACCGGGTGGTGGAAAGGGTCATGGGTCGCTCCGGTTGCTGGGGGGGCAGGGGGGCTGTCTGCCCCCCACGCCCGCGTTGCGGGCTCCCCCCGAGGATATTTGTCGGGCAGAAAATGAGGTCAGGCGCGGATGCCCGAGAAGCGTTTTTGCCAGTCGGCGCGTTCTTCGTCGGTGATCTTGCGGAACAGGTTTTCCGGCACCGAGAAGGCGGCGCCTGCGGGCAGGGCGCGCATGGCGGCGCCGATATCGGCGGGCCATGACCAATCCTCCGAACCCATGGCGGCCATCATGGTGGCGGCGGCATCGGGGATGAAGGGTTGCGACAGGATGGCATAGACGCGGATCAGGTTGAGGGCGAGCCGCACCTGCGCCTGTGCCTGTTCGGGATCGGTCTTGACCACGCTCCACGGGGCGGCGGATTGCAGGTATTCGTTGCCGATCACCCAGATGGCGCGCAGTTCTGCGGCCGCCTTGCGGACCTCCATCTGTTCCATCAGCGCCTCATACACTTGGATGCGGGCGCCGAGATCGGCGATGAGGGCGGTTTCCTGCGGGCCGAACGTGCCGCCTGCGGGAATGGTTTCGCCCAGTTTCGATTTGGCGAATTTGGTGACGCGGGAGACGAGGTTGCCCAGCACATCGGCCAGATCCTTGTTCACCGAAGCCTGGAAGTTTTCCCAGGTGAATTCCGAATCCGAGGATTCTGGGGCGTGCGAGAGCAGCCACCAGCGCCAGTAATCGGCGGGCAGGATCGAAAGCGCCTGATCCATGAACACGCCGCGGCCTTGGCTGGTGGAGAACTGGCCGCCATCGTAGTTCAGGTAGTTGAAGGATTTGAGGTAATCCACAAGCTTCCACGGCTCGCCCGAGCCGAGGATGGTGGCGGGGAAGGACAGCGTGTGGAAGGGCACGTTGTCTTTGCCCATGAACTGGAAATAGGTGACATCGGACGCACCCTTGTCGGTGCGCCACCAGCGTTCCCATGCGGCGTCATCCAGCCCGTTCGCATCGGCCCATTCTGCGGTGCCTGCGATATATTCGATGGGGGCATCGAACCAGACGTAGAACACCTTGCCTTCCATGCCGGGCCAAGGTGCATCGCCCTTTTTGACGGGGATGCCCCAATAGAGGTCGCGGGTGATGCCGCGATCCTGCAAGCCGTCACCATCATTGAGCCATTTCTTGGCGATAGATGTGGTGAGGACGGGCCAGTCGGTCTTGGAGTCGATCCACGTTTCCAGCTTGTCCTTGAGCGCCCGCTGGCGGAGGTAGAGGTGCTTGGTTTCGCGCACTTCGAGGTTGGTCGAGCCCGAGATCGACGAGCGCGGGTTGATCAGGTCGGTCGGGTCAAGCTGCTTGGTGCATTCCTCGCACTGGTCGCCGCGGGCGTTGGTATTGCCGCAGTTCGGGCAGGTGCCCGTGATGTAGCGGTCGGGCAGGAAGCGGTTGTCGTCGATGGAAAAGACCTGCTTTTCCGACACTTCCTGAATCAGCCCGTTCTCGGCCAGACGCCCTGCGAAATGCTGGGTCAGGCGGTGGTTGCGCTGCGACGACGAGCGGCCGAAATGGTCGAAAGACAGACGGAAGCCACGGGCCAGATCGGCCTGCACCTGATGCATTTCGGCGCAATATTCCTCGACCGGTTTGCCGGCTTTGGCGGCGGCCAGTTCGGCGGGGGTGCCGTGTTCGTCGGTGGCGCAGATGAACATCACCTCGTGCCCGCGGGCGCGCATGTAGCGGGCGAAGAGGTCGGCGGGCAACTGGCTGCCCACGAGGTTTCCGAGGTGCTTGATCCCGTTGATATAGGGGATGGCGGAAGTGATGAGGATTCGTGCCATGGCAGCGCCTTTCGTCCGGTCCGCGCGGGTTCTAGCGCGGGGCGCGGCGAAGGGCCAGAGGATAGGCAGGCCAAGCGCGGCTTGACCCCGGATTTTGTGGGGAAAAAACGCCCCGTCAGCGGTGGCCGCGCAGCATACGGGTCAGGGTGCCGTCGCCGTCGATCTCGCGCTTGAAGGCCGCGCCGATATGGATGGCCAGAAGCGCCATCAGAAGTTTGGTCGCGATGTCGTGGATGGCGAAGGCGGTGGCTTCCCATTGCGCCGAGACGGGGGCGATGGCGGGCACGGGGATACGGTCGAACAGCAGGATGTCGATGCCCGTGGCGCTGGAGGCGACCCAGCCCGACAGGGGGATGGCGACCATCATCCCGTAGATTGCCCAATGCACGGCCTTGGCCATCCGGGCCTGCCAGCCGCCGCCCATCGGGGCGGGCGGGGGCGAGATGATGTGCCAGACGATCCGCAGCGCCACGAGGGCAAAGATCGACAGGCCCAGCGTCTTGTGCGCGGAATAAAGCCAGAGGTTGGCAAGGCCGGGCTGCATGTCGGACAGCCGCAGGCCCAGCGGCAGTTGCACCACGATCAGCCCCGCGATGCCCCAATGCAGGGCGCGGGTGATCAGGCCAAAGCGGTCGGTCGTGTTGCGCAACATTCAGTCGGCCCTTGCGATGCGGGCGGTGATGGTCAGGCGCACCTCGTCGCCCACCATGTCGGCCCATCCTGTCGCGCCGTAATCTGAGCGGTTGACGCGCCCAGTCAAGAGCACCGTGAGATGTGACAGATCGCCGGTGGCGCTGCCCTGCTGGCGGTAGATGCTGGCGGCAAGGCGGACGGGGCGGGTCACGCCGCGCAGGGTCAGCATGCCATCGACCGTGGCGCCGTCGCCCGCGCGGGCGATGGTGCCCGAGCGGAAGGTCATTTCGGGAAAGGCTGCCGCATCAAGCACTTTGGGCCCTTTCATCGCCTGCGCGGCGAAGGGGAAGGAAGCCGTGGCATGCGCGACATCAAGCGCCACGTCGATGGTGCAATTGGACAGCTTGTCGAAATCGATCAGCAGGCGGGCGGATTTGATTGGCATTGTGCCTGTGATGTGGTCGGGGCCGAAATCGGTTTCGAAGCCGACGGTCGAGCTTTCGGCTTGCAGCGCATAGGCCACGGGGGCGGCGCGGGCGGGCAGGGCCGGCCAGAGGGAAAGCGCGGCAAGCAGGGCGGCAATCGGGGCAGAGAGGCGCATGGGACACTCCGTGTTTGGGCAGAGTGTAACACGGGCGGGCGGCTTTGGGGTGCGGATCGCGATCAGGTGATCGATTGTTGGCGATTATCTTCAGACCGGCGAGTAGCCGCGTTGGCCATCAGCGGATGGGGCACCGGATCCTTGGCGCGCCAAAGGTAGCGGGCGAAGATTTCGGCATAGGAGCGGTAGCGATAGCCTTCGTTGCGGCGCAGGTAATGGTCGCGGTTGGCGGAATAGATCGCGGGCAGGCGATACCATGGCACGGCTGGGTGCATGTGGTGGACGACATGCAGGTTGTTGTTCAGGAACAGAAGGGCGAGGGGGCCGCGATCCTCGATCACCACGGTGCGGGCGCGGGCGGCTTCGTGGGCGCGGTGTTCAAGGAAGGTGCGGATCTTGAGCAGGCCGTGGCCCAGATAGGCGGCCAGAAGATAGGACCACCACGGCATTGCCGCTGCCGATAGCCAAAGCGCCACAAGGATCAGCCCGCCGAAATGCAGCGTCCAGTCGCGGCGCAATCCTGGCGCGTCCTGCCAGAGCAGCGTGGCTTCGGACCGCAGCCAGAGCGCGGTGCCGACAAGCGGGCCCAGCACCACGCGGCCGATAAGGGTATTGTTGATCCGCATCAAGGCCTTGGCCGGTGCCGTCATGCCCGCCCAGACCTGTGGATCGAGATAGTTCGATTCCGGATCGTCATAGGGGTCGGTCAGGATCGGGTCGTGGTGATGGGCAAGATGGGTGTCACGGAAGCGGCCATAGGGCACGGTGAGCGTGAGCGCGGGGAAGGCCAGCGCCTCGTTCAGGCGGCGGTTGCGGAAGGGGTGGCCGTGCAGGATTTCATGCTGGAGCGAAGAGAATTGCGCGATGGCGATGCCGGTCAGCAGCGTGGCGGCAAGGGGCGAGAGTGCATAAAGCAGCGTCGTGCCAAAAGCCCATGCCGCATAGGTCGCCACAAGGACGGCCAGCGTGGGCCATTCGATGCCAGTGTCCGGTTTTGTCACGCCTGTCCCCGATGCGGTTCCCCAAGGTCCGGTCTGCCCGCAAAGGCGGGATTTGTGCCGGATTGCGGCAGGTTAGCATCGCTTCGCTGCGGTTTTAACTTGGAAGTTCGGCACCGAAATGTCACCTTTGTTGAAAATAATCACCAAAGGTTTCGAAAATGGACAAGCGGGATCGGGCCGCGCTGTTCCGCCTGCGGCTGGCCGAGGCGATGGCCGAGCGGGACATGACGCGGGCGGAACTGGCGCGGCAGGTGGGGGCAGACCGGTCCACCATATCGCAGTTGCTGGCCGAGGGGACGCGGCTGCCCAATGCCCAGTTGGCGGCGGATTGCGCGGCGGCCTTGGGGATTTCGGCCGACTGGTTGCTGGGGCTTGCGGCGCGGCCCGAGCCGCTGGCGGATTTGCTGGCGACCAGTCTGACCGTGACAGAGGCGCCGCGGGCCTTGATTGACGAGACCATCTTTGGCTGGCACCGCGAGGCGGCGGGATACAAGATACGGCATGTTCCGGCGACTTTGCCCGATATGTTGAAGACGCGGGCCATGGTGGAATGGGAATACCGGCCCCAGTTGGGCCGCACCGCCGAGCAGGCGATCGGGGCCTTCGAGGACCGGCTGGCCTGGATGCGGGGGGCGCGGTCGGATTACGAGATTGCGCTTCCCCTGCACGAGCTTGAGGCCTTTGCCGGGGGGACGGGCTATTATGCCGGGCTTTCGGCTGCGGTGCGGGCCGAGCAGCTGGACCGGCTTATCCTGTTGACAGATCAGCTTTATCCGTCGCTGCGGCTGTATCTGTTCGATGCGCGGCGGGTGTTTTCGGCGCCGGTCACGGTGTTCGGGCCGCTTTTGGCGGTGGTCTATCTGGGGCGGCATTATCTGGCCTTTCGCGACAGTGGGCGGGTGGCGAGCATTGCGGCGCATTTCGACTGGCTGGTGAAGGAAGCGGCATTTTCGGCGCGGGATGTGCCGGGCCATTTGCGGGGGCTGAAAGCGCGGTTCGCGGGGCGCTAGCGCCATGCACAGGCGATGCACACCCGATGCAGATGCGCGGCGCGGCGGGTTGGGAAAGATTTAACCTTTCGGTTTCCTGCCCCCGGCGCGGGACGGGGGGCTGTCTGCCCCCCGCGACGCGCAAGGGCGCGTCTTCCCCCCGAGGATATTTGGCCGAGTATGAAAGCGGGAAAGGTGTCGGGCCTTACCAGACCACGAGGCGGGTGGTGTCGTAGCCGTTGAAGTCGAGGATGCGTTTTGCGGCGACGAGGCGGTCGGGCGGCAGGGCGCCGTCGCGGTTGAGGATGAAGCCGAAGCTGCCATCGGGCGTGCCGAAAACGAGGGTGCGCAGATCGGCATCGGCCCAGAGCAGCCACCAGTCGCGGTTAAGCGGTTCGGGCGTCTTGCGCAGCGGGGTGACGCGGCCGGGGCCGGTCAGGGCGAGGGTGGTGTTGAGGTCGAGCGCGTTGCCGTCAAGGCAGAGGCGGGCGATGGTGGCCAGCGCGCCGGTGCGGTCGAGGAAGAAGCGCGCCCCGCCCGCGCGGCAGGCGGTGGCGGGATCGTGGCCGAAGGCTGCCACCTGCACCCAGCGCCCCGACAGGCCGCGCAGGTCGAGCACGGCGTTGGAATAGATAGGGCTGTCGCTGCGGAAGGCCGTTTTCGCGGCGCGGGGGGCGCAGGCGGCGAGGGCGAGGCAGGCCATGAGCGCGGCCATGAGGGCGGGGAGGGGGCGGGGCAAGGCGGGGTTCCTTTGGCGTCAGTCGATGCAGAGGGTCGCTTCGGACCCGTCGGCCTGAAGGATGGGGTTGCAGCCGAACATCGGGGTGACGGGGGCGCAGGTTTTCGAGCGGGCAAGGCAGAGGCCTTCGCAATCGCCCTGACGGCGGCAGGATTTGCCGCCGTCGCGGGTGCGCTGGATGCAGGTTTTCAGGCTGGAGAGGCCGGTTTCGGACCAGATGCCGCCTTTGGCCTGGCAGGCCAGTTGTTCGGGGGGGGTGGCTTCGGCTGCGGGTTCGGGCGGGGGCGGCGGGGCGGGGAGTGGTGCGGGCGGTGCCGGTTTGGCGGGGGCGGCGGGCGTTGCGCCCTTTTGGGGTTCGGGTGCAGCCGTGGCGGGTTTGTACGCGGATGCTGCGGGTTTGGCGCCCTTTGGGGTTTCGGGTGGGGCCGCGGCGGGTTCGGGCGTGGCGGGTTTGGCGCCCTGTGCTGTCGGCGGTGGCGCGAGGGGTGTCACCGCGACCGCGCCGGGGCTGATTGCCGCCGTGGACGGGGCATCGGCGCCACGACCGCCGGGCAGCGCGAGGGTGCAGGCCGCCAAGGCGAGCGGCAGAAGGAAGGCGAGAAGGCGGTGCATCGCGACCCCTGACTGGACAGCGCGAGTGGACCCGATCCGCCCCCGATGTGCAAGCCTGACCGGAGGGCGGGGAAGCGGGGAAGGCGCGGCCTGTCGGCGGCGGGCTGCCGGGCTGTTTTGCGGTTGTGCGGGTGCGGTCGGGGTGTGGGGGGCTGGTCGGGGGCGGTTCGGGCCGCTGGCCTGTGATGGTATGGCGGCGGGGGGGCGTTGGGGCGGCTGTGTCGGGACGGCTAAGCCGCATGGCCCGAGGCAAGGGGCAAAGGGGGCTGCGCCATGGACCGACAGGGCCGTGTGGCGCCGATGGCGGCGGGTCTGACAGGGCAGCGGACGGGTGCTTGATGCGGTGGCGATTTGGGCGAGGCCCTCGGGCGGCAGGGTGTGGGGGTGGCGATGTTGCTTTGCGGGCGCCGGTTGCCGACAGGGCCGTGGCGCGCCGATGGTGGCGGGTCTGACAGGGGAGCGGACGGGTGCTTGATGCGGTGGCGATTTGGGCGAGGCCCTCGGGCGGCAGGGTGTGGGGGGTGATGTCGGTTTGCGGGCGCCGGTTGCCGACAGGGCCGTGTGGCGCCGATGGCGGCGGGTCTGAAGGGGCAGCGGATGGGTACTCGATGCGGCGGCGATTTGGGCCGAACCCTCGGGCGGCAGGGTGTGGGGGGGTGATGTTGGTTTGCGGGCGCCGGTTGCCGACAGGGCAGTGGCGCGCCGATGGTGGCGGGTCTGACAGGGCAGCGGACGGGTGCTCGATGCGGCGGCGATTTGGGCCAGACCCTCGGGCGGCTGGGTGTGGGGCTGGTGATGTCGGTTTGAGGGCGCCGGATGCCGATGGGGCCGTGGCGCGCCGATGGTGGCGGGTCTGAAGGGGCAGCGGACGGGTGCTTGATGCGGTGGCGATTTGGGCTGAACCCTCGGGCGGCAGGGTGTGGGGGGTGATGTTGGTTTGAGGGCGCCGGATGCCGATGGGGCCGTGGCGCGCCCGTGCCTGCGGGTCTAATAGGGCATCGGATGGGCGCGCCATGCGGTGGCGATGTCGGCCAGAACCTCGGGCGGCAGGGTTATGGCGGCGGCGCCGATATTGGTTTGCAGCTGGGCGAGGCTGGTTGCGCCGATGATGGGGATGTTGGGATAGGGGCGGGTGCGGCAGAAGGCGATGGCCATTTGCGCCGGGTCGAGCCCGTGGCGCGCGGCGATGGCGAGGTAGGTTTCCACCGCGGCATGGGCGGCGGGGGTGGCGCGGCCCGACAGGTCGGCGTTCAGGCTGCGGCGCGATCCGGCGGGGGTGGTGTCGCCGCGGTATTTGCCGGTGAG
Source organism: Rhodobacter sp. (assembly GCA_027484985.1). Classification (GTDB taxonomy): domain Bacteria; phylum Pseudomonadota; class Alphaproteobacteria; order Rhodobacterales; family Rhodobacteraceae; genus Paragemmobacter. The sequence goes on along the minus strand of JAIXRW010000056.1, from coordinate 44,837 downwards.
CAGGCCCGTGGCCAAGGGCGAGAAGGCCAGCAAGGGCAGGTTCTCCATCGCCGAGAGTTCGGCCCAATCGGTATCGAACTGGCGGCAGAGCAGCGAGTATTCGTTCTGCACGGTCGCCATGCGCGGCAGGTCGTGCAGGGCGGCCAGATGAAGCCAGCGGGCGGTGCCCCAGACCGATTCGTTCGACAGGCCGATATGGCGGATTTTTCCCGCGCGGATCAGGTCGGCGGCGGCGGTCAGCACGTCGAGCATGTTTTCGGTCACCTCGCCCGTATCGCGGCCGGAAGGGTCGAAGCCCCAGTTCTGGCGGAAATGGTAGCCGCCGCGATTGGTCCAGTGCAGCTGGTAGAGGTCGATGTAATCGGTTTGCAGGCGCTTGAGCGAGCCTTCGACCGCTTCGCGTAAGGACGCGCCGGTGATCGGGGCGCCGTTCCGGACGACCTGGCCTTTGCCGGTGATCTTGGTGGCGAGGATCACGCGGTCGCGGCGGCCCTTGGCGAACCATGTGCCGATGATCTGTTCGGTGTGGCCCACGGTTTCGGCGCGGACGGGGTTGACGGGATACATCTCGGCCGTGTCCCAGAAGGTGACGCCATGGTCGAGCGCGAGGTCCATCTGGGCGTGGCCTTCGCTTTCGCTGTTCTGGCTGCCCCATGTCATGGTGCCGAGGCACAGTTCCGAGGCGGAAAGGCCTGTGCGGCCGAGGGGGATCTGTTTCATGGCGCGCCCTTTCTGCTGTGCGCCGAGCCTAGCGGGCGGGGGCGTGGGGGCAAGGGGCAGGGTTGAGAACATATCGGGAACATGGCAGGATCAAACCATGTCCTTGCCGATTCTGGATCAGTTCGGGCCGCGGCCGGCGCGGCAGATGCAGCCCTTTGCCGGGGGGCTGGCGCTGGCCTGCGGGCGGGTGCACGAGATCTGCGGTCCGGCGCGGGTGGCGATGGCGGCGCTGGTGATGGCGCGGGCGGCGGGGCCGGTGCTGTGGATCATGCCGTCCTGGCAGAGCGAGCGTCTGTGTCCTGACGGGCTGGCGGCCTTTGCCGATCCGGGGCGGTTGCTGGTGGCGCAGGCGCGGCGGCCCGAGGATATGCTGTGGGCGATGGAAGAGGCCTTGCGGTCGGGCGCCCTGCCGCTGGTGGTGGCCGAACTGGCCACGGTGCCGGGGCTGACGCCGGTGCGGCGGCTGACGCTGGCCGCCGAAAGCGGGGCCGAGGCGGCGGCGGTGCGGCGGGGGCGGGCGCCCTTGGGGCTGATGCTGACGCCCGGCGCGGGGGGGGCTGCGGGGGCGGAAAGCCGCTGGCGGATCGCGGCGGCGCCATCGGGATCGCGGTTGCTTGAACGCGGGCCGGTCTGGCGGCTGCGGCGCGAACGGGCGCGGGGCGCGGAACCGGCGGATTTTGTGCTGCACCGGCAGGGGCGCGGCGGCGATGTGACGGTTGCCGGGGCGGGGGGCGAGGCGGGTGATGGGGCGGGGGGCGAAGAATTTTCGGATGAAAATTCTTCGCGGGGCGGGTGATGGGCGGCCATGGGGCGCGCCCCGCGCCCGGCGGTGCGTTCCTTTGGGCCGGGCGCGGTCAGAGCCGCCGGAAGGTGGGGACGGGGCCCGAATTGTCGAAGAACGGGACGCCGTGATCGGGCGCGCCTGACAGGCGGGCGGCGAGTTCGGCAAGGACGACTTCGGTGATGAAGGGCAGATCGAGGCTGCGCGCCTCGGACAGGCCGATCCAGTGCAGGTGTGACAGCTCGTCCGAGGCGGCCGAGAAATCATCGGGATCGCCGGCAAGATGGCTGGCATCGATCAGGAAGAAGCGCGCGTCAAAGCGGCGCGAGCGGCCGGGCGGCGTGATGGCGCGGAACACGAAGCGCAGGGGGGCGGGCGGGGCGGTAGGCGACAGGTGCAGCCCCGTCTCTTCGGCCAGTTCGCGCAGGGCGGCGGTGGCCAGCGCCTCGGGCGCGGGCGGCTGGGCCACGGGGTGCAGGCCCAGCCGCGTGGCGCAGTCGGGCGCGAGCAAGCCCTGACGGGGCGCCGCGCTGTCGGCCGGATCGACCGCGCCGCCGGGAAAGACATATTTCGATGGCATGAAGGCTGCGGCCGCGCCGCGCTGGCCCATCAGCACCCGCGCGCCTGCCTGCCGATCCCCGCGCAGGATGACCACCGTGGCGGCGTGGCGGATCGCCTCGTCCCCTGCGGTCAGGCCTGTGCCCCGAATCCGTGCATCCGTTTCGCCCATTGCAACCCCACAAGCGCGCCTTTCAGTCGCGGCAGAAGGTAAAGCGACAGCGCGACCGTGCCTACCGAAAAGACAGCCGCCAGCACAAGCGGGTCGGGGCGGTAATGGGTAAAGGCCCACAGGATCAGCGGGGCCATCAGGTGGCCCACGATCAGGATGGTCAGATAGGCGGGGCCGTCATCGGCGCGCTGGTGGTGCAGCGCCTCGCCGCAGACGGGGCAAGTGTCGCGCACCTTGAGATAGCCGCGCAGCAAGGGGCCCGAGCCGCAATTGGGGCAGCGCCCGCGCCAGCCGCGCAGCAAGGCGGGCTTGAGGGGGCGCTCTTCGGGGTCGGGGCGGGCGGCTTCGGCGGGCATGGCGATCCTGCGGGGGATGGGTCGGGGCGGCACAGATACGCCGATCTGCGGGCGGTGTTGAGGGGACAGAACGCCACAGCGCGAAGATATGCCGGGCGGAGGGCGCGGGTTTGGGCGGGGGGGGCGCGAGGTGTTGGCCCAGAAACCCGCTGCGGGTGCAAAAAAGCGCGCAGCGGCGCGACGGAAGCTGCGGGGGGGCGCGTTTGACGGGCATCAAAGGCGACGGAGGGCCGCCGCCGCAGCAAGGAGAGACGCGATGACGAACAAGAAAGCGATTGTGGCGCTGGTTCTGGCCGCCGGTCTGGGGGGCGCCGTGGCCACGGGTCTGGGTGTGGCCGTGGCCGAGGCGCGGGTTGCCGATGACATGGCCGGTCTGATGGGCGGTTTCATGCCCGACGGGCCGGACGGGGGGGCGCTGTTCGATTTCGCCGCTGTCGATGCCGACAAGGATGGCAAGATCACGCCGGCCGAAATGCAGGCCCATCGCGCGGCCGGTCTGGCGGCGGTGGATGCCGACAAGGATGGCACGCTGTCGGCGGCCGAGTTGCAGGCGATGATCGAGACGCGCATGCAGGCGCGGGCGGGCGACATGGCCGCGCGTATGATGGCGGGCATGGACAGTGACAGCGACGGTCGGCTGACCTTGGCCGAGCTTGCCGCGCCGCCCGCACCGCTGGGCCTGTTGGCGCGGATCGACACCGATGGCGACGGCGCGGTGACCGAGGCCGAGATCGCCGCCGCGCGGGCCCGCATGGAGGCGCGGATGCAGGATGGCCCGCGCGGGGGCGGGCATCACGGGCGTGGCCATGGCTGGTTCTTGGGCGGCGACAACTGAGCGCCCCGCCGCGCGCCCCGATCTGCGGGCTGCGCGGCGGTTTTCTTTGAATGGTCAGGCCCGAACGGCTATTTCCGCAGGATGGACATGCCCCGTGACGATGTTTCCCAAGCCCCGGACGCGGCGCTGCTGGCGCTTTATGCCGCGGGCGAGCCTGCGGCGGCGCGGGAATTGACCGCGCGGCTGGTGCCGCGGGCGCTGGGCTATGCCGCGCGGCTGCTGGCCGACAGGGCCGAGGCCGAGGATGTGGTGCAAGAGGCGATGCTGCGGCTGTGGCGGGCGGCGCCGGGTTGGCGGGCGGGCGAGGCGCAGGTTTCGACATGGCTTTACCGCGTGGTGACGAACCTTGCGACCGACCGTCTGCGCGCGCGGGGGCGGCGCGGGCCGGTGGGCACCGCCGATGCGCCCGAGGTGGCCGATGGCGCCGCGGGGGCCGAGGCGGGGCTGATCGAGGCCGACCGGATGGCCGCGCTGGATGCCGCGCTGGCCGCCCTGCCCGAACGGCAGCGGCAGGCGGTGGTGCTGCGGCATCTCGAAGGGTTGGCCAATCCCGAGATTGCCGTGGTGATGGACATCGGGATCGAGGCGGTCGAAAGTCTGACCGCGCGGGGAAAACGGGCCCTTGCGGCGGCGCTTGCCGGGCAGCGCGGCGCTTTGGGATATGGGGAAGGGGCATGACCATGCCGGAACGCGACGAGATCGAGGAGATGTTTGCCATGGCGCGGGCGGCGCCGCGGCCTGCGCCTTCGACGGCGCTGATGGCGCGGGTGCTGGCGGATGCCTTGGCCCACCAGCCCCGGCCTGCGGGGGCCGATGCTTCGGTTGCCGGGCGGGCACGGGGCGGATGGCTTTCGGCGCTGGCGGCGGCCTTTGGCGGGGCGGGGGCGCTGGCGGGGGTGGGCGGTGCGGCGCTTGCGGGCGTGCTGATCGGGATCGTGCAGCCCGCGCCGGTGACGCGGCTGGCCGATGCGGTTCTGGGGGTGCAGGTGGCTTCGGTCCAGCTGATGCCGACTGCGGACAGTCTGGTTGCGGGGGAATAGCGGGATGGCGATGGCAGGGCAGGATGGCGGCGGCAGGGCGGGGCGCGGGGTGCGGATCGCGCTGGCGGCTTCGGTGGCGCTGAACCTTCTGGTGGCGGGGGTGGTCGCGGGGGCGGTGCTGCGCGAGGGCGGGCCGCACGGGCGGATGACGGGGGCGGTGGATTTCGGCCCCTTTACCGATGCGCTGTCGCGCGAGGACCGCGACGCGCTGCGCGCGGCCTTTCTGGACCGGATGCCGCAGATGCGCGACATGCGCCGCGAGATGCTGGCCGAATTCGGCGCCGTGCTGGGCGCGCTGCGGGCCGAGCCCTTTGATCCGGCGGCGCTGCGGGGGGTGATGGAAGCGCAGTCCGACCGGATGGGCGCGCGGTTGCGGATCGGGCAGGACCTGTTGCTGGAACGGCTGACCCACATGACGCCCGGGGCGCGGGCAGCATTTGCCGACCGGCTGGAAGAGCGGTTGCGCCACGGGCCCGGCGGGCGCGACGGGGGGGATGGGCCGGGCGACTGACGGTGGGGGGGGGCGATCAGCCGCCCTGCGCCAGGGAATAATCGGTCGAAACGCGGTTGCGGCCGCCCGATTTGGCCATGAACAGCGCGCGGTCGGCACGCTGGCGCAGCCCTTCGACGGTTTCGCTGCCGGTGCCAAGCGCAAGGCCGATCGAGACGGTGACGCGCACGGGCTGGCCGGTGCCGATGTCGATCGACAGCGATTGCACGGTTTCGCACAGCCGTTCGGCAATGCTGCGGGCCTGGGCCAGGTCGAGCCCAGGCAAAGCAAGCAAAAACTCCTCACCCCCGATCCGGGCCAGCATGTCGCCCGGGCGCAGGGCCTCGGCAAGGCCGCGGGCCACGGCGACCAGCACATCGTCGCCCGCGGCATGGCCGTGGCGGTCATTGACCTGCTTGAAACGGTCGAGATCGATGAACAGAAGGGCAAAGCTGCGGGCCTGCTGGCGGGCGCGTTCCGCGATCAGCCCCAGTTCGCGTTCGGCATAGCGCAGATTGTGCAGGCCGGTCAGCGGATCGGTCAGGGCAAGGCGCAGGCCCTGTTGCAGAGATTTGCGCCTTGCCGCGTCGCGCCGCGTGTGGCGCAGCACCGCGGCAAGGCGCAGCGCGATTTCCTGCGGATCGGCCCCCTGCGAGGCCACATCATCCACCCCGAGGTCAAAGGCGGTGGCCGCCTGCTTGGCCCCGTCGCACAGCAACAGCACGCCCGCATGGGCAAAGGCCATGCGGGAACGCAATTCCGACACGAGGTGAAGGCCGGTCGCGGAATCGGCATCGAGGATGAACAGTTCGGGCTGGGGGGCGGTGCCATCGCCTTCGTCCCCGGGGCGGGCGAGCAGGTCTTCGCGCGTCAGCACAAGGATGCTGTGGCCGCTGCGGCGCGCCAGATCGCGGCTGAGCCGCAGGCGCAGGTCGGCGCGCTGGGTGACAAGCGCCACCAGCGCGGGCGGGTCATAGGGGGCGGGCGGTTCGGCCATGTCCCAGAGCGGCCCCTCGCCCTGTTCGGCGCGCGAGGATTCGCGCCGCCGCAGGCTGCGGATACGGGCCAAGAGCAGGTCTTCGTCCACCGGCTTGGCCAGAATGTCATCGGCCCCGCCCTGAAGTGCGGCAAGCCGTGTCGCCGGGTCGCGCCCAGCGGTCAGCATGATGACGGGCAGGTCGCGCATGGCGGGATCGCGCCGGATGCGGGCCAGCACGTCAAGCCCCGACATATCGGGCAGGTCGATGTCGAGCAGCACCAGATCGGGCCGCCCCGCAGCAAGCGCGGCCAGCGCCGCCCGGCCATTTTCGGCTGCGGTCGTGTCGTAATAGGCACGCGCCAGCTTGACCCGCAGCACGATGCGGTTCACGGCCGTGTCATCCACGATCAAAATCTTGCCCGCCATACCGGCCCCGTCACACCATTTACCGCCATTCGACGGCACTCTTGGTTCACAGACTCCTACCAAAGGGTTAAGCAAAGGTTTCCGGATTGGACCGGATTTGAAACAATTGCCGCGCAAAGCGGGGAAAACTGTGGATAAGCCATGACGCGCGACGAGGCAGAGACGGTGGGATTGCAGGCGCTGGCCTGGCTGGCGGCGGATGACGAACTGTTCGGCAGTTTTCTGGGCGCGTCGGGGGCCAGTGCTGCGGATGCGGCCGATGCGGCGGCGCGGCCGGAATTTCTGGGGGCGGTCCTCGATTTCGTGCTGATGGAGGATGCCTGGGTCATCGCCTTTTGCACCCAGAACGGGCTGGCCTATACGCGGCCCGCGCTTGCGCGCGCGGCTTTGCCCGGCGGGCAGGCGTTTCACTGGACCTGAGCGGGGCGACATGAGTATTTGGACCAAGGGTGAACAGGGGGGCGGCATGATCGACGGGGTGATTTTCGACAAGGACGGCACGCTGTTCGATTTCCGCGCCAGTTGGGGCGGATGGGCGCGGCATCTGCTGGCCGATCTGGGCCGTGATGCCGCCCATGCGCGGGCGATGGGGGCGGCGATGGGGTTTGATGTGGAAACCGGCGCATTTGCGGCCGAAAGCCCGGTGATTGCCGCCACCGCCGCCGATATCGCGGCCTGCCTGCTGCCGCATCTGCCGGGCCGGACGCATGGGCAGGTGATGGACGAGATCGATGCGCGGGCGGCCACGGCCGCCATGGCGCCTGCGGTGCCGCTGCGCCCGCTTTTGGCCGCGCTCAAGGCGCGGGGGCTGCGGGTGGGGCTGGCCACGAATGACACCGAGGCGCCGGCGCGGGCGCATCTGGCGGCGCATGACATCACCGAATTCTTCGATTTCGTGGCGGGTTACGATTCCGGCTATGGGCCGAAACCGGGGCCGGGGATGTGCGCGGCCTTTGCCGCCCGCTTCGGCCTTGACCCTGCGCGGGTGGCGATGGTGGGTGACAGCCGCCATGACCTTGAAGCGGGCCGCGCGGCGGGGATGCGGGCCGTGGCGGTGCTGACCGGTGTGGCGGGGGCTGTGGAACTGGCGCCCCATGCCGATGTGGTGCTGGCCGATATCGGCGCGCTGCCTGCATGGCTGGACGGGGTGCAGGCGGGCTGACGCCCCCATTTTCTGCCTTCAAATATCCTCGGGGGTGCGGGGGGCGAGCCCCCCGCTTTTGCGCCGCCCGTAATCCACTTGCGAAAAACGACCCTTTCGCGTCGGCGGCAGAGTGTCGCCCCCCCGCCGCTTTCGCCATGTTGGGCAAAAGGTCCGTGACGGGCCGCGCGATCGGGGAGTGGAACGATGAACGATATGCCGGAACGCAAGCGCCGCGCCGGGGGCCGTGCGGGCAACAAAAGCCGTGCGGGCACCGCGATCATCGACCAGATGCCGTGGCGGATTCCGGTCAACCCCGACAAGCCGGTGGAACCGCTGGATGCCGATGGCGTGCAGCGCGTTCACAAGACGGCGATGCGGATCCTGCGCGATATCGGGATCGAGTTCCTGAACCCCGATGCGGTGGCCCATCTGAAACGGGCGGGCTGCAAGGTTGACGGGACCAATGTGAAATTCGACGAGGATTTCGTGATGGAGATGGTGGCCAAGGCCCCGTCCGAATTCACCATCACGCCGCGCAATCCGGATCGCGAGCTGATTATCGGCGGCAAGCATATGGTGTTTGTCAACGTCTCGAGCCCGCCGAATGCCTGGGATCTGGAGCGCGGCAAACGGTCGGGCGATTTCGAGACCTTCAAGGAATTCATGAAGCTGACGCAGTATTTCAACTGCATCCATGTGGCGGGGGGCTATCCGGTCGAGCCGATCGACATTCACCCCAGCGTGCGGCATCTGGATTGCCTGTATGAAAAGCTGACCCTGACGGACAAGGTGGTGCATGCCTATTCGCTTGGCGCCGAGCGCGTCGAGGATGTGATGGAGATGACGCGCATCGCGGGCGGGCTGACGGAAGCCGAGTTTCAGGCCAAGCCGCGGATGTACACCAATATCAACTCGGTCAGCCCGCTGAAGCATGACTATCCGATGCTGGATGGGGCGATGCGGCTGGCCAAGCGCGGGCAGCCCGTGGTGGTGACGCCGTTCACGCTGGCCGGGGCCATGGCGCCCGTGACCATGGCGGGGGCGGTCGCGCTGTCGCTGGCGGAAGCTTTGGCCGCGATTGCGCTGTTGCAATATATCGCGCCGGGCTGCCCCGTGGCGATCGGCACCTTTACCAGCAATGTCGATATGAAATCGGGCGCGCCGGCCTTTGGCACGCCGGAATATATGCGGGCAACGCAGATGACGGGGCAACTGGTGCGGTTCTATGGCCTGCCGATGCGGTCATCGGGGGTGTGTGCCGCGAATATTCCTGACGGGCAGGCGATGTGGGAAACCTCGAACAGCCTGTGGGCGGCGGTGCAGTCGGGGACCAATATGGTCTATCACGCGGCGGGCTGGCTGGAGGGCGGGCTGATCGCAAGCCCTGAGAAATTCGTGATGGATTGCGAAGTGTTGCAGATGATCCAGCGCTATTTCGAGGAGGCGACCTTTTCGACGACCGAGGACGATCTGGCCTTTGACGCGATCAAGGAAGTGGGGGCGGGGGGCCATTACTTTGGCTGCCAGCACACGCAGGAGCGATACACCACCGCCTTTTACGCGCCCTTTGTCAGCGACTGGCGCAATTTTGAGGCGTGGCAGATCGACGGATCGGTCTGGACGCCCGAGCGGGCGCATCGCATCTACAAGCATATCCTTGAAGAATTCGTGCCGCCCGAGATGGATGACAGCCATCAGGAAGAGCTGCGGCGCTTCGTGGCGAAGCGCAAGCAGGAAGGCGGCGCGCCGACCGATTTCTGACCGGTTGCGTGGTTGGAGATCCCCGCTTGCGCGGGGATGACGGGTGCGGACGGCTATGTGCCGTTGCGCGGACTGTCGGGATTGCGCCTGCGCCCAAAGCGCAGGTGCCGCGCCCGCCCGCCCCAAGGCGGGCGCGTTGACGCGCCCACCCGGGCGGTCGCGGCCCCTGCCTGACAGGATCGGTCCTGTTGCACGCCCCTTGCAGCCTCGTCGCCTCGGCTGGAGTCGAACCGGCGGAACGCTCCACCGGAGCGTTCCGCGTCGGTTCTTTGGCCCTGCCTTACCCGTTCACATAGGCAGCCAGATCGACGGCTTCGGCCGCTGTGAGGGGGTTGGGGCCGACGAGCAGGGCGTTGAGGCGGTTTGCTTCGGCCATGGCGGTGGCGAGGGTGGCTTCGGCCTGTGTCAGGCCTTGGCGGGCGCGGGCGAGGGCGCTGCGGTAGGCGGGTTCGTCATGGCCTTTGGGGCGCGGGGAAAGGCCGGGTCTTTTCATCGGATGGCAGGCGGGCGGGACGGGCGGAGTGGGGCAGGCGGGGCATGGGGGCGGTTCCTCGGGATGTGACAAGGCGGGCCGCGCGTGGGGCGGGCCATCGGGCAAGGAACGCGGGGAACGGGTGCAGGGTTCCCGCGCGGCACGGTCGCTTGGGCTGGTTTTGTTTGGAAAATCAGTGGTTTGACTGACAGGCGCAGCGGTCTTTGCCTGCCCTAGGCCAGATCGAGCGTGACGGGGAAGTGATCGGACGCGGCCAGAAGGGCGGTGGAGAGCGCAGGGTTGGCCATGACGGCGGGGTCGTTCAGCGGGTGCCAGATGCGCCAGCGCGGGGCGGGACCGGTGACGGGGGCGGCAAGGTCGGGCGAGACCATGATGAAATCAAGCAGGGCTTCCAGCCATTGGCCGCTATCGGGGCGGAAGAAGCGGGCGGTCGAAGGGGCAAGGCCGATGCGCTGGGCAAGTTCAAGGCTGGCATGGGGGTCGGTCAGGCGGCGTTCCGGGGGAAGGGTGGTGCCGAGGACGACTTCCACGCCGGAACGCCCGAAGAGTTTTTCGTATTCGTCAAGGCCCGGACCATCATTGAGGTCGCCCATCACGATCACGCTGTCGCCCGCGGCCAGATGGCCGTCGATGCGGGCGCGCAGCCAGATACATTCGGCCAGTTGCTTGCGGCGGTTGTCGATGGAGATGCGCAGAAACTCGGCCGCGCTGTGGTGGCCATGGGCGGCTTTCGATTTGGCATGCACCCCGATCAGGCGCAGGGGGCCGTTCGGCGTTTCGAGCGCGAGTTCGAGGGGCGGTTTGGAAAAGCGGATTTCTTCCGACACGCCATCGGCATCCAGATCGTAGCGGAAAGCGGTGTCGAAGCGGGGGGCATCGTGGCTGCCACGGGCGGGGGCAGGAAGGCCGCGGGGATCGTGGCGGGGGGTGAGGCGGTCGGGATCGTAAAGGAAGGCGATTTCCTGTTCGGTTTCGGAGGGAAAGCCGATGATGGCGCGGCGGGCGCGCAGGCCCGCGCGGGCGGCGAAGCGTTCGAGCGCGGTGACGGTGGAGCGGCTGCTGCCGGTATCGGGCGCCTCGATCACCATGATGCCATCGGCATCGAGTGCGGCAAAGACGGTGCAGAGGGCGGCAAGCTGGGTGGCGCGGTCGATGCCGTGGCGGCCCGAGGGGGCCCTGTCATCCTGCGGGGTGCCGTCATCGTCGAACAGGGTGTTGAACCATTCGACATTGTAGGTGGCGAGGCGCAGGGACGGGGGCGGGGGCGGGGGCGGGGGCGGGGCCATCAGGCCGCCCGCTTGTTCGAGATTTCTTCCCATGCGCTGTTGATGTCGATCAGGCGGCGTTCTGCGAGTTTGACCGCCTCGGCCGGAACGCCACGGGCGATCATCCGGTCGGGGTGGTTTTCGCGCACGAGGGTGCGCCATGCGGCGCGAATCTCGGCCAGCGAGGCATCGGGGGGGACGCCCAGCACATCGAAGGGGTCGCGGGGGGCGCCTTCGACGAAGCGGGCGCGGATGGCGTTGAAGCAGCGGTCATCGAGGCCGAAGATGCGGGCGACCTGATGCAGGAACACCTCTTCCTGCGGGTGCCATGTGCCGTCGGCCATGGCGATGTGGAACAGGCCTTCGAGCAGGTCGCGCAGGGTATCGGGGTTGGTGTCACCGAACATGGCGGCAATCTTGCGGGCATAGGCGTCAAAGCCCGCGACATCCTGACGGGCAAGGTTGAAAACGCGGGCGGCGTTTGCCTCTTCGGTTTCGTCGATGGTGAAGATGCGGCGGAAGGCGGCGACCTCGGCCCGGGTGACCTGACCGTCGGCCTTGGCGATCTTGGCGCCAAGCGCGATCACGGCGATGGTGAAGCCGACCGACTGGTCAGGCGCGGTGCTGGCGGTGCCGCGCAGGCGGTCGAACACCGCAGACAGCGGTTCGCCCTGCGAGAGGGCAGAAAGGGCATCGGCGATGCGGGTCCAGAGTGACATGTGGCGACTGTAGCCCGTGACGCGGGGCTTGTCAGGACAGGAATTTCTGCATCAGCACAAGGTCGATGTAGCGGCCGAATTTATAGCCCACCTGTGGCAGGATGGCGGTTTCGGCATAGCCCATGCGGGCGTGGAAGGCGTGGCCTGCGGGGTTTTCGGCGCTGACGCCCGCGAAAAGGCAATGGGCGCCTGCGGCGCGGGCTCGGGATTCGAGCGCAGAAAGAAGGGCGCGGCCGGTGCCCTGGCCCTGTGCGGCGGGGGCAAGGATGATGGTGTGTTCCATGCTGCGCGCATAGCCCACCCCGCCGCGGAACTGGGCATAGCTGGCAAAGCCGAGCAGCGTTTCACCCGCCGTGGCGACAAGGAAGGCATGGCCTTCGGCCTGCCGCGTGGCGATCATGGCGGCGATTTCGGCGGGGGTCTTTTCGGCCGAGTTGAAGGTGGCGGCGGTGTCACGGATGACGGGGTTCCAGAGCGCCGCAAGGGCCACGGCATCGGCGGGGGTGGCGTCGCGGATCATGCGATGTGCCGTTCGCCGTGCGGGGTGCGGAAGGCCGCGTGCAGGGCAAGCGGGCCGGTGCAAAAGGCGATGCGGTCATCGGCCAGCAGGGGCGCGAGGTGGTCGCGCAGCGCATCGGCCTGCGGGTGGGTGATGGTCAGGCGGATCAGGCGGCAATGGCTTTCGGGCAGGCGGTGGGTGGGGTGCAGCGTGCCGTGCCAGCGGATCAGGGCGGGGAAGGCGCCGTCATAGGGCAGTTTGCCGGTGGCGGGCACGGCCATGGACCAACGGAAATCGCCGCGTTGCAGGTCGGTCGGGGTGCCGATGCCGGCGGGGGCGGCGGCGATGGCGGCGGCAAGATCGGTGCAGGCGGCGACCCAGTTGGTCAGGCGCGGGGGGCCGGAGAAGGAATCGAGGTCGAACCAGCGCGGCCAAGCGGGTTTGGGCAGGGCGGGATCGGGGGCGATGACTTCGAGATAGAGATCGCCCAGCCCCAGCAGGCGATTGTGGGTGGCCATATGCGGGTGCTGGCCCCCGCCCGCCAGCGGCAGGCCAAGGGCGGCTTCGACATGGGCCACGCCTTCGGCAAGGGTGGTGGCCGAAACGGCGATATGGTCGAAGGCGAGCATCAGGGACGGATCACGCGGGTCGTGGCGCGCAGGGCAAGGGCGAGCGAGGCGAAGCGGGCCTCGGCCACCTCGCCCAGCAGGGCGGCGCCACGGGGCGAGAGATGCAGTTCCAGCAGGCGCTTTTTCGGCTGCCAGTCGAGCTTGCCCGCCTCGGCCGGATCGGCGGCCGAGAACATGGCGCCAAAGCGCATCGCCTTGCCCAGCACTTCGGCATCGCGCATCTGGTCTTCGGTCAGCAGGCGGAACAGGGGTTCGAGCCGCGAACCGGCGCGGCTGTTCTTGTAGCGGTGCAAGAGCGCAAGGCCAAGGAACACGCGGCCGGGATGGTCTAGCCCGCCAAGATTGGCGCGGGTGGCGTTGTCAAAGCAGACCTCGGCCCGGTAATCGGGATGGGCGCGCCATGTGGTATCGTGCAACAGGCAGGCGGCCTTGATCAGGCGCAGGCGGTCTTCGGTTTCGTCGCGGAACAGGGGCAGGAGAAATTCGTAGAGTTTCTTGCCGAAACCGGGATGGCGGGCGCTGGTGAGTTCGGCCATGCGGGCCGCTTCGATCAGCGGATCGCGGCGGCGCAGGCGGTCGGGCATCTGTTCGTAAAGCAGGCCTTCGCGGATGCCATAGGCGGAAACGTCGATTTCGGACGGTTTGAGGATGCGGATCAGTTCGCGCAGCACTTCGCAGGCGAGGGGGACAAGTTCCATCCGTTCAGCCGAAGTGCCGGTGCGGGCGCGCAGCACAGCCAGATCGGAGGTGGCGATCCAGTCGAGCGTGTCGGTCAGGCTTTGCGGTGTCATGCGGTATTCGTGCAGGACGGTGAGCGGGTAGTTGCGGCGTTCCATGTCGAGCCGCGCGATGACGCGCCACGAGCCGCCGACAAGGTAGATGCGTTCGCCGGTGGATTTGATGGTGTTCTGTGCCGAGGTCAGCACGCGGTCGATCAGTTTCTGGCGCTTCCTGTCGCCGCCTTCGACCTGTTGCAAGCGGAAGGGGCCAAGCGGGGTCGAGACGCGCTTGCCCACGCGGCCATCGCCGATGCGGGCCAGTTCCATCGAATTGCCGCCGATATCGCAGACCACGCCCTGCGCTTCGGGCCAGCCGAGCAGCACGCCCTGGGCTGAAAGCCGCGCCTCTTCGTCGCCGTCGATGACCCAGAGCTTCAGGCCGGTTTCGCGCAGCACCTGAGCGCGGAAATCGGGGCCATCGGATGCCTCGCGCGTGGCGGCGGTGGCGACGACGGTAAGGGGCGTGCTGCCCATGCCTTCGGCAAGAAGGGCAAAGCGTTTGAGGGCTGCCAGCGCGCGGATGCGGCCTTCGGGGTTCAGCTTGCCGGTTTCGTGCAGGCCCTTGCCAAGGCCGCACATGATTTTTTCGTTGTAGAAATAGGCCGGACTGCGGGCCGCGCCGTCAAACACCACCATGCGGACCGAGTTCGAGCCCACATCGACAACGCCCACCCGCGACAGGGCGCGGGCGGAGGGGTCATCGAACAGGGGTCGGCCAAACGGGCCCCAATCATCATCACTGCCGGTTGCGGCGGCGGGGGCGGTCTCTGGCATCGGGTGGTCCTTGGGTCTTCCGTGTGGCGCGAGAGTGTGGCGAAAGCGCGGGCAGGGTCAAGGATTCGGCGCCGCGCCGCGCGGTGATGCCGCGCCCCGCGCGGGGGGCGGGGCGTGCAGCGGGGCGGGATGCCCTTGGCGGCGATCTGTCAGAGGATCGGGCCTTCGTCGCGCAATTGCGCGAGGCGGGGCACATCCTTGGCCCCTGCGGTGCCACGGCCCGAAAGCGAGGGGTTTTCCATGAAGAACCGGTGGCAGTTGAACAGCGCGGCATCGCCCTTGCCCAGTTCGCGGACATAGCCGCCATCGGGGCCAAGTACCCAGCTTTGCGCTTCGTCGGCAAGGTTGGCGGCGATGATCTGGCCTTCGATCTGCGCCTTGACGGTGGGGTTGTGAATCTCGACCAGCGTTTCGACACGGCGGGTGAGGTTGCGGCCCATCCAGTCGGCCGAGGACATGAACACGCGGGCCGATTTGGACGGCAGGCCCTTGCCATTGCCAAAGCAGACGATGCGGCTGTGTTCGAGAAAGCGCCCGACGATGGATTTGACGCGGATATTGTCGGACAGGCCCCGCACGCCGGGGCGCAGGCCGCAGATGCCACGGATCACAAGGCTGATTTTGACACCTGCCTGCGAGGCGGCATAGAGCGCGTCGATCACATCGGGGTCGATCAGGCTGTTCATCTTGGCCCAGATCTCGGCGGGGCGTCCGGCGCGGGCGTGGTCGGCCTCGGCCCCGATCAGTTCGAGCAGGCGGGGTTTGAGGGTGATGGGCGAGATGGCGAGGTTTTCAAGCCCCTCGGGCTGCACATAGCCCGACAGGTAGTTGAACACCTTGGTCGCGTCGCGCCCGAGGGCGGCATCGCAGGTGAAGAAGGACAGGTCGGTATAGATGCGGGCGGTGATGGGGTGGTAATTGCCGGTGCCGTAATGGGTGTAGGTGACAAGCTGGTCGCCCTCGCGCCGGACGACGGTGCTGATCTTGGCGTGGGTTTTATACTGGATGAAGCCATAGACGACATGCGCCCCCGCCCGTTCCAGACGGCGCGACTGGCGGATATTGGCGGCTTCGTCGAAGCGGGCTTTCAACTCGACAAGGGCGGTGACGGATTTGCCGGCCTCGGCCGCCTCGCACAGGGCGGAGACGATGGGGCTGTCCCATGAGGTGCGGTAGAGGGTTTGCTTGATTGCCACGACATTGGGGTCGCGGGCGGCCTGTTCGAGGAAGTTGATGACGAGATCGAAGGTTTCGTAGGGGTGGTGCAGCAGGATGTCCTTTTGGCGGATCGCGGCGAAAAGGTCGCCGTGATTGTCCTGCACGCGTTCGGGCACGCGGGGCGCGAAGGGGGGCCACAGCAGATCGGAGCGCGACGACAGCACCAGTTCCTTGAGGTCGGCAATGCCCAGAAGGCCGCGCACCTCGACCACCATATCCTCGGTGGCGCCGAGTTCGTGCATGATGAGCGCGCGCAGGTCGGCGGGGGCGCCGGCTGACAGCTTGAGGCGGATCACCTCGCCGCGGCGGCGGCGTTTCAGCGCGGTTTCAAATTCGCGCACAAGATCCTCGGCCTCGTCCTCGACCTCGAGATCGCTGTCGCGCAGGACGCGGAAGCTGCAATGGCCGCGGTCGGTATAGCCCGGAAACAGCATGCCCAGATGCAGAAGCAGCAATTCCTCGAGCGGGAGGAAGCGGTGTTCGCCCGGCTTGCCCGGCAGGGGCACGAAGCGGGAAATCTGCTGCGGGATGGGCAAGAGCGCCTTGAGCGTGCGGTGATCTGCCTCGCGTTCAAGCTCGAGGGCGAGGGAAAAGCCTGTGTTGGGGATGAAGGGGAAGGGATGGGCGGGATCGATGGCCAAGGGCGACAGGATCGGAAAGACCTTGTGCAGGAAATGGTCGGCCAGATGTTTGAGATCGCGCGCGGTGAGTTTGGAGCGGGTCAGGATGGTGATGCCCTGCCCTTCCATCTCGCGCTTGAGGCGGTTGAAGACGGTCTGCTGCATCTGCATCAGGCGGCGGGCGTCTTCGTGGATCAGTTCAAGCTGTTCGGACGGGCTGCGCCCGTCTTCCGACAGGGTGGCGTTGCCCGAGCGTTGCAGCGCCCGCAGGCCCGCGACGCGGACGGTGTAGAATTCGTCAAGGTTGGTGGCCGAGATGGACAAAAAGCGCAGGCGTTCGAGCAGCGGGACATCGGGGTTCGACGCCTCGTCCAGCACGCGCCAGTTGAAGGCGAGCCACGAGAGTTCGCGGTTGAAATAGCGGCGCGGTCCGGTCACGTCGCCGTCCGGCAGGGCAACCGGCGCGGGGAAGGGGGATTTGAGGAAATCTGCCTGTGTCATGGCGGCTGGATACCGGGGGGTTGCAACGCTTTCGTGACATGTGACGCGAGGGGCGGGGCGGTGTCCAGTGGGCATGGGGCAGGGCATGGGGCAGGGCGGGGGAAAGGCGGGGGAAAGGCGGGGGTTAAGGCGGGGGGGGGCTGCCTGCCCTCCCTGACCCTGTTCGGGGTGGTTTGCATGCGGAACCCGCAGTCAGGCGCCGGCCTTGCGGCGGGCCCTGATGCGGCCGATCAGGTCGCGGGCTTCGGGTGGCGGGGGCTGTTCGCGGCGCAGGTATTCGGTGCCGCTGGCATTGCGCGCGAGAAGGCCAAGACCGATCATGTCGCGGCGCAGAAGGGCGGCATCGCCGAAGCCCTGCAGGGCGGCAAGGCGGGCGGTCAGATCGCGTTCATGCAGCGCCTGTCCGGCGGGCAGGGCCGACCAGAGCACCCAGAGGCACAGCACCTGCTGGCTGCGCCGTGCCGGCCAGTGCCGGAAGCGGCCGTCAGGGCCGAAATGGCGCAAGGCGCGTTCGACAAGGTCGTGATCGGTCACGGGGCTGGCGGGCGGCGCGTCAAGCCGGGCGCGGGCGGCGGCGGCGGCATGCAGGTGCTGGACGTTGCGGAAGCCTGCGGCGCGGGCAAGGATGTTGAGACATTCGACATGGCCCAGACTGTCGCGCCCCTTGATCTGGGCGGCGACGCTGCGGGCAAAGCGCGAAAGGTCGGGTGCATAAAGCGGAACGGGCTGGCGGGTCACGGAAGGCTCCTGTCACGGGCCGCGCGGGAAACCGGGGTCGCTGCTTGCGGGGCGCGGCGGCAGGGTGCCGGGGGATGCGCGGAACAGGGGCAGGTTTAGCCTTCCCTTTCGGGACAGCGACGCCTTGGTGAACTGCCGACCGGGAACGAGGATAGCCGATGCCCGCCGAATGGCAAGCGTGGCCTGCGGGGCCGCACGGGGGCCGCACGGGGGGCTGTCTGCCCCCCGACGGGCCGCAAGGCGGCCCTTCCCCCCGAGAGTATTTGGACAAGGATGAAGGGGCGGGCTGTGGTTTCGTGCCGGTTCGGGCTGCCCGCGATGCGATGCGGGGCAGGGGCGTGGGGGCCTAGTCGTCGGTGCCGAGGATGGTTGCGGCCAGTTGGCGCGTGACCGGGCGGCCATGGGCGAGGGAGACGGCATCGAGCGTGGCCACCAGAAGGCGGGCGGTGGCGAGCGAGCGTTCCATGCGGGTGACAAGAAAGGGGATCAGGTTCGGCGGCACGGTGATCTGACGGTCTGCGAAGAGCTTGACCAGAACCGCCGACAAAAGCGCGTCATCGGGTGCGTCGAGCCGTGTCAGGGGGGCGGCTTGCAGGCGGCTGGCAAGGTCGGGCAGCCGTAGCCCCCAGTCGCGGGGCGGGGTGCTGGCGGTGACCAGAAGGGCCGCGCCTTGGGTGACGATGTTGTGCAGGTGGAAGAAGGCTTCCTCGGCCGCGGGATTGCCTGCGACGGATTCGGCATCTTCGACGCAGACGCAGCCGCCTTCGGTGAGGTCGGGGATATCGGCATGCGCAAGGCGCGACCCCTTGACCAGCGTGGCCCCCGTGGCGTGCAGCCACAGATGGGCAAGGTGGGTCTTGCCGCTGCCTGCGGGGCCCACCAGCAGCATCTTGCCCGAGGGCCAGCCGCGCCACCCCTCGATTGCGGCGAGGGCGGGGGCGTTGGTGGGTGAGACGAAGAAATCGTCGCGCCGGAAGGTTTCGGGCACCGGCAGGTCGAAGGCGAGTTGGGCGGTCACTCTTGGATGTCGTCCTTGGATTCGGCGTGGCCTGCAAGGCCGCGATAGAGCAGGCTTGACTGGTATTGCGCCACCGCAAAGCGGGCGAATACGCCAAGCGAGGCCGCGACCGGCACCGCAACCAACATTCCGACAAAACCGAACAGCGCGCCAAAGGCCGACAGCGCGAACAGGAGCCAGACGGGGTGCAGGCCCACGGAATTGCCCACCAGTTTGGGGGTGAGGATGTTGCCTTCGATGAACTGGCCCACCGCGAAGATGGCGGCGACAAGGCCGATCGACAGCCAGTCGCCCCAGAACTGGAACAGCGCAAGCCCGATGGCCAGCGTGCCGCCGACAAGGCTGCCGACATAAGGAATGAAGGTGATCGCCCCCGCGATGGCCCCGACCACAAGGCCGAATTGCAGCCCCGCGACCATCAGCGCGATGGAGTAGAAGCTGCCCAGCAGAAGGCAGACCGAAAGCTGGCCGCGCACGAAGCCTGCCAGCACGGCGTTGATCTCGCGCCCCAGACGGCGGATCGTGGGGGCATGGTCGCGCGGCAGAAGGCCGTCGATGCGGGCGACCATATGGTCCCAGTCGAGCAGCATGTAGAAGGCCACGACCGGCACGACGACGATGAAGATCACCGCCGAGACCAGCGACATGGCCGAGGAGAGCAGGGTTTCAGCCAGTTGGCCGCCCTTGGCCTGGATGCCTTGCGCGATCTGGGCCAGCGTCTGGCGGATGGTCGAGGTGGAATCGGTCAGTTCGGGGAAGCGGTCGGTGAGAAAGGATTGCAGGCGGGCCGAGATTTGCGGGGCGGCGTTGATCAGGCCGGTAAGCTGTTCGACCAGCGTGGGGATGACGGCAAGGATGAGCAGGATGGTGATGAGCAGCGCGGCAAGCGAGATGGTGACGGTGGCCCCCACGCGGGACAGGCCCGCGCGTTGCAGCCGGTCTGCCACGGGGTCGAGGAAATAGGCGATGGCGCTGCCCACAAGGAAGGGCAGCAGGACATCGCCCAGAACGTAGAGCAGCAGAAGGAAGACCGCAGTGGCGATTCCCCATGTCACAAGCTGTTGCCGCACGGGCAGGGCCATGTTCGCGCCTTTCGGATGTGTCGCGTGAGCATATCACCATCGGCGCGGTGTGGTGCAAGGGGGCGTGGCGGGCCAAGGCCCCGCCCCGGCCCCGCCGCCGTGGGCGGGGATGTCGGCGCGGGGGCGGAATAATCCCTGCGGCCTGCGGGGCGTGCGCGCGCCGTTGCCGCCATCCCCTGGTTTTGCGGGGGACGGGGGCCGGTTACAGCGGAACCTGCGCATCGCGCAGGAGCGAGGTGATCGATTCTTCGGAGGGGTCGAGCTTGTATTCCTTGACCAGTTCAAGGGCGTAGTCGCGCAATTCCGACATCGCTTCCGGATTGCCCCTGACGGTGTTGTAGTCCGAGGTGACGTCAACGAGTTTTTCGTGCATCTTTCCGACGGCTTCGGACCGGTCGGGCATGGAAAACATTTCCCTGATGATCGTTTCCGCGAGGCCAGGTTTCTTTTCGGTTCCGCCAAGGGTCAGCCAGCTTTCCACGGCTTTCAGCATTTCGGGCATCGCATTGCTGCCGGACTTGTCGCGGATCGAGATCAGGTTGTTCTTCAGCACGCCGCGGCTGACGACGCCGATGTCTTCGGTGAACATCTTGGGATCGGCGAGCGTTTGCTGGGCGAGGCGGGTCATTTCTTCAAGATTGTAATCCTGGTTCGCCTTTTTGGTTTCGGTCATCAGTTTGGTCTGTGTGGCGATATCCTTGATGATCTTTTGCGCGTCGCGTATGGACAGCGGTTTTTTCCCGATATCACCCTCGCACAGGTCTTCTTTGAGCTTTGCGGCACTGGAGCCTGTCGGATCAAAGCCGAATTCCTTGATCAGGTTGCTGACAAATTCGGTGCGGGCCTGAACATTCGTCTTCTGGTAATCGCTGCTGAATTTGGAGCGGATGATCGCCAGCCCCTCGAACAGAGAACTTTTCTTCAGATTGCCTTCGCCCGACGACGAGACAACGCCGAAGGAGGCGCTGTTCATGATCTTGGCGAGGCTTTGGTTTTGCAGGGTGATGTTGCTTCCCATGGATCGCTCCTACAGGCGGAAAAGGATGCTGGTATCGTCCGGTTCGGGACGGGCGTCTGCGGGTTGGTCGGGCGCGGAGGCCTGTTGCAAAAGGTCGGGAATGCGCGCGGCCCAGTCTCTTGCGGCGGTGGCGGCCTGTTCGAGACGGAGGCGGAACCGGGGCGGGGTCAGACCGGCAAGCTCGATCCGGTCGGTCCAGACCCAGAAACCGAAGCCGGTATCAAGGGCTGCGAACCCGCGCCCCGCGGCGAAGGTCGAAAGGTTCATGTCCATCAGAAGCGCGAGGATCGGCGCGGGCAGATGCAGCGGAAGGTCAAGCGCCGATTTGAGCAGGATCGAGGGACCGGCCAGCGGGGTCTGGGCGACGAAGAACAGGCCGAGTTCCGTTCCGGCGAAATCGAGTTCAAGCACGTCATCAACGAGGGACAGGCCTTCGAAGCCCATCTCGGCGCCGAGGCCAAGGATCAGGTCATCGACCCATTTGGGCCTGGCTGTCGGACTGGACATCGGGGGCACTCCTGCACGAATGGACCAAGCCTAGCCGGTTCCGGCGCAGCGGGCGTATCGAATGGCACAAGGCAGGATGGCAGGCGCGGAGGGGGCGCGGGCAGTTGCCTCGTCTGCCGTCAACGGCTAGGAACGCAGGGACCGCAATTCACGAGGCCCGTCCCATGCGTCTGACCCGCTACTTCCTGCCCGTCCTGAAGGAAAACCCTGCCGAGGCGCAGATCGTGTCGCACCGCTATATGCTGCGGGCGGGGATGATCAAGCAGCAGGCGGCGGGGATCTATTCGTGGTTGCCGCTGGGCTTGCGCGTGCTGCGCAGGATCGAGACCATCGTGAACGAGGAACAGGAGCGGGCGGGGCATATCCCGTTGCTGATGCCGACCTTGCAGCCTGCGGACCTGTGGCGGGAAAGCGGGCGCTATGACGATTACGGGCAGGAAATGCTGCGCATCACCGACCGGCAGAAGCGCGAGATGCTTTACGGGCCCACGAACGAGGAGATGATCACCGACATCTTCCGCGCCCATGTAAACAGCTACAAAGACCTGCCGCTGACGCTGTATCACATCCAGTGGAAGTTCCGCGACGAGATGCGGCCGCGCTTCGGCGTGATGCGGGGGCGCGAGTTCCTGATGAAGGACGGCTACAATTTCGACATCGACAAGGATGCCGCGCTGCATGCCTATAACCGCCATATGGTCAGCTATCTTCGCACGTATGAGCGGATGGGTCTGACGGCAATTCCGATGCGGGCGGCAAGCGGGCCGATCGGGGGCGACAACACGCACGAGTTCCTTGTGCTGGCGCAGACGGGCGAGTCGGAAGTGTTCTATGACGACCGCGTGACGGGGCTGAAACTGGGCGCGCGCGAGATCGACTATGACGACCGCGCCGCCGTGGCCAAGGTCTGCGAGGAATTCACCACGCTTTATGCCCGCACCGACGAGACGCATGACGAGGGCGTTTTCGCGGGCGTTCCGCTAGCGCATCGCAAGGTGGGCCGCGGGATCGAGGTGGGGCAGATCTTCTATTTCGGCACCAAATATTCCGAGGCGATGGGGGCTTTGGTCGTCAACGACAAGGGCGAGAAGGTCGCGGTCGAGATGGGCAGCCACGGTATCGGGGTAAGCCGCTTGCTGGGCGCGATCATCGAGGCGTCGCATGATGACAAGGGGATCATCTGGCCCGAGGGGGTGACGCCCTTCCCCGTGGGGATTGTGAACCTGAAACAGGGCGATGGCGCTGCCGATGCGGCCTGCGAAGGGCTTTACAAGGCGCTGGCGGCAAAGGGGCTTGAGGCGCTTTATGACGACCGTGACGAGCGGGCGGGGGCGAAGTTTGCCACCATGGACCTGATCGGCCTGCCCTGGCGCATCACGGTGGGGCCGCGCGGGCTGGCCAATGGCGTGGTCGAACTGACCAGCCGCCGCA
Source organism: Rhodobacter sp. (assembly GCA_027484985.1). GTDB lineage: Bacteria > Pseudomonadota > Alphaproteobacteria > Rhodobacterales > Rhodobacteraceae > Paragemmobacter. Next base: position 22,284 of record JAIXRW010000056.1, on the reverse strand, counting down.
CCGGCGAGAGCGAGGAGATGTCGCCCGAGGCGGCGGTGGACCGGATCTCGGCGATTTACGCCGGGATCTGAGGGGCGTTTTCCTTCGGATGCAAACAGAAAGGGGAAGGCCGCGGCCTTCCCCTTTTGCTTTGCGCGGGGCGATGAGGGGCGCTGCCCCTCGCCTGCAAGCAGGCTCACCCCGGAGTATTTGGGCAAAGGTGAAGGGGGCATCTTCATCCTTGTGAAAATACTCTCGGGGGGAGGCGCGGAACGCGCCGTGGGGGGCGGAAAGCCCCCCTTTGCTGACGATCAGCCAATGGCGGTGCGGTTCGCCGTGGCAGAAGACGTCTGTGGCGCGATGCGGCGGTAGATGTGGCAGGACGCGGCGACGGCGAGGATCGTCGGGAAAAGGCCGATTGTGCCTTTGACCGTGTTGATCGCGATCAGGACCGGCATGTCCACGCTCAGGGGCAGGACCGCCCGCATCGAGTGGGTTTCCATCTGCTGGAAGGCGAGGGTCGCGAGGCCAGTTCCGGCCAGCAGAAGCCAAGCCATGCGCGGGGCTTGGCGCAGGGCCTGCGCGGTGGTGTAGCGCGGGTCGGCGTCGATGGCGTCGGGCAGTTCGGCAGCGAACAGGCTGAAGATGACGAAGTAGAGTGCCGCATAGACCAGATCGAAGGGCAGGGCGGGGACGAGGGTGGCGGGAATGAAGGCCGCAAGGTTCAAGGCCATGTAGATGAGGATGAAGCGCGCCAAGGGACGCTTCGGGGCGCGCCCGCCGTTTTTCCATATGGAAAAGGGTGTTTCCCCGTAAAGGCAGAAGCGGTGGATGAACCACGACAGGAGTCCCGTTGCGCCGAGCATGCCGATGAAAATCGCGTAACCGAGGGCGGGACCTGCCGGAACGAAGCGCCGGCATTCGATGGCGGCGGAGACGACCATCAGGAGGGGAAGCAAAGTCCACCAGCATCGGGCGGCGGTGCGGTAGATCCGGAACATGGGCAACCCGTTTACGCGACTCGGACGCGCAGGTTTGCACGCAAGGCGGGTGCGATCAACGGGTTGCAACCATGGGTTGGGGCGGCGGGCTGGCCCCGTGCGCCGACCGAGGCCGTCGTGGTGTCCGCATGGAAGCGGGGGCTGACCGGTTCGGGCAGAGCCTGCGACCGCCAAAGGGGCTGGACAGCGGGGCGGGGCTGCGGTTTTCTTGCGCCTGAAACGTTTCAGGAGTGCGGCATGGCGCGGGCATTGGTGACTTGGGGCGGATGGGACGGGCATCAGCCCGAGCTTGTGGCGGGGCTTTTTGCGGGCTGGCTGCGCGAGGCTGGGGTCGAGGTCGATCTGTTCGACACGCTGGCCTGTTTTGACGATGCCGCCCGCGTGGCGGGCTATGACCTGATCGTTCCGGTCTGGACCATGAGCGAGATCGCCGACGCGCAGGCGCTGAATGTCTGCGCGGCCGTGGCGGCGGGCACGGGGCTGGCGGGGTGCCATGGCGGCATTTGCGATGCCTTTCGCGCCAATGTGGACTGGCAGTTCCTGACCGGCGCGCAATGGGTGGCGCATCCCGGCAATGACGGGGTGGATTACGGGGTGCGGGTCACGAGCGCGCATGAGGTGGTGGCGGGCCTGCCGAATTTCGTGGTGAAGACCGAGCAGTATTACCTGCATGTGGACCCTGCGGTTCAGGTGCATGCGGTCTGCGATTTTCCGGTGGTCGAGGGCCCCCATGCGGTGAACGGGCCGGTGGCGATGCCGGTTGTCTTTACCAAGGGTTACGGCAAGGGGCGGGTCTATTACAACGCCCTGGGCCATCAGGCCAATGTGATCGACCATGGCGTGCCGGAACAGATGCTGCGGCGGGGGATGCTTTGGGCGATGCGGACCTGACCTGACGCCGCGCTTTCCTGGCTGGCCGCGACAGGGGACATTCTGTCCCCTCGCACGTGCCGTGCTCACCCCTTGAGGATATTTCAGGGCAGAAAATGACGGGGGGCTGTGGCGCTTTCGTGACCGGTGCGGCCTTGGGGCTGCCTTGACGGGGGCGGGGCTTGCCCGCAGGGTGCGGGCGGGTTTCTGAACGGGTGGACCGATGGCTAGGACGCGGCCTTTTGCGGCTTTCGAATGGATGATCGCCTGGCGCTATTTGCGGGCGCGGCGGGCCGAGGGCGGCGTTTCGGTGATGACATGGATTTCGCTGGTGGGGATCACGCTGGCGGTGTTCGCGCTGATCGCCACGCTGGCGGTACGGGCGGGGTTCCGGGCGGAGTTTGTCAGCACCATTCTGGGGGCCAATGCCCATATCACCGTCTATCCGGCGGGAACGGTGGATGCCGGGGGGCGGCTGGTGCGCGGCTTTGATGATTACGATGCGCGCGCCGCTGCGGTGGCGGCGGTGGCCGGGGTGACGCGGGCGGCGCCGGTGGTGAAGGGGCAGGTCATGGTCACCGCGGGCGAGGGGGCGCTGGGGGCCGAGGTTTACGGCATCCGCCCCGCGGATCTGGCCGCCATTCCCCGCGTGGGCAAGGGGGCCGAGGCCGAGGGCGCGCTGGAGGATTTTCCCCGTGGCATTGCCATCGGGTCGGGCATCGCGCGCGAGCTGGGCGTGGGGCTGGGCGACCGGCTGCGGCTGGTGGCGCCGACGGGGGTAAAGACCGCGCTGGGCATCAGCCCGCGGGTGAACGCCTATGAGGTGGTCTATATCTTTACCGCCGGCCGCTATGACATTGACCGCACGCGCATCTATATCCCCTTTGACGAGGCGCAGAGCTATTTCAACCGCGAGGGGATGGCCGACGAGATCGACGTGACCGTTGCCCATCCCGACCGGATCGAGGAGATCGCGCCGCTTGTCATGGGGGCGGCAGGCGAGGGGGCGCTGGTCTGGACATGGCGCGACAGTGCGGGGGCGTTTTTGCGCGCGCTGGATATCGAGGACAATGTGATGTTCGTGATCCTGTCCATTCTGGTGCTGATCGCGGCGATGAACATCATTTCGGGGCTGATCATGCTGGTGAAGAACAAGGGCCGCGATATCGGCATCTTGCGGACCATGGGGCTGACCGAGGGCGCGGTGCTGCGGGTGTTTTTCATCTGTGGCGCCTCGACCGGTCTGGTGGGCACGGCGGCGGGCGTGGTGCTGGGGTGCCTGTTCGCCATCTATATCGACCCGATCTTTTCGGCGGTGAATTATGTGGCGGGGGGCGGGGTGTGGGACCCGTCGATCCGGGGCATCTATGCGCTGCCCGCGAAGTTGCAGGTTCATGATGTGTTGTCGGCGGTGGCCTTGTCGCTGTTCCTGTCTTTCGTCGTGACGCTTTTCCCCGCGCGGCGGGCGGCGCGGATGAACCCGGTGGAGGCGCTGCGCTATGAGTGAGGCGCTGGTTCTGGAGGGGATCGAGAAAGGCTACAACCGTGGCAAGCCGTCGGAGGTGATGGTGCTGCGCGGGGCATCGCTGAGCGTGGCGCGGGGCGAGGTGGTGGCTTTGGTCGCGCCATCGGGCGCGGGGAAATCGACGCTGCTGCATATCGCCGGATTGCTCGACGTGGCGGATGCGGGCCGTGTGGCCCATGCGGGGCGCGAGATGGCGGGGCTGTCGGACGGGGCGCGCACGGCGGCGCGGCGGGCGGATGTGGGGTTCATCTACCAGTTCCACCATCTGCTGCCCGAGTTTTCGGCGCTGGAAAATGTGGTGCTGCCGCAGCTTGCCAATGGCGTGGCCAAGGCTGCGGCGGTGGCGCGGGGGATGGACCTTTTGGGCCGCGTGGGGGTTGCCGCGCGGGCGGCGCACCGGCCTGCGGCTTTGTCGGGGGGCGAACAGCAGCGGGTGGCGTTTTGCCGCGCGCTGGCGAACGGGCCGAAGCTTTTGCTGGCGGATGAGCCGACGGGGAACCTTGACCCCGCGACATCGGACACAGTGTTCGGCGCGCTGATGGAACTGGTGCGCGAGACGGGGCTTTCGGCGCTGATTGCCACGCATAACATGGAACTGGCGGGGCGGATGGACCGGATCGTGCGGCTTGAGGGTGGTCGGGTGGTTGCCTGAGGGGCGGATTGGTGCTTCTGTTTCGTTAACGAATGGAAACGGAGGCCCCGATGCAGCGCGTGTTCATCTATCCCCTTGGCATGGCCGTGCTGGCGGTGCTGGCCGCCTGTGTGATGCCCGGACGCGAGGCGGCGGTGCCCACGGGGGCGCAGGATTTCGCGGCGCATTGCGTGGCCTGCCACGGGGTTTCGGGGCGGGGTGATGGCGAGATGGCGGCGGGGCTGGCCAAGAAGCCTGCCGATCTGACGCAGCTTTCGGCGGGGAATGGCGGGGTGTTTCCCGGCACGCGGGTGATGGCGCAGATCTGGGGCTATACGGGGCGGGATGAAGGCCGCGTGATGCCCGAGTTCAAGGAGTTGCTTGACAGCGAGACGGTGCTGTTCGATGGCGGGGATGGCATCGCCACGCCCACGCCGCTGCGGCTGGTGCAACTGGCGGAATATGTGAAGGGCTTGCAGGCGGAGTGATGCCGCCTGTCACAGCCCCAGCGCACGGCGCAGGGCGGCATTGGCGCGGGTTTGCCAGCCTTTGCCTTCGGCTTTGAGGGCTGCGAGGATATCGCGGTCAAGGTGGAGCGTGACGCGCTGCTTGCGTTCGGATTCAGGCAGGGGCGGGCGGCCGAGTTTGCCGTGCTTTTGCAGGATTTCGACGAGTTCGGGGAAATCCCAGACGGGGCGGGCGCGGGCGAAGTTTTCCTCGGTCCATTCATAGGTGTCCGGATCGGAGGCGATGCCGCAGTTGATGGCTTCGTCTTCTTCGTCCGAGATCGGAAGCAGCTTTACAGGTTTCGACTTGCCCATTTCCGTTTCTCTCGCTTGTTCGCCTTGCGGAAGGATATCAGGCGGAAGCGCCCGTTCCGCGGGGTGAATGTCACGTGGTGCAGGCGACCTGCGCGTTCGAAGAAGAAGGTGAAACGCGGTTCGCCGTAGTCGTATCGCAGGTCCGGGTCGATTTGCTGTTTTGCCAAATCAATATCTCCGAGCGCGGCGAAGTCGAGGCCGTGCTTGGCGAGGTTGGTCTGGCGTTTGGGTTCGTCCCAGTTCCACATTTATATGCATACTTTAAGTGTGCAGGCAAGGGGGAGTGTGGGGCGGGGAGGGTTAAGAGGGGGTTAAGGTTGGGGGTTCAGCTTGGTCCACTGATGGAGCGCAACGGTCAGGTTTGCCCGTGGGCCTGCCCACGGGCCGCGCCCGACCCGCCCCCCACGGGGCGGGCGCGCAATGCGCACCCATCCCGTCGGGTCGGGCGCGGCCCTAGCTTACTATGACGGTCAACTAGGTGAATTCAAAACGTACGATCACTAGTCAGCCTTTTTTCGGGGCTTACGTACGCTTTTTTTTGCTCGCGTTGCCGCATTAATGATTTCATCGCAGGCTATGACAAGCTTTTCAAGATCATCAATTCTGCGAATAGTTTTCATCGCATCTATCTTCTGCGGTTTTCCTCGGGTGTCCAAGTCTGCCCGGTGAGCAATTACATGGCGTTTCAACACGAATGCTTCAACGCGAGAGTTAATTGCGGCATATCCAGTTTTCCGCTGCGCATTAGTGCAAAGGTCTTTTACACCAATTGAGAGGAACAGTTCGTCAATTGCTTGAAAGCGCTGTGTCGTTCTGCTGGAAACATGGGCCTGAACAAGCGTCCGAATTCTTCGAAACGGCCTATGCATGACTGCGATTTCAAGTGCTGTCTCCGCGTTTAGGCCAGAGTCCTCAAGGATCTTAATGAGGGTCGGGCCTGGCTTGCGCGTTTTCAAATAGGGAACGAGTATGTCTGAAAACTTATCAGTAAAATAGGCGTCAAAACCCGCAACTGATAGCACTATTGCTGATCTTAGAAGGTCATCGGGTTCGCTCAGCGTAGCTACGGTTTCTCGGAGTTCGCATAGTTGACGAGCACGGGCAATGGTAGATTTAAAGTTGGCTAGAGGTTTTGACACGAAACACCGCTCAAGATAGTTTTACTACCCTGAGCTGTTATCACACATCCAACTCTTCCACAAACTTAGCATTCTCCTGAATATACTGGAACCTCAGTTCCGGCTTCTTGCCCATCAGACGCTCCACCAAGTCCCCCGTCATCCCCGGTTCGTCCTCGTCGATACTCACGCGGATCAGTTTGCGGGTGGCGGGGTTCATGGTGGTGTCTTTCAGGTCTTTGGCGTCCATCTCGCCCAGACCCTTGAAGCGTTGGACGTCGATCTTGCCTTTGCCGCCGATGCCCTTGGCGAGCCAGAGTTCCTTTTCGGCGTCGTCGGCCACGTAGAGACGTTTGGCGCCTTGGGTCAGGCGGTAGAGCGGCGGGCAGGCGAGGTAGAGGTGGCCCTTGTCGATCAGCGGGCGCATCTGGGTGAAGAAGAAGGTCATCAGCAGGGATGCTATATGGGCGCCGTCAACATCGGCGTCGGTCATGATGATGATCTTGTCATAGCGCAGGTCATCGACCTTGAATTTCGTGCCCATGCCCACGCCAAGGGCTTCGCAAATGTCGCGGATTTCGCTGTTTTCGTGCAGCTTGGCCGAGGCCGCGCCCAGCACGTTCAGGATTTTACCCTTGAGCGGCAGCAGGGCCTGCGTTTCGCGGTCACGCGCACCTTTGGCGCTGCCACCGGCCGAGTCGCCTTCGACGATGAACAACTCGGTCCCTTCGCGGGATTTGGCGGTGCAGTCGGTCAGTTTGCCGGGCAGGCGCAGCTTCTTGGTCGCGGTCTTGCGGGCGGTTTCCTTTTCCTGACGGCGGCGCAGGCGTTCCTCGGCGCGCAGGATCAGGAAATCGAGGATCGCGCCTGCGGATTTGGTGTCATTGGCAAGCCAGTTGTCGAAATGGTCGCGCACGGCGCCTTCGACCCATTTGGCAGCCTCTTCCGTGGCCAGACGGTCCTTGGTTTGGCCGACGAATTGCGGTTCGCGGATGAAGCAGGAGACAAGGGCGCAGCCGCCGGCCATGAGGTCTTCGCGGGTGATAAGCTCGGTCTTGCGGTTCTTCACAAGGTCGCCGTAGGCGCGGATGCCGCGCAGGATGGCGGCCCAGAAGCCGGCTTCATGCGTGCCGCCTTCGGGGGTGGGGACGGTGTTGCAGTAGGATTGGGTAAAGCCGTCGCGCACCGGCGTCCAGTTGATCGCCCATTCGACCGAACCGGGGACGCCGTATTTTTCGGTGAAGCTGACTTTGCCCGCGAAGGGGCGGTCGGCATAGGTGGTGGTTTTTTGCAAGCTGTCGGCGAGGTAGTCGCCCAAGCCGCCGGGGAAGTGGAAGGTCGCCTCGAGCGGGGTTTCGCCATCGTTGATGGCGCATTTCCAGCGGATTTCGACGCCGGAAAACAGATAGGCCTTGGAGCGGGCCATTTTCAGCAGGCGGGCGGGTTTGAAGGTTTGCGACCCGAAGATTTCGGGATCGGGGTGGAAAGTGGTGGTGGTGCCGCGGCGGTTGGGGGCGGGGCCTACTTTCGTGACGGGGCCCTGCGGGATGCCGCGCGAGAAGGATTGGGCGAAAAGCTCCTTGTTGCGGGCGACTTCCACCTTCATCAGGTCGGACAGGGCGTTGACGACCGAGGCGCCGACACCGTGCAGACCGCCCGAGGTGGCATAGGCATCGCCGCCGAATTTGCCGCCCGCGTGCAGGGTGCAAAGGATCACCTCGAGCGCGGATTTGCCGGGGAATTTGGGGTGGGGGTCGATGGGGATGCCGCGGCCGTTGTCGCGGATGGTGATGGAATTGTCGGCGTGCAGTTCCACCTCGATCCGCGTGGCATGGCCTGCCACCGCCTCGTCCATCGAGTTGTCGAGGATTTCGGCCACAAGGTGGTGCAGGGCGCGTTCGTCGGTGCCGCCGATATACATGCCGGGGCGTTTGCGGACGGGCTCCAACCCTTCCAGCACCTCGATCGAGGAGGCGTCATAGGTGGATTCGCCCTTGGAAAGGAGGTCGTCGGCCATCGGTGTGCTCGATTCTTGTTCTGGGTGACTTGCGCGGGATTAGACCATTTACGGGGGGTGGGGCGCAAGATGTAGGGGGTGCGGGGCTATTCCGCGATTTCATAGGGCAGAAGGCCGCGGCGGTCGGGATCGACGCGCAGGCGGCGTTCCAGCGGCGGGACCGAGCGTTGATGGCAATCGCTGCGTTCGCAGATGCGGCAGGAGATGCCGATGGGTTCAAACCGGCCCTTGAGGTCGAGCCCGTCGGCATAGACGAGGGCGGGGGCGTGCTGCACCTCGCACCCCAAACCGATGGCGAAGCGTTTGACGGGGGCATGGAAGGCGCCGCCGGGTTTGGAGACATCGCGCGAGAGGCAAAGGTAGCGCACGCCATCGGGGGTTTCGGCAAGCTGGCGCAGGAAGTGACCCGGCGTTTCAAAGGCGCGGTGGACGTTCCAGAGCGGGCAGGCCCCGCCGAAGCGGGCGAATTGCAGGCGGGTGGCGGAATGGCGCTTGGTGATGGTGCCCGCCTGATCGACGCGGACGAAGAAGAAGGGGATGCCCTTGGCGCCGGGGCGTTGCAGAGTGGAAAGGCGGTGGGCCACCTGTTCGATGGAGGCGCCGAACAGGTCGGCCAGGCGTTCAAGGTCGTGGCGGGTGTCCAAGGCTGCCTGTTGGAAGGCGCGATAGGGCAAGAGGGCGGCACCGGCGAAATAGTTGGCGAGGCCAATCTTGGCGATGTCGCGGGCTTCGGGCGTGGTGAAGCGGGCGAGGTCGAGGGTGGCCTCGATCAATTCGTTTTGCGTCAGAAGGGCGACCTGCATCAGCAGTTGGAAGCGCTGGGTCGGGCCTGCGCTGCGGTCTGACAGGGTGAGGGTGCGGGTGGCGGGGTCGTAGCGGCGCAGGTCGGGGTTGGGGGAACGGGCAAGGGTGATGCCGCGGCGTTCCAAGGCTTCGGTCGCGGTGCGGGCGATGTCTTGCCCCGCGCCGAGGCTGGCGAAATGTTCGGCGGCGCGGTCGATGGCGTCGATGTAATTGTCGCAATAGTGGAAGAAATCGCGCACCTCCTCCCACGGGCTGGCCCGCAGGGCGGCATCGTCGCGGCCCAAGGCTTCGTCAAGCGAGGCGAGGCGTTCGTGGGTCTGGCGATAGGCGCGGTGCAGGTCAAGGAAGGCGCGGGCAAGGGCGGGGGCGTTGGAGGCAGCAAGGCGCAGGTCGGCCAAGGGGGGCGCGGTCTTGGCAAAGACGGGGTCGGCGAGGGCTTCGCGCATGTCGGAGACGAGGCGTTCGGATTCGCCCACGGTCAGTTCGGTCACGTCGAGGCCGAATTCCTGTGCCAGCGCAAGGACGACCGAGGCCGAGACGGGGCGGTGGTTGTTTTCCATCTGGTTGAGATAAGGGAGCGAGACGCCGAGTTTGTCGGCAAAGGTCTTTTGCGTGAGGGCAAGGCGGGCGCGGATCTCGCGCAGTTTGGCGCCGGCATAGAGTTTCTGGGTGGCCATGGCGGTGCCTTTGCAAAACGCGGTGGGGGTGGGCAAAATTGTTCGAACGATTTTGCAAATTTCTTCGGAGAAATTTGTGGCCGTCAAGGGGGAGCGGGGTTTCGCGGACGGTGGGGTTGCGCCGTGGCCCAAAGCCACGGTGCGCGCCCGACCCGCCCCCTCGGGGTGGGCGAATGAAGCGCCCACCCCGCGTGTCGGGCGCGCCCCTAACGGCAGAGGCTGAAAACGCTCCACTGGAGCCTTTTCAGCCTCTTTGTGACTGCATCAGCCCGCCAAGCCGATCGCCCGTGCCCGCCGCATGACCCAGAGGATCGACAAAAGCGAGGCTGTGGCGCAGGCAAGCATGAGAAGGACCAGCGGCATCTCGCCCGTGCCCGGGCCGAGCAGGGCGCCCGCCAGCGCGGCAAGGCCCGCGCCGCCGCCGATCTGGATCGCGCCGCCAAGGCCCGAGGCGGTGCCGGCAAGTTCGGGGCGGACCGACAGCATGCCGGCATTGGCGTTGGGAAGGGTCATGCCGTTGCCAAGGCCTACAAAGATGGTGCAACCGAAGAACACGAGTGCGGAATGGACCCCGCCGAGGGTGAGCAGCGCGAGCAGGCCGAGCCCCGCCACGGTAAAGGCGGCGCCTGCAAGGATCATCCGGTTCAGCCCGATGCGCACCGAAAAGCGGCCCGCGATGAAATTGCCCGCCGCATAGCCCAGGGCCGTAATCGCGAAGAGCGCCCCGATATGCGACGACGACAGGCCGAAGACCGTGTTGCCGACGTAAGGCGCGCCGCCGAGATAGGCGTAGAACGACCCCGAGGCGAAGGAGGAGCAGAGCACATAGCCCCAGAAGCGCTGCGAGCGCAGGAGTTTGGGGTAGCTGCGCATCTGGTCGCCAAGGCTGACGCGGCGGATCGTGGCGGTTTCGCCAAGGTCGGCCCAGACAAGGGCGAGGGTGACGATGCCGAGCAGGGCGAGCAGGGCGAAATTGGCGTGCCAGCCGAACGCCTCGTCCAGCAGGCCGCCGATGACGGGGCCGATCATGGGCACAATGCTCATGCCCATGGTGACATAGCCGATCATGCTGGCGGCCTGTGCGTCGGGCACCATGTCGCGCACCACGGCGCGCGACAGCACCATGCCTGCGGCGATCACGGCCTGCGCCATGCGAAAGACCAGAAAGACCGTGGCCGTGGGTGCCAGAAGCGTGCCCGCCGTGGCGATCAGGAACAGCACCAGCGAGGCCAGCAGCACCTTGCGCCGCCCGAGCCGGTCGGAGACGGGGCCGATCAGCACCTGAAGCACCGCCGACAGCGCAAGGTAGAGCGCCACGGAAAGCTGCATCAGGCTGTAGGGCGCGTCGAAATAGGCCGCCATGCCCGGAAGCGAGGGCAAAAAGATGTTCATGGTCAGCGCCGACAGGCCCGACAGCAGGATCAGCGTGGCGATATGGGGCGGGGTGGTGCGGTCGAGAAAGCGTGTTCTATCCATCCGCCCGACTTAGGGCGCGCACCGCCCCGTGTCACGCCCATTTGTGGAAGATGAAGAAGGCGCCGAGCGCGATGAAGGCAAAGCCGAGCGCGTGGTTCCAGCCGAGCGGTTCCTTGAGATACCAGACCGAGAAGGCGGCAAAGACGGTGAGGGTGATGACCTCTTGTATCGTCTTGAGTTGCGCTGCGTTGAAGGTGCCGTAGCCGATGCGGTTGGCGGGCACCATCAGCACATATTCGAAAAAGGCGATGCCCCAGCTGGTCAGGATCACCCAGACAAGGGGGGCGGATTTGTCCTTGAGATGGCCATACCATGCGAAGGTCATGAAGACATTCGAGACCAGAAGCAGGCCGATGGTGGCGAGGGGGGCGGGGATGTTCGGCATGGGAACCTGTGATGGCAGCGGTCGGGTTTGCGGCAGCGGCCGGGAGGGTCTCGACCCTCCCGGACCCTCCCGAGGATATTTGGGGGCAGAAAATGGGGGGCGAGAGCGATGGCCCGGTTGCCGTTCTAGAACGGCGGGCGGGGATTGGCGAGGGATTTGCGGATTTGCGTTTTGCGTAAGGTCATCTGCCAAAACTTTGCAAATATGCGAGGTTCCGTTTTGCCTGTGCGGCGCGCGGCGCTATGGTTCGCGGTGCAGTGGGGGGAGCGGACATGAAGGACATCTTGCAGGAACTGGAAGAGCGCCGCGCCGTGGCGCGGGCGGGCGGGGGCGCGGCGCGTGTTGCGGCCCAGCATGCCAAGGGCAAGCTGACCGCGCGGGAACGGATCGAGTTGCTACTGGACGAGGGCAGTTTCGAGGAGTTCGACATGTTCGTGCAGCACCGCTGCACCGATTTCGGCATGGAGGCGACGCGCACGCCCGGTGACGGGGTGGTGACGGGCTGGGGCACGGTCAACGGGCGCATGGTCTATGTCTTTGCGCAGGATTTCACCGTGCTGGGCGGATCGGTTTCGGAAACGCATGGGGCCAAGATCTGCAAGATCATGGATATGGCGATCCAGAATGGCGCGCCGGTGATCGGGATCAACGATTCCGGCGGGGCGCGGATTCAGGAAGGGGTTTCTTCGCTTGCGGCCTATGGCGAGGTGTTCCAGCGCAATGTGCTTGCCTCGGGCGTGGTGCCGCAGATTTCGCTGATCATGGGGCCGTGTGCGGGGGGGGCTGTCTATAGCCCGGCGATGACGGATTTCATCTTTATGGTGAAGGATTCGTCTTACATGTTCGTCACGGGGCCGGATGTGGTGAAAACGGTCACCAACGAGCAGGTGACGGCCGAGGAACTGGGCGGGGCTTCGACCCATACCAAGAAGTCGAGCGTGGCGGATGGCGCGTTCGAGAACGATGTCGAGGCGATTGCGGAAATCCGGCGGCTGATCGACTTTCTGCCGCTGAACAACCGCGAGAAGGCACCCGTGCGGCCGTTCTTTGACGATCCGGCGCGGGTGGAGGCAAGCCTTGATACGCTGGTGCCGGACAATCCCAATCAGCCCTATGACATGAAGGAACTGATCCTGAAGGTCGCGGATGAGGGCGATTTCTTCGAGATACAGAAGGATTATGCGGCGAACATCATCACGGGCTTCATCCGGCTGGAAGGGCAGACCGTGGGGGTGGTGGCGAACCAGCCGATGGTTCTGGCGGGGTGTCTGGATATCGACTCGAGCCGCAAGGCCGCGCGCTTCGTGCGGTTTTGCGATGCCTTCGAGATTCCGATCCTGACGCTGGTGGATGTGCCGGGGTTCCTGCCCGGTGTCAGCCAGGAATATGGCGGGGTGATCAAGCACGGGGCGAAGCTGTTGTTCGCCTATGCGGAAGCCACGGTGCCCAAGGTGACGGTTCTGACGCGCAAGACCTATGGCGGGGCCTATGTGGTGATGTCGTCAAAGCATCTGCGCGGGGATTTCAACTATGCCTGGCCCACGGCGGAAGTGGCGGTGATGGGGGCCAAGGGGGCGGTCGAGATTCTGTATCGCAGCGAGTTGGGTGACAAGGACAAGATCGCGGCGCGGGTGAAGGATTACGAGGACCGTTTCGCCAACCCCTTCGTGGCGGCGGAAAAGGGATTCATCGACGAGGTGATCATGCCCCATTCCACCCGCCGCCGCGTGGCGCGGGCCTTTGCCAGCCTGCGGACGAAAAAGCAGGCGAACCCGTGGAAGAAGCACGACAATATTCCGCTGTGAGATGATGATGGCGCGGCCTTCCCCCCTTTGCCTGTTGCCTGCGGCGCTGTGCGCCGGGATGGCGCTTGGGCAGGAGGGGCCGCAGGTCGTGCCGGGCGACGGGCAGAAGGTGGATGTGCCATCGGGGCAGGACGTGCGGTTGCAGGATGTGATCTGGAACGTGCCGGGCCCCGAGGGGATGACCACGCGGTTCCGCTTTGTCGCCCCCGGCATTGCCGGTGCGGTGGATTTCGATACGGCCGAGGGCGACATGGCCGCTTTGTGCCGTGACTATGCCTTGCCGCGGATCGGTGATTTCGGACCCGCGCCCGAACAGGTGGTGATTTCGCTGTCGGACCGTGCGGTGGCCTTTGGCGAAAGCGCGCCCGATGTGGTGCAATTCTTTGAATCCTATCGGATCGAGAATGGCGACTGTGTGTGGGAGCTGTTTTGATGGGCCGCGCGTTTGGCATTTTTTGCGTTGCCGATCACGGGTTTGGTGATGTAGCCATGCCACAGGCCCACAACTTGGGCGATCTTTCATGTCTTTTGCGGATGAATTCCGTTAAGGTCGGCAAAGGTCGTGCCCAAGCGGCCTATCCCTCGGAATGGGGGCGGGCGGATGGCGTTTCATCCGCAGCGACCCTCCAAGAAAACAGGAGTAGAGGATGTCGAAGAGCAAGTTCGTTTTCGCGCTGTGCATGGTTGCCTTTGTTGCAGGCTGCGCGGCGAAGAAGGAAGAAGTCGTCTATGCCGAACCGGCTGCGGTTACGACCGAGCCGACCTATACCGGCAAGTACAAGTGACCTGACAGGGCGGGCCAATGCGGGGCTTTGCCCCCGGCCCGCCCTTTTTCTGCCGCGCGGACCGTTTGACGGGCGCGCGACGATGCGTCATCAGGCGCCCCTTGGGACAAGAAGGGGCATGACATGCTGAAGCATCGCGGATTTCCGGGCCGTCTGCCCGGCACCGATTTCCAGTTCACCATTCGCCGCGCCAACAAGAAGGACGGGCCGACCAAGATTGTCCGGCGCGAGCGGTTCAAGGACCGCAAGCATGCCGACCGCATGGCCGACCAGGGCTTTATGGCGGCGTTGTGGGCGCAGTTCGGGGATGAGCCGTTCGAGCGGGGCAATCTGGATGCGGGGCGGCTGGGCTGGCTGTTCGGGCGCGAGGTGGTGCCGGCCGAAGACCCGTTCGACCCCGAAAGCTATGAGGCGCTGCTGCGGATCGATGTGAAGCGGGCCGAGGCGTCTTTCCCCGAGGTCTTTGCGCCCGATGCGCCGCCGATGGTGTTCGACCAAGACGATGACTGGGACGAGGACGAATGACCCCGCGCCCCGCCAGCCATGCCGCAGTGCAAGCCGCAGGTCCGGCCTTGGCGGGGCATGGCGTGGCCATTGGGCGCACTTTTGCCGATTATGGTGCGAATGTAGGCCAATTCCTGTCTTTCCGCTTTTCTGCGCCCTGCCTTGGGGTAGGATGCGGGGCAATAATAACCCCTGAGCGGAGCAGTTCATCATGCGTATCCTTCCCTTTGCCCTTCTTTCCGTCACGGCCCTTGGCCTTGCCGCCTGTGCGCCCGGTGCGACCGGCGTGCGCTGCGGCACGGGCGATGGTGGCCGTGCGGCCATCGGTGCCGTGGGCGGCGCGCTGGCGGCGGACCTTTTGGACAAGAACGCCCTTACGGGTGCGGCCATCGGTGCCGGTGTTGGCGCGCTGGCTGACGACGCGGGCGTCTGCTACTGACATTTCCCCTGCCTGCGGGCGGGGTATCACCCATCACGTCACAGGGCCATCCGGGGGTATTCCCCGGGTGGCCTTTTCCATTGCCGCCACGGGCTGGCCCGCCCTTGGCGCTGTGTTCAATTTAGCCATGCGGCGGGTGCCGCGCGGCGGGGGGGAAGAGCCATGTTCGACAAGATATTGATCGCCAATCGCGGCGAGATTGCCTGCCGCGTCATCAAGACGGCCCGCAAGATGGGGATCAGGACGGTGGCGGTTTATTCCGATGCCGACCGCAACGCGCTGCATGTGAAGATGGCGGATGAGGCGGTGCATATCGGGCCTGCCCCCGCGGCGCAGAGCTATATCGTGATCGACAAGATCATGGCGGCGATCAAGGAAACCGGCGCGCAGGCGGTGCATCCGGGGTATGGGTTCCTGTCGGAGAACCGTGCCTTTGCCGCCGCATTGGAGGCGGCGGGGGTGGTGTTCATCGGCCCGCCCAGCCCCGCCATCGAGGCGATGGGGGACAAGATCACCTCGAAAAAGCTGGCGCAGGCGGCGGGGGTTTCGACCGTGCCGGGCTATATGGGGCTGATTGCGGATGCGGACGAGGCGGTGAAAATCTCGGGCCAGATCGGATACCCCGTGATGATCAAGGCATCGGCCGGCGGTGGCGGCAAGGGGATGCGGATCGCGTGGAATGACGACGAGGCGCGGGAAGGGTTCCAGTCGTCGAAGAACGAGGCGGCGGCGTCATTCGGCGATGACCGGATTTTCATTGAAAAATTCGTGACGCAACCGCGCCATATCGAGATTCAGGTTCTGGCCGACAAGCACGGCAACTGCGTTTACCTGCACGAGCGGGAATGTTCCATCCAGCGGCGGAACCAGAAGGTGATCGAAGAGGCGCCGTCGCCTTTCCTTGACGAGGCGACGCGCAAGGCGATGGGCGAGCAGGCCTGCGCCTTGGCCAAGGCGGTGGGGTATACCAGTGCCGGAACGGTCGAGTTCATCGTGGATGGCAGCCGCAACTTCTATTTCCTTGAAATGAATACGCGTTTGCAGGTCGAGCATCCGGTGACCGAGCTGATTACCGGTGTGGACCTTGTCGAGCAGATGATCCGCGTGGCGGATGGCGCGCCGCTGCCGTTCAAACAGGCGGACCTGAAGATCAATGGCTGGGCGATGGAAAGCCGGCTTTATGCCGAGGACCCCTATCGCAACTTCCTGCCCTCGATTGGCCGACTGACGCGCTATCGCCCGCCCGTCGAGGGGGTGACGGCGCGGGGCGGGATCGTGCGGAATGACACGGGCGTCTTCGAGGGCGGCGAGATTTCCATGTATTACGACCCGATGATCGCGAAGCTGTGCACCTGGGGGCCGACGCGGGGCGAGGCGATTGAGGAGATGCGCCTGGCGCTGGATACCTTCGAGGTGGAGGGGATCGGGCATAACCTGCCCTTCGTGGGGGCGGTGATGGACCATCCGCGCTTTGTTTCGGGCAATATCACCACGGCCTTCATTGCCGAGGAATATCCCGAAGGGTTCCACGGCGCGGTGCTGGACGATGCGACCCTGCGGCGCGTGGCGGCGGCGGCGGCGGCGATGAACCGCGTGGCCGAGATTAGGCGCACCAGGATATCGGGCACGATGGACAACCACCAGCGCCGCGTGGGCGATGACTGGGTGGTGAGCGTGCAGGGGCAGGCGCTGGCGCTGCGGGTGGATGCCGATCGGGACGGGTCTAGCGTGGTATTCGCGGACGGGGCGGTGCTGCGCGTGGCGTCGGACTGGACGCCGGGGCAGGCCTTGGCGCGGCTGGTGGTGGAGGGTGCGCCCTTGGTGATGAAGGTGGGCAAGATCCCGGGCGGGTTCCGTCTGCGTCTGCGCGGGGCGGATGTGAAGGTGCATGTGAGAACCCCGCGCCAGCATGAATTGGCGGCTCTGATGCCCGAAAAGCTGCCGCCCGATACCTCGCGTTTCCTGCTGTGTCCGATGCCGGGGTTGATCGTGAAGATCAATGTGGCGGAAGGCGACGAGGTTCAAGAAGGCCAAGCCTTGGCCACGGTCGAGGCGATGAAGATGGAGAACATCCTGAAGGCCGAGCGCAAGGGGGTGGTCAAGAAGATCAGCGCCAGCGCGGGGGCGAGCCTGCGGGTGGACGATGTGATCATGGAGTTCGAGTGAGCTTGGACCCGGCCCCCCTTTACCCTGACCTTCGCCCCCATGGGGAGGGGGACGCGCGCCCTGTTGCGGGGGTGGCTCTTGCTTTTGCTTGGGGCGCGGGGGTGGGGCTTTGCGATTGGTGGCGGTCAGGGCGGCATGGCGGGCATGGGGGGCCAGCCCCCCGCCTCGCCTTTGGCGAGGCCCCCCCGGAGTATTTGGGCAAAGGTGAAAGGGAAGCGGGCACGCGTTGCTGCTTTCATACTCGGGCAAATATCCTCGGGGGGAGTCGCCGGAACGGCGACGGGGGGCAGACAGCCCCCCGCGCCCCCGGCAGGACGCGCGAGGAGCGAGGCCCGGCACCTTGGCCTGCCCGCTGTGGGCGCAGGACAGGGGGGCCGGTCTGCGCTGCGGGCGGTTATCCCCCTGCGGCGGGGCGTTCGGTCATTTCTTGCCGGCGGAGCGGGAATTTGTCGATGGCGTGGGTGATCTCTCGCACGTCCCAGGGCAGGGGTTTGCGGATTTCGGGCTGCCAGTCCTTGTCCATCAGCACGAGGCCAAAGCCGCGCGGGCGCAGTTTCTGGCGCAGGGCGGATTTCGCGGCGGGGTCGGTGTCGGTGATGACGACGACGTCGCGGTCGGCCAATGCGGCAGGGTCGCGGGCGATCAGCGCCATCTGGCGCTGGAAGGCGGGGTCTTCGGGGCTGTCGGCAAAGACGATGACCGGGCGTTTGAGGAACATCAGGTCCGCCTGCACCACCTGCGTGGCGTGCAGCGGCGCGACGGGGGGTGCCGCATCGGCCCCTGCTGCCAGCGGTAGCAGGGACAGGGCGAGTGCGTAAAGCGGTGTGAAGCGATGGGCCATGCGGTGCATATAGGCGCGGCCCGCCAAAGCGAAAGACTGCCGGAGGGGGTTCCGGCCAAGATGTGAAGGAAACGACCCATGTCGGACAAGATCGCAGCGTGGCAGGCACTGGCCGCCAAGGAACTGAAGGGGCAATCGCCCGACAGCCTGACCTGGGAGACGCTGGAAGGCATCGCCGTGAAGCCGCTTTACACCGCCGAGGATGTGGCGGGCCTGCCGCAGATGGGCGAGGTGCCGGGTGTGGCGCCTTTCACGCGGGGGGTGCGGGCCACGATGTATGCGGGGCGTCCGTGGACGATCCGGCAATATGCGGGCTTTTCCACCGCCGAGGAGAGCAACAACTTTTACCGCAAGGCGCTGGCGGCGGGGCAGCAGGGGGTTTCGGTCGCCTTCGACCTTGCCACCCATCGCGGCTATGACAGCGACCATCCGCGCGTGGTGGGCGATGTGGGCAAGGCGGGGGTGGCCATCGATTCGGTCGAAGATATGAAGGTGTTGTTCGACGGCATCCCGCTGGACAAGATTTCGGTGTCGATGACGATGAACGGGGCGGTCATTCCGGTTCTGGCGAATTTCATCGTCACGGGGGAAGAGCAGGGTGTTTCGCGGGCCGCACTTTCGGGGACGATCCAGAACGATATCCTGAAAGAGTTCATGGTGCGCAACACCTATATCTATCCGCCCGAACCCAGCATGCGGATCATCGCGGATATCATCGAATACACGGCCAAAGAGATGCCGAAGTTCAATTCGATCTCGATTTCCGGCTATCATATGCAGGAGGCGGGGGCGAACCTTGTGCAGGAGCTGGCCTTTACGCTGGCGGACGGGCGCGAATATGTGCGGGCCGCGCTTGCGCGGGGCATGGATGTTGATGATTTTGCGGGACGGCTGTCGTTCTTTTTCGCCATCGGCATGAATTTCTTCATGGAAGCGGCCAAGCTGCGGGCGGCGCGGATGCTGTGGACGCGGATCATGGAAGGGTTTGGCGCGAAGAAGGCGTCAAGCCTGATGCTGCGCACCCATTGCCAGACCAGCGGCGTGAGCTTGCAGGAGCAGGACCCCTATAACAACGTGGTCCGAACGGCATATGAGGCGCTGGCGGCGGTGCTGGGGGGGACGCAATCGCTGCATACCAATGCGCTGGACGAGGCGATTGCCCTGCCCACGGAATTTGCCGCGCGGATTGCGCGCAACACGCAGTTGATCTTGCAAGAGGAGACGGGGATCACGAAGGTCGTCGATCCGCTGGCGGGTTCCTATTACGTCGAAAGCCTGACGGCGGATCTGGCCGAAAAGGCCTGGGCGCTGATGGAAGAGGTCGAGGCGATGGGGGGCATGGTCAAGGCCGTGGCCAGCGGCATGCCCAAACTGCGGATCGAGGAATCGGCGGCCAAGCGGCAGGCGGCGATCGACCGGGGCGACGAGGTGATCGTGGGGGTCAACAAATACCGCAAGGACAAGGAAGACCCGATCGACATTCTTGACATCGACAACGTGGCCGTGCGCGAGGCGCAGGTGGCGCGGCTGGCGGCCACACGGGCAGCGCGGGACGAGGCGCGGTGTTCGGCGGCCTTGGCCGAGGTGACGCGGCGGGCGGGCAAGGGCGGCAACCTGCTTGAGGCGGCGGTCGAGGCGGCCCGCGCAAGGGCCACGGTCGGGGAGATTTCTGACGCGATGGAAAAGGTGTTCGGGCGGCATCGGGCCGAGGTGAAAACCTTGGCGGGCGTTTATGGCGCGGCCTATGAGGGCGATCAGGGCTTTGCCCAGATCCAGAAGGATGTGGAGGCCTTTGCACAAGACGAGGGCCGGCGCCCGCGCATGCTGGTCGTGAAGATGGGGCAGGACGGGCATGACCGCGGCGCCAAGGTGATTGCCACGGCCTTTGCCGATATCGGCTTTGACGTCGATGTGGGGCCGCTGTTCCAGACACCCGAAGAGGCCGCGCAGGATGCCATCGACAATGATGTGCATGTGGTCGGCATCTCGTCACAGGCGGCGGGGCACAAGACGCTTGCGCCCAAGCTGGTGGCCGCACTGCGCGCGGCGGGGGCCGAGGATATTCTGGTCATCTGCGGCGGGGTCATTCCGCAGCAGGATTACCAGTTCCTTTATGACAGCGGGGTGAAGGCCATCTTCGGGCCGGGCACCAACATTCCGGCGGCGGCCAAGGACATTCTGGGCCTGATCCGCGCGGCACGGCGCTAACCGCGCCTTAAGGCGAATCGCGCCATCCTGCCTGAGGGAACCGAAAGGGGGCGGGATGCACGGATTGTGCTTTCGGGCGCTGCACAGCTTTTTGTGCGACCGGATGGGCGAGGCCGCGTGGCGCCGCATCGCCACGGCGGCCGGTCTGGGCGCGCCGTTTCTGGCGGACGGGTTCGAGGCGTTTTCGCGCCATGAGGCGGGGCGCTTTGACGCGATCCTTGCCGCTGCCGCGCAAGAGGGCGGCATCACGGGCGAGGCGCTGCTGGAAGACCTTGGCACTTGGCTGGTGTCGCACCCGTCCTGCGAGGGGGTGCGGCGGCTGCTCCGCTTTGGCGGGGCGGATTTCGCGGGGTTCCTGTTCGCGCTGGACGAATTGCCCGGGCGGGCGCGGCTGGCGGTCGAGGATCTGGACCTGCCCGCGCTGGAGGTGCGGGTGGTCGAAGGCGGGGCAGAACTGCGCGTGGGCGCGGGCATGGCCGGTTTCGCGGCGCTGCTGGCCGGTGTGATCCGTGCCATGGCCGATGATTACGGCACGCTGTCGGTGCTGGATCTGGGCGCGGACAGGGTTCTGGTCCGGCTGGTCGAGGCGGATTTCGCAAAGGGGCGGCAGTTTGATCTGGCAGGATGACGGGGGGGCCGTGGCGGCGCTGGCGCGGCTGATGCCTGCGATGCTGCGGCTGGATGCTTCGGGGCGGATCGTGGCGGCGGGGCCGACCATGGCCCGCATCGTGACCGGCAAGGCGCATCTGCACGACGCGTTTGAGGTGCAGTTGCCTGCCGGTGCGGCAACGGTGGCGGCGCTGTGTGCGGCGCCGCGGTTGCGGTTGCGGCTGCGGTCGGACGGCACGGCGCTGCGCGGGATGGCGGTGCCCGATGGCGCGGGCGGGGCGGTGCTGAACCTGTCCTTCGGGATCGGCGTGGTCGAGGCGGTGCGACGCCATGGCCTGACCGAGGCCGATTTCGCGCCGACCGATCTGGCGGTCGAGTTGTTGTATCTGGTCGAGGCGAAGGCGGCGGTGACGGCCGAGTTGCGGCGCCTGAACGGGCGGATCGAGCGCGCGCGCCAAAGGGCCGAGGCCGAGGCGCAGAGCGATGCGCTGACCGGCATCGGCAACCGCCGTGCGCTGATGGCGGCGCTGGCGCGGCTGGTCGAAGGCGGGGGCCGTTTCGGGCTGATCCATGTGGACCTTGACCATTTCAAGGCGGTGAACGACCGGCTGGGACATGCGGCGGGCGACCATGTGCTGGCCGAGGCTGCCCGCGTGCTGGCCGCCGAAACCCGTGCGGGCGATACGGTGGCGCGGATCGGGGGGGATGAATTCGTGCTGCTGCTGCCCTCGGTTCCCGATGCGGCGCGGTTGCAGGCGGTGGCGGCACGGCTGGTGGCGCGGATGGCCGAGCCGATCGCCTATGGCGACGAGATGTGCCGGATCGCGGCGTCGCTGGGGCTGGTGCTGTCGGACGGGCAGGGCGGGGCGGGCCCCGAGGCGCTGCTGGAAGCGGCCGATCGCGCGCTTTACGCGGCCAAACGGGCCGGGCGGGGCCGTGCGGTGCTGGCAGGTAGCACGGCGCAGGGCGCGGTCGGGGCGGGCTGATCGGGTGGTGGGGCCTGCGAAGTGGCGGGGGCCTGCGATGTGGCGGGGGCCTGCGAGGTGGCGGGGGCCAGACCAAGGGCGGGGCAGGCCCGCCGCATGGCTGCGCGACCTATAATGCCTGCGGTTGTCGTGTGACGGGCAGAAGCGGCGCGTGATTGCGCGGTGTTCCGTGCCGCCCGCTGGTGCCGGATAAAGGATGTGCCATACCGCGCCCGCGTCTGTTGCTGGTTGCCGCGCTGGCCGTGGCGGGGGTGCCGGCCCTGCCCTGCGCGGTCGATGCGGCACGGCCTGCGGCCTTTTTGCCGCTGCGGTCGGTGGTGCCGCCCCCTGGCGGGGCGCGGCATTTGTGCGCGCGCTATGTCTGGGCCTGTGCTGCGGGCGAAGATGCGGGGCTGAGCTTGCCACGGTGTTCGGGGTGAACTGCTCCGCCAACTCCACCATCGCCGCGATTACGGACGAGGCGCCGTATCACCGTGCCGACAACTAGGTTCTGAACTCATAAACTGGATTCCGATCTTGACTTCACTGTGATTCACTTCGGCTGAAGGAGGTGATCATGGCGCGTTTCGATCTTTCGGATTTCGAGTGGGAACTGATCCAACCGTTGCTTCCGAATAAGCCGCGAGGCGTGGCGCGG
>JAIXRW010000011.1 GCA_027484985.1 Rhodobacter sp. | reverse complement strand
GAGGCGGGCGGCGTCACCCTGACCGGCCCGGGCCTGAACCTGAAAGCCCGCCGCGTGATCCTTGCCGCAGGGGCCCATTCCCGCGCCCTTGCCGCACAGGCGGGCGACCGCGTGCCGCTCGATACCGAACGCGGCTACCATGTGGAATGGGACATGGACGCGCCGCGCCTGACACGGCCATCCTGCCCCACGGCGCGCGGCTTCTACCTTTGCCCGATGCAGGGCCGCCTGCGCGTGGCGGGCACGGTGGAACTGGGGGGACTCACCGCGCAGCCCTCGCCCCACCGTATCGCCAAACTGGTGGAAGGGGCACGGGCGATCTTTCCCGACCTGCCGGAACCATCGCGGACATGGATGGGCTTCCGCCCCTCGGTCCCCGATTCCGTTCCCGTCATCGGCCCCTCGCAAGGCGGGCCCGAGGTGATCCATGCCTTTGGCCACGGCCATATCGGCCTGACCCTCGCCCCGATCACCGCCCGCATCGTCGCGGGTCTTGTGGCGGGCCGCGCAGCCGAGCTTGACCTGACCCCCTACCTGCCCCACCGCTTCTGACCAAAAGGCGCGGGCGTTCCGCCCGCAAGCGATATCTCGCGCTGACGCGCTCGGGGAAAAAGGGGGCGCTCGCGCCCCCTCTTGGCGGTGCCCGCCAATTCACCCCCGAGGATATTTGGGGGGCAGAAAATGGGAAAGTTATCTTCATTTTCTGCCCTCAAATATCCTGCAGGGGGAGTCGCGGCCTTGCCGCGACGGGGGCGGCATACGCCCCCTTCTTCGTCCGAGCGCGCTTTGCGCGCGAGAGGAAAGGCTTGCGGCGGCACGCCGCGCCGCGTGGTTACGGGTTGACCGGGTCGGGGCGATGGGGTGATTGGGCCTAGGGTTTCAAGGGAGGCGGGCATGGCGCGGCGGGCATTGGTCACCGGATCGGCGGGGTTCATCGGCTATCACCTGACCGCGCGGCTTTTGGCCGAGGGCTGGCAGGTCACGGGGCTGGATGCCATGACCGACTATTACGACATCCGCCTGAAACAGCGGCGGCATGCGATGTTGGCGCAAAGCCCTGCCTTCCGGCCCGTGGAAGGACGGATCGAGACGGAAGGACTGGTGCGCGACCTGTCGGACGGGATGGACGCCATCATCCATCTTGCCGCGCAGGCCGGTGTGCGCCATTCCATCGACGCGCCGCGGTCTTATGTCGAGGCCAATCTGGTCGGCACCTATGAGGTGCTGGAAGCCGCGCGCGCGGCCAAGCCCGCGCATTTGCTGATGGCATCGACCTCGTCCGTCTATGGCGCCAATACCGAGATGCCCTATGCCGAGGGGCACAAGGCCGACAGTCCGATGTCGTTCTATGCCGCCACCAAGAAGGCGACCGAGGCGATGGGGCATTCCTATGCCCATCTTTATGCCATTCCGACCACCATGTTCCGCTTCTTCACGGTTTATGGGCCCTGGGGGCGCCCGGACATGGCGCTGTTCAAGTTCGTGAAGGCCATCCTCGCGGGCGACCCCATCGACATCTACAACCATGGCGACATGCGGCGGGACTTCACCTATGTCGATGATCTGGTCGAGGGGATCATCCGCCTGATCGCAGCTGCGCCCGGCACCGAGAGCGCCGGGCCGATGGACAGCCTATCACCCGTCGCCCCGTTCCGCATCGTCAATATCGGCAATGGTGCGCCGGTTGGGTTGATGGAGTTCGTGACCGCCATCGAAACCGCGCTGGGCCGCAGCGCCGAAAAGCGCTTTCTGCCGATGCAGGCGGGCGATGTGCCCGCCACCTGGGCCGATGCCAGCCTGATCGAGGCGCTGACCGGCCCGCTGCCGCGCACCGGAATTGGTGAGGGGGTGGCGCGGTTCGTGGCGTGGTATCGCGACTATTACGGCGCCTGACCCTCGGCCAGCCGCTTGAGGCCTGCATTGGCGGCGTCAAAGGCGGGGCGGAAGCGTTCGATATCGACCATCGCGACGAGCAGGCCCGAGAAGCGTTCCTCGTTCACGAAGACCGTGCCGCCATCGGAACGGGGTACGAGGCGCAGGCTGTGGACCCCGTCGAACAGGCCCCGCAGCCACAGCCGCCCGCGCCAGACCAGTTCGCGGTCTGGCTGGCGGGAGAGGACGACCGGGCGGAAGGTGATGCCCCGTTTGCCCGCCGGTCCCAGTGTCATGGTGAACGCCTCGCCCTGAACGAAGCGCCCTTGGATGTGGCGCAGTTCGGGGTTCCAGTCCAGATGGCGGGCGGGGTCGGCCAGCAGTGGCCAGACCTGTGCGGGGGCCGCGTCGATGACGATGCGCGTTGACAGCACCGCCTGCGGCAGGCGCGGGCGGGCGGCGCTGGCGGTGAGGGTGGAGGGTTGGTGTGACATGGCGGGCTCCTGCGGTTGGTCATGTCCGCCTTATCGCGCCGCAGCTTGATATCCAGAATTGCATAAAATCGCATAAATGCCATACATAACCGTATGGCACATCCAACCGACTGGTCGCTTTGGCGCAGCTTTCTGGCCGTGGTGGAAACCGGCAGCCTTTCGGCGGCGGCGCGGCGGATCGGCAGCACGCAGCCCACGGTCGGCCGCCAGATTGCCGCGCTTGAAGCCGCGCTGGGGCAAAAGCTGTTCCTGCGCGGCAGGGACGGGCTGGTGCTGCAGGACACCGCGCTGCCGCTGGTGGCCGAGGCGCGGGCGATGGCGCTTTCGGCGGCGGCGCTGGAACGGCTTGCTTCGGCGGGCAGGGGCGCGCTGTCGGGGACCGTGCGGATCGCGGCCAGCCATGCGGTGGCATCGGGCGCGCTGCCGCTTGCCCTGTCCGGTTTCCTTGCGGCCCATCCTGATATCGAGGCGGAAATCGTCGCCTCGAACTCGAACGCCGATCTTTTGGGGCGCGAGGCCGATATTGCCCTGCGGATGCAGCGCCCCGCCCAAGGCAGCCTTTATGCGCGCAAGCTGGCAAATGTGGCGCTGGGCCTTTATGCCCATGAGCGTTACATCGCCCGCGCGGGTGCGCCCGAAACCGCCGCCGATCTGGCCGCGCATCTGCTGATCGGCCCTGACAGTGACGGTGTTGCCGATGCGGTGATCCGCGTGCTTGGCCACGGCCTGACACGCCGGTCTTTCCGTCTGCGGAGCGACAGCGAGGCCGCGCAGATGGCGGCCCTGCGGGCGGGTCTGGGCATCGGCATCTGCCAGCGCAACATAGCACGGCGCGAGGCGGGGCTGACCGAGGTTCTGCCCGGACGTTTCGCGCTGTCGCTGGAATGCTGGCTTGTCACCCATCCCGACCTGCGCGCCATTCCGCGCATCCGTTCGCTGGCCGACCATCTGGCTGATCGCCTGCCCGCCCTGCTGTCAGGCTAGCGGTCCCTTGGTCACGTGATCCTGATCGTCCTGTTTCGGGTCTGCCCCGAGCGGCGTTGGCCTGCCAGAAGGATTGACCGGTTCGGCCAAAGTTCGGCACCGGCGGGATCAAAACGCAGCAGGACGGGCGACGGGTCATCCTTACCGCCTTTGTCCCAAGCGGCAACGAAGGGGGATAACTGTCGGTCTGCCATGGTCGGGCCGGTATCGGGCACCCGCTGGCGGTGCAGGGCACCAAGGCATCATGCCCTTTCGACACGAAGGGGGAACGGCCTGCGGGCGTGTCGGCAGCTTTGCGGCAAGCCAAGTTTGGGTCGCGGCCGATATCCGCATTGGCCTGTGACCGGCATCGCCTTTGGGCATCACGCGACGGCCGGGGTGCGGTGGCGGGGGCTGTTGTGCACCTAAAGCATGCCGGGCACGACCTGATCGGGCGGGCGGTGGCCATCGGCGAAGGTCTTGATGTTGATGATGACCTTTTCGCCCATCTCGATCCGGCCTTCGCGGGTGGCCGACCCCATATGCGGCAAGAGCACGACATTGGGCAATTCGCGCAGGCGCGGGTTCACCCCTGCCCCGCGTTCATAGACATCGAGCCCCGCCCCCGCCAGTTCGCCGGCCCGCAGCATCCGCGTCAGGGCGTTTTCGTCGATCACCTCACCGCGCGAGGTGTTCACGATCACTGCGGTGGGTTTCATCAGTTTGAGCCGCCGCGCGTTCATCAGATGGAAGGTCGAGGGCGTGTGCGGGCAGTTCACGCTGATCACATCCATCCGGCTGACCATCTGGTCAAGGCTTTCCCAATAGGTCGCTTCAAGCTCGGCCTCCACCTCGGGGCGCAGGCGGCGGCGGTTGTGGTAATGCACCTGCATGCCAAAGGCGCGCGCCCGCCGTGCCACGGCCTGACCGATGCGCCCCATGCCCAGAATGCCCAGACGCCGCCCGCCGATGCGCCCGCCGAGCAGGGTGAGGGGCGACCAGCCGCCCCATTCGCCCGATTGCATGAGCGCGAGCCCTTCGGGAATGCGGCGGGTGACGGCAAGGATCAGGGCCATGGTCATGTCGGCGGTGTCTTCGGTCAGCACGCCGGGAGTGTTAGACACCAGAATCCCGCGCGACCGGGCGGTGGCGACATCGATATGGTCCACGCCCGCGCCGTAATTGGCGATCAGGCGCAGGCGTTCACCGGCCTGCGCCAACAGGCCTGCATCGATCACATCGGTGATGGTGGGAACCAGCACATCGGCCCGGCGTAGGGCCGCGGCAAGTTCGTCGCGCGTCATCGGCGCGTCGGTATCGCGCAGATCGACGTCGAAAAGTTCGGTCATGCGGGTTTCCACCGCTTCCGGCAACCGTCGCGTGACGACAACACTCAGCCTCGATGCGGGCACGGGGCGCCTCCGTTGCACTTCCAAATCCTGTTCGTGACTGGCAAAGTGGCGGGAAGCGGCGCGGGGCACAAGGGCCTGTCGCGGAACGGATGACGGGCAGATGCGGGACCATGGCGCGGCGCGGCCGCAAAGACCGTGGCCCGCCGGGCAAAGAGGGCGCGGCGCAGGACCGGAGGACCGGCGGCACCGCAAAGGGCACAGGCGGACAGAATGGGTTTGGGCAAGCGGATGGCGGTCATCGTGGGGCTGGTGGCCCTGACGGGGCTTGCGGCGGCCGAAGAGTTGGGCACGATCCGCCCCGCGCCACGGCCCGAAACGCTGGTGGCGCCCGATACGGCCGAAACCGCCACCGCCAAGGCCGAGGAAGCGGTGCCCGCGTTGGCCGCGCCGCAGGCCACGCCGGTAGCGGCCGCCCCACGGGTGCCGCCGCGCGATCCGACGCGGGGGTCTGTCACCAACATGGCCTTGCCGCGCTATGTGAGCCTGAAGGGCAAAGAGGGCAATGCCCGGCGCGGCCCGGGACTGACGCATCGCATCGACTGGGTGTTTACCCGTGCGGGCATGCCGCTGCGGATCACCGCCGAATATGAACATTGGCGGCGGGTCGAGGATGCCGACGGCGCGGGGGGCTGGGTGCATTATTCGCTGTTGTCAGGTGTGCGTTCGGCCCTTGTCACGCAGGACATGGCCGAATTCCGCGCCGCGCCGCGCGACGATGCCGATGTGGTGTTTCAGGCCGAACGCAATGTGGTGGGCTGGCTGCTGGAATGTGACCCCGACTGGTGCCGACTGTCGGTCGAGGGCGAAAAGGGCTGGGTCCGCAAGGCCGCGCTTTGGGGGGTGGACAAGGGCGAAGTGGTCGAGTGACCGTGCCGCCCGCAGGGGCAAGGCTGACGTTTGTGCGGGGGCGGAACGCCCTGCGAGTGGCCTGCGGGATTGCGAGACGCTCTCACTTGCCATGTGCGGGGGGCTTGGGGTAGCGCAGGCCCATTCCCCGCCGGAGCCCTGCCATGACACTTGATCCTGCTGCGCGCATGAACCTTTCGGCGGCCTTTGCCTCGGTCCTTGTGGCCGGTGTGCTGGTGGCGTTGAAGCTGTGGGCGCTGGGCCAGACGGGGGCGCTGTCGGTCGCGGCGTCGCTGGCGGACAGTGCGATGGACCTGATGATCTCGCTCGGGGCGATGGCGGCGATCTTTTATGCGGCCAAGCCCGCCGACGAGGACCATGCCTTTGGCCATTCCTCGGCCGAGGATCTTGCCGCTTTGGGGCAGGCGCTGTTCATCGTGATTTCGGCGGGGGTGATCGCATGGGCGGCCGTTCACCGGCTGCTGAACCCGTCGATTGTCGAGGTGCGGCAGGAAGAGGCGGGGATTGCGATCATGGTGGTGTCGATCCTGCTGACGGGGGCGCTGGTCTTTTGGCAGGGGCGGGTGGCGAAGCGGACGGGAAACAAGGTCGTCGCGGCGGACCGGCTGCATTATCTGGGCGATCTTTTGCCCAGTCTCGGGGCCATCGCGTCACTTTGGGCATCGCATGCGCTGGGGTTGCGGTCGATTGATTCGGTGGTGGCGCTGGGGGCGGCGGGGATGCTGGTGCTGGGCGCGGTCAGGATCGGCAAGGGGGCGTTTGACGCGCTGATGGACCGCCGCGCCGACCCTGCCATCGTGGACGGCATCGGGCGCATCGCCGCCGATTGGCCGGGGGTGCATGGCTATCACGACCTGAAAACCCGCACGGCCGGAAGCCGCGTTTTCGTCAATATCCATATCGAGCTTGACGGCGACCAGTCGCTGCGCGCGGCCCATGACATTGGCGCCGGTCTGCGCCGTGCGATCCTTGCCGCCTATCCGCAGGCGGATGTGATCGTGCACAAGGATGTGGCGCTTGTCAGCGGCGGGACCAAGGGCGGGATGCCGCCTACGCACGCGGATTAGCGCGTGACAGCTGTTATCCGGTTGTATAATTGTTGTGGGGAACCCCGGATGCGACCCCTGCCATGCCCGCGATACCTGCCATGCCCGCCCCTGCCCCGACCCGCCGCCCCTATCGCCGCGAGGGCGAGGAAAAGCGCCGTGACGATCTGGTCGCGGCCTGTATCCAATTGGTCGCAGAAGGCGGGACCGAGGCCGCGACAGTGCGCGCCATCGCGGAACGCGCGGGCGTCACGCCGGGGCTGATCCGGCATTATTTCTCCAGCAAGGACGAACTGACCCGCGCCGCCTATCGCAGCGTGATGGAGGGGATGACGCAGAGCGTGGTGCTGTCGCTGGGGGATGCGGTGGCCAACGATCCCGCCGCCCGGCTGTCGGCCTTTGTGGCGGCCAATTTCCGGCCGCCCGTGCTGGACCCTGTCACGCTGGCGGTCTGGGCGGCCTATCTGCACCGGTCGCGCACCGATCCGGGCATGCGCGCGGTGCATGAGGCGACCTATCTGGGCTATCGCAACCGGCTTGAGGCGCTTATCGCGGCCCTGCCCGGCCGCACGGCCGGGGCGGCGCGCAACCGGCGCGATGCCATTGCCTGCAACGCGCTGATCGACGGGCTGTGGATCGAGGGGGCGGCGCTGCCGCAGGGCTTTGGGGATGGCGAATTGCTGTCGGTGGCCCTGTCGGGGGTGGGGGCCATCCTTGGCCTGTCGCTGCCCGATCCGGCCTGACGTGACCACAGACACCTGACGAAAGACCCGAAGGACATCAAATGCAATTTGCCCCCGTCACCGACCGCCTTGCCGGACTTGGCAGTGCCAAGTGGGAAATCCATGTGCGCGGCCGCCGCATGAAGGCCGCCGGAGAGCCGGTGATCGAACTGACGATCGGTGAACCCGATGTGCAGACCCCGCCCGAACTGATGCAGGCGGCGGCCACGGCGATGCTGGCGGGGCGCACCGGCTATTCCAACGGGCGGGGCGAGCCTGCGCTGCTGCAAGCCCTGGCCGACCGCTATAGCGCGCGGCGCGGGCGCAGCATCGGGACGGACCAGATCATGTGTTTTCCCGGCACCCAGACCACGCTTTACGCCGTGCTGCAGGCCATGGCCGCCGAGGGCGACGAGGTGCTGGTGGGCGATCCGATGTATGCGACCTATGAAGGGCTGATCCGTGCCACGGGGGCGACGGTCGTGCCCGTGCCCTTGCGCCCCGAGGCGGGGTTCCGCATGCAGGCCGCCGATGTGGCCGCCCGCATCACGCCGCGGTCACGGGTGCTGATGCTCAATTCCCCGCACAACCCCACGGGGGCGGTGCTGACGCAGGGTGATCTTGCCGCCCTGTGCGCGGTGGCTGCGGCGCATGGCCTGTGGGTGCTGTGCGACGAGGTGTATGAAGAGATGTGCTTTCCGGGCGTCAGTTTTGCGTCACCGCTGGATCTGGCCGAACATGCCGAGCGGGTGGTGGTGGCCTCGTCCATCTCGAAGTCGCATGCGGCGCCGGGGTTCCGGTCGGGCTGGTGCGTGGGATCGGCGGCGTTCTGCGACCGCCTGCTGCCGCTTTCGGAAACCATGCTGTTCGGCAACCAGCCCTTCATCGCGGATATGACCGCGCTTGCGGTTTCGGCACCGTCCGCGGTGGCGGCGGGCATGGTCGAACGGTTCCAGCGCCGCGCGGCGCTGATGGCGGCGCGGCTGGACGGCGTGGCGGGGTTGCGGGTGCATCAGCCGCAGGCGGGGATGTTCGCGGCGCTTGATGTGCGGGCAAGCGGGCTGTCGGGCGAGGATTTTGCGGCGGCGCTGCTGGAGCGCGCCAAGGTGGCGACAATGCCGGGCGAAAGCTTCGGGTCGGCGCTGGCGGGCTGGCTGCGGATCAGCCTGACCCAGCCCGATGCGATGATCGACGCGGCCTGCGACCGGATCGCCGCCTTTGCGGCGGACCTGAGGAGTGCGGCATGATGCGGACGGTGGGACAGCGCCTTGTCGAAGGGCTGGCAGAGCTTGGCGTCGAAACGGTGTTCGGCATTCCGGGCGTGCATACGATCGAGCTGTATCGCGGGCTGGCGGGCAGCGGCATCCGCCATGTGACGCCGCGCCACGAACAGGCGGCGGGGTTCATGGCCGATGGCCATGCGCGGGTGACGGGGCGGCCGGGGGTGGCCTTTGTCATCACCGGGCCGGGGCTGACCAATGCGCTGACGGCGATGGCGCAGGCGCGGGCGGATTCGGTGCCGGTGCTGGTGGTGTCGGGGGTGAACCGGCGGTCGGCGCTGGGGCGCGGGCTGGGGCATCTGCATGAATTGCCCGACCAGCGCGCGATGGTGGCCGCCCTGTGCCACAGCGAAAGGGTCGAAACCCCCGAGGCGCTGGGGCCTGCGCTGGCGCGGGCATGGGCGGCGATGACGACCGCGCGACCCGGCCCCGCGCATCTCGAGATTCCGACCGATGTGATGGGCCTGCCCTGCCCGCCGCTGGCGCTGGCCCCGCCCGCCATGGCGGCCGCGCCCGACCCTGCCCTGCTGGCCCGTGCGGCGGGTCTGCTGAACGAAGCGGGGCGGGTGGTCATTCTGGCCGGAGGCGGGGCGCGGATGTGCGACGGCGCGCTCACGGCGCTGGCCGAGCGGCTGGATGCGCCGGTGGTGCAGACGGTGAACGGGCGCGGGCTGCTTTACGGCCATGCGCTGGGGGTTCCGGCCTCGCCCTCGCTCGACGCGGTCAGGGCGCTGCTGGCGGGGGCCGACAGGGTGCTCGCCGTGGGCACGGAACTGGGCCAGACCGATTACGACATGTATCAGCGCGGCGGGATGCCCGACCTGTCGGGGATGATCCGCATCGATGCCTGCGCCGCGCAACTGGCGCGGCATCCGGCAGCGGTGGCGATCCGCGGCGATAGCGGCGCGGCGCTGGCCGGGTTGCTGGGCGCAGTGGCGCAAAAGCGGGGCGATGGCGTGGCGCGGGCGGCGGCGGCACGGGCGGCGGCGCGGGCCGAACTGGGCGGGCTGCATCCGGCGATGGAGCGGCAGTTGCGGATGGTCGAGGCGATAAGGACGGCGCTGCCGAAGGCGCTGATCGTGGGCGATTCCACCCAGCCCGTCTATGCGGCAAACCTGTATTACGACCATGACCGCCCGGGCGGATGGTTCAACGCGGCCACGGGATACGGCGCCTTGGGCTATGGCATCGGGGCCGCCATCGGCGCGGCCATGGCCGCCCCTGCGGCGCGGGTGGTCTGCCTTGTCGGGGATGGCGGGTTGCAATTCGATCCGGCCCAGTTGCGCGTGGCGGTGGACGAGGCGCTGCCCGTCACCTTTCTGGTCTGGAACAATGCCGCCTACCGGGAGATTGCCGAGGCGATGCGTGATGCAGGCACCGAAATCATCGGCTGCGCGCCTTCGCCATTGAAGCTCGAACCCTTCGCGGCGGCCTGCGATCTGGCCTTTGCCTCGGTGGACGAAACCCCTGACGCGCTGATCGCGGCCCTGTCGCGGCCGCAAACCGGGCCACGGCTGATCGAGATCCGCGTGGCCTGATCATTTTCTGCCCTCAAATATCCCACGGGGGGTGCGGGGGGTGTGAAACCCCCCGCTCCGGCGCCGGCCGCGCATAGCCCGCTTCCATTTGATCAAATTCCACGGCATAGAAGGGCAAGCCCTTTTCAGGATATGCTGCCATGACCGACCGTATCGCAGGGATCGCCCCTGACCGTCTTGACCCCATCGCCCGGCGCGAGGCGGCGCGGTTCGCGGCGGGGCGGCCGCTTTCGGCGGTGGCCATGGCGGCGGGGTCCGGGGCCTATCTGAACGGCGTGCCGATGCACTGGATGCGCGACTGGCCGATGCCGCATCTGCCTGTCGTGGCCAAGGCCAAGGGGGCGCGGCTGACCGATATCGACGGTTACGGGATCGACGATTTCTGTCTGGGCGATACGGGGTCGATGTTCGGCCATTCGTCGCAACCGGTGGCCAAGGCCATCCGCCATCAGGCGCGGCGGGGGCTGACCTATATGCTGCCCACCGAGGATGCGCTGGAAGCGGGCCGCCTGCTGACCGAACGCTTCGGCCCCTTCCGCTGGCAGATCGCCACCACGGCGACCGATGCCAACCGCTTTGCCCTGCGGGTGGCGCGGGCGGTGACGGGGCGGCCCAAGGTGCTGGTGTTCAACGGCTGCTATCACGGCACGCTGGATGACACGATGGTCGAACTGTCGGGGGGCAAGACGGCAAACCGCGCGGGCCTTGTGGGGCAGGTGCAGGACCTGACCCTTGGCGCGGTGGTGGTCGAGTTCAATGATCTTGCCGCCGTCGAGGCCGCCTTGCAGACGGGCGAGGTGGCGGCGGTGCTGACCGAACCGGTGATGACCAATTGCTGCATGGTGCTGCCCGAGGCGGGGTTTCTGGACGGCCTGCGCCGGTTGACCGCCGCGCATGGCGCGTTGTTCATCATCGACGAGACGCATACGCTTTCAACTGGGCTGGGCGGCTATACCGGCGTTCATGGCCTGACGCCCGACATGTTCGTGGTCGGCAAATGTGTGGCAGGCGGGATGCCCACCGCCGTCTGGGGCATGACCGAAGCCGTGGCCGAACGCTTCCGCGCCTATGATGCGGCGCGGCCTGCGGGCCATTCGGGCATGGGCACCACGCTGTCGGGCAACCCGATGCAATTCGCCTGCCTGCGGGCCACGCTGGCCGAGGTGATGACCGCAAAGACCTATGCCAAGATGGAGCGCGGCGCGGCGCGGCTGGAAGCGGGGCTGTCGGCGGTGATCGACCGCCTTGGTGCGCCGTGGCATGTGGTGCGGGTGGGGGCGCGGGTGGAATTCATCTGCGCGCCGGGGCCGCTTCGGAACGGTTCGCAGGCGATGGCGGCGCATCAGCCCCGGGTCGAGGCCGTCTTGCATACCGCGCTGCTGAACCGTGGCTGCCTGATCGCCCCGTTCCATAACATGATGCTGGTCAGCCCCGCCACGAGCACGCGGCAGGTGGACCGGCTGGTAGCCGCCTTTGACGAAATCCTGACCGAGCTTTTCGGGTGAGCCATGACCGACATTCCCAGCCCTTCGGGCAGCACCGTTGCCGAGGCCGAGGCGTTTCTGGCGGCCCATCCCGAGATCGAGGCCTTCGATATCGTCCTGCATGATGCCAATGGCATCGGGCGGGGCAAGATCGTGCGGCGGCACGAAGTGCTGTCGATCTACCGCAGCGGGCGGCATCTGCCGATCTCGATCCTCGGGCTTGATATCTGCGGCGAGGATGTCGAGGCGACGGGGTTGATCTGGGATCAGGGCGATGGCGATCTGCGGGCATGGCCGGTGCCGGGCACGCTGGTTGCGCTGCATGGCACGATGCCGCCGCGGGGCGAGCTGTTGCTGTCGCTTTACGGGCTGGACGGGACGCGGATGGGATCGGACCCGCGCCACGCCTTGCAGGCGCAGGTCGATGCGCTGGCGGCCGAGGGATTGCGGCCGTCGGGCGCGTTCGAGCTGGAATTTTTCCTGCTGGCGGCCGAGCGGGGGCCGGACGGGCGCGTGCAGCCCGCGCGCGATGTGCTGGACGGGCGCGGCGGGGCCAAGACCGATGTCTACAGCGTGGACCGACTGCACGGGATGTTGCCGCTGTTTGGCGACATCTATGCCGCCGCCGCCAAGGCGGGGATCAGGGCCGAGACGATGATTTCGGAATATGCGCCGGGGCAATACGAACTAACGCTGCATTACCGCACCGATGTGATGCAGGCCGCCGACGATCTGCTGCGGCTGAAGCGGATCGTGCGGGCGCAGGCGCGGGCGCATGGCGTGGTGGCCTGTTTCATGGCCAAGCCGATGGAGGATTGCGCCGGATCGGGCATGCATTTCCATGTTTCGCTGTGCGACGATGCGGGGCGCAACGTGTTCGTCGAGGACACCGAGGGGCAATGGTCGGACCGGCTGCGCCATGCCATCGGCGGGCTGCGCGAGACGATGGGCGAATCGATGCTGGTCTTTGCGCCCCATGCCAATTCGTGGCGGCGCTTTGCCGCGCAAAGCTATGCGCCGGTCAGCCCGACATGGGGGGTGAACAACCGGTCGGTCGCCTTGCGGATACCGGCGGGCGACAAGGCGGCGCGGCGGATCGAGCACCGGCCTTCGGGGGTGGATGCCAACCCCTATCTGGTGGCGGCGACCGTGCTGGCGGGCATCCGCCATGGCCTTGCGGGCCAGATCGATCCGGGGCCGGAAACCACCGGCAACGGCTATGCCGACGCGCCCGAGGCGCCGCCCGTTCCGGCCGATTGGCGCGCGGCCATCGCGGCGGCGAAGGCGTCGGACTTTCTGCGCGGCGCGCTTGGAGCCGAGATGCACCGCACCTTTGTTGCGATCAAAGAGGCCGAATATGCCCGGGTGGCCCGCCGCGTGAGCGATGTGGATTACGACCTGTACCTATACAGCGTCTGACCGGTCAGCTGATGCCCGAATTGCGGGCGATCATCGCGGCATGGGTGCGGTTCTTGGCGCCCAGTTTGCGCGACAGGGTTTTCACATGCAGCTTGACCGTCACCTCTTGCAGGTTGAGGTCGCGGGCGATTTCCTTGTTGGATTTGCCTTCGCAGATGCCGCGCAGCACATCTACCTCGCGGCGGGTCAGGGCGGCCAGCGCCTCGGCCACGGGGGGTTCCTGCATCAACAGCGACAGGGGGGCGAACACCTCGCCCAGCGCCATGGCCTGAACGGCGGCCACCATCGCGCGCGAGGCCAGCGTCTTGGGCACGAAGCCTGCGGCACCCGCGCCAAGGGCGGCTTCGGCAAGGTCGCGGCTGGTGGTGCCCGAGATGATGGCGATGGGGGTGGCATGACCGGCCGCACGCACGGCCGCCTGCGCCAGCGACAGGCCGTCAAGCCCGTTCATGCCGGGCATCTGATAGTCGAGCAGGACAAGATCGAACGGGGACGAGCGGCTGATTTCGGCAAGGGCGGCGGCAAGGTCGGGCACGGCCCGCACCTCGGCAAAACCTTCGGATAGCAGGAATGCCGCGAGGGTTTCGCGGACCAGATCGTGGTCGTCGGCCAAGAGCACCCGCATGGCCTGCGGCCTGTCAGTCGTGGGGAACACGGCAAAATCCCATACCTTTGGTCCTATCATTCGGTGCAGAACGGGATGGAACGCAAGCCTCTTGTGCATTAAACTGCGAGAAATCCGCCATTTGGAACGGGACGGGAACCATCAGCATGAGGTTTGGCGGACGGTCGCGCGTGACCGAGTGGCTAAAGTCGTTGCGCGTTGCCGGGGCGGTGGCCGTGGTGGGCGTGTGCGTCGTGGCCATTATGCTGCTGGCCTTGGATGTGAAGAACCGTCTGCGTGCGCTTGAAGCTGCCAATTCCGACAATACCCAATGGGTGATGATGCAGGCCGAGGTCGAGGTGTTGCGGCTGCAATCCTCGGTCCTTGAGGTGTTGACGCGGGACCATCCCGGCGATGTCGCCCCCGCGCTTGACGAGGTGCGGCGCTGGTTCAACGTGATCTATAGCCGCGTGTCGATGCTGGAACAAAGCCCGGTCTATGCGCCCTTGCTGAAGCTGGACGGCTATTCGGACGACCATGCCATCCTGCGCCGGTTCCTTGACACCGAGGTTGCCGCGATCGATGCGTCCGACACCGTGCTGCTGGACGAATTGCCGCGCATGGCGGGGCTGATGCCCGAGGTGCGGGCAGCGGCGCGGCGGTTGACGCTGAACGCGCTGGCCGATTTCGCGGCGCAGTCCGATATGCAGCGGCTGTCGATGTCGGATACGCTGGTGCGGCTGGCGGTGCTGACGGGGGCGCTGATCCTGATGCTGTCGGGGCTGGTGGTGATGATGGCGCGGCTTTACCGCGTGTCCGAGGTGCGGGCGGGTGAAGTGCGGCAGACCAGCGCGCGGCTTGCCACCATCATCGCCAATTCCGCCGACGGGATCGTGGTGACGGACAGGGCGGGCCTGATCCTTGAATTCAACCCCACGGCACAGGCCATTTTCGGCCGCAGCCGCGAGGATGTGCTGGGCCAGTCGGGACCGGCGCTGTTGTTCGCGCAAGGGGCCGACGGGCCGCATGGGCGGGCGTTTCGCGCAGGCACCGCCGATATGGCCGCAGGGCATGGCCCGCTGCGGATGGAGATCGATGCGCGGCGCGGGGATGGCAGCGAATTTCCCGCCGAAGTGTCAATCGCCGTATCGCAGCCCGAAGGGGGCAATCTTGTCGTGGCCTTCGTGCGCGACATTTCGGAACGGCGCAAGGCACAGCGCGACCTGACCGATGCGCTGGACCGCGCGCTGGCCGGTGAAAAGGCCAAGGCGGAATTCCTTGCGGTGATGAGCCACGAGATGCGGACGCCGCTGAACGGGTTGATCGGGTCGATGGACCTGATGTCGCAGACCACGCTGACGCCCGAACAGGCCGAACTGCTGCGGATCATGGAAACCTCGGGCGAGATATTGCTGGGGCATGTCAATTCGGTGCTGGATATCAGCAAGGCCGAGGCGGGGGCGATGCATATCGTCGAGGCGCGGTTCGATCTGGACCGCTTGATCGACGAGACGGTCGAGAACCAGAGCGGGCTTGCCGCTTC
This sequence comes from Rhodobacter sp., assembly GCA_027484985.1. Classification (GTDB taxonomy): domain Bacteria; phylum Pseudomonadota; class Alphaproteobacteria; order Rhodobacterales; family Rhodobacteraceae; genus Paragemmobacter. The sequence goes on along the minus strand of JAIXRW010000011.1, from coordinate 33,075 downwards.
GCGCGGGACCGAGCTGGCGGTCGTGCAGCTGAGCGGGCCCTTGGGCGAGGTGATGGGCGATCCGGGCCGCATCCGGCAGATATTGCTGAACCTGATCGGCAATGCGGTGAAGTTCACCGAAAACGGCAGCGTGACGGTGGAAACCGAAAGCCTGATCGAAGCGGCACAGATGGCCGGGCGCCGGTTGTTCGAAATCCGGGTGATCGACACCGGAATCGGCATTTCGGAAGAAAACCTGACGCGGATTTTCGAGGATTTCGTGACGCTCGATCCGACCTATGGGCGCGTGCAGGGTGGCACGGGCCTTGGTCTTGGCATCGCGCGGCGGCTGGCCGAGGCGATGGGCGGCGAGATCGGGGCCGAAAGTGTGGAAGGCGAGGGCAGCCTGTTCTGGCTGCGCCTGCCGCTGGCGGTGGCGGATGCAGCGACCATGGCGCCCCCGCCCGCGCAGGCCCCGGCGGCAAGCGAGGTATCGCCGCACCCCGAGGCAGATGACGATCGCGCCGCCGTGGCGCTGGATATTCTGGTGGTCGAGGATAACGAGATCAACCGCTTCCTGTTGCGCCGCTATCTGGAAGGCGCAGGCCACCGCGTAACCGAGGCGGTGGACGGTTTGCAGGGGGTCGAGGTGGCGCAGACGCGGCGGTTCGACGCGATCCTGATGGATATCTCGATGCCGCATCTGGACGGAATTGCCGCGACCGAACGCATCCGCGCCACGGGCGGGGCATCGGCCGGAACGCGGATACTGGCGCTGACCGCCCATGCCCTGCCCGAGGAACAGCAAAGGTTCCGCGCGGTGGGCATGGAAACCGGCTTGACCAAGCCGGTCAGCCGGACCGAACTGCTGCGCCGCCTGTCGCATCCGCCTGCGGCCGCCTCGGCCATGCCGACAGGCGCGCCCGCGCTGCGCGAGATGCCGGTGCTGGACCACAGGTCGCTTTCGGAACTGGTCGAGCAGATCGGGCAGGATACGACGGTGGCCCTGATCCAGCGGCTGTTGGCCGAGGCTGAATTGACGGTAGCGCGTATCGGGGCCAGCGACGGTGAGGCGCAGCATGCCGAACTGGGCCGCTTGGCGCATCGGCTGGCGGGAACCTGCGGCACCTTTGGCACGGTGCGCCTGCGGTCGGCGCTATCGGCGCTGGAATCGGCGGTGAAGCTGAATGAGCGGGACGCGATCGAACAGTTGCGGGCCGATGTGGTGCCGGTCTGGCACGACACGCGCAAGGCGCTGGAAGATCAGGTGCTGGTGCTGGAGCGCGTGGCCTGAGCCACCGCCCTTTGCAAGGCCGCCGCGATCAGCGCGGGAACGCGCGGGTCAAGCCCGACCGGATCGAGCAAGGTGCCGGCAAAGCCCGCTTCCGACAATGCGGCGGGCAGATCATCGACCACATGCCCGCCCTTTGCGGCGAAGAAAGGCAGCACCAGCGACCCGGCCGGAAAACCCGCCGCCGCCTGCGCGATGCGGGGGGTCTGGTCGATGAAGGCGGCTTCGACCCGCCCGAAACCGGCGGTTTCAAGCCGCGATGCCATGGCATTGGCGACACGGGCAGGGGCGGGGCTGCGGAACGAGCCATGCGCCGCCAGAAGAACCGAGGTCACGGCGGCGGCCCGCCCCTGTGCCTGCGCCGCCTCGCGCGCGATGGAGATCACAAGGCGCTGCACCGCATCATCCACGCCGAACGGGGCCAGAACCCGCCAGCCGGTGCCGCCCGCCTCGGCCAGCCGGGCGGGAAGATGGTCACGGGTGAACCAGCCATCGGCCATGAACAGCGGATAGGCAAGGCCCGCAGGCCCCGCCTTGGCCACGGCCGCGGCCAGCGCACCGGGGCTGGCCAGCGTGGCCGAGGCCACGTGCCAATCGGGCAGCAGCGCCTGCACGCGGGCGGCAAGGGCGGCGATCTCGGCCTCGGCTGGGGCGGGGTCGGAGGGTTGGCCGTGCGAGATGATCAGGGCGGCGGGCATGGGCGTGATCCTTTCGGGCGCCATCTATGCGCGAAAGGCCGCGCGTCAAGCGGCGGGGCCGGACAGGCCGGGCAGCATCGCATCGGTCACCGTGGCGCGGCAATGGTCGATGAAGGCCGCGACCGTGCCGCGCGGCTTGCCTTGGGCGGGCAAGAGCAGCCCCATCCGCATGGGCGGCTGCGCGGTGACAAGCGGCACAAAGACCAGCCTGCGCCCATCGGGCGCACGATCCGACCCGAGGCGGATATTGGCGATGGAAAAGCCGAAGCCGTTGGCCACCATGGCGCGCATCACCCCCATGTCGCGCGTCCGTTCGGCAATGCGGGGTCGGGCACCGGTGAACAGCGACAAAAAGTAATCGGCGCTGTAGGGCAGATCGAGCAGCACCATGGGGTGGGGCGCAAGGTCTTGGGCGGTGACGGCGGGGCGGCTGGCCAGCGGATGATCGGCGGGCAGCAGGGCATGGGGTGGCAGTTCCAGCAGCGGCAGGAAGGCAAGGTCGGCGGGCACCTGCATGTCATAGGACAGCGCGGCGTCGATCCGGCCGTGGCGCAGGGCGTCGATCAGCGCGGCATGGTCGGCTTCGGATTGCTGGAAGGCGACCGACGGATGGGCCAGTGCAAAGCTGCGGCGAAGGCGCGGCAACAGCACCTGGGCAAAGGTCAGCAGACAGCCCACCGCAAGCGGCCCCCCCACCCGGCCCGCCAGTTCTGCCGCGCGGTCGTTCAGCCGTGCGGCGGCGGCAAGGATGCCGCGCGCCTCGATCAGGAAATCGCGCCCGGCGGGGGTAAGCGACAGCCCCTGCGCGTGGCGGCGGATGAACAGCTGAAGGCCGAAATCGGCCTCGATCTGCGATATGGCGGCCGAGATCGAGGGCGAGGAGACATGCAGCCGCTCGGCCGCAAGCGCGACCGAACCGGCATCGGCCACGGCAACGAGATATTCGATCTGGCGAAGGGTAAAGCGCAGCGGCATAGGCGGCAGGCTAGCGCAACTGGGCGGGGGCGGAAAGCGGGGCGCTATTCGTCGCCCGGCACGCCGTATGAGGGCGCCTCGCGCGGGTCGCGGGCGCGTGGCAGATAGGCGGCCATCTGCGGGGCATAGACCTGCCATGCCCGCGCCACGGCTTCGATCGGGCAGGCATCCTCTACCCAGTCGGCGCGCAATTCGGCGCAGGGCCAGCTTTCGGCATCGACCATCAAAAGACCCGCAGACCGGACCGGACCCGCCTCGCCTCCGGCATCGCGACCGGCGCGCAAGGCGGCGACCAGCCTGTCGCCCAGCGCGCCGCTGCTGGCGGTGAAGGCATCGACCATCGCCTGCGGCACGCCGTGATGGGCCAGAAGGTTTCCGCCCGCCACGCAATCCGTGCCTTGCGCCGTGTTCCAGATGCCAAGGATGCGGTCGCCCGAATGCGTGGCCGTGCGCCCCGCGGCATCGATGCATAGCAACTGGCGATAGCCGATATGCGCGGCACCCGCCGTCACCCCGGCCATCGCCGCCCCGGCGTCGCTGCCACGCGCCATGGCGTCAAGGAGACGCGGCCCCAGCGCGGGGTCGGTGATGTTCTGCGTCGCGGCCACACCCACCCCCGCCCGCGCATGGGCGCACCGCGCCGCCACCGCGGGTGACGAGGACGAGATCACCATGCCGAACCGGCCGGTTGCGGCACAGCGGGCGAGAAGGGAAAAGGTCATCGGACGGCACTTTCTTGGCATACGCCGGGGGACTTTGCGTCCCCCGGACCCCCTGCAGGATATTTGCGGGCAGAAAATGGGGGGAAGGTTCATTTTCTGCCCTTAAAAATCCTCGGGGGGTCCGGGGGGCAGACGGCCCCCCGGCCGTGGGAGAGGGCGGGTCAGTCGGGGATTACGGCGGTGGCGTCGATCTCGACCAGCCATTCGGGGCGGGCAAGGGCCACCACGACAAGGCCGGTGCAGACCGGAAAGACGCCTTTGATATAGTCGCCCATGGTGCGATAGACCGCCTCGCGGTGGCGCACATCGGTCAGATAGACCACGAGTTTGGTCACATGCTCCATTTTGCCGCCGCATTCTTCCACCAGCTGGCGGATGTTCTGCATCACCTTGTGGGTCTGTTCGACCGGATCGTGGCTGTCGATGTTCCTTGCGGTGTCGAGGTCTTGCGGGCATTGGCCGCGCAGGAAGATCATCGTCCCCCGCGCCACGACCGCCTGCGCGAGGTCATTGTCGAGCCGCTGTTCGGGATAGGTGTCTTTGGTGTTGAAGGGGCGGTGGCGTTTATGGGCCATGATGTCCTGCGTTTGCGGTCCGGATCGGTCGGAGCGGGGGTTTTGCACCCCCGCACCCCCGCAGAGTATTTGGGCAAAGGTGAAGGGGCGGGGTTGTGGGGTCGGTCAGGCGGGATCGGGCATCATCGCGGCGATGTATTGCGCGAATTCGAAATTGGGCCGTTCGAGATGGCTGAGCGGACCCGGAGCGGAGAGGGACGCGCAGAGGCCGCGATAGACCTTTTCGGTGCAGCCCTTGTCTTCGATATTCACCTTGTCCAGCAGGGCCTTGACGGCGGCGAGGTTCGCGGTCGCGTCGGGATCGGCCATCCAGTCGGCGCTCATGCCGCCGCCGAACAGCACGTTGACATGGCCGGGGCCGTCGGGGGTGAGGCAGAGATACCAGAAATAGCCCGGTGTCAGGGTGATCAGCAGGCCGGGATAGACCGCGAGCAGCCATGTGATGCGGCGCTGGTCCCCGGTGAGGGTGGTGTTGGAGGGATGGGCCAGCGCCAGCGGGACCGTATCGTTCTTGACGATCCAGTGGTAGTTGAACGCCGCTTCGCCCTTTGGACATTGCATCAGCGCAAGGTCGCAGCTGCCGCCGATGGTGCCTGCGTGGCAGGCGGGCAGGTGGTAGCTTTCCATGAAATTCTCGGCCAGCACTTTCCAGTTGGTGGCCCAGCGGAAATCTTCGCGGAAGGTTTCGGTGTAGCTGGCCATATCGAGATAGCCGACGAGGTCTTGGACCGGCTTCAGGCGCGCGGCGGGATCGGGGGCATCGGGGTTGAGGGTGACGAGGATCCAGCCCAGCCAATCGACCACGCGGATCTGCGGCAGGCGGATCTGGTCCTTGCAGAAGCCTTCGTTCAGGGACATCGCCGGGGCGCCGCGCAGGGTGCCGTCAAGGTTGTAGGTCCAGGCGTGATAGGGGCAGGTGATGGCGCGCACATGGCCGCGCCCTTCGAGCAGGGTGGACATGCGGTGGCGGCAGACATTGGACATGCCACGCAGGGCGCCATCGCGGTCGCGCAGGATGACCACGGGTTCGCCCGCGATCTGCAAGGTCAGGTAATCGCCCGGGTCGCGCAGCGCATCGGCGCGCCCCGCGCAAAGCCAGTCGCGCGCGAAGATGTGGCGCTGTTCGGCGGCGGCAAATTCCGCCGAGGTATAGACCGGTTTGGGCATGGCGCGGGCGCGTTCGAAGGGCTGGGCCACATTGGCGCGCAGGGCGGCGATGGCGGCGGCAGCTTCGAGCGACAGGGCGGGGTCGGCTATGGTCATCTGCGGTTTCCGGCAAAGTTGGCCCCTGCGGGGGCGCGATGGGCCAACTGTCGGGCAAATCGGGGCGGGGGGAAAGCAGGATGTTCCGCGCCATGGCTTCGCTGATGCCTAAGCAGGGTCAGTCGAAGCCGGTTTCGTCCTGCCCCGCCGTCACCATGGCGGCGAGGCGGCGGGCGACGGGGGTCAGGATGCTGCCGGTGCGGGTGAGCAGGCCGTAGGGTTCGACGGTGATGCCAAGATCGACGGGCAGGATCACGTAAGGCGTCGCCTGTGCCGCATCGGGGGCGGAACCGAAGCGGTCGCAAACCGCGCGGGCCAGGGGCGCGATGGCGTTGGATTGCTGGATCAGCGCCAGCGTGAGCAGGAAGGACGCGGTTGCCAGCCGTTGCGGCGGCGGCGGCAGGCCAAGGCCGCGCAGGCGGGCGAGCACGGCGCGGGTAAGCAGCGCCTCGGGGCCCGGCAGCACCCAGTCATAATCCATCAGGTCGGCCAGTTCGACGCGGGGTTGCAGCGCCAGCCGGTGGCCGCGCCGCACCATCAGCGCCACGGGTTCGACATCGATAGGATCTGACAGGGTCAACTGGCCCTGCATGCCTTCGGGCATGCGGCCGATGGCGAAATCGAGCCGGCCTGCCAGCAATTGCTGGCCCAGCACATCAGACGTGGCCACGACCGCCTCGGCCGTGACGCCGGGCAGGGCAAGGCGGGCTGTGCGGAGTGCGGGCAGCAGGCGGTCAAGTGCCGGGCCGGTGACGGAACCGATGCGGACATGGCCCGACCCGCCCGAGGCGATTTCGGTCATCTCGCGTTCGGCATCGCGCAATTCGGTCACCACGCGCGCGGCACGGCGGGCAAGTGCCTCGCCCATCGGGGTGAGGGTGATGCCGCGTCCGGTGCGGAGGTGGACGGGCTGGCCTGCGATACGCTCTACTTCGGCCAGCAGGCGGCTGGCGGCGGGTTGGGCGATGGAGAGGCGGTCGGCGGCCAGCCCGATCTGGCCGGTTTCCGACAGGGCGTGCAACAGCCGCAGATGGCTGAGTTTCAGCCCCTTGCGCAGCAGCGTATCGGGATCATTCATACCATTTTGGCCATATATCCATCACGAAGCATTCTTTGACGGATATGCAAAGGCTTGGCAACTCTGCGCGCAGGTGCCGCGGCGGTTCGCGGCAAGGGAGGACAGAATGAAACTTTCCAGAAGGGCGCTGCTTGCGCTTGCCACCGCGACCGTGGCTGTTGCCGGTGTTCCGGCCTTTGCCCAGGACAAGGGCACGATCGGCATCGCCATGCCGACCAAATCGTCGGCGCGCTGGATTTCGGATGGCGAGTCGATGGTCAAGCAGTTCGAGGAAGCCGGTTACGGCACCGACCTGCAATATGCCGAGGACGATATTCCGAACCAGCTGGCCCAGATCGAGAACATGATCACCAAAGGTGTGAAGGTTCTGGTCATTGCCGCCATCGACGGCACCACGCTGTCGAACGCGCTGGCCAACGCGCAGGCCGCAGGGATCAAGGTCATCGCCTATGACCGTCTGATCCGCGATTCGGGCGATGTGGACTACTACGCTACCTTCGATAACTTCAAAGTTGGCGTGCAGCAGGCCAATTCGCTGGTGCAGGGCCTGAAAGAGCGTTTCCCCGATGTGAAGCCGTGGAACGTGGAACTGTTCGGCGGGTCGCCGGACGACAACAACGCGTTCTTCTTCTACAATGGCGCGATGTCGGTGTTGCAGCCGATGATCGACGCGGGCGATATCGTCATTCCGTCGGGCCAGATGGGCATGGACGTGGTCGGCACGCTGCGTTGGGACGGTGCGGTTGCACAGGCCCGCATGGATAACCTGCTGTCGGCCAACTATGGCGACAAGGCGCTGCATGGCGCGCTGTCGCCCTATGACGGGCTGTCGATCGGGATTCTGTCCTCGCTCAAGGGTGTGGGCTACGGGTCGGGCGACATGAAGATGCCGATCGTCACGGGGCAGGACTGCGAAGTGCCGTCGATCAAGTCGATCATCGCGGGCGAGCAGTATTCGTCGATCTTCAAGGACACCCGCCAGCTGGCCGGCGTGACCGTGAAGATGGTCGATGCGATCCTGTCGGGCGGCGCGCCCGAGATCAACGACACCACCACCTATGACAACGGCGTCAAGGTCGTGCCGTCCTATCTGCTGGAACCGCAGCCGGTTGATGCGACCAACTACGAAAAGGTGCTGATCACCGATTCGGCCTACTATACCGCTGACCAGCTGAAGTAAGCTGAGCGCAGGCAACGGCCCGCCCCCCGACCTGCGGGGGCGGGCTTTTTTTACCACGGGGACGCCATGGCAACGCTTCTTGAAATGCGCGGAATCACCAAGACCTTTCCGGGTGTGCGGGCGCTGGACCATGTGAACCTGACCGTCGAGCAGGGCGAGATTCACGCCATCTGCGGCGAGAATGGCGCGGGCAAATCGACACTGATGAAGGTGCTGTCGGGCGTCTATCCGCACGGGTCGTATGAGGGCGAGATCATCTATGACGGCGCGCCGCTGACCAACCGCGGCATCCGCGATAGCGAGGCCAAGGGCATCATCATCATCCATCAGGAACTGGCGCTGGTGCCGCTGTTGTCGATTGCCGAGAACCTGTTTCTGGGCAACGAGGTGGCCAGCCGCGGCGTGATCAACTGGCCGCGCTGTTTCCAGAAAACCGAGGAATTGCTGAAGAAAGTGGGGCTGAGCGAGGCGCCCACGACGCAGGTGGGCAAGCTGGGTGTCGGCAAGCAGCAACTGATCGAGATCGCCAAGGCGCTGGCCAAGGATGTGCGTCTCTTGATCCTTGATGAACCGACCGCCGCGCTGCAAGAGAATGACAGCCAGAAACTGCTTGACCTGCTGTTGGAACTGAAACGGCAGGGGATCACCTCGATCCTGATTTCGCACAAGCTGAACGAGATTTCCCGCGTCGCGGACCGCATCACCATCATCCGCGACGGGGCGGCGGTTTCGACACTGTCCACAGCCGAGATCACCGAAGAGCGCATCATCCGCGATATGGTGGGCCGCGACATGGCGCATCGCTACCCCGACCGCGTGTCGAACCCCGGCGAAGTGCTGATGGAGGTTGCGGGCTGGAATGTCTGGCACCCCGAACAGACGGGGCGGCAGATGATCAAGGATGTGTCCCTGACCGTCCGCAAGGGCGAGATCGTGGGCATTGCGGGGCTGATGGGCACGGGGCGGACAGAACTGGCGATGAGCCTGTTCGGCCATTCCTACGGGCGCAATATCTCGGGCAGCGTTTCGATGGGTGGCAAGGCGGTGGATACATCGACCGTTCAAAAGGCCATTGCCGCAGGGCTGGCCTATGTGACCGAGGACCGCAAGCAACTGGGTCTGGTGCTGGAAGAACCCATCGTGAAGAACATCACGCTGGCCAATCTGGCGGGGGTGGCCAGCCGCGCCGTCATCAGCCGTGGGCGCGAACAGCAGGTGGCGGAAGAATACCGCCGCGCGATGTCGATCCGCACGCCAAGCGTGTTCCAGAAGGTGGTGAACCTGTCGGGCGGCAACCAGCAAAAGGTGGTGCTGTCGAAATGGCTGTTCACCGATCCGCAGGTGCTGATCCTGGACGAACCCACGCGCGGCATCGATGTGGGCGCGAAGTTCGAGATTTACACGATTATGAACGAATTGGTGGCGCAGGGGCGCGGGGTGGTGATGATCTCGTCGGAAATGCCCGAACTCTTGGGCATGTGCGACCGCATCTATGTGATGAACGAAGGCCGGATCGTCGGTGAACTGACACGGGCCGAGGCCAGTCAGGAACGGATCATGGCGCTGATTTTGAAAAACGAGACGAAAGCGAAGGTGGCATGATGGCGGATACGGCTGCATCGGGCGGGGCCAAGGGTATTGGCGCACATCTGGGCGGGCATCTGCGCGAGAACGGGATGCTGCTGGCGCTGGTGGCGATTGTCATCTTCTTCACGCTGGTCGTGCGGGGGATGCTGGGGGTCGATTTCCTTTCGGCGCAGAACATCACCAACCTGTTCTTGCAGAACTCTTACGTCATCATCATGGCGCTGGGGATGCTGCTGGTCATCGTGGCGGGGCATATCGACCTTTCGGTCGGGTCTGTCGTGGGCTTTACGGGCGCGGTGGCTGCCGTTTTGACGGTGAACATGGGTTGGCCGGTCTATGCCGTGATCCCGACCTGTCTGCTGATCGGGGCGGCCATCGGGGCGGCGCAGGGATACTGGATCGCCTATTGGCGCATCCCTTCGTTCATCGTCACGCTGGCGGGGATGCTGGTGTTCCGCGGGCTGACGCTGTGGCTGCTGAACGGCCAGAACGTCGGCCCCTTTCCCAAATCGTTCCAGTCGCTTTCTACGGGTTTCATCCCCGACCTGTTCGCGGTGGGCAAACCCAATGTCACGGCGCTGGTGATCGTGGCTGTGGCGGCGGCCATCGTGGTGTGGCTGGGCTGGCGGGCGCGGGCGCGGGATGCGGAATTCGGCATCACCCCCGAACCGATGGCGATGTTTCTTGCGCGCAACATCGTGGTGACGGTCGCGCTGATGTTTGTGGGCTATAAGCTGGCGACGTTCCGTGGCCTGCCCAACGTGGTCATCATCCTTGGGCTTTTGACGGTGCTTTACGCCTTTTTCACCGAAAGCACGACAACGGGGCGCCGTGTCTATGCGCTGGGCGGCAACGAAAAGGCGGCGAAACTGTCGGGTATCAATACCGACCGTCTGGTGTTCCTGACCTTTTGCAATATGGGCGTGCTTGCATCTTTGGCGGGCATGATCGTCGCCGCCCGCCTGAATTCGTCCACCCCCAAGGCGGGCGTGGGGTTCGAGCTTGATGTGATCGCTGCCGTGTTCATCGGCGGGGCGTCGATGACGGGCGGATCGGGCAAGATCATCGGGGTGGTGGTCGGCGCGCTGATCATGGGGGTGATGAACAACGGCATGTCCATTCTGGGCATCGGGATCGATTACCAACAGGTGATCAAGGGACTGGTGCTGCTGGCTGCCGTGATCTTCGACGTGTACAACAAGAACAAATAAGGGGCCGGACAGATGCTGATTTCCCAAGTTGTCGGGCCGGATGGCAAAACCGCCGTGGTGGTGCGCGAAGGATCGGAGGCGGCGGTGCTGCGCGGCACGGCCAGCACCTATGCACTGGCGATGGAGGCCGCAGGGTCGAAGCGCAAGGTTGCGGCCGTGGTGGCCGAGCGGGGCTTGGGCGAGGCGGTCGATCTGCCCTCGCTTCTGGCGGCGGGGCGGGTGCTTTTGCCGATTTCCCACCCCGACCCCGTGCATATGCACCTGACGGGGACGGGGCTGACGCATCTGGGCAGCGCATCCGCCCGCAACGCGATGCATGCCAAGCTGGAAGGGGCCGAGGTGCTGACCGACAGCATGAAGATGTTCCGCATGGGGCTGGAAGGCGGGCGCCCTGCGGCGGGGCAGGTCGGCGCGCAGCCCGAATGGTTCTACAAGGGCAACGGCACCACCGCGATTGCGCCGGGGGCGGCGCTGACCATGCCCGGCTTTGCCGAGGATGGCGGCGAGGAACCCGAGATTGCGGGCATCTATGTGGTGGCCCCCGATGGCACGCCCTGCCGCCTTGGCTGGGCGCTGGGCAACGAGTTTTCCGACCATGTGACCGAGCGGGTGAATTACCTTTGGCTCGCGCATTCCAAACTGCGACAGGCGAGCTTTGGCCCCGAAATCCTGATCGGTGATCTGCCCGCCGATGTGCAGGGCACCAGCCGCATCCGGCGCGGCGGGGCGGTAGTGTGGGAAAAACCCTTTGTGAGCGGCGAGGCGAACATGTCGCACAGCTTTGCCAATCTGGAACACCACCATTTCAAATATGACATCTTCCGCCATCCCGGCGATGTGCATGTGCATATGTTCGGCACGGCGACCCTGTCTTTCGCCGACAATTTCGTCACCCGCGAGGGTGATGTGTTCGAGATCGAGGCCGCGCCCTTTGGCCTGCCGCTGACCAACCCCCTTGCCAAGGCCCCTGCCCTTTCGGGCAGCGTGGCCGTGACCGCGTTGTGAAAGGAAGAACCATGACCTTCAAGCCCGCCAAATGGCCCCGCAAACTGCGTTCGCAGGAATGGTTCGGCGGCAATAGCCGCGACAATATCTATCACCGCGGCTGGATGAAGAACCAAGGCTTCCCGCATGACCTGTTTGACGGGCGCCCCGTCATTGGCATCCTGAACACGTGGTCGGAACTGAACCCCTGCAACGCGCATCTGAACGCGCTGGCGGAAAAGGTGAAGAACGGGATTTACGAGGCGGGCGGGTTTCCGGTGGAAGTGCCCGTTTTCTCGGTTTCCGAAAGCGCGTTCCGCCCGACCGCGATGATGTTCCGCAACATCGCCGCCATGTCGATCGAGGAACAGATGCGCGGCCAGCCGATGGATGGCTGCGTGCTGCTGGTGGGCTGTGACAAGACCACGCCCAGCCTGCTTATGGCCGCCGCTTCAACCGATATTCCGTCGATTGTCGTCACGGGCGGGCCGATGCTGAACGGCTATTACAAGAACGAACGCGTGGGGTCTGGCACGCATCTGTGGAAATTCAGCGAGGCGGTGAAGGCCGGCGAGATGACCATGGCCGAATTTGCCGAGGCCGAGGCGTCGATGTCGCGCAGCGCGGGGTCGTGCAACACGATGGGCACCGCCTCGACCATGGCCAGCATGGCCGAGGCGCTGGGGATGGCGCTGTCGGGCAACGCGGCCATTCCCGCGGTCGATAGCCGCCGCCGTGTGATGGCGCAAATGTCGGGCCGCCGCATCGTGCAGATGGTGAAGGACGATCTGAAGCCGTCGGATGTGATGACGCGCGAAGCCTTTGAAAACGCCATCCGCGCCAATGCGGCCATTGGCGGTTCGACCAATGCAGTGATCCACCTGCTGGCCATCGCGGGCCGCGTGGGCATTGATCTGAGCCTTGATGACTGGGATCGTCTGGGCCGCGATGTGCCGACGATCGTGAACCTGATGCCATCGGGCAAATACCTGATGGAAGAGTTCTTCTATGCCGGTGGCCTGCCCGTGGTGCTGAAACGGCTGGGCGAGGCGGGGCTGTTGAACAAGGATGCGCTGACCGTTTCGGGCGAAACCGCGTGGGAGCAGGTCAAGGATGTGGTCAACCACAACGATGACGTGATCCTTCCGGTCGAACGCGCGTTGACGAAATCGGGCGGTATCGTGGTGGTCAAGGGCAACCTTGCGCCCAATGGCGCGGTGCTGAAACCTTCGGCAGCGACCCCTGCGCTGATGACGCATCGCGGGCGTGCCGTGGTGTTCGAGGATATCGACGACTACAAGGCCAAGATCAACGACCCGAACCTTGATATCGACGAAACCTGCGTGATGGTGATGAAGAATTGTGGCCCCAAGGGTTATCCCGGCATGGCCGAGGTGGGCAATATGGGCCTGCCGCCCAAGGTGCTGAAGAAGGGCATCACCGACATGGTCCGCATCTCCGATGCCCGCATGTCCGGCACGGCCTATGGCACCGTGGTGCTGCATACATCACCCGAAGCGGCGGCAGGTGGCCCGCTGGCCGTGGTGCAGAACGGCGATATGATCGAGCTTGATGTGCCGAACCGCCGCCTGCATCTGGAAGTGTCGGACGAAGAGCTTGCCCGCCGTCTGGCCGCGTGGAAACCCCGCGTCGCCCCGCCCGAAAGCGGCTATGCCATGCTGCACCACCAGCATGTGATGGGGGCCGACAAGGGGGCCGATCTTGATTTCCTGCGCGGCTGCCGTGGCGCGCCGGTGGGCAAGGATTCGCACTGATGGCCAAGACCAAGGTTGCCCTTGTCGGCATCGGCAAGATCGCGCGGGACCAGCATGTTCCCGCGCTTGCCGCCTCGGCCGATTGGGAGCTTGCTGCCACGGTCAGCCGGTCGGGCACCGTGGACGGGGTGCAGGCCTTTACCGATTTCGCCACCATGCTGGCGGAACGGCCCGACATTCCGGTCGTTTCGCTGTGCCTGCCGCCGCAGCCGCGCTACGCTTACGCCGAAGCCGCGCTGCGGGCGGGGCGGCATGTGATGCTGGAAAAACCCCCCGGCCAAACATTGGCCGAGGTGCATGCGCTGGAAGCCTTGGCCCGCGCCAAGGGCGTTACCCTATACGCCACATGGCACAGCCGCATGGCCGAGGCGGTCGCCGCCGCCAAGGCGTGGCTGGCCGATACCGTGGTGACAAAGGCCCACATCACATGGCGCGAGGATGTGCGCAAATGGCACCCCGGTCAGGACTGGGTGTTTGAGCCCGGCGGAATGGGCGTGTTCGATCCGGGCATCAACGCGCTGTCGATCCTGACCGAGATTCTGCCCGCCCCGGTGCATGTGACCGCCGCAACGCTGGAATTTCCCGAAAACCGCGATACGCCGATTGCGGCGCGCATCGCCTTTTCCGGTGGCGTCACGGCCGATTTCGACTGGCGTCAGGAAGGCCCGCAGACATGGGATATGGAGTTTGAAACCGCCAAGGGCCATATGGCCCTGCGCATGGGCGGCAACCGGCTTGAGGTGGATGGAAAGCCCGCAGGCGGCGTGAACAGCATCATGGGCGAATACCCCGCGCTTTACGCCCGCATGGCCGAACTGGTCCGCACAAGGCAGTCCGAGGTTGATCTGGCCCCGATGGTGCATGTGGCCGATGCGCTGACACTGGGCCGCCGCATCACCACGGCGCCGTTCGCGTTCTGAAGAAACAGCGGCCCCGGTCGAAGACCTCTTCGACCGGGAGCCCCTGCCGGACCGGCCCAAGGACCGGCCCGTCACGCCAAACCGCCGCAGCAGTGCCCTGTGGGGCATGACACCGCCGGTTGCCGAACTGGCACGCACAATAACAAAGCACTGGTTACAACTGATTACGGTGCGGTGGACTGATCCGCACCCGGCACGGAATAAGACGCGAATAGGGTGCCGCCCTGGGACTTGCCCCCTGCGGCGATGGAACACGAAACTTGTTAACAGCTATTGAAGGGAAACTAGCACTGATCGGGCGATCCGTGCAGGTCTGGCAGCATAGTTGGCACGATCCGAATGTTGAAAACGGCGCGAAGGTTAGAAAACATATAGACTTTCATATATGTTAACATTTTCGCGCCCTTGCCGTCCGCCCGCCTGACCGAAGAACGGGACTTGTGGCACCGGGGCAGCCGGATATGCTTTGCCCGTCACAAGGGAGCAGGGCGTGGCGGGGATCAGGGAGATCGCGGAACGGGCGGGCACCTCGATTGCCACGGTATCGCGCGTGGTGAACGGGTCGGGCTATGTCAGCCCCGCGATGCGGGCCAAGATCGAGACCGTGATCGCGGAATTGCAATTCCGCCCCAATGCGGGCGCGGCGCTGATGCGGCGCGGCAAAAGCCGGATGGTGGGGGTGCTGCTGCCGGCGCTGGACGTGAAATTCTTCGGCATCCTTGCCCATGTGATCGAACAGGGGCTGTTCGCGCGGGGCTATCACGCCTTTATCTGTTGCAGTTCCGAAAGCCCCGAACACGAAGCGGAATATGTCGCCGCGATGCTGGCGCAACGGGTGGACGGGGTGATCATCGCCTCGGTCAGCGCCGAAAGCACGGCGGCGGCGCGGCTTGTGGCGGCGGGCGTGCCGCTGGTGGCGGTGGACCGCGAGATTGCGGGGGCCGTATCGGTCAGGGCTGACCATTACGCGGGCGGGCGGTTGATGGCCGATTACCTGCTGGGCCTTGGCCACAGGCGAATCGCCGTTGTGGGCGCACCGCAGCATGCCATGCCGGTGCAGCAACGGCTGGCGGGGGTCAGCGACCGTCTGGCCGAAGCGGGGCTGGAGCCGGTGGCGGTGCGTCTGGGGCCGCGCCACCAGTTCGAGGCCTGTATCGAGGTGGCGGCGGCGCTGCTGGATACGGGCGTTGTGGCCGATGCGATGGTGGGTCTGACGGATATCGCGGCGCTCGGGGCGATTCATGCGCTGCATGCCAAGGGGATCAGGGTGCCCGAGGATGTTTCGGTGATCGGCTTTGATGACATGCCGATGGCGCGTTATGTGCTGCCGCAACTGACCACCGTGGCCCAACCCATCCGCGAGATCGGGGCGCTGGCGGTGGAACAGATGATCCGGTTGATGACAGGCGCCGCGCTGAGCCACGAGGAATTGCCCGCGCTGTCGGTCGTGGTGCGCGGCACCACGGCGCGGCGCTAGCTTCGGTTCAATCCGGGGGCTATGCGCCCGCATAGACCCGCAAAACGGCTGCCCTGCCCCTTTCATACTCGCTCAAATATCCGCGGAGAGGTCCGGAGAGGGTGGCGAACCCTCTCCGGCGGTCAGAGCAGGGCGGAAAGCGGGGGGATGGCTTCGGTGGCGGTGGCGCCTTTCAGGGCGGCGGCGGCGGCGCGGTGGCCAAGGCGCAGGCAGGTTTCGGGGGCCCAGCCTTCGTGGATGCCATAGATGCAGCCTGCGGCAAAGGCATCGCCCGCGCCGACGGGGCTGACAATGTCTTCGGGCGCGACGGGATCGGGGGCAAGGGAAAGGCGCGTGCCATCGGCCCCGCACCACAGGCCAAGCGCGGGGCTGTGCAGAACCACGGCGCGGCGCACGCCGCGGGCCAGCAATTGCGTGGCGGCGGCGGCAAGTGCTGCGGGATCGGCAGGGTCGCAGGGCAGGCCGGTGGCGCGGGCGGCTTCGACCTCGTTGAGAAAAAGATAGTCGGTTTCTGGCAGGGCCGCCTCGACCGCGGCGCGGAATTCGGGGCGGTCGGTCGAGACCAGATCGACCGCCGTGACCATGCCCGCCGCACGGGCGCGGGCCAGCACGCGGGCCGCACCCGTGCTGCCATGATCCAGCGCGTCAAGCCTGCCCAGAAGGTTCAGATAGCCAAGGTAGAAGATCGCCGCACCCTTGGTGGCGGCGGCTTCGACGGCAAGATCCTGTTCGGACAGAAGATCATTGGTGCCGGGGTGGTAAAAGAAGGTGCGGCTGTCGCCGGGCAGGTTCATCACATGGGTGTGGGCGGTGGGCGCGCGGTCGGTGCGGTTCAGGCCGGAAAGGTCGGCCCCTGCCCCGCGCACCGCCGCAAGCACGGTTTCGGCATGGCGGTCGGTGCCGACAAGGCCCATGGCCTGCAAGGGCAGGCCGGTGCGAAAGGCGGCCAGCGCCAGAAGCACATTCGCCGCCCCGCCTCCGGTGCCTTCGGCCTCGGCCGTGATGCGGACGAGGTCGGATTTCTGCGGCCAGTTGTCGATGGTGTGGACGATATCCACGATCCAGTTGCCCGCACAGACCACGCCTGCCCTTGTCATGCGTAGGCCACCCTGACCGACTGCCCCGTCTTGCCCGCCTGAAGGGCGGCGGTCAGCACGGCGTGGTGGGCGGCGGCTTCGGACGGGGTGGCGCAGGGGAAGCCCTTGGCGTCACCGCCTGCCAATTCGTCAAGATACGCGGCCCACATCTGCTGGATGGCATCGGTAAAGCCGAATTCGAAGATGCCACCGGTGATGGCGTGGAAAAGCGGGGTATAGCCAAGGTCTTCGGTCGCCCATGCCTGCGGGCCGCCCGCCGTGTAGTGCATGTATTGCCATTGGCGGGGCTGTTTGGTGCTGAAAAAGGCCGAGCCGTTCATGCCCAAGACCTTGATCGACCATGTATTCGCCTCGCCCGGGGCGATGCGCCATGTTTTCAGCACCATGGGAAAGGCGCCGTGGGTATGGGGGACAGTGGCGGTGATGGTGGCATTGTCCCATGTGTCGCAGGGCAGCGTGCCGCCCTTGCCATCGGGGCGGGTGGTGACGCGTTTCACAAGGCTGGCTGTCACGCTTTCGGGCCGCCAGCCAAGGCGCAGGGGGACGTGCAGGACATGCATGCCCAGATCGCCCATGCAGCCATATTCGCCGTTTACCGATGCCATGCGCTTCCAGTTCAGGGGCTTTTGCGGGTTGATGTCGGAAGAGTGGAGGAAGGCGGCCTCGACCTCGAGGATCGGGCCGATGGCGCCGGATGTGACGAAATCGATCACCCGCTGCGCGCCGGGGTAAAAGGGCATTTCCGACGAGCAGCGCACCAGAAGGTTCGGATGGGCGGCGATGGCTTGGCTGATCGCAGCGTTCTGGGCGGCATCCATGCCGAAGGGCTTTTCACCGAGCAGGTGCTTTCCGGCCGCCAGGATGGCGGGGTAGAGTTCGGCGTGCAAAACGTGGGGGACGGCGCAATAGACGGCGTCAACCGCGGGGTTGGCGAGGAGTTCGCGGTAATCGGTGGTTTTTTGCAGCGGGCCGAGGTGGTCGGCATACCAGTCGAGCAAGGCGGGGTTGGTATCACAGACGGCCACGATGCGGGGGCGGGCCTTTGCGTCGGTCAGGTGCAGCCAGCGGGCGGCGGCGCTGGCAAATTCGCGCCCCATTAGCCCGCAGCCGATGATGCCAAAGCGGATGTCGCGCATCAGATCATCTCCAAGGCGGCTTCGGGGGGGGTGCCTTCGTGGACCACAGCCATCAGGGCGCGGGTCATGCCGGCGGGGTTGGGGTGCTGGATGACGTTGCGGCCATAGACGATGCCGCGCGCGCCCTGGCGCATCAGTTCGGCGGTGCGCGACAGGATCTCGGCATCGGACACCCGCCCGCCGCCGCGGACAAGGACGGGCAGGCCCTGGGCGATTTCGATGACGCGGTGGTATTCGGACACGTCATTGCAGGGGTCGGCCTTGATGATATCGGCCCCCAGTTCGGCGGCTTGGCGCACAAGGGGAAGGATCAGGTCAATGTTGCCGTCAACCATGTAACCGCCCTTGGAATTGTCTTGCATCACAAGGGGTTCGACCATGAGCGGCATGCCCATAATCTCGCATTCCCGCTTGAGGCTGTTCACGTTTTTGACGCAGGCGCGGTAAACCTCGGGTTGGTCGGGCAGCAGCAGCAGGTTGACCACCACGCAGGCGGCATCGAGCGCCACGGCCTGTTCGACGGGGCGGTCGATCACCTCGGAGAACAGGGTGCGGGGCAAGGGCGTGCCATAGACATTGGCGATATCGGTTCGCAGCACCAGTGCGGGGCGGGTTTTTCCGGGGATGGATTGCAGCAGCGGCGCGGTGCCGGGGGGAAGCTGGATCGCATCGGGGGCGGCGGCGGCGATGGTGTGGATCGCCTGTTTCATATTCTCGATCCCGCCAAGGAAGCTGCGTTCATTGAACATGCCGTGGTCGATCGCCACGTCGAAGCAATTGCCCGAGGGCGAGAAGAGGCGGTTCATGCGGGCAAGTTTCATCGCGGACCCTTTTTGTGGAAACGTTTCCAGACACGCTAGAACCGGACAGTGCCATTGTCAAAATTTTTGCGCGGCGGGGAAGGTGAAATCGTCGCGGCGCTGCGGCGAGGGATTCTACTGGTATGATGACCATACATCTGTTAGCCCTGCTCCAAGGGCGTGAAGGTTAACGAAATCCTGACGCTTTTCCCCCTTTTGCCCGCCGAAACGGCCACGGGCTTAACCAGAACGAAAGGAATTTCGACATGTCACGTTCGGTCGCGGTGTTCGGTGCAGGCGGCAAGATGGGTTACCGTGTTACACGGAAATTCGTTGAAGCCGGGTATGACACCCGTGCGGTGGAAGTGGGCGAGATCGGGATCAAGCGGCTGGCCGATGTGGGCATCCACGCGGTCGATGCCAAGGCGGGGCTGGCGGGGGCCGGGATCGTGGTGCTGGCGCTGCCTGACAGCCTGATCGGCAAGGTCGCGACCGAGATCGTGCCGACGCTGGCCGCAGGGACGATGGTGGTGATCCTTGATGCCGCCGCGCCCTATGCGGGTGTGCTGCCGGAACGGGCCGACATTACCTATTTCGTGGGCCATCCCTGCCACCCGCCGCTGTATAATGACGAGACGGACCCCGCCGCGCGGGCCGATGTGCATGGCGGCGTGGCCAAGCAGGCCATTGTCTGCGCGCTGATGCAGGGCCCCGAGGAACATTATGAAATCGGGGCGGAAATCTGCCGTGTGATGTGGTCGCCCGTGATGCGGACGCATCGCGTGACGGTGGAGCAACTGGCCATTCTGGAACCGGGGCTTTCGGAAATGATCGCCATGCCCTTCGTCGATATGATGGCCGAAGCGGTGGATGTGTGCGCCGACAAATACGGCATCCCGCGCGATGCGGCGTTCGACTTTCTGATCGGGCATCTGAACGTGGAGATTGCCATGTGGTTCGGCTATTCGCCTAAGGTGCCGTCGGAAGCGGCGCTGCGGGTGATGGCGCATGCGCGCAAGTATCTGATCAAGGATACATGGCTGGATGTGCTGGAGCCGAAGGTGGTGAAGGACAGTTGCGATCTGATCGTGCAGGGCAGAACCGCTTGATTTTGCTGGCATGACGGGGCCGATCCAGAAACGCAAGCTGGGCGAGGAGGTGCGGTTGCGCCTGCTTGCCCAGATCGAGCGGGGCGAGTTGCGCCCCGGCGATGCGCTGCCTTCGGAACGCGAGTTGATGGAGACGCTTCAGGTCGGCCGCCCTGCGGTGCGCGAGGCGATGCAGGCGCTGGAAGGGGCGGGGTTGATCGAGATCCGCCATGGCGAGCGGGCGCGGGTGTCCGAACCTTCGGTGGGCCGGATGGTGGACCAGCTGTCGGTCACGATGAAACATTTGCTAGTCCATTCATATGCTTCGCTGGAAAATCTGAAGGATGCGCGGGTCACGTTCGAATGTGAAATGGCGCGGATCGCGGCGCGGCGACATTCGGCGGGGGATATCGAGCGGCTGGAAGAGGTGGTGGCGCGGCAAGAGGCGGCGCAGGGCGATTCTGCCGCCTTTCGCCGCTTGGACGGGCAGTTCCACCGCGAGATCGCGGCGATCAGCGGCAACCCGATCTGGAGCGCCCTTTCGGACGGATTGTTCAGGTGGCTCAATGACTTCCATGTGGAACTGGTTTCTGTGCCCGGCAAGGAAAACCTGACCGTTGCCGAACATCGCGGGATCATCGCGGCGATACGGGGCGGCGACGGGGCGCGGGCGGGGGCGGCGATGGCAGACCATCTGACGCGGGCGAATGACCTGTATCGGCGCGCGGCGGCGGGGCCGCGCTAGGGCGGGGTGGTGACGGAAATTGGCAGCAAGTCGCGGCATGGCGGAATGCACAGGGCATGCAGACGAATGAATCGCTGGCTTTACGATCTGTTCACCGCTTTTGGCGGGGCAAACTGGTATGATGACTGCGGGGCAGGATGATGCGCGAGATACGGGTGGGACGGTTCACGGCACTGCTGGCCGAGGGGGATTTGCGGCGCATCTGCCTTGACGGGGTCGAGGTGCTGCGCCGCGTGTCCTATCCGGTGCGCGATGGCGGTTGGGGCACCCATGCGGTGGTGACGGTTTCCGAGCAGGTCGAGGAAACGGCGGCGGGGTTCACCTACGAGCGGCGTTTTGCCGAACGGGCGGGGCTGTTTTCGGGCCTGTTCCGCGCGGGGCTGCGGTTTGAGGGCGGCGATGCGGTGCTGGATATGTCGGTCGCGCTGGACGCGCCAAAGGCGCTGGCGGTGAACCGTGCGGGGTTCACGCTGCTGCATCCGCTGCGCGGGGTGGCGGGCGCGGCGCTGGAGGTGACACATTCGGACGGCGGGGTGGAGCGGCTGCGCTGGCCGGATGCCATTTCGCCCGGCCAGCCGGTGTTCGACATTGCGGGGCTGGCGCATGAGGTTCAGGGCGTGCGGGTCGAGATCGCCATGACGGGCGAAGTTTTCGAGATGGAGGACCAGCGCAACTGGACGGATGCGAGTTACAAGACCTATTGCCGCCCGCTGGGCTGGCCCCTGCCCTATGCGCTGGGGCCGGATGCGCCGGTGCGTCAGGGGGTGCGCTTGCGCCTGTCGGGGCGCGGGGTGGCGGCGGCGGCGGGGGCTGCGGTGCAGGCAGGCGTGGTGCCCGAGGTGGCGGTGGCGGTCGAGCCTGCCTTGGCGCCGATGGTGCTGGAGGGTTTGCCTGTGCAGTTGCGGCTGCGGGCGGGGGATGCGGCGCCTGCCGTGGCGGGGCCTGTCCATCTGGAATGTGTGCTGGAGGAAGGGGCCGAGGCGGAAGGGCTGGCGCAGATTGCGAATACCTGTTCGGGAATGGATGTGGTGCGGGTGGTGGCGCTGACGGAACCTTACATGAAAAGCCATCAGCCCGAGGGGCCTTGGCCCGTGGGGATCACGCCGATGGGGTTGGTGCCGCTGGTGCGGGCGGCGTTTCCGAAGGCGGCGGTGGGGGGTGGCATGTTCACCAATTTCACCGAGTTCAACCGCTGCCGCCCCGACCCCGCGGCGGTGGATTTCGTCACCTTCAGCGGGACGGCGATCGTGCATGCCGCCGACGACATGTCGGTGATCGAAACGCTTGAGGCTTTGGCGGCGGTCTTTGCCACGGGCGCTGCGCTGGCGGGGGGTACGGCGCTGCATCTGGGGCTTTGTGCGGTGGGGATGCGGTCGAACCCTTACGCGGCGGACTGTGTGCCGAACCCTGCGGGGGAACGGCTGGCGATGGTGCGCGACGATCCGCGGCAGGACGGGCGCTTTGCGGCGTGCTTTTCCGTGGGGGTGCTGGCGGCGGCGGCGGGCGGGGTTGCGTCGCTGGCGCTGGGCATGACGGACGGGCCGCTGGGCGTGGTGGATGGAGGCGGGGTGCGGCCGGTTTACCAGGTGCTGCGCTTTGCCCAAGGGCTGCGCGGGGCGGCGGCGGTGGTTGAAACCGGCGATGTGGTGCGGATTCGCACGGGTAAGGGCGGAATCGTATCGGTTTGGGCGGGTGAGGTGGTGCTGCCAGCGGGCGCGCGGGGGTGGTTAATGACCGCGCAGACGGAAAAGGCGGCGCGGGCGGCGGGGTGGCTGGATGGCCCAGCGGGCGATCTGGGCGGGGCGGTGCTGGGGCCGATGGATATTGCATTTCTGGAGGGCGGGGCATGACGCATCGGGGCGTGTTGATCGGCTGCGGGTTCTTTGCCCGCAACCATATGGAGGCATGGGCGCGCATCGACGGCGTGAAGATCGTGGCGGTTTGCGATACGGATGCGGCGAAGGCGGCGGGTTACGCGGCGGCGTTCGGGGCCGAGGCGTTTACCGATGCGGGCGCGATGCTGGCACGGGTGAAGCCGGATTTCGTGGATATTGCGACCACGGTGCAGTCGCATCGGGCGCTAGTGGAACTGGCGGCGGATCATGCGCGGATGGTGATCTGCCAGAAGCCCTTTGCCGAGACGCTGGAGGACGGGCAGGCGATGGTGGCGGCCTGCGCGGCACGGGGCGTGGCGCTGCTGGTGCACGAGAATTTCCGCTGGCAGAGGCCCGTGCGCGAGATGAAGGCGGCGATGGGGGCGGTGGGCAGCCCGCGCTTTCTGCGGCTGGCGTTCCGGCATGGATACGACATCTACGCCAACCAGCCGTATCTGGCGGGCGTGCAGGATCTGGCGCTGACGGATGTGGGGTTGCACCTGTTCGACATGGTGCGCGACCTGATGGGCGATGTGACCCGCGTGGCGTGCGAGACGCAGCGGCGCAATCCGGCCGTGACGGGGCAGGATGCCTTTACCGCGCTGCTGCGGCACGGGTCGGGCGCGGTGAGTTCGGTGGAGTGTTCGTTTTACTCGGTGCTGGACCCTGACCCGTTTCCGCAATCGCTCGCGCTGCTAGAGGGGGATGAGGGGACGCTGGAGTTGACGGCGGGGTATCGGCTGCGGCTGCATAGCCGAACGGGCGTTCGGGAATGGGATGTTGAGCCCGTTTGCCCCGATTGGGGGGCGCGGCCCTGGCATCTGATACAGGAATCGGTCGCGGCCTTTCAGGCGCAGGCTGTGGCGGTGCTGGAGGGGCGCGAAGCCGGGGCGCCCACGGGGGCGCATAACCTTGAGACCTTGCGGTTGACGCTGGCGGCGATTGACGCGGCCAAGACGGGAAAGACGGTGGAGTTGTGATGCGGATCGAGGCGGATTACCGGATCGAAACGGCCTATGCGCTGCAAGATGCGGCAGCGGCGATGGCGGGCGAACAGTCATCTGGCACGTTCTTGCCCGTGCCGGGCGAGACGGAGGAGTTGAAGGCGCGGGCGGCGGCGCGGGTCGAGCGGACCCTCGATCTGGGCGAGGTGGCGCGCGCCTTGCCGGGGGCGGGGGGCAAGGGCGTTACGCGGGCGGCGCGGGTGACGTTGAGTTGGCCGCTGGGGAATATGGGGGCGAGTTTGCCCAATTTGCTGGCCACCGTGGCGGGCAACCTGTTTGAACTCAAATATTTCAGCGGCTTGCGCTTGCTTGATCTGCGTTTGCCGGTGGAATTTGCGCGGCGTTATGGCGGGCCTGCCTTTGGCGTGGAAGGCACGAGGCGGCTGGCGGGGGTGCAGGGGCGGCCGATGATCGGGACGATCATCAAGCCCTCGGTCGGGCTGTCGCCTGACGAGACGGCGGCGATGGTCGATATGCTGTGTGCGGCGGGGATCGATTTTATCAAGGATGACGAGTTGCAGGCCGATGGCCCCGCCTGCCCGTTCGAGGAGAGGGCGCGGGCGGTGATGGCCGTGGTGAACCGCCATGCCGACCGGACGGGGAAAAAGGTGATGTATGCCTTTAACCTGACCGGAGAGGTGGACGAGATGGAGCGGCGGCACGATCTGGTTGAAAGCCTTGGCGGGACTTGCGTGATGGTCAGCCTTAATTCCGCGGGGTTGACGGGGTTTACGGCGTTGAAGCGGGTGGCGCGGTTGCCCATTCACGCGCATCGCAACGGATGGGGGGCGCTGTCGCGGCATCCATCGCTGGGGTTCGATTATGTGGCCTGGTCGAAGCTGTGGCGGGTGGCGGGGGCGGACCATCTGCATGTGAACGGGATCAGGAACAAGTTTTGCGAAAGCGACGAGTCCTCCATCGCCTCGGCACGGTCGGTGCTGACGCCCTTGTGGGACGCGGTGCCTTGTGTGGCGATGCCGGTTTTCAGCAGCGGGCAATCGGCGGCGCAGGCGCATGATACATGGGCGGCGCTGGGGTCGGTCGATCTGATCCATGCGGCGGGGGGCGGGATCATGGCGCATCCTGACGGGCCTGCGGGCGGCGTGCGGTCGATGCAGGCGGCGTGGGAGGCGGCTGTGGCGGGTATTCCGCTGGCGGTGGCGGCCAAGGAGGACCGTGCGCTGGCGGCGGCTTTGGGGCTGTTCGCATGACCCTGCCCGATGGCGTGGTGCTGACATGGTATGGCGACGATTTCACGGGATCGGGCGCGGTGATGGAGGCGCTGGAATTTGCAGGGCTGCCTGCGGTGATGTTTCTGGGCGTGCCTTCGGCCGCGTTGCTGGCGCGGTTCGCGGGGCGGCGGGCTGTCGGCATCGCAGGGGATGCGCGGAGCCGTGATCCGGCGTGGATGGAGGCGCATTTGCCGCCTGTCTTTGCCGCGTTGGCGGTGATGGGCGGGCGGGTGCTGCATTACAAGCTGTGCTCCACTTTCGATTCCGCGCCGCATCTGGGCAGCATCGGCAAGGCGGCGGAGATCGGGCTGGCGGTGACGGGGGCGGATTGGGCGCCGCTGGTGGTGGGGGCGCCGAAGATCGGGCGCTGGCAGATGTTCGGGAACCTGTTTGCCCGCGCGCCCGCGGGGGTGGTGCGGCTGGACCGTCACCCCACGATGGCGGTGCATCCGACCACACCGATGCATGAGGCGGATGTGCGGGTGCATCTGGGCCGCCAGACGGCGCTGCCTGTGGGGCTGGTCGATGTGCTGGCGTTGCAGGCGGGGCGCGGGGAAGCGGCGCTGGGCGAGGAACTGGCCAAGGGCGCGGGGATCGTGGCCTTTGACGTGCTGGACCAGGCGACATTGGCCGAGGCGGGGCGGGCCATCTGGGCGCGGGCGGCTGACGCGCCTGTTTTTGCGCTGGGGTCGCAGGGGTTGGAAGAGGCGCTGATCGCGCATTGGAACCTGCCGCGCCCCGTGATGCCTGCGGTCGGGCGGGTGGACAGGATCGCGGTCGTGTCGGGATCATGTTCGCCCGATACGGCGCGGCAGATCGCGGCGGCGGCGGGCATGGGCTTTGCGCCGATTGCGGTGGCGGCCGAGCGGGTGGTCGAGGCGCGGGGCTGGGCCGAAGAACTGGGCCGTGTCGAGGCGCTGGCCTTGGATGCGTTGGCGCAAGGCCGGTCGCCGCTGATCGTTTCGGCGGCGGGGCCGGACGATCCGGCGCTGGCGCGGATGGCGGCGGCGCGGGCGGCGGCGGGGATGGAGGCGGGTGCTGCCACGGCGGCGCTGTCGCGGGCATTGGGCGGGCTGCTGGCGGGGCTGGTCGCGGCGGAAGGGCTGGGCCGGGCGGTGATTGCGGGGGGCGATACGTCAAGCCATGCGACGGCGGAACTGGGCTGCTTGGCGCTGACGGTGAAGGCATCGGTCGCGCCGTCGGTCCCGCTTTTGGCGGCGCATTTCGACGGGGGGCGCGCGCCGCTGGAACTGGTGCTGAAGGGCGGGCAGATGGGCGGGGCGGGGCTGTTCGCGCAGGTGCGGGACGGGGGTTAGGGGGCGGCGGCGCGGGGGAAGCAGGCGGCGCTGCGCAACCGGGCAGGTATCGGCCCCCTGCCCGGCTGACAGCCGGTCATGGCCGCCTTGGCCACGTGGCCTTAGCCTAGGGTGCGGGTTCTGGGGCGGGCGCTTGGCGGGGGGCTGTGCAGGGGGCTGTGCGGGGCGCGTTTTCGCCGGTTTGCGCCGGTCTGCCGCAACGTATCTGCGGCCGCGACGAAATAGGGCCTTCCTTAACGCCCTGTCATGGGCCATCTGCAAGGGGCGGGACCGGCAAGAGGCCCGTCTTTACCAAGGCACAGGCATGACACGACCCGACCCCACAGCCACGACCGAGCCGCAATCCGCAATGGCATGGGTCAGGGTGCTGGCCCGCTACCGCGAGCCTTCGACACGGCGCAGCCTGCTGGAACTGGCGGCGACGCTGGTGCCTTTCGTGCTGTTGTGGGTGCTGGCCTGGGTGTCGCTGGATATCAGCATCTGGCTGACGCTGGCCATTGCCGTGGCCAACGGGTTCTTTCTGGTGCGGCTGTTCTGCATCCAGCACGATTGCGGCCATGCAAGTTTCTTTCGCAACCGTCTGGTGCAGGATTGGGTCGGGCGCTGCATGGGGGTGCTGACGCTGACGCCCTATGACGTGTGGAAGCGGACCCATGCGCTGCACCATGCGAGCCATGGCAATCTGGATGCGCGGGGGATCGGGGATATCGCCACGCTGACGGTCGCCGAATACCGCGCGCGCGGGCGCTGGGGGCGGCTGGCCTATCGGCTGTATCGCAACCCCGTCGTGCTGTTCGTGCTGGGGCCTGCCTATCTGTTCTTCGTGCAGAACCGCGTGCCCGTGGGGTTGATGGGGGCCGGAGTGCGCTATTGGGTTTCGGCCATGGGGACCAATGCGGCCATCGCCATCGGGTTGGGGCTGATGGTCTGGGCGGGGGGCTTCATGCCGCTTTTGTTCATCTATGTGCCCACCTCGGTGGTGGCGGGCACGCTGGGGGTATGGCTGTTCTATGTGCAGCACCAGTTCGAAGAGACGCATTGGGCCAAGGGCGAGGATTGGCAGGTGCATGATGCGGCATTGGCGGGATCGTCGCATTACGTGCTGCCGCAGCCGTTGCAATGGCTGTCGGCCAATATCGGCATCCACCATGTGCATCACCTGTATTCCCGCATCCCGTTCTATCGCCTGCCCGAGATCCTGCGCGACCACCGCGCGCTGGACGAGGCACAGCGGCTGACGCCGTGGGAAAGCCTGCGGTCGGTGTCGCTGCACCTGTGGGACGAAAAGCGGGAACGCCTGATGTCCTTTGCCGAAGCGAAGCGGCTTTATGGCGCAGGCTGAGGCGGGTTGCGCGGGGCCCGTGCCGCGCTAGATGCGGGGCATGAGCGACGAGATCCGCATCCTTTACAATGAAACCTGCCCGGTCTGCCGGTTCGAGATCGACGGCTACCGCAAGGCGGCGGCGCGGGACGGCGTGCCCCTGCGCTTTGACACCGTGGCCGAGGCAGAGGCCTGGGGGCTGACCCCCGATCAGGCGGCGCGGCGGCTGCATGTGATGCAGGACGGGCGGCTGGTTTCGGGGGTGGCGGCGTTCCGCGTGATCTGGGCCGAACTGCCGCGCTGGCGCTGGCTGGCGCGGGTGGCGGGCTGGCCGGGGCTGCGGGGCCTGCTGGACCTTGTCTATGACCGCATCGCGGCACCGCTGCTTTACCGGGCGCATCTGCGGCGCCAGCGCCGCCCCTAGCGCTGCGCCCTTGGCCGGCCCACGGGGGACTTTGCGTCCCCCGGACCCCCTGCAGGATATTTTCGGGCAGAAAATGCAGCCCACCGTTCATTTTCTGCCTTCAAATATCCTCGGGGGGAGACGGGCCGCCCTGCGGCCCGGCCGGGGGGCAGACAGCCCCCCGCTGCGACGAAAGCCCCGGGGCGCGCGCGGCGGGTTCAGCGCGGGCCGAGCGGCATGACCATGTCGCGGTGGGGGATGCCCGCATCGTCATATTGCGGGCCGGTGGCGACGAAACCCAGCGCCTCGTAAAAGCTGATGGCATGGGTTTGCGCGCCAAGCTTGGCGCGGGTGATGCCGGGCAAGGCGCGGAAAATCGCCACCGCCTCGCGGATGAGGGCGGCGCCGATGCCCTTGCCGCGGGCCTGACGCAGGACGCAGACGCGGCCGATCTTGCCGGTATCGCCCAGCACGAGCAGCCGCGCCGTGCCGGTGGGCAGGCCGTCGAGTGTGGCGAGCAGGTGGATGGCCTGATCGTCGAGGCCATCGACTTCGTCCGCCTCGGCCACGCCCTGTTCGTGGATGAACACGATGCGGCGCAGGCGGCGGCAGGTGTGCAGGTCAGAGGTGCGGGACAGGACGATTTCAGGCAAAATAGTCTTTCAGGATACGGCTGTAGATGGATTTCAGCTGCATGATCTGGGTGATGCTGACGCGTTCGTCAACCTGATGCATGCTGCGCCCGACAAGGCCGAATTCCACCACGGGGCAATGGGCGCGGATGAAACGGGCATCCGAGGTGCCGCCGCTGGTGGACAGGTCGGGGGTGATGCCGGTTTCGGCCTGAACCGCGCGGGCGATCAGCGCCGAAAGCGCGCCCGGCGGGGTGAGGAAACTTTCGCCCGAAATCTGGAGTCGGGTGGTGATGGTGACGCCGGTTTCGGCCTGCACGCGGGCCGCTTCGGACAAAAGCCAGTCGGACAGGCTGGCGCCCGAATGGCTGTCATTGAAGCGGATGTTGACGGTGGCGCTGCCCTTGGCGGGGATCACGTTGTTGGCGGGGTTGCCGCAATCGATGGTGGTGATCTGGAGGGTCGAGGGGTCGAAATGGGTGGTGCCGGCATCGAGCGTGTCGGGAAGGCGCGACAAGAGGGTGGCAAGCGCCCGCATCGGGTTTTTCGCGCGGTGCGGATAGGCGGAATGGCCCTGCACGCCGTGGGCGGTGAACCACGCGGTCATCGAGCCGCGGCGGCCGATCTTCATCATCTGGCCCATCGTATCGGGGCAGGTCGGTTCGCCCACGAGGCAATGGGTCATGCCCTCGCCCTCGGCGGCCATCCAGTCGAGCAGGGCGACGGTGCCGTCGGTGGCATCGCCCTCTTCATCGCCGGTAATGGCAAGGATCACGGCGCCGTCGGGGGGTGTTTCGCGCACGAAATCGATGGCGGCGGCGGCGAAGGCGGCAACGCCCGATTTCATGTCGGTCGCACCGCGGCCATACATCCAGTCGCCTTCGACGGCGGCGCCGAAGGGGTCGTGCGTCCAAGCCGCGATGTCGCCCACGGGGACCACATCGGTATGGCCGTTGAAGCCGAAGCTGCGCCGCGCGCCGCGTGCGCCCCAGCGGGCAAAAAGGTTGGCGGTGCCGTTGCGGTCAACCCGGGTGCAGGAAAAGCCTGCCGCTTGCAGCAGGTCTTGCAGCAGGACGAGCGCCCCGCCTTCGGCCGGAGTGACCGAGGCGCAGCGGATGAGGGCGGCGGTCAGGGCGACGGGATCGGTGGGCATGGAGGGCACGGGTCTGTTGCGGCAGGGTTACCAACGATACCGGCGAAGCGCAGGGCGGGCAAGCCATGCCGACTGTGGCGGCCCCGCGTCACTGTGGCGGGCCGGGGGGCCACGCCTTTCGATTGTCGGGTGACAACGAAAGCGTGATTCGCTAGGCTTTCGGTCAATAACAATGTCCCGAGGCAGGACGGAAGGGCCAAAGCGCCCGTCAGAGCAGACCCGACAGGACCGGGGGCCCGCAGCGGGCTTTCGGCGGCGATGTCATGATATTCCGGTCCTGCACCCGGGCGGTCGAGGTGCAGAATGGTGCAATTCGGGTCTGGAACCGGCTGGATCGCCCTGTCTGACGGGGGGGTTGTTCCCGGCATGGCGGGCGATGACGCGCTGGCGCGCGGGGTGTTCACGGCCGAGATCAGGTTGCCGGTCGAAGGGCCTGTCGTGCTGCTTGACCGGCGCGATGCGGCGGGGGACGAGGTGTTCTCGATCCTGCATGACACGGTGGCGGGGCTTTCGGTGCTGCACCGGCGGGGCGGGCGGCTGGCGCGGCACGAATTGCCGGGGCCCTTGCCGGTGGGCCGGGCCACGGCGCGGATGAATTTTGCTTGGGATGGCGCAAGGGACCGGTGGCGGCTGGAATTCGGCCTGCTGGCGCCCGAGGGCGGGCCGTTGCAGGGGCGGGTCGAGGCGCAGGGGCGCGGGGTGCTGGCGTTGGGGGCTGGCATGCTGGCCGATCTGTGCGCGGGACGCGGGCAGCGCGATGCGGCGGTGCTGTGGTTCGGTGTGACCGAGGGCGCGCTGCCGGTGCGGCGCGGCTGGATCGGGCCGCGCAGCAAGGTGCGGACCGCGCGGGGGCCGGTGGCGGCCGAGGCGCTGCGCCCGGGCGAGGTGGTGGTCACGCGCGAGGGGTTGGTGCCGATTTTGGGGATCACGCGGCATGTCGTGCCGGGGCGCGGCAGTTTCCAGCCGGTGCTGCTGCGCGCGCCGTGGTTTGCCGAGACCGACATTTTGGTGTCGGGCGAACAGCTGGTGCGGGTGCAGGGGCCGGAGGCGGAATATCTGTTCGGCGAGGAAGAGGTGCTGGTGCCCGCGGGCCTGCTGGTTGACGGGCAATCGGCGCTGGCCGAGGGGCGGCGGGCGGTGGTGTCGGGGCTGTCGCTTGATCTGGGCGGGGCCGAGTTGATGGATGTCGCGGGCTGCGTGCTGTGCAGCGAGCCGCCACCCGGCCTGTCGCTGCCTTTGCGGCTTTTGGACCGGTACGAGGTGGTGCCGCTGATGGCGCAGTTGGGGCGGTTGCCGCAGCGGGCGGTGGGGTAACGGACCGGCGCAGGCCTGGCGATGACCGGGCGATGCCCGGGGAGATCCCCGCTTTCGCGGGGATGACAGCCGACGACGAACCGGACAGGGCGGCGCGATAGGCTTTGGTGTGGCGTTTCGCGCCTTTGCCGTCAGGCGCGGGGGCGGATCGTGCGTGATGCGGTCGCAGTGCCGCAGTGGCGGGCGCACCGGCAAACCGTGCCGCTGGCGGGTTTTTGCGGCGGGTCTGTGGGCGGTCAGTCGAAGAAGGGGGTCATCTGCGCCACGATGACCGAGTTTTCGTCAAGCGCGCGCTGCATGAGGGCGCGTTCTTCGGCGTCAATCTCGTCGCCTGCCTTGAGCCGTTCGTCGAGCGTGCCGTAGCCCGACACATCAAGCGGCGCGAGGTCGGCCTGTTTGAGGATGGCGACGGTTTCGCGCACGGCCTCATCCTCGTCCACGCCGGAGGCGTAGATCATCAGGGCGGCACCTGTGGCCTTGTCGGGCAGGCCGTCGCCGGGTTTGCGGCCCACCTCGACCACCAGTGTGAACACCTGTTGGGGGCGTTTTTCGCGCTTTGGCCTTGCGCCGGAGTCGGGCGATTCGGGCGGTGTATCGTCTGGCATGTCGTCGGGCATGGCGGGGCCTGTGGCTGGGGGCTGGCGCGGTCGTAACACCGGCGGGGACGGTCTGCAACTTTGGTTGCAGGCGCGGACGGGCGGGGGGTGCTGCAACCGCGGTGCAATTTGCCGCGCTGCGGCGGGCTGGCAGATGGGGGGCACCGGACAAGGGGCACCGGGCCCCGGCCGGATCACAGGAGATCACAGATGAAACGCATGATGACCGCGATGGCGCTGGCACTGGCCACCCTGTCTGCCCCCGCCTTTGCCGAAGGCGATGCGGTGGATGCCGCCGTGAAGGACAAGCTGACCGCGCAACTGGTGGCCGAAGGCTACGAGGTTCGCAAGATCGAGGCCGAGGACGGCTTGATCGAGGCCTATGTCGTCAAGGATGGCGAGACGCTCCAGCTGTTCTTCGACGCCGATCTGAAGCCGGTCGAACATTCGGGCGACGAGGGCTGAGCCCGTCATGGCGGCGGGCTTTCCGGCAGGCGGGCCCGCCGCCAGCGCGATACGGCGACAACAGGAACGGAGCGAGAGATGAGAACGATCAAGGTGTGGGATCCGCTGGTGCGGCTGTTCCACTGGTCGCTGGTTGCGGCCTTTGCCGCCAATGCCTTTTTCACGAGGCCGGGGCGCGAGGTGCACCGCTGGGTAGGCTACACCGTTGCGGGGCTGGTGATCTTGCGGCTGGTCTGGGGGCTGGTGGGCACGCGCCATGCGCGGTTTGCGGATTTCCTGCCCTCGCCCCGCGCGGCGCTGGGCCAACTGGGCGAGATGGTGTCGGGGCGCAAGCGCGTGCATGTGGGCCATTCGCCGCTGGGATCGCTGATGATCTATAACCTGTTGCTGACGATGGCGGGGCTGGCGGCGACGGGCTATGCCATGACCACGGTTGCCTTTTTCGGGGTGGAATGGGTCGAAGAACTGCATGGCGCGCTGGTAAGCTGGGCCGAGCTGAGCATCGTGGCCCATGTGCTGGCGGTTGTGGTGGAAAGCCGCAGGCTGGGGATCAACCTTCCGAAGTCGATGGTGACGGGATACAAGACCCTGCCCTGACCGACCGAGGATTGCCGCCATGTCTGCCACCGCCGACCCTGCCGCCCCGCGCCGCCCGCAACAGGCCGAGGGGCGGCCGCTGGGGCTGGTCGCGCTGATCCTGTTCCAGTGTTTCTGCACGGCGTTCTTTGTCTATGACGTGACGCTGGATCTGGACGAGGGGGTGGCGAGCCTGCTGCATATGCTGCCGGAATGTGCCGCCACCGTGGGGCTGGTGCTGGGGGTTGGGTTCGAGGTGCATGCGCTGGTGGTGCTGTTGCGGCGGCAGGCGCGGATGGCGCAAAGTCTGGGCGTGGCGGCGGGCGCGATGGCCGAGGTGATGGAGGCGCATTTCCGCCGCTGGGGGCTGACGCCTTCGGAGCAGGATGTGGCCACGTTCACCATCAAGGGCTTTTCCATCGCCGAGATCGCGGAACTGCGCGGATCGGCGGAAGGCACAGTCAAGACGCATCTGAACGCCATTTACCGCAAGGCGGGCGTGCAGGGGCGCGGCCAGCTGGTCAGCGTGCTGATCGAGGATTTGCTGGGCGGGCCGCTTGTGGCGGAAAAGGGGTAGGGGCTGATGGGCTGTCATCCCCGCGCAGGCG
>JAIXRW010000052.1 GCA_027484985.1 Rhodobacter sp. | reverse complement strand
TCCGGCCTGCATCGGCCCCCTTTCCTTCACACCGCCCTTTGTGTAATCACCCGCGCTTGACCCCACCGGAGCAGGACGATGCAAGGCAGCGCCAACCTCAACCTCATGATCAAGGCCGCCCGCAAAGCCGGCCGCAGCCTTGTCAAGGACTTCCGCGAGGTCGAGAACCTTCAGGTCTCGTCCAAGGGGCCGGGCGATTTCGTCTCGCGCGCCGACCGCGAGGCGGAACGGATCATCAAGGAAGACCTGATGACCGGCCGCCCCACCTATGGCTGGCTGGGCGAGGAAACCGGCGCCACCGACGGCGCCGACCCGACCCGCCGCTGGATCGTCGATCCGCTCGACGGCACCACGAACTTCCTGCACGGCATGCCCCATTGGGCCGTGTCCATCGCGCTGGAACACAAGGGCGAGATCGTCTCGGCCGTGGTGTTCGACGCGGCAAAGGACGAAATGTTCTGGGCCGAAAAGGGCGCGGGCGCATGGATGAACGACAGCCGGATGCGCGTATCGGGCCGGCGCAACATGGTCGATGCGGTTTTTGCGACCGGCGTTCCCTTCGGCGCCAAATCGACCCTGCCCGCCACGCTGCAAGACCTCGCCCGCCTGATGCCCGCCTGCGCGGGCGTGCGGCGCTGGGGCGCGGCCTCGCTCGACCTCGCCTATGTGGCGGCAGGCCGCTACGACGGCTATTGGGAACGCGAACTGAAAGCATGGGACATCGCCGCAGGCCTTTTGCTGGTGAAAGAGGCGGGCGGCTTCGTCTCGGCCATCCGCGACGGCGACGAACCGCTTGAAAAAGGCGCCATCATCGCCGCCAACGAAGGCCTGTTCGACCCGTTCCGAAAGATCATCCGCGGCGAATGATCCGCCCGACAGCGGGGGGCTGTCTGCCCCCCGCGCCCGCAAGCGGGCTCCCCCCGAGGATATTTGAACCAGTGTGAAAGAGCCAAAACTGCTTTCACCTTTGCCCAAATACTCTCGGGGGTGAATTGGCCGGAACGGCCAAGAGGGGGCGCGAGCGCCCCCTTTACCGGTGGGCAGGATGGGGAACGCAACACCTCGCAATCGCGCGGCAGTCCCGGTGGCGGGCTGTCATCGGACGGAACCGTTACGGCGCAATCGCGGCAGCCGCATCGCCGCGAAACCGGTGCCGCGCCGCCGTGGCAGCCGCCCTTTAACCGTCCCAAGGCCCTCTGCCCGCACTGCGCCGCACCACGCGCGGCAGGCGGCTCGGGGTCAGGGCATATTCGGTCGCCGGATGGGGCGGCGCGCCTTTGGTCACGCTCCAGAAACGGGGACCACCCGCGGCGAGGAAGGCCGGAATGGCCAGCACCAGCCCCGCGACGAACCCGCCCACATGGGCCCAATAGGCCACCCCGCCCGCATCGGTGGGCGTGGTCGCCCCGCTGAATACTTGCAGCGCGAACCACACTCCCAGCACGATCCATGCCGGAATGGGCCATATCTTGAAGAACACGACAAAGATGAACAGCACATCCACCCGCGCCCGCGGATAAAGCAGCAGATACCCCCCCAGCACCCCCGCAATCGCGCCCGATGCCCCCACCATCGGCACCACCGATCCCGGATCCGCCGCGATCTGCGCCAAGGCCGCCGCCACCCCCGACGCCAGATAGAACCCCGCAAAGCGCCCATGCCCCATGCGGTCTTCCAGATTATCCCCGAACACATGCAAAAACAGCATGTTGCCGATCAGATGCATCCAACCGCCATGCAGGAACATGCTGGTCACAAAGGTGGCATACCCCTCGCCCGCCGCGATCCGCGCCGGAACCAGCCCCCAGGCCATGAAGAACCGCGCGATGCCAAGGTCCGACGGCAGGCCGAACCAATAGGACAGGAACACCGCCACATTGACCGCGATCAGCAACCGCGTGACATGGGGCGTCCTGCCCGAAGGGTTATGGTCGCGGATCGGAAACATCCCCGCAGGCTTCCCGATCACCGCCCCGCCGTCAAGCCAAAGCCACCCCCTGCGCCGCGGTCCGCCAGACGGCGTTAATCTTTCATTCCGAACCCTCTGCTAGCCCTGCCATGGCACATCTCTTGCAGCCCAAAGCTGTCTTGTCGTCATCGGGTCGGGTCATGGTCGCGGAAATCCTCTTGCATGTCGGCATGCACAAGACCGGCACCACCGCCCTGCAAAGCGCGCTTGACGGCTATGATGACGGATCGTCGCGCTATGCCCGCCTCGACCAGCCCAACCATTCGGTCGCTTTCGTCACCTGCTTTTCCACCCAGCCGCACCGCTACCATGTCTGGGCCCGCATCGGCGCCACACCCGAACGGGTCGCACAGGAACGCGCCCGCCTACGCGCGATGATCGATGCCGAACTCGCGCTCGACCGCGCCCGCCTGATCGTGGTGGGCGAGGAAATCTCGCTCCTGCCCTCGGCCCCCGTCCGCAGCATGGCCGACCAGTTGGGCACCGGCGGGCGACGCGTCTCGGTGCTGGCCTATCTGCGCGATCCTTGGGGCTATCTCACCTCGGCCTACCAGCAGCAGGTGCGCGGCGGGCAGGTGTCGTTCACGCTGCCCCGCCCGCATTACCGCGCGCGGTTCGAAAAATTCATCGCCACTTTCGGGGGCGATTGCGTCCGCTTCCGCGCCTACCGGCCCGATTGCTTTTGCAACGGCTCGGTCGTCTGCGACTTTGCCGCCCTTGCCGGCCTCGGCGCCGAAACGCTGGGCGAATGTCGCGCCAACCGCGCCATCCCGCTCGAGGCGATCCGCCTGATCCACCTGCTCAACCGCAGCGGCCTTGTCCCGCGCTCGCAGCCGGGCCTTGCCGCGCGCAGCGCCTTCGTGCGCCATGTCGCAGCCCTTGGCGACACGCCCTTCCTGCTTGGCCCCGACATT
The DNA here is from genome assembly GCA_027484985.1 of Rhodobacter sp. GTDB lineage: Bacteria > Pseudomonadota > Alphaproteobacteria > Rhodobacterales > Rhodobacteraceae > Paragemmobacter. The sequence continues at coordinate 10,018 of JAIXRW010000052.1, read as the reverse complement.
GCGGGTGGCGTGATCGACCCAGAAGAAATCGCCTGGATCGAGGGGGCATCGGGCCTGTCCTTCGGCCCCCTTCCCACCCCGGTCGAGGCCGAACAGGCCGAGGCCGCCTTGGCCCGCCTGATCCTGCACATCCCCGCCGAAACGACCGACCGCCTGCGCGCCCTATGCGCCGGTCTCGGCCTTGCCGCATCTGGCGCCGATGATGCCGAAACCCTTGTGACGCGGCTTTATCAGGCCCTGCTCGCGGCTGAAACCGGCCGCAGCGGGGCACGGGCGCGGCTGGCCTGATCCGGCAGGCGCCCGCCAAAGCCCCTGGTACCCGCGGCCGGATTCGAACCGGCATGGCCTTTCGGCCTAGGGATTTTAAGTCCCCTGTGTCTACCGTTCCACCACGCGGGCAGGGCAATCGGTCGCTACCAAGCTTTGCGCCGCCGGTAAACCCCGCCGCGCGCCGCCACCGGCCCCGATGCCGCGGCGCAGCGATTGACAGCGCCAAAGGCAGGGCCCCATATGTGGCCGACCATTCGCGCAGGGGCCGACATGAAGAAGATCTATCCTGATGCCGACGCGGCGCTTTCGGGCCTGCTGTTTGACGGCATGACCATCGCCAGCGGAGGCTTCGGCCTTTGCGGCATCCCCGAACTGCTGATCGCCGCCATCCGGCAGGCGGGCACCACGGGCCTGACGGTCGCGTCGAACAACGCGGGCGTCGATGGCTTCGGCCTTGGCGTGCTGCTGGAATCGCGTCAGGTAAAGAAAATGATCTCGTCCTACGTGGGCGAAAATGCCGAATTCATGCGCCAATACCTTTCCGGCGAACTCGAACTCGAATTCACCCCCCAAGGCACCCTTGCCGAACGCATGCGTGCAGGCGGCGCGGGCATCCCCGGTTTCTACACCCGCACCGGCGTCGGCACCGTGATCGCCGAAGGGAAAGAGCACAAAGACTTCGACGGCAAGACCTATATCCTTGAACGCGCCATCAACGCCGACCTCTCGATCGTCAAGGCATGGAAGGCCGACCCCAGCGGCAACCTCGTCTTTCGCAAGACCGCCCGCAACTTCAACCCGCCCGCCGCCACCTGCGGCCGCGTCTGCGTGGCGGAAGTCGAGGAAATCGTCCCCCTCGGATCGCTCGACCCCGACCACATCCACCTGCCCGGCATCTACGTCCACCGCATCGTGCAGGGGCAGCACGAAAAGCGCATCGAACAGCGCACCGTCCGTAAGAAGGAGTCCGTCTGATGTGGGACCGCAACCAGATGGCCGCCCGCGCGGCGCAGGAATTGCAGGATGGCTGGTATGTCAACCTCGGCATCGGCATCCCGACCCTTGTGGCCAACTACATCCCCAAGGGCATCGAGGTCACCCTGCAATCCGAAAACGGCATGCTCGGCATGGGCCCCTTCCCCTATGAGGGCGACGAAGACCCCGACCTGATCAATGCAGGCAAGCAGACCATCACCGAACTGCCGCAAACCGCCTTCTTCGATTCGGCCCAATCCTTCGCGATGATCCGCGGCGGCAAAATCGCCATGGCCATCCTTGGTGCCATGGAAGTGGCCGAAAACGGCGATCTAGCAAACTGGATGATCCCCGGCAAGCTGGTCAAAGGCATGGGCGGGGCGATGGACCTTGTCGCAGGCGTGGGCCGCGTGGTCGTTGTCATGGACCACACCTCCAAACACGGCGAATCAAAGGTGCTGAAACGCTGCACCCTCCCCCTCACCGGCCAGGGCGTCGTCAACCGCATCATCACCAATCTCGGCGTGCTCGATGTCGTCCCCGGCGGGCTGAAACTGGTGGAACTCGCCGATGGCGTCACCGAGGCCGACCTTCGCGCCGCAACCGAGGCCACGCTGGTGAACTGACGACCTGACGGCCCGTCCGCTCACCGGCACGGGCCGCCTATTGCACCGCCGCGATCACGCGGAACACGCAAGGATCGGTGACAAGCTCGGGCGGTGACTGGCACAGCCCCTGCGCCACCTGCCACGCCGCCAGCACCTTGGGCACATAGTCGCGCGTTTCGGGATAGGGCGGCACGCCGCGATTGGCGTCCACCGCCCCCTCGCCCGCATTATAGGCCGCCAGCACCATCAGCGGATCGCGGGCAAAGCGTTTCATCAGCCAGTCCAGATAGGCCACCCCGCCCTTGATGTTCTGCACCGGGTCCAGCGCATCGGCCACACCGAAGCGCTGCGCCGTGGCGGGGATCAGCTGCATCAGCCCCTGCGCCCCTGCGGGGCTTTCCGCGCCCGCCTCGCCCGCGCTTTCCGCCGCGATCACTGCCAGCGCCAGCGCGGGCGACACATCGGTTCCCACCGTGGCGGCCAGCAGCTCTTTGCCCCATGCATTTGCCAGCGCCTGCATGTCCTGCAACCGTGGCGCCGCCACCGCCGCCCCGCCCGGCCCCTGCGACAGCGTGGCCAGCGCCAGATCGAACCGCCCGTCCGCCTTGTCGATGGCGGCGGGCACCTTGTCCCAGAACCAGCCATAGCGTTCGGGCTGCGATGGCACCGGCCCCAGCGGCCGCCCCGCCGCATCGGGCAGCGGCAGGTCGGGCGCGACCTCGGGCACCTTGGGCAGCAGCGCCAGCAGCCGCGCCTGCTCGGCAGGGTCGATCTGCACGGTGATGCGCTTGCCGGGCAGGATATCGCCCACCTTCACCCGCTTGAACGTGAACGCACCCGCCTGCCCGGTGGCCTCGGGCGTGGTCTGCGCCTCGGCGGCGGGCAAACAGGCCCAGACCGCCACGCCCAAGCCAAAGCCCAAACACGCCCTCCGCCACATCACCTGCCCGCCATTACCTGCACGCGCCGACTATCGCAGGGAATCGCGCACTTGGCCATGATCGGCCCCAAGAAGATGGCAATTTCGCCCCAATCGTTAACAAAACGGCCGAAAACCCATACCCAAGAATGGGTCAGCTACCCGAATTTCACAAGATTTCAGATGTTTACAATTTTTCTCGAAAAAAATCGCCTTGGCGAAAAATGCCCTCTCCCGCCCCAAATGAGGCCACGATTCAGGGGCCATATATACCCATGCCGAACGGGATCGGATGGAACAGAGGCCAGACGAACAAACCCCCCGCCGGCAGAAACCGAAGTGAAACCGTAGCCAGTAAGGAATAACCAAATGCTGAAGCTCAAGAACCTGTTCAAGAAATTCTCGACCGCCGAAGCCGGTGCCGTGACCGTTGACTTCATCGTGCTGACCGCCGCTGTCGTGGGTCTGTCGGCCGTTGTCGGCACCACCGTGTCGGGCGCGATCTCGAACAAGGCCACCGCGATCCAGACCTCGATCGGCAACTAAGCCGCGCTGATGTATGCCGGCCCGCAGCCGATGGCGCGGGCCGGTCTACATAACCCGGCCGAAGCGTGGCGATACCAATCTGCGTTCATCAAACCTGACCGGCAATTGGCATCTCTACCCGCTCTGGCCCCGCTTGACGGGGCTTGCGGCGTTCGGGCGGGGGTAGGACCGGCATGAAACACGCGTTCCGGCCCGTCCACACATCGCCGTCCCGCCGCCCCGCGCGGCCGGGCGATCTGCGTAAACCGTAACCGGGGCAAGCGCGCCCGCCGCGCCGACCCCGCCTTCCGAAAGGGACCGGCCATGCTGCCACGTCGCCCGTTCAAAACCCTGCTGCGCCGCGTCTCCCGCGACGAGGACGGGGCAGTCACGATCGACTGGGTCGTGCTTGCGGCCATCACCGTCGGCTTTGCCGGTATCGTGATGAACATCCTGCAAGACCCGGTCACGAATGGCGGCCAAGTGATCGCCAACATGATCGCGGCCACGAACTGACCCGGCCGTTCCAACGGCCGGGCCTTCGCCCGTCAGGGCATCGCGGCCATGACGGCCGGACAGAAAGGTATCCTCCATGCGTGCGATCTTCGGACTTGTGCTTCTTGTCGGCATGGCGCTTGCGGGCTTCGCCGTTTACATGGCGCAAGGCTACATCAATCAGACCGAAACGGCCCTGAACGCCGAACGCCAGTTCCGCGAGCAACTGGGCGAGGTGGTCCCCGTCTATGTGGTCAACCGCACGCTTGCCTTTGGCGAGCCGATCACCAAGGACGATGTGCAAACCATCTACTGGCAGAAATCGGCGCTTCCCGATGGCACCTTCGACAAGGAAGAGGCCCTGTTTCCCCCCGAATCCGACAAACCCCGTTACGTCCTGCGCCCGATGGAGAAATTCGAACCCATCCTCGCGCTCAAGGTCACCAAACCCGGCGAACCGGCCGGCCTCATCAGCTCGTTGCAAAAGGGCATGCGCGCCTTTGCCATCAAGGTCGATGTCTCCTCGGGCGTGTCGGGCTTCGTCTATCCCGGCAATGCGGTTGACATCTATTGGACCGGCAGCGGCGCCAATGGCGAAGTGACCCGCCTGATCGAAACCAGCGTCGGCATCATCGCGGTGGACCAGACCGCTTCGGGCGATGCCTCGGGCGGCGCCATCGTCGCCCAGACCGTCACGGTCGCCGCCACCCCCGAACAGGTCGCCCGCCTCGCACAGGCCCAGGCGACGGGGCGGCTTGCGCTGTCACTCGTCGGGGTTGATGGCGATACCGTCAGCACGCCCGTCGAAGCCGACGCCTCGTCGCTGCTTGGCGCCGAAAAACAGCAAGAGGTGGCCGTTGCCGCCCCCACGGCCGAGGTTTGCACCATCAAGACGCGCAAGGGTGCGGAAGTGCTTGAAATTCCGATCCCCTGCACGAACTGACGGCCCCTCGCACCGGCCCTTTCTGCCCGCCCCCTTTGGTGGCGGGCATCGGCACGCCGGGCCCCCCGCGCGCCCCGCGCAGACCACGGCCGCACCGGCAGAACGCCTCTCCCATGGGTTGAAAATGCGACTTATCCACATCACCAACACCCGCCAAGGTTTTGATTCTTGCAATAAATGCCGCCCTAAGGCATCTTGCGTGCAAGAACGGGCATCCAAGACCCGTTATCGGTGATCGAAAGGGCAGGTCACATCATGCTTACCGGACTGCGGAACACGGCCGTCGTGCTGGGTCTGGCCTTGTCTTGCGCCATACCGGCACAGGCACGGGCCGAAACGCTGCGCGTTCTGTCGGGCGGCACCTCGACCCCGCTGTCGGTTCCGATGAACCGCGCCGTCGTCGTCGAAAGCGATACGCCCTTTTCCGAACTCTCCATCGCCAATCCCGGCATTGCCGACATCTCGACGCTGTCGGACAAATCCATCTACGTGCTGGGCAAGACTCCGGGCCGCACCACGCTTACGCTGCTCTCGCCCGAGGGCAAGCTGATCACCAATGTCGAAGTGCAGGTCACCCCCGACATCGCGGAATTCAAGGAACGCCTGAAACAGATCCTCCCCGGCGAGAATATCGAGGTCCGCACCGCCAATGACGGTATCGTCCTGTCCGGCACCGTCTCGTCCACGGCCAAGCTTGACCGCGCCATGGAACTGGCCAACCGCTATGCCCCCGACCGCGTCTCGAACCTGATGACCGTGGGCGGAACGCAGCAGGTGATGCTCAAGGTCCGCTTTGCCGAAATGCAGCGGTCTGTGTCCAAGAACCTGTCCTCCTCGCTGGCCATCGCGGGCAACCGGCTGGGCGGGCAGACCGGCACCTATCTGGACAGTGGAAACAATATCGGCGGCAGCAAGACCCTGCGCAACGACGCGGCAGGCGGCATCGCCATCGGGGCAGGCATCGGCTCGCTCGAATTCGAAGTGCTGCTCGAGGCGCTGGAAGCCAAGGGCGTGGTCCGCACGCTGGCCGAACCCAACCTTACCGCTCTGTCGGGCCAGCAGGCCACCTTCCTTGCGGGCGGCGAATATCCGATCCCCGTGGCCGACAAGGACGGGGTCAAGGTCGATTACAAACCCTTTGGCGTCGAACTGACCTTCGTGCCCACCGTCCTTGATGGCGATCTGATGAATGTGCAGATGCTGGCCAGCGTCTCGTCCATCGACTCGACCGTCACGCAGGAAGCCGCTGGCATCACCCTCAACGCCTTCAAGACGCGCAAGACCTCGACCACCGTCGAAATGCGCGACGGTGAAAGTTTTGCCATCGCGGGCCTTCTGCAAGACGATTTCCGCGACAATTCCAGCAGCATCCCGTGGCTGGGCGATGTGCCCGTCCTTGGTGCGCTGTTCCGCTCGGCCTCGTATCAGCGCAACCAGTCCGAGCTTGTGATCATCATCACCCCCCATCTCGTCACCCCCACGCGGGGCGAGGCGCTGGCCCTGCCCACCGACCGCATCCGCATCCCGACCGAAGGCGAATTGTTCCTGTTCGGCAAGGTCGCGGGCAAGGGCGCCGCAGGCGAAGTGGCGCGGCAGGATTTCAACGGGTCTTACGGCTATACGATGGAATAAGACGGATGACCAAAGCCACCGCCCCCCTTCTTGCCGCCACGCTGATCGCCCTGTCGCTTGCCGCCTGCGGCCCCGTCACCGACCGCGTCGCCGGCGCCGAGGTTGATGAAGGCGGCTTCGGCAATGCCACCGCCAACAACACCCTCGTCCAGACCGGCCAGCGCGATGTCGCCTACCAGATGGGCACGCGCTTCGCCGCCGAGGTGCCGACCACCATCACCTTCGCCTTCAACAGCGCCGAACTCTCGCCCGAAGCCCGCGCCACCCTGTCGCGTCAGGCCGACTGGATTCGCCAGTTCCCCGAACTGCGCTTCTCGGTCTATGGCCATACCGACGCCGTGGGTTCCGACAGCTATAACAAGGCCTTGGGCAAACGCCGCGCGCAGGCCGTGGTCGCCTTCTTCTCGGCGCAGGGCATCTCGCCCTCGCGGCTTCAGGCGCTGGTCTCCTTTGGCGAAACCCGCCCCGCCATCCCCACCCCCGGCCCCGAACAGCAGAACCGCCGCACCGTGACCGAGGTTGCAGGCTTCGTGAAAGCCCATCCCGGCACGCTGAACGGCAAATACGCGGCGGTGGTCTTTCGGAGCTACGTGGCCTCGGCCGCTTCGGCCCCCCTTGTCACCACGATCTCGGCCGATGCCGCCGCATCGGGCGGCACCAGCGGGCCCGAAGGCGCCTCGTCCTCCTCCTCGTCCTCGGGCGGCAGCTCGGGCTCGTCCGGCGCGGCCCCGTCGCCGTAAACCCGCCGCCATAACCCCGTCCCTTCGATAACCGGCAATCCTGCTTTGCGGATGGGCGCATCCCGCGCCCTGACCGGCCCTGCACAGGGCCCATTCCCTGCCGCGCCGGGCGCCATTGCCGCGTGAATCCCAACAATCACGATCTTTTAGCCCAACTATTGCCACCATTCGACACCACGTTGACCCATGGTGGAACAGTTGCGCGGGCACCATGCCGCGTCGGGGCCCGTCGGGCGGCGAATCATGCCACCCGCCGGGCGTCGCAGGAACAAAGGACCGAATGGTAATGAGTACGGCAGGCAATCTTCAGCCGGAACCGCAAGCGATCGTGGCCTGTACCATCTCGCGGGATGTGCAGGATTTCGAACTGCTGATCGACGATATGGAGCGGGAATTCGGTGAAAGCTGGGGTGACCTGTCCTTCGACGAAGCCACCGACTACCTCGACCAACCCGATTCCGCCACGCTTGACCTCATCGCCGTCGCCGTCAACGCCCAGGACGAAGGCGATCTTGGCCGCATCGCGGAAATCATCCGCGCGGCCAAGGCGCGCGGCGTCAAGGTCATCCTCATTGCCGACCGTGTCAGCCCTGCAGGCCTGCACCGCCTGCTCCGCTTCGGCGCAGATGACTTCGTGCCCTATCCCCTACCCGAAGGCGCGCTGCGCGAAGCGATCGACCGTCTGCGCGCCGAACCGGTTGCCGCCGCCTCTGCCGCCATCGTCCATTTTTCACCCGCAGCCCCGCCCGAAGCCACCGCCCACACCCCCACCTTCAAGGCCAAGGGTGACCGCAACGGCGTTGTCCTGCCCGTCCACGGCCTTGCCGGCGGCACGGGGGCAACCACCTTCGCGGTCAATCTGGCGTGGGAACTTGCCACGGTCGCCAAGACCGATGCGCCCCGCGTCTGCCTGCTCGACCTCGATTTCCAATATGGCTCGGTCGCCACCTATCTCGACCTGACGCGCAAGGATGCGGTGTTCGAACTTCTCTCCGACATGGGCGCCGCCGACAGCGACACCCTGCTTGGCGCGATGCTGACCTACAGCGAACGGCTCCACGTCCTGACCGCGCCCGCCGATATGCTGCCGCTCGACATCGTCACCGCCGACGACATCTCGCGCCTGATCGCCATGGCGCAGGCCAATTTCGATTTCGTCGTCATCGACATGCCCAAAACCATCGTGGCCTGGACAGAAACCGTGCTGAACGCGGCCCATGTCTATTTCGCCACCATCGAGATCGACCTGCGCTCGGCACAGAACATCATGCGCCTCGTGCGCGCGCTCAAGGCCGAAACGCTGCCGCATGAAAAGCTGCGCTATGTCCTGAACCGTGCGCCCAAATTCACCGACCTGTCGGGCCGGTCGCGCGTCAAACGCATGGCCGAAAGTCTTGATATCAAGATCGAGGTGCAGATGCCCGATGGCGGCACCCAGGTCACGCAGGCCAGCGACCACGGCCAACCCTTGTCCGAGATCGCGGCCAAGAACGTGCTTCGGCGCGAAATCCAGAAAATCGCCAAATCCATCTACGACCTGAACAAGGCCGTGGAAACCGGCAAATCCTGACGGGGCCTTGGGGGGCCTGATCCATGTTCTCGCGTTTTAAAAAGTCCGAAGGTTCCGATCTGAAACCCGCCATGGCGGCCGCAGCGCCGCGTATGGCCGCCCCGGCGCCTGCCGCCGCACCGCAATCGGCCGCAGCCGGCGCACTGCGCCCGCCCATGGCCGCCCGCCCCCTTCCCGCCGCCCCTCCGGCCGAGGCGGTCAGCGCCGACAAAGAGAAAAAGCGCAAGGAAAGGCTGATGGAGCTGAAGGTCGAGCTGCACAAGAAGCTGCTCGAAAACCTCAACCTCGCCGCCCTCGAACACGCGACCGAGGCCAATCTGCGCGCCGAAATTGCCGAAATCACCTCAGAGGCGCTGGCCGAAATGTCGGTCGCGCTGAACAAGGATGACCGCGCCACCCTCAATCAGGAACTCTATGACGAGGTGATGGGCCTTGGCCCGCTGGAACCCCTGCTCAAGGATGAATCCATCTCCGACATCCTTGTGAACGGCCCACAGCGCATCTTCGTCGAACGTGGTGGCAAGCTTACCCTCACCGATGTGACCTTCAAGGATGAACGCCACCTGCTGCGGATCATCGACAAGATCGTCTCGGCCGTGGGTCGCCGCGTCGATGAATCCAACCCCTATTGCGACGCCCGCCTTGCCGACGGGTCGCGCTTCAACTGCATGGTTCCGCCCGTGGCGGTGGATGGCAGCCTTGTCTCCATCCGCAAATTCAAAAAGGAAAAGCTCGGCGTCCCCGATCTTGTCCGCTTCGGCGCCTTTACCGAAGAAATGGCCGCCTATCTTCAGGCCGCCGTGTCCTGCCGCCTTAACGTCATCGTCTCGGGCGGCACGGGTTCGGGCAAGACCACCACGCTCAACGCGCTCTCGTCCTTCATCGACAATTCCGAACGCGTGCTGACCATCGAGGACACCGCCGAACTTCAACTGCAACAGGTCCATGTCGGCCGCATGGAAAGCCGCCCCGCCAACGTCGAAGGCAAGGGCGCCGTCACCCAGCGCGACTGCCTCAGGAACGCGCTTCGGATGCGCCCCGACCGCATCATCGTGGGCGAAACCCGCGGCGAGGAAGTGATCGACATGCTTCAGGCCATGAACACCGGCCATGACGGCTCGATGACCACGATCCACGCCAACTCGGCCCGCGACGGTATTTCCCGCCTTGAAAACATGGTCGCCATGGCGGGCATCGAAATGCCGCTGAAAGCCGTGCGTTCCCAGATCGCATCGGCCGTCAACCTGATCGTGCAGGCCTCGCGCCTGCAAGACGGCTCGCGCCGCATGGTCAGCATCACCGAAATCACCGGCATGGAGGGCGAGGTCATCTCGATGCAGG
>JAIXRW010000029.1 GCA_027484985.1 Rhodobacter sp. | reverse complement strand
CCGATGTTCTCCTTTTGGTCCGCCTCATAACCTGAAGGCCGCAGGTTCAAATCCTGCCCCCGCAACCAAAATCCAGTAGCAAGATCAACGACATGCACAGCGCCCCACGGGGCGCTTTTTGTGTTCCACCGCACGGGTCAGCAATCGTGTCCGGCCACACACATACTACCTGTGTCGGCTGCAATCGTTATTGTCGATGGCACTTGATGACGGACCGCAGCGATGGATGCTCTTGCGGTGCGATCAGCTGGAGAATTTCGGTTCAAAGAGGTTGCGGGTACAGACATCATTCGTTGATGCTGCGGGCGGTTTCGTCCCGGCCAAGGTTAGCGCCGGTTTTCTTCCATGCTTTTGGCCACCAGGTGGTCGGTGGCGTTTCTGCCGCGGTCGGGGATGTCGGTGCCTTTCTTGGCAGGGACGGCATCAGGCGGCAGCACCAGTTCGCCGATCTTATCAATGGCAAGCGGTCGTTCAGGGATTGGGTGCCTTTGTCGCAGGGGGGCCGACGCGGACCACCACCTTGCCGAAATTCTCGCCGCGCAGCAGGCCGATGAAAGCCTCGGGTGCCCGTTCCAGCCCTTCGACCACGTCTTCGCGATACTGCATGTTTCCGGCGGCAAGCCAAGCTGTCATTGCTTTGGCGAAGGCGGGATATAGGGGCCCGAAGTCCTGATATATGATGAAGCCGCGCAAGGTGATCCGCTTGCGCAGGACCTGTCCCATCACAAGGGATAGGCGGTCTGGCCCTTCCGGCAAATCGGTGGCGTTGTATTGGGAGACCAGTCCACAAAGCGGGACCCGCGCGCCGGGGTTCAGAAGCGGGAGGACCGAGTTGAAGACCTTACCGCCGACGTTTTCGAATTAGACGTCGATGCCCTTGGGTGTGGCGGCCCGCAACTTTTCGGCGAAGTCTGCGGACTTGTGGTCGATGCAGGCGTCAAAACCGAGTGTGGTGACGGCATAGGCGCATTTATCGGGTCTGCCTGCGATGCCGACCACATGGCAGCCCATCAGCCGGGCGATCTGGCCCACCGTGGCGCCGACCGCGCCGGTGGCGGCAGCGACGCAAACCGTTTCGCCCGGTTTGGGCTGGCCGATCTGCGTGAGGCCGGCCCATGCGGTGAAGCCGGGCATGCCAAGGATGCCAAGCGCCCACGAGGGATGGTCGGGTTTCGGCCCGAGGGCGGTCAGCCCCGTGCCATCGGATAGGGCAAAGTCCTGCCAGCCGCTATAGGACAAAACCCAGTCACCCCGATGAAAGCCCGCGACGTTGGAGGTGACGACTTGCGCCACTGTTCCGCCCTCGATCACCGCGCCAAGGTTCACGGGGGCGGCGTAGGAGGGCGCGTCGCTCATCCTGCCGCGCATATAGGGGTCAAGCGACAGGTATTCGGTGCGCAGGAGCATCTGGTTCGGGCCGCAGACCGGCAGCGGCACGGTTTCGAGGCGCAGGGTGGCGAGCGTCGGTTCACCCTTGGGGCGTTCGGCCAGGATGAACCTGCGGTTTGTCGTGTCACTTTGGGGCATGGGGGCCATCCGGTTTACTGGGGGCAAGTTGGCAGGGAATTGCTTCATCCGGGGGAAAAGCGGTGGGTGTCGGCGGTTTTGCAATCGCCAACTTGCGCCGCACCGATGACGATCCGCGCCAGCGCGGGAAGCGAGGTGGCCGCGGTGCGCCGCATGATCGCGGCCCGATGGTTCTCGACCGTGCGCTGGCTGATGCCCAGATCGGCCGCGATGTTTTTGCTCGGGCAGCCGACTAGGACCAGCGCGAGGACCTGACGCTGACGTTGTGTCAGGCATTGGCGGATCTGCGCGGCCGGATCGGGGATGGCTTTTGCGGGCGGTTGAAAGCGGCTATCGGCAGGCACGCGCCGAGCCCTTGCCGTTGGCAAAAGGCGGGAAAGCAGGTGTATCTCGCGTTTGAGGGCCTGTTTCAGGGCTATGTTCTGCGCCTGCAACGCGGCGTTCTGGACCAGCAGAGCCTGTGCGGACATGAGTGCAGGCCAGACCGCAACCGTTCCGGCCAAGCAGGGGGGCCGGTGAACGATGACCGGAAGAAGGGGGAAGGTCAGGATATCGGTTCGACCGTGCGACATGATGCGTCCCTTTGCAGGCGGGGATGGGCTGCGTGCCCTGCCGGGGGCGATCATGTCGCAGAAGGTGCCGGGTTGCGCTGCCGCAGATCAGCAGGCAGGCAGGATTAAGGCCGTCCTGTAGAAAGAGGGGATGCGCCGCAGCCCGCATCGGGGCTACGGCGCGGGTCATATCTGTCAGTTGACGCGGATATCGTTGGTCACCGCGGTGACGCCGGGCGCGGCCCAAGCGGTGCTGCCCGCCAAGGCGCGTTCGTCCCAGTATTCGACCGTTCCGGTCAGCGTGACCTTGCCGTCATCGGTGGCGACATGGATGTTTTCGGGGCTGAACCACGACCGTTGCAGCGCGACCATGATGTCGGATTTGATATTGCCGGCATTGGCCACCGGCTTGATCGCGATCTGGTTTGACACGCCGGTGACACCCCAAAGCGTGCGCACCGCATCGGCGGCGGCGTCATGCTGATAGTGCCAGTGCACATTGCCGGTCAGCGTGACCCAGCCCTTGGAAACGGTGACCTTGACCGCATCCTTCGGCACCGACACATTCCACGCCAGACGGTCAACGGCAGCGGCAGCGATCTCGGCATCGCCATGTTTGACGCTGTCGGGCAGCTTGACCTCGATCTGTTCGGCGACGGCCTTTACGTCCTTGACGCGCAAGGTGGCGATTTCGGCGTGGTGTTTTTCGGCATAAGTTTCGACCGAGCCCATCAGGGTCACGACGCCGTCCTTGGTTGTCACGCCGATATGGGCGGCGTTGACGCTGGGTTCCCACTTCAACTCGTCCAGCACGGCCTGCTTGAGGTGTTTGTCGTCCGACATGGCAGTCTCCTTTGGAAGGCGCGGAATTTGCGTCGGAGGCAGGATAGGCGGGACGGGTGGTTGGCCGTCAGGGTCGGAAACTACGCATGGCGGGTGCGTGTCATGCCGGGGCGATGGGGATCATCACTTCGTTGCGGCGCAGGAACCACGGGGTCCAAGGCGGATTGTAGCGCGACATCTGCGCCGGGCCTGCCCGGACCAGCCCGCGCGCGGCCATCCAGACAAGCAGGCGGGCTGTCGCGCCGGCCACCTTTGCCTCGCCCGCAAGGCCGGAGAACCGCAGCACCGCAAGCCGGGCCGGGGGCAAGGCGCGCAGGGTCACGTCAGTGCCGCGCGGAAGGGGCAGGTCTTCGAGGCGGTAGCGGGCGGGCATGGTAAAGCGCACCAGCCATTCGCCTGCGGCCCCGATCTGCGTGACGGGAGCGGTCATCGCGATCGTCTGGCCCTTGGGGATTTTGGTGACCGGTGCGGTCATTGCTATCTTCTGGCGCGTGGTGTTACCGCCGAAGATGTAGCCCGCAAGCAGGCTGAACCCGTGTCGGCTGGCCTCGTCTTGCGTGCCGGTTACGGTCACCTCGGCCACCACCGTGGCGGCATAGTCGCGCAACTCGAACGCGCCGTCCTTGAGGGCAAGGTTGAACTTCGGTTCCTCGATGGCCATGGCGCGGCATCCTTCGGGCTGGGGTGGCGGATGCGCGATCTTTTGCCGGCAGACCGCCAAAGGATAGGGTCGGAAATCACCCAGGCAGCCTGCACGGCGGATGGTCCCGACGGCCCTGAGTAGTTTCCGAGTCTGATGGCCGGGCGGTCGTTGATTTAACCTTCGGGGGATCGTGGCCCAATCGCAGGCCCAGCCCGAAAGGCCAGTGGATGACCGCAGAACCCTTTGCCAACGCACCGCGTGCCGATCTGGTCGTCGTGATCGACCACGTTGATGCGCGTATCTATGCCGCCACACCCGATGACGGGGCCGCCCCGCAGGCGATGCGCCACCTTACACATGACAGCGACCGCGCCCGCAGCGACGCGGACCGTGACGAGACATGGCCCGACGACACCCGCTTTTTCGCCGGAATCGCCGAGGCGCTGACGGGGGACGGGCGGATTGTCGTCATCGGCCATGGCAAGGGCCAAAGCAACGAGGCAGGCCATTTGATGGCGTGGCTTGCCGTGCATGACAGCGCGGTTCACGCCCGTGTCGTGCGCCAGATCACCGCCGACCTGTCGCACCAGACGCTGCGGCAACTGCTGGCGGCGGCGCGCCACGCGCTTGCGCCTGCGCTGCTTTCCGCCGGTCCGGTTACATACTGATCTGTGGCAGCAACGCCCTGACGCTGCGGGCGCAAGACTGGGCCAATCCACCGCAACCTGAAAGGTGCACCATGACCAAACCGCAAACCACCGTCGAACGCGCCCGTTACGACGCGCAAGAGCTGCACAAGAAGATCAACGCCAATATCAGTAAGGCGGATCATGCCACCTGGGCCGAGGTAAAGGCCATTCAGGCCGATATCAGCGCCTTGGGCGCACGGATGAAGGTGCTTGCCGAGGATCAGGCTGACGCTGTCAAGTCCGGTATCAAAGTCGCCATCACAAGGATGGAGGCAGCGGGCGCCTTGGTCGAGGACAAGGCGACTGCCGCCAAGGACGGCGTGAAGCGCGCCAATGCGGCCCTGCTGGAAAGTGCCCACAGGGCCGCCACCAGCCTGTCGGCCGCCGTCGCCGCCGACCGCACCAAGCTGGCCCTTGCCATCGCACCGAAGAAGGTGGTCGCATGAACACCTATATCGCCGTTGTCTTTTCGTCCGAGGAAAAGGCCCATCAGGCCCTGCGAAAGCTGTGGGATCTGGACGAAGCGGGCGCGTTGACCGTGCATGGCGCGGCGGTCGTGCGCCGTGACGATATGGGCCATATCCACGTCGCCGACCGCAGCAGCGATCTGGGCATGCGAATGGCCATCGGGGTGGGGGTCGGCGCGCTTTTGGGCCTGATTGCGGGGCCTGTGGGGGTGGCCGCCGGTGTTGCCGGTGCAGCGGCCATATCCGTGGCGGCGGCCACGGGTGTCGGGGCCTTGGCCGGCGGTGGCATCGGGGCCACGGCGGATGCCTTCAAGGCAACCAATCGCGAGAATGCGGCAGAGGAAGCCGGGTTCGCGCTGGAACACGGCCAGTCGGCCGTGGTTGCCGACATCTCGGAAGACTGGATGCAGGTTCTGGACGACGCGATGCGGCCTTTTGGTGGCACGATCCATCGTCGCATGAACAATGCGGCAACGAACGCGGCCTTCGGGGCCAGCTACTACACCGGCTACCTTTATCCCTATTATCACGAACCGACCTACGGCTGACCGGATTGTTGTTCGTTTCAGCAAAGGCAAGAGCCTGCTTCCCGCGGGCGGCCCGGCCGCTTCCGGCCATCACAAAGGACATCACAATGCAGAAGATCATGCGACTGATCGCTACCACTTCGTTTGCCATCGCCATCGCGGGCGGGGCCCCGGTTCTGGCGCAGACGGTCAAGAAGACCATGCTGACCGAGGTTGATCCGGGCACGCTGACCACGGCGTGGCGGGCCTCTGATATCATCGGTGCGATGATCTATGACGACAATGGCGTCCCGCTCGGCAAGGTGAAGGACATGCTGGTGGCGGAAAATGGGTCGGTCCCCTTTGTCATCATCACCAATATCCCCAGCGATGACCAGTCTTCGCGGAATGTCGTGGTTTCGGCGAAGGATTTCGAACTGGTCGGCAAGAAGCTGACGATGCATGGCGGATCGGCCGCCGTCCTGATGGGCGCCCCGATCTTCTGATCCACCGGCAAAAGGGCTTGGCAGGCCCGAGCAACCGGGCCTGTCTCAATCACTCCTGCAAGTCGAGGCACGCCATGGCATTCTTGCCCAATCCCCGGATGACTTTCGCACTTGTCGCGCTGGCTGCGGGTTCTGCACTTCCCGTTGGCGCGCAGGGTTTGCCGCGCGATCCGGGCCAGCAGATTTTCGAGGCTGCCTGCGCGTCGTGCCACTATCGCGGTGCGGGCAAGGCAGCGTTCGGGACACGGAGCCCGCTGGCTGACGGCAACCCGGACGGGTTGGCGCAGTATATCCTGTTCGGCAAGGCGACCGAGGGTGACGAGGGTGGCATGCCTGCCTTTGGTCCCGTTCTTACCGATGCCGATATAGTGCGGCTGGCCAACTGGCTTCGCAGCACCGCAAGACCCGACGCGCCGTGGTCCGAGGTGGAGTCCCGCGTCGCAAAGATGCGCGCCACCGGCACCCGCGAGGATTGATCCGATGCCCCATTTCCGGAGCCAGCGCCCATGACCAAGTTCACCTTGAACGGCCGATCCGTTACTGTCGATTCCGAACCCGACACACCGCTTTTGTGGGTGATCCGCGATGATCTGGGGCTGACCGGCACCAAGTTCGGCTGCGGCATCGGGATGTGCGGCGCCTGCACGGTGCATATTGACGGGCAGGCCGTCCGATCCTGCGTCACGGCTTTGGCCGATGTGGCGGGTGCCCGCGTCACCACGATCGAGGGGCTGGACCCCGCCCATGCCCACCCGGTGCAAAAGGCATGGGGCGCGTTGCAGGTACCGCAATGCGGCTATTGCCAGTCGGGGCAGATCATGCAGGCGGTGGCGCTGATCGGGCATTTCCCGCAACCGTCTGACGCTGACATCGACGCGGTGATGGCGGGCAACCTGTGCCGCTGCATGACCTATGCGCGTATCCGTGCCGCGATCCGGCAAGCTGCTTTGGAAATGGGGGCCTGAGATGACCACGCTGAACGCGATCCCTTTGACCCGGCGGGGGTTTCTGGTGACAGGCGGGGCTGCGGGCCTTGTGTGCGGCTTTATTACCCCGGCGCGGGCCGCATGGGCCCCGAAGGGTGCCATCACCCCCACCGCCCCGGGCTTTGACCCGACGCTGTGGTATTCGATCGATTCTGGCGGGATCGTCACCGTCAACATCATCCGCGCCGAGATGGGCCAGCACGTCGGCACGGCCATAGCGCGGATACTGGCCGAAGAACTGGAAGTGGATTGGGAAAAGGTCCGCATCACCCACGTCGATACCGATCCGAAATGGGGATTGATGGTGACCGGTGGCAGCTGGTCGGTGTGGCAAAGCTATCCGGTCTATGCTCAGGCGGGGGCCGCAGGGCGCGTGGCGCTGATCGAGGCGGGGGCGGCGATGTTGGGTGTGGACCCGGGCGGCTGCATCGCCCGCGCGGGGGGTGTTTCGGGTGGCGGGCAGTCCGTCACCTATGCCGAGATCGTGGCAAAGGGCCTGACCCGCAGCTTTACCGCCGAAGAGCTGGCAGCGATGCCGATCAAACCCGCGTCAGAGCGGCGTTTGATCGGCAAGCCGGTCACCGCGCTGGATGTGGCGGGCAAGATCGACGGATCGGTCGTCTATGGCATCGACGCGAAAGTTGACGGAATGGTCTATGCGCGCCCCCTGTTGCCGCCCACGCGTAACGGTTCTGTCGTCGTGTCGGTGGACGATGCGGCGGCCAAGGGGGTGAAGGGTTATCTTTCCAGCCTGATCCTTGATGATCCTTCGGGTACCGTGCCCGGCTGGGTGATGGTGCTGGCTGAAAGCTACCCTGCGGCGCTGAAGGCTTCGGCACTGGTCAAGGTGGTATGGAAGGCGGGGCCAACGGCGGCTGTGGCAGAGGCAGACATTCAGGATCGCGCCCGGGCGCTGATTGCCGATCCTGCGGTGGGGGCGATCCTTGACACCGGGGGTGGTGACACGGACACGGCCTTTGCGGCGGCTGCCAGCATGATCGAAGCCACCTTTACCACGTCCACGGTCCTGCATTTCCAGCTAGAGCCGTTGAATGCGCTTGCCGTCGAGATCGATGGCGTGATGGAGGTCCATACCGGCAACCAGTGGCAAAGCCTGATCCTGCCGCAACTGGCCGTGGCCCTGGGGCGCGACGCCACGAAGGTGCTGATGCGCACCTATCCGATGGGCGGCGGCTTTGGGCGCAGGCTGAACGGCGATTATGCGATCCCGGCGGCGCTGGCGGCACAGGCGCTTGGCCGTCCGGTCAAGATGATCCTGACCCGCGCCGATGATGCGCGGTTCGATTCGGTCCGCTCGCCGTCGGTCCAGACGCTGCGGATGGCCTTTGATGCCAAGGGCACCGTTACGGGGATGGAGCATCATGCGGCGGCAGGTTGGCCGACGCAGGTGATGGCGTCCTTTTTCATGCCCAAGGGCACGAATGGCGAACCCTATGATCCCTTTGCCATTTCCGGCGCGGATCACTGGTACGAGGTCGGCGCGCAAAAGGTGCGGGCGCTGTCCAACGATCTGGCGAACGCAACCTTCCGCCCCGGTTGGCTACGGTCGGTCGGGCCGGGTTGGACCAATTGGGCGCTGGAAAGCTTTATCGATCAGGCAGCGGCACATGTGGGGACCGATCCGCTTGCATTCCGGCTGGGCCTTTTGACCGGGGCCGGGCGCAATGCCGGGGTCACGGTCAACGACAAGGGCGGCGCATTACGCCAGGCCAATGTCCTGCGGCTGGTGGCTGAAAAGGCCGGATGGGGCGCGTCCCTTCCCGCGGGATCGGCGCGCGGGATCGCCACCAGTTTCGGCCAAGAGCGCGGGATGCCCACCTGGCTAGCCTGCGTGGCCGAGGTCGCGGTGGACAGCGCTACCGGTGGCGTGACGGTGCAGAAGCTGACGATCGTCACCGATGCGGGCACCATCATCGACCCCGACTCGGCCCGCGCGCAGACAGAAGGGGCGATGCTTTGGGGCCTGAGCATGGCGCTGCATGAGGGGACGGAGTTTGTGGCGGGCGAAGTGCGCGATACCAACCTGAACACCTATACGCCCCTGCGGATCGGCGATGTGCCGATGCTCGACATCAGTTTTGTCGATAGCGCCGAGGTGCCGGTTGGCTTGGGCGAACCGGCCACCACTGTCGTCGCGCCTGCCATTGGAAACGCGATCTTTGCGGCCACGGGCGGTCGGGTCACGCATCTGCCAATCACGCCCAAGGCCGTGCTCGCTGCCATCGCAGGTTGACCGAAGGGCAGGAAAAAGCCCGCCCGGTGCGATGCATAGGGCGGGCTTTTGTCGTGCGACCGGCCGATCAGCCGAAGGCGTGCTTGGCCGCGTTGAGTTCACGGTTAGACGCGGGCGTCGTTCTTGGCGGTATGCGCCGTTTCGGCCGCCTGATCGTGCTTCGGGGCCGCATCTTTGTTCGGTCCGGCTGCGGCCTTGTCCCACACGGGTTTGACGGAATTCATCTTTTCTTCGGTGCTGGGCATCGGTGCTTTCGCTTCCGTGGGATCGATGCTTTGTTGGCCTGCGCGACGGGGCGATGCGTTGGGCCCAAGCGCGGGGCACGTCAACAGCGTGCGGCACGCCCTGCCCTGGGACGGGTTTGTGACCTTTCCGCCGGGCAGGGTGCGTTTCGATGATTTCCAACGTCTGGTGGCGTTTTGCGCGTTTGACCGTCTGCATCCGGATCGTGACGGGCGGTTGATACTGTGACCCGGTGGTGACTGCGCCGCAGTTGTGGGCGATACCGTCCCTGCGCCTGTCGCGGCAGGTCCGCCCACCCGATGCCCAAGGTCCACGGCATCGGGTGGGACGGGGTCTTTGCTTGCCGCACGTTCGGGGGGACCAGAGCGCCGGCAAGCTGGTCGATACTGACCTTCAGGCAAATCCCTGTATTGCTTCAGGTTGGTTTTTTGCTGAAATTCCGGGTTTCGGCCTGCCCGTGATGGGTTTTTTGTAGGACTGGTCCATGCAGACCTGAGTGCCCGCCCGCCGCTCGACAATGTCACGCGCATCCTGCACGCGGCCGATGCCTGCCATTTGGCCACCCGCCCGGACGAAATTGCAAGCGGCGGTGATCTTTGGCCCCATTGACCCGGCGGCAAAGTCCATCGCGTCAAGAGACTCCGGCGTGATGGGACCGATGGGCACCTGCGTGGGGGTGCCCCAGTCGCGGAACACCGCCTCGACATCGGTCAGCATCAAAAGGATGTCAGCCTTTAGCGCCGTTGCCAAAAGGGCAGCCGTGCGGTCCTTGTCGATCACGGCCTCGACCCCTTCCATCTTGCCGTCCGAGCCGCGCACCACCGGGATGCCGCCACCGCCCGCGCAGATGACGCAAACGCCAGAATCGACCAGAAGGCGGATCGGCCCGATATTGATGATGGCGACGGGAACGGGCGAGGGGACAACCCGGCGCAGGCCGCCCGCCGCCTCGGCGACCATCGACCAGTGACGTTCGGCGCGGACCTGTTTGCCCTGTTCGGCGGAATAGACCGGGCCGATGGGCTTGGTCGGCTGGTCAAAGGCGGGGTCCATGCGGTTGACCTCGACCCGGGTCAGCAGCGTGGCGCAATCGGTGCCGAGGGGCAGGACATTCATCAGCTCTTGCTCGATCAGATAGCCGATCATGCCTTCGGTTTCGGCCCCCAGCACGTCCAAGGGCCATGGATTGTCAGGCGCGAAGGTCGCGGCATGCAGCGCCATCAGCCCGACCTGCGGGCCGTTGCCATGGGCGACGATGATCTGGTGATCGCGCGCAAGGTCGGCCAGTGCTGCGGCCGCAATGCGGACGTTGGTGTGCTGCGCTTTTGCTGTCATCGGCTCACCGCGCTTGAGAAGGGCATTGCCGCCAAGGGCCGCGACGATGCGCATCACGCCGACCCGATGGTGGCGACGAGGACAGCCTTGATTGCGTGCAGCCGGTTCTCGGCCTGATCGAAAACCTTCGAGGCGGGGGATTCGAAGACTTCGTCCGTAACTTCCATGCAGTCGAGGCCATAGGTCTGGAAAACCTTTTCGCCGGTCGTCGTGTCGCGGTTGTGGAAGGCGGGCAGGCAATGCAGGAATTTGGTATGCGGGTTGCCGGTCAGGTCCATCACCTTTTGCGTGACGGTGAAAGGGGACAGAAGCGCGATGCGCTCTGCCCAGACGGTTTCGGGTTCACCCATCGAGACCCAGACGTCGGTATAGATGAAATCGCAACCCTCGGCCCCTTCGGCGAATTTCTCGGTCAGTGTGATCCGCGCGCCCGAGGTTTCGGCAATCGTGCGGCACCGGGCGACCAGCGCCTTGTCTGGCCAAAGCGCCACAGGGCCGCAGAGGCGGATATCCATCCCGATCAATGCAGCCCCCGCCATCAGCGACGCGCCCATATTGCCGCCGGTATTGCCCATGAAGCAAAAGGCTATGTCGGAAAGGTGCTTGTGGGTGTTTTCCCGCATTGTCATCAGGTCGGCGATGACCTGCGTCGGGTGAAATTCGTCCGTCAGCCCGTTGTAAACCGGAACGCCCGAGAAGGCGGCCAGCACTTCGGCATCGGCCTGCCCGAAGCCGCGGTATTCGATGGCGTCATAGAACCGGCCCAGCACGCGGGCGGTGTCTTTCATCGTCTCTTTCGTGCCGATATGGCTGCCGGATGGCCCAAGATAGGTGACATGCGCGCCTTGGTCGAAGGCTGCCACCTCAAAGGCGCTGCGGGTGCGTGTGCTGTCCTTTTCGAAGATCAGGGCGATGGACTTGCCCGTCAGAAGCGGCTGTTCGGTTCCGGCTGCCTGGGCCTCTTTGAGGCTGGCGCCAAGGCGCAAGAGGAAGCGCAATTCCTCGCCCGAAAAGTCCAGCAGTTTCAGGAAGCTGCGGCCGTGGAGGTTTTTCGGCATGGGTCACCTTGCGGTCAAAAGGGTTTGCGCGGGCGGGCGGCGCAGGGAATAGGGGATGGGGTCTGGCGTGCGCCCGAGGCGGAGAAGGATCGACGGGCGGCCACGGGTGATGCCGAGAAGGCGCGCCACGGCAGCCCGGCTGTCGGGGTTTTCAAGGGCCGGGTTCACATGGGACATCGCCAGCCCCTGGGCCGTTGCGACAAGGCCGGTCCGTGCAAGGCGGCGACCTGTGTCGATGCGGCCCGCGGGCGTGTCGGGGTCGCTGACCAGAAGGGCAAGGGCGGGCGCGCTATCGATCTGCGCGGCCAGTGCCTTGCCTTGCCCCTTGGCGGTGACGAGCACCCCGAACAGGCCTTCGCCCAGCATCTGCGGCAGGGCAGGGCTGCCGCTGCACCCCGAAAAGAGGCCGTCACCGGTTTCCAGCGCGGCGGCTTGGGAAAACCTGAGCCATGATTTCAACTCGGCCCGAAAGGCCGGGCTATCCATCTGCAATCCATAGGCCGCGACGGCCAGATCGCGCAGCGCAATGCGGGTTGGCCTATCGTCGATCAGGCGCAGGGCGGGATCGGCGGTCAGGGCCGCGCGGTCGGCATCGGTCAGGACGCTGCTGTCGTATATCCCGCGATGGGATTGCCGCCGCGTGATGAAGGGCATGAGGGGCGATGGGGCGGCACCACCGGAAAAGGCCAAGGTCACCGTGCCATCGTCGGTGACCGTTGGCGTGGCGGTCAGGCCATAGGCGGTTGCGGCGATGATGAAAGTTTCCACTGCCGCGCCAAGGCTGACGAAAAGGTGGTGATCGTCAGGGTCCACCACCGGCGTGCGCCGTGCGGGGTCGATGCCGACCTTTACGCCACCCGATGCTGCGGTGAAGCGCCACCCTTGGGTGTTGTGGCTGTTCGGCGCGAGGGTCGCCATGCGGACAAGCTCGGCCAGACGCTGTGGTCCCGTGGCGGACAGGTCCAGCGGCGCGCGGGTCGCGGCGGCGGTCCGTGCGTAAAGATCGGCCTCTCGGGCCTGCCGCCAGTAGCCCGCCGCCCCAAGGATGGCCGCAGCGCCCGCCGCTGTCAGAACCGAACGCCGGTTCATTCCAGCGCGTCCCGGATCAGCGGGCAGGTCATGCAATGCGACCCGCCGCGCCCGCGGCCCAGTTCGGCGCCGGATATGGTGATGACCTCGACCCCCGCCTTGCGGAGAAGCGTGTTGGAATGTTCGTTCCGCTCATAGCCCACGACCACGCCGGGCGCGATGCAAAGCAGGTTGTTGGCGTCATCCCATTGTTCGCGCCGGGATTCGTAGGCGTCGCCGCCGGTGGGCACGGCGCGGAGTTTCTTGATTGCGAGTGCTTGTGCGACCACATCCAGAAACGGCAGGCTTTCGGCTGTGACTGTCATTCCCCCCCTGTCGCCGGGGCGCAGGGAATAGGTCTGGATTGCATCCGTCACCTCGGCAAAGACCGTCACCAGATCGCGGTCGCAAAAGGTGACGACCGTGTCGAGGTGCATCGACGACCGCGCGAGGGGGAGCTGGCAGGCGATGACACGTTCGGCCCCGCCCCCCGCGAACAGCGCCCGCGCCACCTGACCTACCGCCTGCGGCGTGGTGCGTTCACCCATGCCGATCAGGACGGTGCCATGGCCGATCGGCATGACATCGCCGCCTTCCAGCGTGGCCTGACCATGATCGACCAGCGGATCGCCGAACCAGATCGGGAAGCCTGCCCCCGCGAAATCGGGGTGAAAGCGGTAGATCGCTGTCAGGTTCAGCGTTTCCAGCCGACGGGCTGCCCAGAACATAGGGTTCAGCGTGACCCCGCCATAGATCCAGGCTGACGAGTCGCGGGTGAAGATGGTGTTCGGCATCGGCGGGAGCAGGAAATCCTCGGCCCGCAGCATCGGCACGACCACGCCCGCCTCGGGGATCGGGAGTTCCGACCGGCTCATTCCGCCGATCAGGATGTGGGACAGGGGTTTGGCGGGCATTTCGGTCAGGCAGGCCAACAGGTCCGCCGAAAGGCCGACGCCGACCGAATTGTCGTTGATCCGCGCCGTCAGCAGCCACGTGCGGGCTTCGGGGATCGCCAGCACTTCCTCTAGCATCTCGCGCAGAAGGACGACCCCGACGCCGCGCTCGCGCAGGATATCGACAAAGGCCATATGGTCGATGCGGGCCTGCTTGACCCACAGGACATCGTCGAACAGAAGGCTTTTGGCATTGGCTGGCGTCAGCCGTGCCATTTCCGATCCCGGACGGTGGACAAGCACGCGGCGCAGGGGGCCAGCCTCGGAATGGACGCCATAGGTCAAGGTCATGCGGGGCTTCCCAAGGTTACGGCCAGTGCAAGGGCGGCCATGAGGATGACAGTGAGCAGCAGCAATAGCGGCCAGACGAAGCGCAACCACCGTTCATAGGGGACCCGTCCGATGGCCAAACCGCCCATGACGACGGCAGAGGTGGGGGTGATCAGATTCACCATCCCGCTTGCGGTGGCGAAGGCGGTGACGACCAGTTCGCGCCTGACCCCGGCGAAACCGGCGACGGGGGCAAGGATGGGCATCGACAGGACCGCAAGGCCAGAGGTGGAAGGAACGAAAAAGGACATTCCGACCTCGATCCAATAGATCACCAGGATGAAGGCGGTTTTCGGCAACCCCGCGACGCTGACTTCGGCGGCATGCAGGATGGTGTCGGTGATGTGGCCCGCGTCCATCACGACAACGATGCCGCGAGCCAGTCCGATGATGAGGGCAACGCCCAGAAGATCCCGCGCGCCGCCCACGAAGGCCTCGACCAGCTTGCCCTCGCCAAGCCGCGCGATGATGCCGATGATGATGGCGGCAGCAAGGAAAAGGGCGCTCATCTGCGCCATCCACCACCCGCCCGAAGAGACGCCCCAGATCATCACGGCGAACGTCAGGGCAAAGAGGGCCAGCACCAGCTTTTGCAGCCCGCTAAAGGCCATGTCGGCGGCGGTATCCTTGATGAAATGCGCCTCGTTCGTGGCCTTGCGGTCGAAGACCAGCGACTTGGACGGGTCGGCCTTGACCCGCGCGGCATAGCGCATGACGAAGGCGACTGTGACGGCCCAAGTGACGGCAAGGATCGCAAGGCGCGGCCAAAGCCCGTCGGCAAAGGTCACCCCTGCGGCGTCCGAGGCGATGACGGTGGAAAAGGCGTTGATGGTGGAGCCGAGCACCCCGACACCTGCGCCAAGCAGGATTACGGCGACAGCCACCAGCGCGTCATATCCGGCGGCGATCATCACGGGTGTCAAGATCAGGTAGAAGGCCAGCGTCTCTTCGGCCATGCCATAGGTCGTACCGCCAAGGGCGAAAAGCGCCATCAGGAAAGGGATCATCCAGACCTCGCGCCCCTTTGCGCGGACCATGGCGCGCTTGATGCCAGCGTCGATTGCCCCCGTTGCGGTGACCACGCCGATGAAGCCGCCGATGACCAGAACGAACAGCGACACGTCGATGGCATTCGCGGTGTAGGTAACGGGATCGTAGAAGCCCGCGATGGGTGCCAAAAGCACGTCGAAGATGCCCTGCGGGTCGCGACCGGTGGATGTGTAGCTGCCTGCGACGGGCACATCCTTGCCCAAAACCGCGGACGGGACGCGGGCATATTGCCCGGCCGGGATGATCCAGGTCAGCGCGGCCACCAGAATGATCAGGCCGAAGAGGATGGTGAAGGCGGACGGGAAGCGGAACCCTTGTTTCGCGACGGGGGGCATGGGCAAAGTCCTTTGGCCGGGCTTTATGGCGCGACACTAGGCCGGACTGGATAGGCATGCGTTGATGCAGGTTAGCCAACCGGCTTTGGGGCCGTGATCGGGGCGGGACTGGCCTTTTGCGGCCACTGATACAAGTCAGGGCGGATCGCCCCGCGCCCGTGCGAAGGTCACCGGCGCGCCAGATCGCGCCTGCCCGGTGAGAGTGCGCATGACACAAACCGACACGTCCCGTCCTGTTGGCCTGACACAGTCCGAAGCCACGGCCCGCCTTGCGGCGGAAGGGTTGAACGAGTTGCCGAAAGCCCGGCGGCGATCGGCGTTGCGGATTGTCTTTGACGTGTTGCGCGAGCCGATGCTGGCGCTGTTGCTGGCTGCGGGCGTGGTTTATCTGGCCTTGGGCAGCCGGGATGAGGCGCTGATCCTGCTTGCCTTTGCCTGTCTTTCTGTCGGGATTACCGTGGTGCAAGAGGCCCGGACCGAGCGGGTGCTGGAGGCATTGCGCGACATGACCAGCCCGCGCGCCTTGGTCATCCGCGACGGCCTGCGCCAGCGGATCGCCGGGCGCGACGTCGCACGGGGCGATGTCATTGTTCTGGCCGAAGGCGACCGGGTGCCTGCCGATGCGGCCTTGGTGACAGCAGATGACCTGTCGGCGGACGAATCCTTGCTGACGGGCGAGGCGGTGCCGGTGCGTAAGGCGGCGGGGGCGGCCACCGGCGCACGTCCTGGGGGCGAGGATCAGCCGATGGTCTATTCCGGCAGCCTGATCGTGCGCGGGACGGGGATGGCGACAGTCACCGCGACAGGGCCGCACAGCGAGATCGGCCGGATCGGCACATCGCTTGGGCAACTCGTGACCGAAACGCCGCATCTTCAGCGCCAGATGCGGCGGCTGGTCATCGCCTTTGCCGTTGTGGGGGCAGCGGTCAGCGGGGCCGTGGTGGCGCTTTACGGGCTGTTGCGCGGTGGCTGGCTGGACGGGGTGCTGGCGGGCATCGCCGTTGGCATGTCGATGCTGCCCGAGGAATTTCCGATGGTGCTGGCGGTCTTTATGGCGATGGGGGCTTGGCGGATTTCCAAGGTGCGGGTGCTGACCCGGCGTGCCTCGGCAATCGAGACGCTGGGCGCGGCAAGTGTGCTTTGCACCGACAAGACCGGCACCCTGACCGAAAACCGCATGACGATTGCCGAGTTGCGCCTGCCCGATGGCACGGTGGCCAAGGTCGGCACGGCCCTGCCCGGCGCATTCCGCGAATTGGCGGCGGCGGGGGGGATGGCCTCGGCCCCCGATCCATTCGACCCGATGGAAAAGGCCTTTCACGCCCTTGCCAAGGCCCAGTTGCAGACGGGTGAAACCCTGCCCGGCGCGGGGCGGCAGTTGGTGCGCAGCTACCCCCTGTCGCCAAGATTACTGGCAATGTCGCAGGCCTGGGGGGCGGGCAAGGGGTGGCAGATCGCCTCGAAGGGTGCGCCCAAGGCGATCGGGGTTCTGTGCAGGCTGGACGATACGGCGCGCGCAAGGCTGACGGCGCAGGTAGATCAGATGGCGGGCGCGGGCCTGCGCGTGCTGGGCGTGGCCGAGGCCGCGCAAGAGGGCAGCTTGCCCGAAGATCACCGTGATTTCCGCTTTCGGTTCATGGGTCTTGTGGGGCTGACCGATCCGCTGCGCGCGTCGGTCCCTGATGCGGTGGCCCAGTGCCGCA
This sequence comes from Rhodobacter sp., assembly GCA_027484985.1. Classification (GTDB taxonomy): domain Bacteria; phylum Pseudomonadota; class Alphaproteobacteria; order Rhodobacterales; family Rhodobacteraceae; genus Paragemmobacter. The sequence continues at coordinate 79,698 of JAIXRW010000029.1, read as the reverse complement.
GTGCGGGGATCAGGGTGATCATGATTACCGGTGACTATCCGGCCACGGCGCAGGCCATCGCTGCCGAAGCGGGCCTGAAAGGTGACCGGGTGATAACCGGGCCAGAGCTTGCCGTGCTGTCGGATGCCGATCTGACATCGGCGTTCAAGGATGTGACGATCTTCGCCCGCATCATGCCCGAACAGAAGATGCGTATCGTGACCGCCCTGAAGGGCGCCGGTGCGGTGGTGGCGATGACCGGTGACGGAGTGAACGATGCGCCATCGCTGAAGGCCGCGCATATCGGCATTGCGATGGGCGGGCGGGGCACGGATGTGGCGCGGGAAGCGGCCTCAATCGTGCTGCTGGACGACGATTTCGGGTCCATCGTCGCCACTGTGCGCCTTGGCCGCCGCATCTATGACAACCTGCGCAAGGCGATGTCCTTTATCTTTGCGGTCCACGTTCCCATCGCGGGGCTGGCGCTGATGCCGCTTGTCTTGGGGATGCCGATCCTGTTCGGCCCGGTTCACATCGCTTTCCTTGAAATGGTGATCGACCCTGTCTGCGCCCTTGTCTTCGAGGCCGAGACGGAAGAGGACGATGTGATGACCCGCAAACCGCGCCCGCCCGCCGAGCCGCTGTTTTCCGGCCCGACGATTATCTGGAGCCTGTTACAGGGCGCGTTGGTGCTTGGCGTGACCGCGACGATCTTCGCCTTGGCCCCTGGCTATGGGTTGAAGATCCAGCAGGTGCGCGGGATGACCTTTGCCAGTCTGATCTTCGCCATCGTTGCACTGATTCTGGTGGACCGGTCGCGATCATCTTCGATCCTGACGGCGATCACACGCCCGAACCGGGCGCTGGCCGTGGTGCTGCCCGTTGTGGGGGCCTTGCTGGGCATTACGCTGTTCTGGCCGACAGCCCGCGACCTTTTCGGCTTTGCGGTGCTGGAGCCGGTGCAGTTGGCAGTGCCACCGCTAGCGGGGCTTGCTGTTCTGGTGGCGCTTGAAGTGCTCAAGCCCGCATGGCGCTGGGCGGTGAACCGCGACAAGGCGGCTTTGGCAAGCGCATCGTGAAAACGCGCCATCCACTGATCTGGGGCAGCGCGAACCTTCCTGCAAAGGCGCAGTCTTTCCTTCTTCGGCCAGAGGATATCCCGTGCCGGACGTGGTTGGCGCCGCGTCCTTTGGCCAGCGAAACCCCGATCAGAAGCGAGCCACCCATGCCGTATAGCAGCTTTGTCTTGTTTTCTGCGCTTTCCCTTGCCCTTTCGGGATGCCTTGCCAGCGATGCCGAGCGTGGGCTTGCCGGGGCAGCGGGCGGTGCGGTGATTGGCGGGGTCACCGGGGGCAGTCCCGTGACCGGGGCCGTCGTCGGTGGTGCTGCCGGCTATTTTTGCCGCGATCTGAACGTGCCGGGCTGCCGCAACCAATGATCCCACCCCTGACCCGAAAAGGACGCCGCCATGAAGGGCTATCTTGCAGATATCGAAACGCTGACCGAAGAGAACACCGCCTTTCGCAAGGTGCTATATACCGGCCACAACCTGCAACTGGTGCTGATGTCGCTGACCCCCGGTCAGGACATCGGGATGGAGACGCATGCGACGCATGACCAGTTCTTCCGCATCGAAAAAGGCCATGGCGAGATTGTGATCGACGGCGCGCGCCAGAAAATCAAGGGCGGCGACGGGTTGGTCGTTCCGGCGGGTGCAAAGCACAATCTGGTCAATACCGGCGACAAGCGCCTTCGGCTTTACACAATCTACGGCCCGCCCAACCACATCGACCAACTGGTCGAAGAGACCAAGGCCGAGGCCGATGCGTCAAGCGAGGTCTTCACCGGCGTGACCAGCGAGTAACGCGCCGCACCACCGTTTCCCCTCGATCCAAGGATGTTGCCCATGCTGCGCGCCCTGACCCTTGTCTGCGGGCTTTTGGCCTTGCCCGCTTTTGCGGATACCGGCAGCCTGTCTATCGGGGGCGACCGCTATCTTGCGGGGGCTTCGGTCACCTATGCCGGGCCTGACGTGACCGACCTGTTCATGGCCGGAAACCGGGTGGTGGTCGCAGCGCCTGTGGGCGGCTCGGCCCATCTGGCAGGGCGGCGGGTCACGGTTGACGCGGCGGTGACGGGCGACCTGTTCGCGGCCGGTTACAGTGTCACTGTGGGTGCGACGGTAGGCGGCGATGCCTCGGTCACAGGCTACAACGTGGTTCTGGGCGGCGTTAGCGGCAACCTTCGGGCGGCGGGATCAGCGGTCGCAATCGCCTCGGTCGGCGGTTATGCGCTGGTCACGGGCGAGGAGATCGCGCTGCAAGGCGCGATTGCGGGCGATGTGGTGCTGGTGGCCAATGATATCACCTTTGGCCCCGGCGCGCGGGTAGCCGGTGCGCTGACGATCTATGCCGAGGACCCCGCCAGCATCATCGTGCCCGAAACCGTGGCCCCCGCGGCCCGCGTCAGGATCGAGCAGACCGCGCAATATGATGGCAAGACATGGTCCGATCGGATGCCCATGCAGGTTCCGGTCTGGCGGATCGTCACCGGCTTTCTGGCCGGGGTCCTGATTTCCGGCCTGATCGCTGCGATGGTCATCGCGATTGCGCCGAAGGCGGTGCAGAACTGGCGGATATTGGCGCTGGCCCATCCGGGCCGGGCGATCTGGTCCGGGTTTCTGGTGACCTCGGCGCTGGCCGGGTCGGGGTTCGTGCTGATGCTGACGCTGGTGGGGGTGTTCCTGTTGCCGGTGATGCTGGCGCTTACGATAGTTGCGATATTTGCGGGCTATGCGCTTGGGTCTTATGTGCTGGGCGTGGGCCTGTGGCTGGGCATCGGGCGGACCATGCCCGAGGGTCTGGCGGGCAAGTTCGCGCTGGCCTGCCTTGGGGCGTTCCTCGCGGGTCTTGGTTGGCTGGTGCCGATTGCCGGGTGGTTCTTTGTCCTTGGCCTGACGATGCTGGGCATCGGCACGCTGGCCGCTTTTGTGCTACCCGGCGGCTGGATATTGCGGCGGGACGGCGTGCAGCCGTGACGCGCGGCCAAAGGGAATGACCCGCACGGTTCCGGCGTTCCGCCTGCTGGTGGCGGCGCTTGGGTCGGCCATAGCGACGCGGGGATGGCCGCGATTGTGGCGCTGGGCGGGGTGGCGCAACTGCCACCCGCGCGGTGACCAACAGCCCGCGCTGGCAGATCGAAGGGCGGGCGGCGTCTAGACCATGACGGCTGATACCTTCGCCTTTTTCGCGCTGACATTCCGCCGCAGCTTGGGGCCGTTGGGCTGCAGTGTTCCGGCAGTCCGAACCCGCCGGGCGGGTTTGAGTCCCCGACAAAGCAGCGGCGCGCTGAGCGAGGTTAGTGACGCCCGATGCAGGCTGGGGTCAGTTGGAGGGAGCGATCCCGCTGCATGAAGGACACAGGAGATGACCATGCTTCAAGATGGCAAAACACAAAAGACCGCTGTTGCGACCGATTTCGAAGGACTTTCCGCGCAGTTCGCGGAGCTGCGGGAAGACTTGGCAAAGCTGACCCATTCCGTCGCATCAAGCGCAGAACGGCGCGGCCGCCGGATGGGATCGGACATTTCGGATGGCGTCGGCGAAGCGATCAGCTATGTCGAGCGCAAGGGAAAGGACACGGAAGCCGAACTTGAAAAGTCGGTGGCCAACCATCCGTTGGTGGCCTTGGGTCTGGCGGCAGGTTTCGGTTTGGTCCTTGGGGCGTTGATGCGCCGGTGACTTTGCGGCAATTGCCCCTGATGGATGCCCTTGTGTCCGGCTTTGGCCGCAAGGCAAAGGCTGCACGGCGGCGTGCGGCGTTGTTTGCCGCTGCCGCAGTGATCGACGCAGTCGGCTGCGGGTTTGCAATCTTTTCCGTCTTTGCGGCACTTCGGCGGCTGGTCGGGCCCGAGATTGCGGCCCTTGGTACCGGTTTCGTGCTTCTGGCGTTTGCTGCTTTGCTGGTACGCCTTGCGCGGGGACCTTCCGTCGAGCCTAAACCGGTCGCGGATGTGGCCCCAACGGTTCCCGTGCCGCCCGCCGATCCGGTCACGCTGGCCGTCTTTACCATGGCGTTCGTGCTTGGCCGTTGTCTGGCGGATCGCTGGCGCGGCTGAGCACCCATCCCTCAACTTCGGAGAACCTGTATGTCCCTTGGTACCATCCTTGCGATCATCCTGATCATCTTTCTTCTTGGCGGCTTTAGCGGCCGGTTCGGCGGCTATGGCTATGGCTTCGGGAATGGCGGCATCGGAGTGATCGGCGTCATCCTGATCGTTGTCGTGGTCTTGATACTGCTTGGCCGGATCTGACATTGGGCCTGTCGGCCATGATGATCCTTGAACTGGCAGGAGGCGTTGTTCTTGGGCTGGCGGTGATCTATGGCGCGCTGGTCGCGCTTGGCGCGTGGCGCTGGTCGGGGGTGGTGCGTCACCTTGTGACGCAATTGGGGTTGAGCCGCGCCGCCCCCGCCACCGGCCATTATCATGCAACCGAACTGGCGGGTCTGCCTGCCCCGGTGCAGCGCTATTTCCGCGCCGTGCTGACCGAGGGGCAACCTGTCGTCACCACCGTCCTGTTGACCCAAAGCGGCATGTTCAATCTGGGCAAGACAGCAGACCGATGGAAACCCTTTAGCGCGACCCAGCACTTTGTCATCGCCCGGCCGGGCTTTGTCTGGAACGCGAAGATCACAATGTTCCCCGGTGTCCGGGTGCACGTGGTCGATGCGTTCATCGCAGGGCGTGGCCTGTTGCGTCCCGCCCTGCTGGGCCTGTTCGATATGGGCACCCTGCAAGGGGCGGGCGAGATCGCGCGTGGCGAGCTTTTGCGCCATTTCGCCGAAAGCGTCTGGTTTCCAACCGCCCTGCTGCCAAGCCAAGTGGTGACGTGGACAGCCGTTGATGACGCCAGCGCCTTGGCCACACTGACCGAGGGGCCGATTTCGGTGACGATGCTGTTCCGGTTCGGCACGGACGGGCTGGTTACCACGATCACCGCAGAAGGCCGCGCGACAGAGGTCGAAGGGGTAACCGTTCAGATGCCTTGGGAATGCCGCATGTCGGATTACCAGACGCATGACGGCATGCGCGTACCGATGACGGGCGAGGTTCTTTACCACCTGCCGCAGGGCGAGCGCGCCTATTTCCGGGGCACCATAGATGCGATCAAGTATGTCTTCGCGGATTGAGGCTGCAATTCATTACCCTGTTACAAGGCCGTCCCCAACCACGATCTGACGGCGGCAAAGCGCTGCGATCTTTTCGTCATGGGTCGAGATCAGGAAGGTCGTGCCTTCCTCGTGGTTGATCTCGCCGATCAGGTCCATCACCTGGGCCGCCGAGGCGCGGTCAAGGTTGCCTGTGGGTTCATCCGCAAGCACCAGTTCGGGGCGGTTCATCAGGGCGCGCGCAACGGCCACGCGCTGTTTTTGCCCGCCCGACAGGTTGGCGGTGGGAAAGTGGACCCTCTCGGCCAACCCCATGCGGACCAGCAACTCCTGTCCCCGGGCGCGCGCTGTGGCGGTCTCGCGTCCCTCGCGGACGGCGGTGGGGAAGCACACGTTTTCCAGCGCGGTGAAGTCGGGCAAGAGGTTGTGAAACTGGAAGACGAACCCGATGTGCAGGTTGCGAAACTCGGTCAGCGCGCGGTCGTTGGCGGTGGTAAGATCGACGCCCAGCATTGTGTGGCTGCCCGAAGTGGGGTGCATCAAAGTACCAAGGATGGTGAGAAGCGTGCTTTTCCCCGATCCCGAAGGGCCAAGGAGGGCCGCAAGTTCGCCTGTCTGCATCGCAAGGTTCAGCCCGCGCAAGACACGCGTTTCGGCCTCGCCCGAACCAAAGGTTTTGACGAGGTCGCGCACCTCGAGAAGCACGGTCATTGGCCGATGGCCGTGACCGGGTCCAGCTGCGCTGCCGAACGCGCTGGCAGGATTGAGGCGAGGATGGCCCCCAGAGTTGTCAGCCAGATCGCCAGACCATAGGCGCCCTGCCGGATGTCGATCGGCAACCCGCTTTGCCCCGGCCCGAAACTGGCGCGCGACGGAAAGGCCAGAAGCACGCCATAGCCTGCCGCCGCACCGAACAGCCCGCCCATCAGCCCGATCAAGGCCCCTTGAGAGACGATGACCACCATCACGAACCACCGCCCCGCCCCCATGGCCCGCATGATCCCGATCTCGGGGCGCCGGCGATAGGTTGAGAGCAGAAGCGCCGAGGCGACCCCAATGATGATGGTCAGCAGCGCAAAGGCCTTGAGGATATAACCCGTCTGCGCCTGCGCTTGCAGCGCCTCGAGCAGTTGTGCGGCCTGTTCGGTCCAAGACTTGGCATCAAGGCCCGTCAGCGCGCGGATGCGGGGGGCAAGCGTATCGGCGGCGTAAAGATCGGCCAGCTTGATCTCGATCCGTGTCACCCCCTGTGGCAACGCGAACAGGGTGCGCGCGGTGGCGAGGCTGACATAGGCCTGCCGCCGGTCCGGCCCGCCCGAGCCCATCTTGTAGATGCCGGTGATTGTCAGCGCCGCGTCGATCCCGGCCGAGCTTTGCAGCCGCACGGTCTGGCCCAGCGACAGGTCCATATCCTCGGCCAGGGTCTTGCCCACCAGCACCCCGCCTGCCGCAAGGTTTGCCGTGCCTTCGGTCACATAGCTGGCAAGATTGGCGATGACGGATTCATGCCCCGGCTCGAGCCCGTTGATCGACACCTGCATGACCTGTGCGCCCCGCGTCAGGAACCCTGATCCGTTGATCTGCTGCGAAAAGCCTGTCACCCCCGGCAGGGCCGCGATCAAGGGCAGGAACGCGGCGGTATCCTTCAGGATCGCGGTCGCCTGAGTTGTGGGTTCCTGCACCAACAGAACCGTGCGCCCGGTCTGAGGCACCAGCAGGGCTGGGTCCACCGCCTCGGCCTGGATGGTGATATGCGCCATATCGCCCGCCGTGCGCATCATGATGAACTCGGCAAGGCCACCGATCAGTGCAGACATGAAGATAAAGATGAAAACGCCGATGGCGACGCCGAAAACCAGCAGCGCCGTCTGTGCCTTGCTTGCCGTCAGGTAGCGCGTCGCGATCTTTAGCGCATATAGCATCAGGGCGCGACCTGCACGGGCTGCCCGTCGGTGATGCCTGTCGCGTCGCTGATCACCTGATCGCCTGCTGCAAGCCCGGCGGTCACGATCAACCGTGCGGCAGGCCAGTCGATCACGGTGACCGGCTGCCGTCTGGCCACGCCATTCCTGACCACGAACACGCCGGTGCCGGTGTCATCGCGCACAATCGCGGCGCGGGGCGCGGTAATTGCCGCCATGCGGTCGTCCACTGTGATATTCGCGGTGACGGTCAGGCCGATGGGCGCTGCAAGCGGCGTTTCGGTTGCAAGCTCGATTGCAAGCCCCCCTGTCGCCGCGTCAACCCGCTGCGATACAAAGCTGACACGGGCGGGTCTGACCGCGGTCTCGCCGGCAAGTTGCAGGGCGGCGGGCTGGCCTGTCCGGATTTGGGTCGCATAGGTTTCGTCCACGTCGGTCTTGACCAGTAGCCGACCCAGATCGGCAATGGTCAGCAGCGCGACAGACGGATCGGCGGTTTGTCCCGGTTCGCCGGTAATGGTCAGGATAGACCCAGCGACCGGTGCCCGGACCGTGAAGCGCGCCAACTGGATCTGCGCCTGTTCCAGCAGGGCCGTCATCCGTGCGACTTCTTGCGTTGCAGCCTCGACAGCGCGGGCAGCAGTTTCCAGCGCGACACGCGCCGCATTGGTGCCAAGCGCCTTTGTCCGATCAAGGGTCGATTGCGCGCCGACTTGGGCCAAAAGCGCTGCATCCAGACCTGCCAAGGCCTGCCGCACCACAGCCGCCTGGGTGGCAGGGTCGATTGTGGCAAGGACGGCACCCGCCGCTACGACATCACCTTCGGACACGCGAACATCCAGCAGCATGCCACTGACCAGCGGGCGCACCTCAACCCAAACCTCGCCCGCCACGCGCCCGTTCACCGCCAGAACCCGCGACACCGGACCCGGGGCAGCCACCTCGGTACCGACCAGTTTCACGGCTGTCGCCCAGGGTTGCAGCCAGAGCAATCCGCCAAGGCCCGCCGCCAGCACCGCCCCTGCGGCCCAAGGCCACCAGCGCCGCACGGCCGGGCGTGGCATGGGCGCAGAGCCCGCGGGTTTTGGCATGACGGTGGGAAGCGACGGCGCGCCGGGCAGTTTGGCGGGCAGCACCGGGGCTAGGGCGGGTTGATCCGAAATGACAAACCTCGTTGATCTGGCCGTTTTCCGTTACCTTGGACGCGCAGAAACGCGCATGGCCGCAGGCTCTTGCCCCATCCGGGAAGTGCGAGGCCTTTGTCGTTGCTTTACATCCCAACGATGGGTGGGGCGCTAAACCAGATCAGCGAAACCGTCGATATCGGACCTGTAACGGTTGTGTTCCGGTCCGGTGCTCATGCCCGGTAGCCCATTGTCCAAAGGCGACGGGTGATTCTGAACCGAGGGCCGGGCGTTGTCGGCGCGGGTTGTAGATGCCGCTAAAGTATTCGACGAGGGCGACCTTGACCTTTCGGCGTGACACCCGATGTCGTTGGCCGATCAGTTCCGCCTTCGGTGGTTTGCAGAAGTTTTCGACGGCGGACTTGTTGTTGCAATTTCCCTTACCGCTCTTTTTGCGTAGCGGTTCGTTCTCTTGCGGAAGCTATGCATCCTGCCCGGAGAGGTGGCGTTCTCGGAAATCGCCCGAACCCACTTGCCAGGCGGGGAAAGGCCGATCCCCAAATCAGGTGCAACCTGAAATAGCGTCATGCCAATTGTCAGCGGTACGGGAACCGCATCCCGCTTGAACATGTGACTGTCTAACGCTGCCCTATGCGGTCTTTTCGATGGCGCGTATCGCTTTCAAAAGACCAGAACGAAACCGGCGCAGGTCCAAAGCTTTGGAATTGGCGATTGTCGATTGGGTTGATTGGCTTAACCAGCGCTGGCTTGTCGAGCCGCTTGGAAAATCCCGCCCGCTTTAGCCCAAGCAAAGTTCGACCAAGCTGTGCGGACTGAACCCACGGCTGGGGTTTTGGACCGATTTCAGCCTTCGGCACATCCTGTGCGGTTCAGGGCAAACACATGGTCGGGGGCCGCTCTGCAAGGCGGGGTGATCGTGCGTGCTGCGCTGCCCGCCTTTCGTAGCCATTGGTCTGCCGAACGCCAGCCTTGGGGATGCTTTGGCGCGGCGCACGCTGTGCCGGTCGGGTGCTAGCACAGCCACGGCCACAGGCGGATGTGGCGTGCTTGAAAGGTCGCCATGGCGAGTCTGCTGTCTATCCGGTCGAAATTGCTGCTGCTTTTGATGATCAGCGGCCTTGCCGCCGCCCTTGCCATCAGCACCATCGGCTATACGCGGTCTGACAGTGCGCTGCGTGCGGCGGTGTGGGACCAGCTTATTGCCATCCGCGAGACGAAGAAGGCGGATGTGGTGCGCTATCTGGATGCGCAGGAACGCGCCTTTACCGCGCTTGCCGCGCAAGAGCAGGTCGCCCGCGCGCTGACCGATTTCCGTGCCGCCTTTGCCGCCGAAGGCGCCCTGCCCGAAGGCACGGCGCGTGCCGATCTGGCGCGGTTCTACAGCGCCGAGATCCTGCCCCAGATGCCCGAGGCCGATCGCCCGCTGTCGCCCGATGCGCTGTTGCCCGAAACGGGTGCGGCGCTGCGCCTGCAACAACGCTATATCGCGCAGAACCCCGCAGCGCCCGGGGACCGTGACCTGCTTGACCTGCCAGAGCCGGCGCAGGGCGGGAATGTCTATGACAGCGTCCACCAGACCTATCACAGCCATATGCGCCGGATGATGCAGGCGCTGAACCTGTATGACCTGTTCCTGATCGACGACCGCACGGGGCAAGTGCTTTATACGGTCGAAAAAGAGGTCGATTTCGCGACAGACCTGTCCAAGGGGGCCTATCGCGCCTCGGGGCTGGCGCGGGCGTATCAGACGGTGCGCGACCGCCCCGCTGACCAGCATGGCATCGTCTTTGTCGATTTCGAACATTACGCGCCGTCCTTCGGGGCGCCTGCGGCCTTTTTGGCGGCGCCGGTGTTTCAGGGTGGTGACCGTGTGGGGATTCTGGTCGGACAATTCTCGATCGAGGCGCTGAATGCCGCGCTGACCTCGTCGGCGCATTGGCGCGACGAGGGGCTGGGCGCATCGGGCGAGGTGTATCTGGTTGGCGCCGATGGCTTTGCGCGGTCTGACAGCCGCTTTCTGATCGAGGACAAGGCGGGTTATCTGGAACAGCTGGCCGCGCTGGGGGGCGATCCGGCCGAGATTGCGGCCATCGAACGGTCGGGCCATTCCGTGCTGAACCAGCATTTCGACACGCTGGCCGTGGAACGCGCACAGGCGGGCACCACGGGGGCCGACACGATTCGCGATTATCGCGGCGTTCAGGTTCTGTCGGCCTATGCCCCGCTTGATTTCGGCGGCAACCGCTGGGCCATCATCGCGGAAAAGGATGTGGACGAGGCGCTTGGCCCGCTGCATGAACTGCGCCGCGTGATCCTGATTGCGACGGGGGGCATTTCCATCGCCATCACGCTGTTCGCGCTGATCGCGGCCCGCGCCTTTGTCGCGCCGCTGATGCGGCTTCAGCAGGGGGTCGAGCGGCTCAAGGCGGGGGAGACGCAGTTTCAGGTGGCAGTGAAGGGCAATGACGAATTTGCCACGCTTGCCTCGGCCTTCAATGGCATGGTGTCCGAGATCGTTCGCCGCAATGGCATTATCGAGGCCAAGACGACCGAATATGAAAAGCTGCTGCGCAACGTGATGCCCGATGCGGCGGCAGACCGTTTTACCGGCGGCGAGCTTGTCGTGGCCGATACGTTCGAGAATGTCAGCATCATCTATGCCGTGATCGGCGGGCTGGACGAGATGCAGCGCCGCCTGACGGCGACCGAGATGATCAGCCTGCTTAACGAATTGATCGACCTGTTCGACGAGGCGGCCGAGCGGCACGGGGTGGAAAAGGTCAAGACCATCGGGGATGCCTATCTGGCCGCCTGTGGGCTTTCGACGCCGCGGCTGGACCACCGCCAGCGGGCGGCCGGTTTTGCCGCCGAGATACGCAACATCCTTGTGCGCTTCAACGAAGCCAAGGGGCTGGTGCTGTCGCTGTCGATCGGGCTGACCGAGGGCGAGGTTGATGCGGGCATCATTGGCCGCAAGCGGTTTGTCTATGAAATCCTTGGTGAATGTGTGTCGGAAGCGCGGCGTCTTGCGCTGTCGCCCGATGGCGGCGAGATCCGCATGAGCGAAGCGATGGGGGCGGCGCTGATCGCGAACGGAGGCAATCTTGACTGATGCCCTTGCCGATAGCGGCGTGATGTGGACGGCCATCGTCAGTTTCGGCTATCCGGTCGCGGCGCTGGTTCTGGTGGAAATCCACCGCCATCTGCGCGGCCCGCAGCCGCAGACGGCGCGGCTGGTGCAGCTGGTGCAAGTATCGGTCTTGCCGTTGGTGGCGCTGCATCTGCTGGTGTCGCGGGTGATGGGGCTTGAACCCGATGCGGCGGCCGCCAAGCTGGTTCTGACGGCGTTGTCCATCTCGACCATCAACGCGCTGCTGCTGGGGTTGAACCTGATCGTGCGCGCAGGGCCCTTGGCCAGCGAGGCGATGCAGCGCACGCCGGGGCTGATGCTTGATCTTATGCGGCTGGTGCTGGTGCTGGTCGCATCGGCCTTTGTGGCATCAGAGATATGGGCGGTTGACCTTGGGTCGCTTCTGGCGGCGCTGGGGGTCGGGTCTGTGGTGATCGGCCTGGCCTTGCAGGATACGCTGTCGGGCCTGTTCTCGGGCGTGTCGCTGATGTCGGGGCGGTTCTTCCGCGAAGGGGACTGGATCGAGTTCGGGGATGCCTCGGGCAAGATCGTCAGCATGGATTGGCGCAGTGTCACCATCGAGACGCTGGATGACGAGCGGCTGATGGTCATTCCCAATTCGCAACTGGCGCAGGGGGTGTTCACGGTTTTGTCTTCGGCCACGCGGGTGTTTGGCCAGAACCTGTATGTCAAGTTCGGCTATGGCGTGCCGCCCGCCCGCGCCATGCGTGCCATCGACGAGACGGTGAAAAGCGTCGAGACGATCCTGCGCGATCCGCCCCATGACATCGACCTGATGGAAATGGCCGATGACGGCATCGCCTATGAGGTGACGATCCACACCGCCACGCGCGAAGACGGCGAGGCCGCGACCACCGATTTCCTGCGCCGTCTGTGGTATCGCTGCCAGCGCGAGGGTCTGGTGTTGGCTGGATCGACGAACCGCCGTTACCGGCTGACCGACCCCGCCGCGCTGGCCCCCAAGGCGCTGTCGGGCGTGCTGTCGGCCACAGGCATTTTCCTGCCCGATGCCGCAGGCTTTGCCGAATTGCAGGCCACGGCGCGGGTCTGCCTGTTTGACGAGGGCGAACGGCTTGTGGCTGCGGGCGGGCCATCGCGCATGCTGTATCTTGTGGTGGCGGGGGGGCTGAGTGTGACCTTGCCCGACCAGCCCGAGCGGGTGCTGCAAAGTTTCGGGCCGGGCGAGTTTTTCGTAAGCCGCTTCTTCCTGACCGGCGCCCCCGCCACGGTGGAACTGGTTGCGCGGGACGAGGCGACAACTCTGGCGTTGCCGGCGATTGCGGTGATCGATTTCCTGAACCGCAATCCGGTGCTGGCGCGCAAGCTGGAACGGGCCATCGACGCCATCGACAGCGGCATCAAGGCCAGCCGCGCGGCGTGAACCGGTGCTTTGCCTTGCGCGGGGGCGGATTATAGGTCGGCCAGCTTTCGCAACCGGGCGGCGGCGGTCTTGGCAAAAACCCATCGCCGCCCGTCGGGCTGGCCCAGATGTGCCAAAAGCAGCACCCTGAAATCCCCGCGTTCGATGTGGGGCGGGGCATGGCCCTTTGGGCCGTTCCAGAAATCTGACCGGTATAGCGCGCGCAGATAGGCCAGAACGATCATGGCCGGATCGGGCGGGCGCGGGATGTCGTAAAGCCGCTGGAACGGGGCATAATGCAGAAAAAGGGGGCCACCGACCTTTTGCGCCTGCCTTAGTTCATGGTCGGGGATCAGGCGGCGACGGTCGGGGGACAGGCGCAGCGCCCGATCAAGGATCGCACGGTCCGGATCGGACGGGCCCAAGGCGGCCTGTTCGACGCGCAGGATATGGCGCGCCATCTTGCGCGCGAGCATCGGCTGCCGTGCCAGTTTGGCCACGTGCCGCAGGTTGCGGATATCCACCGTTTGCCCGGCATCCAGCCTGTCGGCCATGTCGCGCAGAAAGCGCCGCCAGCGGGCATCGGGGGCCGACAGGTCGGGCTGCGGGGCGGGTTGCGGACGATATTCCTGCCAAAGCCACTTAAGCCAAAGGGCAGCGCGCCTTATCCGCTTGCGCACCGGTTCTGCGCGCTGCGCCAGCCTTGTGCGCCATGTCGGGGGGCGGAGCAGCCGGTATCGCGGATAGCGCCAGCGGATATAGGCCCAGTAGGGACGGATCAGCTGCCGCCAGACCTTGCCCACAATGCGCGTGGCAAGATCGGGGTCGGGCAGGGGGTAGCCAAGACTGGTTGCGTAGCGGTTCCATTGGCGCCAGTGGTCCCATGCATTGGTTTCCAGCGCGGCAAGGTCGAGGTCAAGGCGGCGTGCATCGATGGGGCCGAACCCCTCGATCTCGAGGTTGAAGATGTTGTGGAAGGCGAAGCTGCGCTGTTCGCCCCCGGGCAACTGGCGGCCGAGGAGGTGGATATTGTCGTTCTGGTGCCGCCGCACCTGATCGAGCCGGAGCCGCCGCCTTTCGCCGCGATAGGCAAAGGTCAGGATGGCGCGGCAGTCTTGGACCAGCGGGCCCTTGCCCATGTAGATGCCGGGCGAGGGTACGCCCAGCAGATAGCGGGTTTTTTCATGCAGCCAGCGCCGCAGCAAAAGGCCCGGCCAGCTGTGATAGCGCCCGCCCAGCGCATGGACTGTTGCCAACCCGCCGCGTTTGCGCGCCCAGTGGCGCGACAGGGCGGACAGGGGAAGGGGCGGCGGTGGCGGTTCGGGCGCATCATCGGGCGGGCGCATCAAGGCAAGCTGCCGCGCGACCCAGCCTTGGGCGATCAGGTCAAAGGCCGTCCAGCGCCCTGCGCGGTTCAGGGGCCTGAGCGTATTCCTTTCCTTGCCAAGGCGGATGTGGCGGCACCAGAAGGTCAGGTCCCAGTGGGTCGCGGTTTCGCGCAACAGGCGGGCAGTGCCGGTGCGGGGAAATTTGGGAAACCACACTTCGAGCAGCGAAAATCCCTCGCCCTCGACCTCGATCGCCCAGGCATCGCGAAAATGGACAAGATCGCCGGCCTTGGGCGGGCGCGACAGGAACCGCCAACCGCGCAGGGCATGAAACAGCGACACAAGAGGGAACCGGGCAAACATGACAGCAAAGAGGGGCGAGGGATGACGAAGGCCGACAATCCGCCAATGGTTGCAAAAGGTCCAGCGGATTCACCCCAAAGTGCTGATCGGGGAATACCGGCCCTTTTCGCGCCCACGCATGGCTTGGGCGGATGGCGGGCGGTCAGGGCGCAAGGCGGGGATCGGCGCGAAATTCCGTGACAAGGTAATCGACAAAGGCACGCACCCGTGGCGGCACAAGGCGCCGACTGGGATAAACCGCCTGAATGGGCAGGGCGGCAGGTTCATATTCCGCCAGCACCTGTTCCAGGCGGCCCGTGGCGATTTCGTCGGTGAACAGCCATGTCGGGCAGACGGCAAGGCCCAACCCTTCCAGCAGGGCCGAGCGCATCCCCTCGGACGCGTTGACGCGCACCCGCCCCGATACCCTGACCGCGATGGGCGCGCCGTCGGGGCCGGAAAAGTGCCATTCATCCACCGTGGCAAGGCCGGTATAGACGATACAGTCATGCGCGGTCAGATCGGTGGGGTGACGGGGCCGTCCGGCGCGGGCGAAATAGTCGGGCCGCGCCACCGTGACCCGCCGCATCTGCCCGATCTTGCGCGCAATCAGCCCCTGATCGGCCACGCGCCCGATGCGGATGGCCAGATCGACGCCTTCCTCGACCAGATCGACAGGCCGGTCGCCCAGCACCCAATCGGTGCGCAAATCGGGATGGTCGGCCAGAAACCGGGCCATGCGCGGCATCAGATGCAGGCGGGCAAAGGCCAGCGGCGCCGCGATGCGCAGCAAGCCCCGCGCGGCCGTATCGGGGCGGACGGCAAGGGCGGCCTCATCCACCGCGTCCAGCAGGGCGCGGGCATGGCTGTAATAGCTGCGCCCTTCCTCGGTCAGGGTCAGGGCGCGTGTGGTCCGCTGCATCAACCGCACGCCCAAATGATCTTCGAGCGCGGAAATCTGACGGCTGACGGTGGGTTGCGATTGGCCCTGTTCGGCGGCGACAGCCGTGAAGCTGCCGGTTTCGACGGCGCGAACGAAGGTGCGGATATGTTCAAACAGGCCGGTATTCATACGCCATGGGTATCAGTGTGATGTATGGCGGGATGATTATCTAATTGTGTGGAATGGTCCATCCTTCTTTCATCACGGCGGCCATGGGCATGCAGCCGCGCGCCACTGAAGCCGTGACACAAACCCCGCCGGCCGCTGCCTGCCGCAGCAGCCCTTTCCTATGCAGGAGATTTGCCATGCTGACCGTGTACGCCTTTTCTACCCCCAATTCCGTCAAGGTGCCCATCGCGTTGGAGGAATTGGGGCTGGCCTATGATCTGCGCCCCGTGAACATCCGCGCGGGGGCGCAGAAATCGGCCGATTATCTGGCGCTGAACCCGAACGGCAAGGTGCCTTTGCTGATCGACGGGGACCTTGTCCTGGCGGAATCGGGCGCGATTCTGGTGCATCTGGCCGAAAAGACCGGCCACCTGCTGCCGGTCGAGCCGCATCTGCGCGCCCGCACCTTTCAGTGGCTGTTCGTGCAGTTGTCGGGAACCGGGCCCGCCTTTGGCCAATCAGGCTATTGGCAACGGTTGGCGAGCGACCGTAACCCTGCCGCCATCGCCCGCTATAAGGCCGAATCCGACCGCCTTGCCGATCTGATCGACGCGCATCTTGGCACGCATCGCTGGTTTGTGGGCGATGAATACACCATTGCCGATATTGCCCATTTCGGCTGGTTCTGGCGGCGCGATTTTGCCGGTATCGGCTTTGCCGACCGTCCGGCGCTGGCGCGCTGGTTTGCCGAGATGGAGGCCCGCCCCGCCGTGCAGCGCGGCATTGCCGCCACGCTGGCCCTTGCCCCCGCGCCCTGAGGTGCCAAGGCCGGGCCTGCCATTGGGCCGTCAAAGCGGTTGACGCATTTGGAACGTGCCAGTAAGACCTTTGGAAGGTTCCAAAGAGGCGGGCTACGGGTCTGAAAGGGGGCGGCGATGGCGGCAGTTCGGGTGGCGGTGCTGGGCGCATCGGGGTGGATGGGCAAGGTTCATACGATGGCCTTTCGCACCTTTCCGCATTTCTTCGGCTCGGACGGGGGCACGGCCGAGGTGGTGGCGGTGGTGGTGAACGACCCCGCCGCCGACCCCGACCTTGCGCTGCGGGCGCCGGGTGCGCGTATCCTGACCGACTGGCGCGAGGCGGTGGCAGACCCCGATATCGACCTGATCGACATCTGCCTGCCCGACACGCTGCATTACCCAGTGGCCAAGGCGGCGCTGCTGGCGGGCAAGCATGTCAATTGCGAAAAGCCCTTGGCCGATACGGCGGCCGAGGCGCGGGAACTGGCCGATATCGCGGCGGCAAAGGGGCTGATCACCCGCGTGGCGCATGGCTTTCCGCGCAATCCGGTGCATGACATCGCGCGCGACATCATCACCTCGGGCGAGATTGGCGAGGTGACGCTGTTCAAGGGGTGCCAGCATATCGATGTGTTCGGTGATCCCTTGGCGCCCTTCATGTGGCGGGCAGACGGGGCCAAGGCGCCCACGGGGATTGTGGGCGATACGGGAAGCCATGTGTTCAGTTTCATGGAGTTTCTGGTCGGGCGGGTGCAAAGCCTGATCGCCGAGAACATGGTCATCACGCCCAAGCGCCCCGTTGTGGCGGGTGCGGGGTTCGGCGCGGGTGCAGGGGCTGCGGCCAGCGACTGGGCCGAGGTGACGAACCCTGACGCGACCCATATGCTGTGCCGGTTCGAGAACGGGGCAAGCGGGATCGTCGATTTCAGCCGCGTGGCCACGGGCCGCAAGTTCCGCCAAGGCTATGAGGTTTACGGCACCAAGGGCAGCATCGTCTATGATTACGACGAAACCAGCCGCCTGCGGCTTTACCGCAATGACGATCCCGAAGGACGGCGCGGTTTTCGCGCCGTCGATGCGGGGCCGGACCATCCATCCTATCGCGCCTTTCTGCCGCTGGCCAATCTTGGGCTTGGCTATAACGAGACGAAGATCATCGAAGCGGCCGAGGTGGTGCGGTCGGTGGTGACGGGCGTGCCGATGTGGCCCACCTTCGAGACGGGGCACCACATCTGCCAGATCGTCGATGCGGTGATGGAAAGCGCGCGGCGGCGCGCCTGGGTCGATATCGGGCGGGCGGGGTAAGCGATGCCGATCGAAGTGCCGCAGCATATTCTGGATGCGCTGACCGATGTTGAAATGCCGCGCCTGCCGCCCGATGCGGGCGTTGCGGAACGGCTGGCGCTGGGCGGGCTGGACCTGCCGGTTTACCGAGCGGCCTGTCTGGTCGTGGGGTCGGGCGCTGCGGGGTTGCGGGCGGCTGTGGAACTTGCGCGGCGCGGCGTGCAGGTCGCGGTAGCCAGCCAAAGCGCATGGGGCGGCACCTCGGCCTGTTCGGGGTCGGACAAGCAGACGATCCACACCGCCAACACGGCGGATCGGGGCGATGATTTCCACGCCATGGCGGCGGCACTCTCGGCTGGCGGGGCGATGGATGCCGACACCGCCTATGTCGAGGCGGTGGGATCGCTGCGGTCGATGGCATCGCTGCAATATCTGGGCCTGCCGCTGCCGCAAGACGGTTTGGGCGGCACGCTGCGCTATCAGACCGACCATGACGAGGTGGGCCGCGCCACAAGCTGCGGGCCACGCACATCGCGCCTGATGGTGCGGGTGCTGGCGGACGAGGCGCTGCGTCTGGGCGTGCCGATCCTGAACCAGACGACCGTGCTGCGCCTGCTGGTCGAGGGGGCGCGGTGCCATGGCGCGCTGCTGGCGCGGGCGCGGGACAGGGGGGCGGGCAACCCCTATGGGCTGGGCCTGTTCCTTGCGCCGGTGACCGTTCTGGCGGGCGGGGGGCCGGGCGAGATGTATCGCGACAGCGTCTATCCCAACGGCTGTTTCGGCACGCTGGGGCTGGCGGTCGAGGCGGGGCTGGACCTTGTGAACCTGACCGAAAGCCAGTTCGGCATCGGCACACGGCGCGAAGGGTTTCCGTGGAACCTGTCGGGCACCTATGTGCAGGCGCTGCCGCACATCTATTCGGTCGATGCGGACGGGCATGAGCACCATTTCCTTGGGGCCTATTACCGGACCACGCGGGAACTGGCTTCGAACATCTTTCGCAAGGGGTATCAGTGGCCGTTCCACGCCACGCGGATGCTGGATTTCGGGTCAAGCCTGATCGACCTTGCCATTGCACGAGAGTCGGCTTCGGGGCGGCGGGTGTTCATGGATTTCAACCGCAATCCTTTGCCCGTTGCGGGCGGAGCGGCATTTTCGCTGGACGACCTGGATGATGACGTGCGCGCCTATCTGGGCAAGGCGGGGGCGGTTCAGGCGCAGCCCATTGACCGGTTACGCCACATGAACCCGCTGTCGATCGAACTTTACCGCCGCTACAAGGTGGATATCGCGGCCGAGCCTTTGGAATTTGCGGTGAACAACCAGCATATGAATGGCGGGGTGGCGGTCGATATCTGGGGGCGAAGCTCGCATCCTGCGATCTATGCAGTGGGCGAGGCGGCAGGGACGCATGGTGTGACGCGGCCCGGCGGGGCGGCGCTGAATGCGGGGCAGGTCTTTGGCACGCGGGCGGCGGAACATATCGCGGCGACTTTGGCCGATCACGTGGCGGGGGATGTGGCGGAGTGTGCCGGAAAGGCCGTGGCGGCGGTTCTGGCGGGGCTTGGCGCGGGCAGCGGTCTGACGGTGGCTGCCGTGCGCGACGAGGTTCAGGCGCGGATGAGCGATGCGGCAGGTATTCTGTGCAAGGCGGGGGCGGTGCGGGCGGCGCTGGCCGAAGCGCGGGCGTTGAACGGGCGTATTGCGGATGACGGCATCGCCATCGACCGCCCGTCCGAGGTGGCGCGGGCGGTGCAGTGGCGGCAGATGGCGCTGGCCTCCGAGGCGGTGCTGACCGCGCTTGACCATTACATCGCGCAGGGCGGCGGCAGTCGCGGGGCGCGGGCGATCCTTGATCCTGCGGGCGATGCCGTGCCGGTATCGGCGGGCGGGCCGCTGGAAGATGTGCGCTTCCGGTCGGAACGGCGCGAAGACCGCGAGCGCCAGATCCTGTTGCGCCATGGCGAAGGCGGCTTCATGGTCCGAGAGCGCAAGACGCGGGCGCTGGACCAGACCGAGCGGCCGTTCTTTGAACGCGACTGGCCGGCATGGCTGACGGGCGGGGTCTATCGGGCGGAACAGGGCGGGGCATGAAACGGATCACGACGCGGTCGGTGCGGGCCATCGGCGAGGCGATGGTGGAAATGGCCCCAGTGGGCGATGGGCTATACCGGCGCGGTTTTGCGGGCGATACGTACAACACCGCGTGGCACATGGCGCAATGGCTGGGGCCAGCGGCAGAGGTGGGGCTGGTCACACGGGTGGGCGATGACAGCCTGTCGGATGCCTTTGTCGCCGGAATGGCGGCGGACGGTTTGGCCGTGGACGGCATAACCCGCGATCCGGCCCGCCGCATGGGGCTTTACATGATCGAGTTGAACGGGGTCGAGCGCGGTTTCCATTACTGGCGCGAAACCTCGGCCGCGCGGCATCTGGCCGATGACCGGGCGGCGCTGGCGGCGGCGTTGGATGGGGTGGGGCTGGCGCATTTGTCGGGGATCACCCTGGCCATCCTGTCGCCCGCGGCGCGCGAGGGGTTGTTTGCCGTGCTGGCAAATTATAGGGCGCGGGGCGGGGTGGTGTCATTCGACCCCAATATCCGCCTGCGTCTTTGGCCGTCGGCCGATGAAATGCGGGCGGTGGTCAGCCGGATGCTGGAATTGACCGACATCGCGCTGCCCAGCCTTGATGACGAGCGGCAGCATTTCGGGGATGCGGACGCAGGGGCGACCGTGGCGCGGATGGCGGGCTGTGGCGTGGGCGAAGTGGTGGTGAAAGACGGGGCAGGGCCCGTGCTGCATTGGGCGGGGGGCGAAAGCCTGCCTGTTCCCACGCCCGAGGTTGCGGGCATCGTCGATACGACAGGCGCGGGCGATGCGTTCAATGCAGGCTACCTTGCCGCGCGCGTGACGGGGCAGGGCGGCGCTTCGGCGGTGCAGGCGGGGCAGATGATGGCCGCTGCCGTGTTGCGCCATTACGGGGCGCTGGCGTCGAAACAGACGCTGGCGGACCTGCCGCCGCTGGTTCCAACCCCCTGATCCTTTTTCCCTTTTTCGGAGCATTTCTTTCGGTTGACAGATTATGGATCGTTCCAGTAAATCATTGGAACGATCCTAAATCGGGAATCGGAGCAGGCTGGCGTGCAAATCCGTGATTTGCCGCACCTGTCGGGCTGTGCCTGCACGGGGGGTATGTGGCGCGGATGTCTAAGGTTGTTTCGCCAGCACAGGCTGCGGCGCTGATCGCGGACGGGGCGGTTGTGACGGTGTCATCCTCATCCGCGCTGGGCTGTCCCGACAAGGTGCTGGAGGCCATCGGCGCGCGCTTTCGGGTCGAGGGGCATCCGCGCGGGATCACCTCGATCAACCCGATTGCAGCGGGCGACATGTATGGCGTCAAGGGTATCGACCATATCGCGCAGGATGGGCTTTTGGCGCGGGTGATCGCGGGGTCATACCCCTCGGGGTCGTCGAACCTGCCGATGCCGGAAATCTGGAAGATGGTCACGGAAAACCGTATTCCGGCCTATAACGTGCCCTCGGGTATTCTGTTCGACATGCATCGCGAGGCGGCGGCGCGGCGGGCGGGCGTGCTGACAAAGGTGGGTTTGCAAACCTTTGTCGACCCCATCCGGGAAGGCTGCGCGATGAATACCAAGGGGGCGGCGGCGCCCATCGTGGCGCGGGTGGAATTTGGCGGTGAGACATGGCTGCATTTTCCCAACATCGTGCCGGATGTCTGCATCCTGCGGGCGACCACAGCCGATGAACATGGCAATCTGACCTATGAACACGAAGGCGCCTATCTGGGCGGGCTGGAACAGGCGATCTGTGTCAAGAACCACGGCGGGCTGGTGATCGCGCAAGTGTCCCGCGTGACGGCAAAGGGGTCTTTGCGCCCCCATGACGTGCGCGTGCCGGGGCATCTGGTGGATGTGGTCGTGGTGGACCCCGACCAGAAGCAGACCTGCGAGACGCCTTACGATCCCGCGATTTCCGGACAGGTCATGCGCCCGTGGTCCAGCTTTGCGCTGGCCGAGCACGGGGTGGAAAAGGTGATCGCCCGCCGCGCCGCGATGGAGCTGAAGCGCGGCATGACGGCCAATCTGGGTTTTGGCATCTCGGCCATGGTGCCGCGCATTTTGCTTGAGGAAGGCCACCCCGAAGCGGTGACTTGGGCCATCGAACAGGGCGCGGTGGGGGGCATGCCGCTGACAGGCTTCGCCTTTGGCTGCGCGTCGAATGCCGATGCTTTCGTGCCGTCGCCCCAGCAGTTCATCTATTTTCAGGGCGGCGGTTTCGATCTGACGTTCCTGTCCTTCCTCGAGGTCGATGTGGAAGGCAATGTCAATGTGTCGAAACTGGGGAAAAAGCCGTATCTGACGGCGGGATGTGGCGGGTTCGTCGATATCACCGCCCATGCGCGGAAGGTCGTGTTTTCCGGCTGGTTCGAGGCGGGGGCGAAGATCGCGCTGTCGGCGGACGGGATACGGGTCGAGGCGCCCGGCAAGTTCACCAAGATGGTCGAGGCGGTGGAACATGTCACCTTTTCCGGCGCACGGGCGCGGGAACAGGGGCAAGAGGTGCTTTACGTCACCGAACGCTGCGTGATGCTGCTGGGCGCGGGCGGGCTGACCGCGTTCGAGATCATGCCGGGGATCGACCCTGCGCGTGATATCGTGGCGGCAAGCGGGGGCCGCGTGCGGGTGGCCGAAAACGCGGTAGTGCTGCCCAAATCGCTGCTGGCCGAAGGCCCGATGGGGTGGTCGCCATGAGCCGCGTGCATTTCAACATCAACGGGCGCGTGGCCGAGTTGCGGCTGGACAACCCCGCCAAGCTGAATGCCTTTACCGTCGAGATGCTGGCGCAACTGGCCGGGCATCTCGATACGATCGAGCGCAGCGCGGATATCGCCTGCGTGCTGGTCACAGCGGCCGAGGCCAAGGCGTTCTGCGCGGGGGCC
This sequence comes from Rhodobacter sp., assembly GCA_027484985.1. Classification (GTDB taxonomy): domain Bacteria; phylum Pseudomonadota; class Alphaproteobacteria; order Rhodobacterales; family Rhodobacteraceae; genus Paragemmobacter. The sequence continues at coordinate 57,205 of JAIXRW010000029.1, read as the reverse complement.
GATATCAACGGTTGGGGCGATCTGACGCCCGCCGAATTTGCCCGCCATTGGGTGCGCGGCGGGCATCGCATCTTTGACCGTCTGGCGCGGCTGGCGCGGCCGACGATTGCCGTGGTGCAGGCGCATGCCTTTGGCGGCGGGCTGGAACTGGCGGCGGCCTGCGATATCCGCGTGATGGGGCCCAAGGCCACGCTGGCCCTGCCCGAGGCGCAGGTGGGCATCGTTCCGGGTTGGTCGGGGTCGCAGCGGCTGGCGCGGTTACTGCCGGAAGCCGTGGTCAAGGAAATGGCGTTGTTCGGGCGGCGCATCACCGCTGATCGTGCGCTTGCCATGGGTTTCGCCGCCGAGGTGGCCGAGGATGCGCGGGCTGCGGCCGAGGCGATTGCCGCGCGGGTGCTGGACCTGTCGCCGCGGGCGGTCGAGATCACCAAGTCGATGATCCATGCAGGCAGGGGCGAGGATGCCGCCGCCCTGATCGAGGCGCTGGGCAGCGCCGCCATTGCCGCAAGCGCCGACCGTGATGAAGGCGTGGCCGCCTTTCGCGCAAAGCGCAAAGCCGAATTTCCGGGGATATGAGCATGACCGAAATGACCGTGATACCGCGCAGCGCGGTTGTGCTTCCCGAACTGCGGGTGAACCGCCACTGGATCGGCGGCGCTTGGCGCGACGGGGCGGAACTGTCGGACCGCATCTCGCCCTCGCACGGAGTGGTGGTCAGCCGTTCGGCCAAGGGAACCGCCGCCGATGCGCAGGCCGCCATCGCGGCGGCACGGGCGGCATTCGATGACGGGCGCTGGTCGCGGCTGGCGGCCAAGGAACGGGCGGCGGTGCTGTTGCGCGTGGCCGACCTGATCGAGGCGAATGTGGACCGCTTTGCCATGATCGAAACGCTGGAATCGGGCAAGCCGATCAACCAGTCGCGGGGCGAGGTGGGCGGGGCTGCCGACCTTTGGCGCTATGCCGCCGCCTTGGCGCGGACGGTCGAGGGCGACAGTTTCAACGGGCTGGGGCCGGACATGCTGGCCACGGTGCTGAAAGAACCCATCGGGGTGGTGTCGATCATCACGCCGTGGAATTTCCCGTTCTGGATCCTGTCGCAGAAGCTGCCCTTTGCGCTGGCGGCCGGTTGCACCTGTGTGGTGAAGCCGTCGGAAATGACGCCCTCGACCACGGCGATGCTGGGCGAGTTGCTGGATCAGGCGGGGCTGCCGGCGGGGGTGGTCAATATCGTGCTGGGCTATGGCCAGCCAGTGGGGGCGGTGCTGGCGGCAGATGCGCAGGTGGACATGGTCACCTTTACCGGGTCCACGGCCGTGGGCAAGACGATCAGCCGGATCGCGGCGGATAACCTGAAGAAGGTGGCGCTGGAACTGGGGGGCAAGAACCCGCAGGTGATCTTTCCCGATGCCGATCTGGACAGCGCCGCCGATGCGGTGGTGTTCGGTGTCTATTTCAACGTGGGGCAATGCTGCAATTCCGGCAGCCGGATCATCGTGCACGAGGATATCGCCGAGGCGTTCACGGCCAAGGTGGTGGCCCTGTCGCGCCATGTGGCGTTCGGCGACCCGCTCGACCCCGAAACGCAGGTCGGGGCCATCGTGACGCCCGAACATGGCGCGAAGATTGACGGTTACGTGCAGGGCGCGGTGGCGGAGGGGGCAAAGGTCGTGCTGGGCGGCGGGCCGCTTTCTGTGCCGGGCCTTGGCGCGCAATTCTACCGCCCCACCGTGGTGACGGGCGTGACCCCCGACATGGCGATCGCCCGGGACGAGGTGTTCGGCCCCGTGCTGACCGTGCTGACCTTCCGCACGGAGGCCGAGGCCATCGCTCTATGCAACGATGCCGATTACGGCCTGTCGGCGGGGGTGTGGAGCCAGAATGTCCATACCTGCCTGCGCTTTGCGCGGGCCGCGCAGGCGGGCACCGTCTGGACCAACACATGGATGGACGGCTTTCCCGAAGTCACCTTCGGCGGGGTCAAGCAATCGGGTCAGGGGCGCGAGATCGGGCGCTACGGGCTTGAGGAATTCCTTGAGATCAAGTCGGTCGTGATGCGCATCGGGCGCACGCGGGCGAACTGGGTGAAGACCCGCCAAGGCTGAGCAACAGCGCAAGGCGGCAAGCAAAACGCAACATGGGAGGAAACACGATGCGTTCCGGATGGAAGACGATGATCAAGGCCGCTGCCGTGCTGGCCATGACCACCTCGCTGGCGAAAGCCGCCGATGTGGAAGTGCTGCACTGGTGGACCAGCGGCGGCGAGGCTGCTGCGCTGAACGTGCTAAAGGACAACCTTGCCACGGGCGGCACCGGCTGGGTCGATATGCCTGTGGCGGGGGGCGGTGGCGAGGCGGCGATGACCGCGCTGCGCGCGCGCGTCACTGCGGGCGATCCGCCCACCGCCGTGCAGATGCTGGGCTTTGATATCCAGGACTGGGCCGAACAGGGCGCGCTGGCCGACCTGACCGCCACGGCGCAGGCCGAGGGCTGGGACAAGGTGGTTCCCGCAGCCTTGCAGAAATTCTCGACCTATGACGGCAAATGGGTTGCGGCCCCTGTGAACGTGCATTCGACCAACTGGGTCTGGATCAACAAAGCCGCCCTTGATGCCACCGGCCTTGCCGCGCCGACCACCTGGGACGAACTGGTCGCCGTGCTGGACAAGATGAAAGAAAACGGGATCACCCCGCTCGCCCATGGGGGCCAGCCGTGGCAGGAAGCAACCGTGTTCGACGGGATCGTGCTGTCGATGGGTGGCGATTTCTACCAGAAGGCGTTCATCGACCTTGACCCCGCGGCGCTGGGCGGCGAGCAAATGGCGACCGCTTTCGATCACCTGATCAAGCTGCGGTCCTATGTGGACGATAACTTCTCGGGTCGTGACTGGAACCTTGCTTCGGCCATGGTGATCAATGGCGAGGCGGGCATGCAGATGATGGGCGACTGGGCCAAGGGCGAATTCCTGAAGGCGGGCAAGAAGCCGGGCACCGATTTCGTCTGCATCCGCTTCCCTGGCACCCAAGGGTCGGTCACGTTCAACTCGGACCAGTTCGCCATGTTCAACCAGACCGATGCGGCCAAGCAGGAAGCGCAGGTCAACATGGCCAAGGCGATCATGGACCCCGCGTTCCAGTCGGCCTTCAACGTGGTGAAAGGGTCGGTTCCGGCCCGCACCGATGTGCCCAACGACGCCTTTGACGATTGTGGCAAAAAGGGCATGGCGGACCTTGCCGAAGCCAATACCAACAGCACGCTTTACGGGTCGATGGCGCATGGCCATGCTGCACCGGCAGCGGTGAAGAACGCGACCTATGACGTGATCACGGCGGCCTTCAACGGCGAATATGCCGATGGCGCCGCCGCCGCCAAGGCGCTGGCCGAAGCCGTCGCCGCCGCGCAGTGACCGGACGAAAGGGGGCGGCAATCGCGCCGCCCCCCGACCTTTCGCGCAAATTCCTTTGAAAGGAATTTGCAAAAGTTTTCAAAAACTTTTGCCTGCACCGACTGGAAAGCCAATGTCCACCGCACCCGATTTCCGCACGCGATTGCAGGACTGGCTGCCCAAGCTGGTGCTGGCCCCGTCCTTCGCCGTGACGCTGCTCTTCGTTTACGGCTTCATCGCCTTTACCGTGCTTTTGTCCTTTACCGGATCGAAGATGCTGCCCAGCTACAATTTCGTGGGCTGGCTGAATTACCAGAAGCTGTGGGCCTTGCCCGCGTGGAATACCGCGATCGTCAATATCGCGATCTTCGCCAGCCTCTACATCATCATCTGCACCGCCGTGGGCTTGGCGCTGGCGATCTTTCTTGACCAGAAGATACGGGGCGAGGGGGTGTTGCGCCCCATCTACCTGTATCCCATGGCGCTGTCCTTCATCGTCACGGGAACGGCGTGGAAATGGTTCCTCGACCCCGGCATCGGGCTGGAAAAGGTCATGCATCTGTGGGGGTGGGAGAGTTTTTCCTTCACCTGGATCAAGGATGGCGACATGGCGATCTATACGATCGTCATCGCCGCGGTCTGGCAGACATCCGGTTTCGTCATGGCGATGTTTCTGGCCGGATTGCGCGGGATCGACAACGAGATTTTGAAGGCCGCGCAGATCGATGGGGCGTCGAACTGGCAGCTTTACCGCCGCATCGTCATTCCGCTGCTGCGGCCTGCGTTCCTGTCGGCCTTCGTGATCCTGAGCCATTTGGCCATCAAATCCTATGACCTTGTCGTCGCCCTCACGGGGGGCGGGCCGGGACGGGCGACCGAGATGCCCGCGACCTTCATGTATTCCTACACCTTCACCCGTAACCAGATGGGGATCGGGGCCTCATCCGCCGTGATCATGCTGATGACGATTGCCGCGATCATGGTCCCCTATCTTTACGCCGAGCTGAAGGAGAAGAAGTGATGGCTGCCGTCACGCAGGATACCGCCGTCAGCATGGGCCGCATTGCGCGGGTGTTCATCTACCTGCTGCTGCTGCTGTTCGCGCTGTTCTACCTGCTGCCGCTTTACGTGATGGGCATCAATTCGGTGAAACCCTTGGCCGAGATCACGGGCGGCAACATGATGGCGCTGCCGCAGGTCTGGACGCTGGACCCGTGGCGTTCGGCATGGTCCACCGCGCAGATCGGGGTCGAGCCGACGGGGTTGAAGCCCTATTTCCTGAACTCGATCCTGATGGTGGTGCCTGCGGTGGCCATTTCCACCATCGTGGGGGCGCTGAACGGTTACGTGCTGACCAAATGGCGCTTTCGCGGCGATACATGGGTGTTCGGGCTGATGCTGTTTTCCTGCTTCATCCCGTTCCAGATCGTTCTTATCCCGATGGCGATGGTGCTGGGCAAGCTGGGGCTGGCCGGAACCGTGCCGGGGCTGGTGCTGGTGCATGTGGTCTATGGCATCGGGTTCACCACGCTTTACTTCCGCAACTACTATGCCGCCTTTCCGACCGAACTGGTGCGCGCGGCGCAGATCGACGGGGCGGGGTTTTTCCAGATTTTCTGGCGTATCCTGCTGCCCGTCTCGGGGCCCATCGCGGTGGTTTCGGTGATCTGGCAATTTACCAATATCTGGAATGATTTCCTGTTCGGCGCGTCCTTTGGCGGCACCAGCCAGCCGATGACGGTGGCCTTGAACAACCTTGTCCAGTCCTCGACAGGGGTGAAAGAATACAACGTCCACTTCGCGGGCGCGATCCTTGCCGCGCTGCCCACCCTGTTCGTCTATTTCGTCGCGGGCCGCTATTTCGTGCGCGGGCTGATGGCGGGGAGTGTCAAGGGATGACCGCAGTCGCCGCAAAATTCTTCGAAGAATTTTGCCAAGAATTTTCGAAAATTCTTGGCGTCAAACCAACAGGCCGGAGGTAAGCCATGGGCTTTCTCGATATCCGCAACGTGACCAAGGCTTACGGGCAGGTCGAAGTGCTGCACCGTGTCGATATCGCTGTAGAGGAAGGCGAGTTCCTTGTGCTGGTCGGTCCTTCGGGCTGTGGCAAATCCACGCTTTTGAACATGATCGCGGGGCTTGAGGGCATCTCGGCGGGCGAGATTGCCATCAAGGGCCGCGTGGTGAACGGCGTGCATCCGTCAAAGCGCAACATCGCCATGGTGTTCCAGTCCTACGCGCTTTACCCCAATATGACGGTGGGCCAGAACATGACCTTTGGCCTTGAAATGCACGGCGTGCCCAAGGCCGAGCGGGACCGCGCTTTGGCCGATGTGGCCAAGCTGTTGCAGATCGACCATCTGCTAGACCGCAAGCCGGGGCAATTGTCGGGCGGGCAGCGCCAGCGCGTGGCGATGGGGCGGGCGCTTGTGCGCAACCCCGATGTGTTTTTGTTCGACGAACCGCTATCGAACCTTGACGCCAAGCTGCGCGTCGATATGCGGACCGAGATCAAGAAGCTGCACCAGAAGCTGAAAACGACGATCGTCTATGTCACCCATGACCAGATCGAGGCGATGACGCTTTCGACCCGCATCGCGGTGATGAACAAGGGCTTCGTGCAGCAACTGGGCACCCCGAAAGAGATTTACGACACGCCCGCCAATCTGTTCGTGGCGACCTTCATGGGCAGCCCCGCCATGAACATCATCCCCGCACGGGTAAAGCTGGTGGATGGTGTGCCCCATGCCGCGCTGACCGATGCCGATGGGGCGCCGCGCCTGTTGCGCTTTTCCCAAGCCAATCTTGCGGCATGGGACGGGCGCGACATCCTGCTCGGGATCCGGCCCGAGGCGATTACCGATCCCGAAGGGGCCGACCGCAAATCTGGCAATATCCAGCCCTTGGCGAACCGTGTCACCGTAACCGAACCTGCGGGTTCGGACACTTTCGTGACCATGACCTTGGGCGGGCGCGATGCCATTGCGCGCATGCGGGCGGATGCGGCAGTGTCGGCCGGGCAAATCTATGAATTTGCGGTCAACATGGAAAAGGCGGTGGCCTTCGATCCGGCTACCGAAGGAAGGATCGCTCCCTGATGGATGCGGATTACATCATCGTCGGCTCCGGCATGGGCGGGGCCACGCTGGCGGCTGCGCTGGCGCCGACAGGACAAAGGATACTGATCCTGGAGCGCGGCGAACGGCTGGCCGACAGCCCCGAGGCGCGCGACCCCACGGCCATTTTCCGGCGCGGGCATTTCAAGCCCAAGGAAACATGGCTCGATGCGGCGGGCGTGCCGTTCAACCCCGGCAATTACGCATTTGTCGGCGGCAATACGAAATTCTACGGCGCGGTCCTGCTGCGCTATCGGGCCGAGGATTTCCGCCCCCTGCGCCATATGGATGGCGTCACACCGGGTTGGCCCATCGGATACGAGGTGCTGGAGCCGTTCTACAGTCAGGCCGAACAGCTTTATCGCGTGCGGGGCGATGCCACGGGCGACCCGACCGAACCGCCCCATTCCGCGCCCTATCCCTTTCCGCCCGTGCCGGATGAACCCGATATCGCCGCGCTGCGCCGTGCCTTTGTGGCACAGGGGCTGCACCCTTCGGCGCTGCCCTTGGGGGTGGATATCGAAAGCTGGCTGAAACGCGCCCCTACCACATGGGACGCCTTTCCCGACAGCACGGGGGCGAAATCGGATGCCGAAAGCTGCGGGCTGGCCGAAGCGCTGAAATACCCCAACGTGCGGCTTTTGACCGGAACGCGGGCCGAGCGGCTGGTCACCGAAGGAGGCCGCGTGACGGGCGTTCAGGTCGAGGGGCCGCAAGGGCGGGCCACGCTGACGGCGGGCAGGGTGTGCCTGTGCGCAGGGGCGGTGATGACGGCGGCGCTGCTGCTGGCTTCGGCCAATGCGGACCATTCCACGGGGCTGGCGAACCGTTCGGATCAGGTGGGGCGCAATTTCATGAACCACAACCTGACGGCCATGATCGCCTTCAACCCGCTGCGCCGGAACCGGACGGTTTATGAAAAGACCATCCAGTTCAATGACTTTTACCTGACGGGTGGACCGCAGGGCGAACCCTTGGGCAATATCCAGATGCTGGGCCGCGTGACGGGGCCGATCCTTGCGGGGGAAAGTGGCCTGCCGTTGTGGCTGGCCGATTATCTGGCGGAACGGTCGATCCATATCATGGCCATGTCGGAAGACCTGCCAGACCCCGACAGCCGTGTGATGCTGAAGGATGGGCAGATCGTGCTGGACTGGCGCAAGACCAACGTGGCGGCGCATGACCTGCTGGTCGCCAAGCTGAAAGCGGCGATGCGACGGGCGGGCTGGCCTGTGACGCTGGCCAAGGGCTTTCCGAAATCGAAACCCAGCCACCAATGCGGCACGGCGCGGATGGGCAGCGATCCGGCGGCCTCGGTCGTCGATGCCGACCTGAAGGCGCATGACCTGCAAAATCTTTTCATCGCGGATGCCTCGGTCCTGCCGACCTCGGCCGCGGTGAACCCGTCGCTGACCGTGGCGGCGCTCGCGCTGCGGCTGGGGCACCATTTGCGCGACAAGCCTGCCTGAAGGAGCGGTCCGATGCCTTGGGATTACATCATCGTGGGGGGCGGATCGGCGGGTTCAGTGCTGGCCGCCCGCCTGTCGGAAGACCCGCATTTGCGGGTGCTGCTGCTGGAGGCGGGGCCGCGCGACTGGCACCCGTTCTATGCCATTCCTGCGGGTTTCGCGAAGATGACCAAGGGCATCGGATCATGGGGCTGGCAGACCGTGCCGCAAAGGCAAATGCGGAACATGCAGATCCGCTTCACCCAAGCCAAGGTGCTGGGCGGCGGATCGACGGTGAACGCGCAGATCTACACGCGCGGCCATCCCTTGGATTATGACGAATGGCGGCAGGCGGGCTGCACGGGGTGGAGTTACGAGGATGTCCTGCCCTATTTCCGCAAGGCCGAGGATAATGACACATGGGATAACCGCTGGCACGGCAAGGGCGGCCCCCTTGGCGTTAGCAAACCTGCGGCACCCTTGCCGATTTGCGAGGCGTATTTTGCCGCCGCGGGGCAGATCGGCATTCCCACCAACCGCGACCTGACGAGCGAGACGCCGGAAGGCGTGGGCTATTACCAGCTGACCCAACGTAAGGTGCGGCGGTCGTCCACCTCAAGGGCCTATCTGGGGCCGGTGGAGCGGCAGCGGTCGAACCTTTCGGTGATGACGGGCGCGCAGGTGCTGCGGATCGTGGTGGAACAGGGCCGCGCCGTGGGGGTGGAACTGGCACGACATGGTGTGTTGCGGGCGGAACGCGAGGTGATCCTGTCCTCGGGCGCCATCGGCTCGCCCCGCCTGTTGCAACTGTCGGGCATCGGGCCTGCCGATCATCTGCGAGGGCTGGGCATTCCGGTGGTGTTCGACCAACCCAATGTTGGGGCGAATTTCCACGACCATCTCGACCTGTTCGTGATCGCGGAATGCACGGGGCCGCATACCTATGACCGCTACGCGAAACCGCTGTGGTCGGCCTTGGCGGGGTTGCAATATCTGGCCACGCGCAAGGGGCCGGTCGCATCGAGCCTGTTCGAGACGGGCGGTTTCTGGTGGGCCGACACGGCGGCGCGGTCGCCCGATATCCAGTTCCACCTTGGCCTTGGATCGGGGATCGAGGCGGGGGTGGCTGCCATGCCGCAGGGGGGTGTCACGCTCAACTCGGCCTTTCTGCGGCCAAGGTCGCGGGGCACGGTGCGGCTGGCCAGCGCCGACCCGCTGGCCGCCCCATTGATCGACCCGAATTACTGGCAAGACCCCTATGACCGCGACATGTCGATCAAGGGGCTGAAACTGGCGCAAGAGATCATGCGGCAGGATGCGCTGGCGCCATTTGTCAAGGCCGAGCGTCTGCCAGGCCCAGATGTGCGGACGGACGAGGATTACTTTGCCTATGCCTGCCGCCACGCCAAGACCGACCATCACCCCGCCGGCACCTGCCGCATGGGGGCCGATGCGGGGGCGGTGGTCGATCCGACGCTGCGCTTCAACGGGATCGCGGGGTTGCGGGTGGTCGATGCATCGGTCATGCCGCAGGTCGTGTCGTCGAACACCAACGCGGCGACCATCATGATCGCTGAAAAAGCCGCAGACATGATCAAGGGGGCCGCATGATCCGCCATATCGTCCTGATCCGCTTTCGCGCCGATGTGACCGAGGCGAAGGCGGCAGAACTGCTGGCCCCGCTGGGCTCCTTGTCGGCGCGGCTGGGCTTTGCCGCGACCTGGGGCAAAAGCGAAAGCCCCGAACAGATCGAGCGGGGCTATCTGCACGGTTTCGTGGCCGATTTCGCCGATTGGCAGGCGCTTGCCGCCTATCAGGCCGATGCGGGGCACAAGGAATTTGGCACAGGGCTGGTGGCCCATGCCGAAGGCGGGATCGACGGCATCCTTGTCTTCGACCTTGCAACGGGCGGCTGACAGTCCGTAAGACCGGATCGTGGGTTGGAGTGCGATCTATGGGAAGACCGACGATCATCGATGTGGCACGGGCGGCGGGGGTTTCGAAATCGACCGTCAGTCTGGTCTTGCAGAACAGCCCTTCGGTCAGCGACCGCACGCGGGAAGATGTGCGCCGCGCCATGGCGGAACTGGGTTATGTCTATAACCGTGCGGCGGCTAATTTGCGGTCGGCGCAGATCGGGCTGATCGGGCTGGTGATCAATGACCTGAAAAACCCCTTTTTCACCGAATTCGCCACCGCCGTGCAAATGGCCATATCCGAAGCGGGCTATGCCGCTGTGGTGGCCAATACCGATGAAGACCCCGCGCTTCAGGCCCGCACCATTGCCGCGATGATCGAACACGGGGTGTCGGGACTGATCATCTCGCCCGTCTATGGCGACGAGGAGGCAAGTTTCGGCCAGCTGGAACGTGCCGGAATCGCGGCGATGCAGGTCTTGCGCCGGGTCAGCCCGCGCACCGACCTGTTCCCCTTCGCCTCGCCCGATTATGCGGCGGGGGGGCGGCTGGCGGCGGAACATCTGATTGCGACGGGTGCGCGGCGCATCGCCTTTGTCGGCGGGATCGAGGGGCGCAGCGTCACGGCAGAGCGGCAATCGGGCTATCTTGAAGTGCTGGCCGCACATGGCATCGAACCCTTGCTGGTGCAGGGGCGGCCCACCCGCGCCTTTGGCCGCGAGGCGGCGGGGCGGTTCATCGACGAATTGGACTGCGACGCGGCGGTCTGTTTCAACGATCTTGTGGCGCTGGGCGTGATTTCGGGCTTTGCCAGCCGTGGCCGTGTGGTCGGGCGCGATTTCCGTCTTGTCGGGTTCGACGATATCGAGGAGGCAGCGCAAAGCTATCCACCGCTGTCATCGGTGCAATGCGGCATCGCAGAATTCGGGCAGGACATGGCAGCCCGGCTGATGGCATGGCTGAGCGAGGGCGCAAAACCCGTGCCCGACACCCGTTCGCCGGTGAAGCTGATCGTGCGGGCGTCATCCGCGGGGCTTTAGCCCGCGCTGACCCGGCGCGACCCACGGGGCAAGACCGGAGGAAGGCACCAAGGCGGCTGGTCTGTGGCATCAGGGCCTTGCCTATGTCGGCAGGGGATAACTGGATGCGTGCGATACCAGTATCGGGCGCTTGCCTTCCTCTGGCACAACGAAAGGTGAAACCAAGGGGACGCGGATGACATTGCACCCGACCGAAGGATATGACGATCTGCGCGCGGGCGTGGCGGCGGTCTGTGCCGGATTTCCGGGTAGCTACTGGCGCGACCTTGATGCGCGGCGGGCCTATCCCGAAGCCTTTGTCGCGGCCTTGATGCGCGAGGGATGGCTGGCCGCGATGATCCCCGAGGAATATGGCGGTTCGGGGCTTAGCCTGACGGCAGCTGCGGTGATCCTGGAAGAGATTCACCGTCAGGGCTGCAACGCGGCGGCCTGTCACGCGCAGATGTACACGATGGGCACGGTGCTGCGCCACGGGTCCGAGGCCCAGAAGCGCCACTATCTGCCGCAGATTGCGGCGGGCCAGTTGCGGTTGCAGGCCTTTGGCGTGACCGAACCGACCAGCGGAACCGATACGCTGTCGCTGCAAACCACGGCGCGGCGCGACGGCGACAGTTATGTGATCAACGGGCAAAAGATATGGACCAGCCGTGCCGAACATTCGGACCTGATGGTGCTTTTGGCACGCACCACCCCGCGTGATCAGGCCAAGTCACGCACCGACGGCTTGTCGGTCTTTCTGATCGATCTGCGCGGGCTGGTTGGCAACGGCATCACGATCCGGCCGATCCGCACGATGATGAACCACGCGACGACCGAGGTTTTCTTTGAAAACGTGCGTGTTCCGGCCGATGCGTTGATCGGAGAGGAAGGCAAGGGGTTTCGCTACATCCTTTCGGGGATGAATGCCGAACGCATCCTGATCGCGGCGGAATGTATCGGGGATGCCAAATGGTTCGTGGACAAGGGCGCTGCCTATGCCCGCGAGCGGCAGGTGTTCGGCGCGCCCATCGGCAAGAACCAGGGGGTGCAGTTCCCGCTGGCCCGGTCTTACGCCCATATGCTGGCGGCCGAAGCGGTCGTCTATCGGGCGGCGGCGCTTTATGATGCGGGGCAGAACCCCGGGGTCGAGGCGAATGCGGCCAAGATGCTGGCCGCCGATGCGAGCTGGGAGGCGGCCGAGGCCTGCCTGCAAACCCATGGCGGTTTCGGCTTTGCCGAGGAATATGACGTCGAACGCAAGTTCCGCGAGGCGCGGCTGTATCAGGTGGCACCGATTTCGACCAACATGATCCTGTGCTATATCGCCGAGCAGGTGCTGGGCCTGCCCAAAAGCTATGGGCAGGCGTGATGGCGCGCGATCTGGACGGGGTGGTGGTCGTTGCGCTGGAACAGGCGGTGGCCGCCCCGTTGGCCACGGCGCGGCTGGCCGATGCGGGCGCCCGTGTCATCAAGATCGAACGGCCCGAGGGGGATTTCTCGCGCGGGTATGACCGGCTGGTGCATGGCGAAAGCGCCTATTTCGTCTGGATCAATCGTGGCAAGGAATCGATCTGCCTTGACCTTCGGCAGCCTACGGACATGGCGGTGCTGCACCGGATGATCGCGAAGGCCGACATCTTCGTCCAGAACCTTGCACCGGGGGCTGCTGACAGGCTGGGCGTGGGGGCGGCGGCGATGCGGGCGGCGCATCCGGCGCTGATCTATGTGTCGATCTCGGGCTATGGCGAGGACGGGCCTTATCGCGATGCCAAGGCCTATGACATGCTGATACAGGGTGAAAGCGGGCTGTTGTCGATCAACGGCACCCCCGAGGGCGCGGCGCGGGTGGGCATATCGGTTTGCGATATCGCTGCGGGGGAAACCGCCTATGCCGCCATCCTGCAATCGCTGATCGCGCGGGGGCGGACGGGGCAGGGGCGGCTGGTCGAGGTGTCCTTGTTCCACACCATGGCCGACTGGATGAACGTGCCCTATCTGCAAGCCGCCTATGGCGGTGTGGCGCCGGGGCGTCTGGGGATGCGGCACCCGTCGATTGCCCCCTATGCCGCCTTTGCCTGCGCCGATGGGCGCGAGGTGCTGCTTGCGGTGCAAAGCGACCGCGAATGGGTGGCGCTGGCAACCCATGCGCTGGGGCGGCCCGAACTGGGCCAAGACCCGCGCTATGCCACCAATGTCGCCCGTGTCGCCCATCGCGCCGAGGTCGAGGCGTTGATCGCGCCGGTTCTGGCGGCCTTGGACCGCGAGGGCGCGATGCGGCTGTTGCAGGCGGCCGGAATAGCCTGCGGGCGGATTTCGGACCTTGACGATCTTCAGGCCCATCCGCAGGCGCGGCATGTGACGGTGGATAGCCCGTCCGGTCCGGTGCGGATGATGGGGCGCGGGGTGCGCTTTGGCGATGGCGGCATCGGCACGGGGCCGGTGCCCGCGAAAGACCAGCACGGCGCGGCATTGCGGCGCGAGTTTTCCTGAGGCTGCCGGTCGATCACCCGGATAGGGCGGGTTGAGGGCGGGGCGCGGCGCCGGCAGGCCCCTGCCAAAGGCCTGCTTTGGCCTGCATCTTGTGCACCAAAGGCGGCTTTTGGGCGAAACCAGTTATCTCAGTGACGCATGACGCGGCGACAGGCTGTGCCTTTGGCGCATAGCAGACGCATGAAATTCCTGTTTTCACAAGGAATTTTCGGGCAAAGGCCTTTTGGCGCGCATCGGGTGCCAGTGCGAATGGCATGCAAAATCCGCTTTGTGCGCGGGCGGTTCCATGTCTCAATCCGCAAGACGAAGCCAGTCAGCGGGGTGTGGGATGATACGTGTCGGTGTCGATGTCGGCGGGACGTTCACGGACCTTGTGCTGGAACAGGCCAGCCCGGACGGGGCGCAGCGCGTCTTTACGCACAAGGTATCTTCGACCATCGCGGACCAGTCCATTGCGGTTGTGCAAGGCGTGGTCGAGCTGTGCGCCATAGCGGGCGTGCAGCCATCGCAGATCGATGCGCTGTTTCATGGCACCACGGTTGCCACCAATATCGTGATCGAACGCAACGGGGCCGAGGTGGGCATGATCACCACGCGCGGCTTTCGTGACATCCTGCATATGGGGCGCCACAAGCGGCCGCATAACTTCAGCCTGCAATTCGACGTGCCATGGCAAAGCGCGCCCCTGATCAGGCGGCGCAACCGGATCGTGGTGGATGAACGCATCCTGCCGCCGGACGGGCGGGTGGAAACGCCCTTGGCGCTGGATCAGGTCGAAGCGGCGGCCGAGTTGTTTGCCGCCCGTGGGCTGGATGCGGTGGTGATCGGGTTTCTTTATTCCTTCGTGAACCCCGAACACGAGGTCAGGGCCGCCGAGATCGTGCGCCGCGTGCTGCCCGATGCCTTTGTCTGCACCTCGTCCGAGGTGGTCAACACCATCCGCGAATACGAACGCTTCTCGACCGCCGCGATGAACGCCTATATCGGGCCGAAGGTGGCGCGCTATCTTGACAACCTTAAACGGCGTCTGGCCGAGGCGGGGGTGAACGCCTTTGTGCGGATCATGCAGTCGAATGGCGGCGTGACCACGGTGGAACAGGCCAGCCGCAACCCCGTTGGGCTGCTGCTGTCGGGCCCTGCGGGCGGCGTGATCGGCGGGCGCTGGACCGGCGAGGCCTGTGACCAGCGCGAGATCATCACCATCGACATCGGCGGCACATCGGCCGATATCAGCGTAATCCGGAACGGCGAGCTGACCATCAAGAACCCGCGTGACACCGAGGTCGCCCATATGCCCGTTCTGGTGCCGATGATCGACATCGACGCCATCGGTGCAGGGGGCGGGTCCATCGCCTATGTCGATAGCGGCGGCGCTTTCCGCGTGGGGCCGAAATCGGCAGGGGCCGAACCCGGCCCCGCCTGCTACGGGCGCGGCGGTCTGCTGCCGACAGTGACGGATGCACAGGTGGTGCTGGGGCGTCTGGATGCCGAACATTTCCTTGGCGGTGGGCTGCATATCGACCCCGCGCTTTCGGAACAGGCGATCCGCACCCATCTGGCCGAACCGCTGGGCCTGACCGTAAAGCAGGCCGCGTTGGGCGTGCTGCGGATCATCAACAACAACATGGCGCTGGCGATTGCCTCGAACTCGGTGGCGCGGGGGATCGACCCGCGCAATTACAGCCTGATGGCCTTTGGCGGCGCGGGCCCCCTGCATGGCGTGGCGCTGGGCGAGATGATCGCGGCCAAGAACGTGATCGCACCCCTGCATCCGGGCATCACGGCGGCGATGGGGCTTTTGGTCACCGAACCGCGCTATGAATATACGCAGTCGTCGCTGACGATCCTGCAATCGGGGTCGGACGCGGATTTTTCGGCCGTGAACGCGGCCTTTGGCCGGTTGCAGGCGGAAGCGGCGGCACAATTGGCCGCCGATGGCATCGCCCCCCAAGCGCAACGGTTCGAGCGGATCGCGGAATGTCGCTATGTCGGGCAGGGGTTCGAATTGCGCGTGGCGGTGCCCGACGGCCCCTTTACCGCCGCCACCGCGCAGGAAATGGCGCGGCGCTTCTTTGCCGTGCACCGCACCGAATACGGCCACGCCTTTGAGGATCAGGCCGTGCAGATGGTGACGCTGCGCGTGATCGGATCATCGCGGTCGGACACGCTGCGCTTGCCCCTGCTGGAAAAAGGCGGGCGGCGCAATCCTTCGGAAGCGGCGCTTTATGCACGCCCCACCACTTTTGACGATGGCGAGACGATCCAGACCCCGCGCTTTGACCGGCTGAAACTGCGCGCGCAGGATGTGGTGGCGGGGCCTGCGGTAATTGTGCAGCAAAACTCGACCACCATCGTGCCGCCGGGCTTTGTTGCCACTGTGATGAAACTGGGTGATCTGGTGATCGCCCGCGCGGAAGGGGAGGTCTGAGACATGCCCAAGACCATCGATCCAATCACGCTTCAGGTCATCGGCGGCGCGCTGCACGCCATTGCCGAGCAGATGGGCAACGTGCTGTATCGCATGTCCTATTCGTCGATCATCCGCGAAAGCCAGGACCTTGGCGCGGGGCTGTTCGATCTGGATTACAACACCCTGTGCGAAAGCGATTCCACGCCTATGCATATCGGGTCGATCCCCGGTTATCTGCGCGGTATCGAAAAGAGCATTCCGAAAACCGACTGGCGCGAAGGCGATGTGGTGATCCACAACCACCCCTATTTCGGGGCCAGCCATTCGCCCGATATCGGTATTGTCATGCCGATCTTCTACCATGGCGAACTGGTCGGATTTTCCGCCAACACCGCGCATCATCTGGATATCGGGGCAGCCACGCCGGGGCTGATCATCGACGTCCCCGATGTCTTTGCCGAAGGGATGCTGCTGAACGGGCTGAAGCTGTTCGAGGCCGGAAAGCGCAACGAAACGTTGTGGCGTTACATCAGTGGCAACACACGGGTGCCGGGGCTGGTGATGCGCGATCTGGAAGCGCAGATTGCCTCGGCCGAACTGGGTGTGCGGCGGTATTGCGACCTGATGGATAGCTATGGCCGCGATACGGTGGAACAGGCGGCCAGCCAGTTGATGGACTATTCCGAAACCATGCTGCGCCGCGAAATCGCCAAGATACCGGATGGCGATTACACCGCCGAAGGGTTCATGGATGACGATGGCCGCACGCGCGGCGTGCGTCTGCCGATCAAGGTGACGGTGCGGGTGCGCGGCGACGATGTCGAGGTGGACCTGACCGGATCGTCGCCGCAGGTGCCCACCGCGTTCAACGTGCCCTTCGAAGGCTCGACCAAGGTGGCCTGCTATTTCGCGTTTCGCGCGCTGCTCTTGGATACCTATACGCATCAGGAATACATTCCGCAGAACGAAGGATCTTTCCGCCCCGTCAAGGTGACGGCGCCGCTGGGGTCGATCTTCAACCCCATCGCGCCTGCGGCCTGCGAGGCGCGGTTCAACCAGATTCAGCGCGTGGTCGATCTGATCATCAAGGCGCTGGCCCCCGTGCTGCCCGACAAATGCACGGCAGGTAATGCGGCCTGCCTGTCTTTCGCCTCCTATTCCGGGCTGCGCGACAGCGGCGATTACTGGGTGTTGATCGAGGTGAACGAGGCCGCGATGGGCGCGCGCCCCCGTTCTGACGGGCCGGACACCATCGAGGAGCTGATGCGGAACACCCGCAACAACCCGCTGGAAGACCTTGGCATGCATCTGCCGATGATCTGCGACCGCTACGAAATCCGCGACGATGTGTTCCCCGGCGCGGGCGAATACAGGGGCGGGATGGGCGTGGTGAAATCGCAGCGCTTCCAGACGCCGGGCTTCATGACGCATGAAAGCGACCGCAACGAAGATGTGCCATGGGGAATCTTTGGCGGGTCCGAAGGGGCGACCGCCATCGTGCGGATCGAGAACGCGGCAAGCGGCCAGCCGTCGCGCGATGTCGATGCCAAGTTTTCCGGCATGCGGGCCGAACTGGGTGACGTTGTGACCTATCTTTCGCCTTGTGGCGGGGGGTATGGCCATCCGCTCAACCGCGATCCGGCCAAGGTGCTCGATGACCTGTTGGACGGTTTCATCACGGCTGACCATGCCCGCGATGTTTATGGCGTGGTGTTCTGTCCGGTGCAGAACGGCTATGGCTGGGGGCTGGACGACGCGGCAACGCGCGACCTGCGGGCACGGATGCGGGCAGCCTGACCGGTGGAATTTCTGGACCTGCACTATTTTGTCAGCATTGCTGAGACGGGCAGTTTCAGCAAATCGGCCTTGCAGAACAACATGGCGCAATCGGCGCTGAGCCGGCGCGTGCGCGACCTTGAGGCGGAACTGGGCACGGCGCTGTTCTATCGCAACGGCCGCGGCGTGGTTCTGACCGATGCGGGCGAGGTGTTCCTGACCCGGGCGCGCGGCTTGCTGGCCGATCGCGAGGCGCTTCGTCAGGACATGCGCGCCTCGGCCGGCGAACTGGACGGAACGGTCAAACTGGCCGTGCCGCCTTCGGTCGGGCTGGTGTTGCTCGCGCCGCTGTTGCGCCAGATCAGGGCCGAACTGCCACGGGTAAAGATGCGCGTAATGGAAGGGTTCAGCGGCCATGTGGCCGACTGGCTGGCGGCGGGCAAGGTGGACCTTGCCGTGCTTTACAAGATGAAGTCGAGCTCGCTTCTGGATGCCGAACATCTGCTGTTCGAAGACCTGTTCCTGATTTCGGCGCCCGATGCGCCGCCCGCAGGCGCGGGTTCGGATGTGGATTTGGCCGCGCTGGGCGGGGTGGAACTGGTCTTGCCGGGATTGCCGCACGGGCTGCGCGTGCTGGTCGAAGAGGCGGCGGCACGGGGCGCTGTCACGCTGAATGTGGCGATGGAGCTGGAAACGCTGCCCACGATCCTGGACCTTGTCGCCACCGGTGGCATCCAGACCGTTCTGCCGCTGACCGCCGTGCGGCGCGAATTGCAGGCAGGCCTTCTGGTGGCGCGCCGGATCGCGCCCATCATCAGCCGCGAACTGATCCTTGCCCATGCGCCCCATCGCGCGGCGGCCCCCGTCACAAAAGCGGTGGTGCGGCTGATCCGCACGCAGATTTCCGATCTTGTCCGTTCCGGCCTCTGGGACGGACGGCTGTAATTCAAGGAGTTCGACACATGGCCGAAACATTCCCGACCCTGTTTTCCCCCGTCACGCTGGGGCGCGTCATCTTGCGCAACCGCATCGCGATGGCGCCCCTGACGCGGCAGATGGCCGATGCCGACGGCACGCCGACGGACGAAATGGCCGCCTATTACGCCCGCCGCGCGCGGGGCGGGCTGGGGCTGATCGTGACCGAAGGCACCTACGAACAGGATGCGTTCCAGTCGCGGGCCTATCTGTCACAGCCGGGCATTGCCAATGCGGCCCATGTGGCGGGCTGGAAAAAGGTGTGTGATGCGGTCCATGACCATGGCGCCAAGATCGTAATCCAGCTGATGCATGGCGGGCGGGTCTGCGATCCGCGCACGCTGGGGGGCAAGCCTCCGGTCAGCGCCTCGGCCACGCAAAGCGGGGGCTGGGTGCTTTACACCGATTCCGACGATGAAAAGACCATCCGCAACATCAAGGGCGATTGGCCCAAAGTGACCTTTCCGCCCGCCCGTGAATTGAGTGTGGCAGAGCTGCATGCCGTGGCCGACGGTTTTGCCGCAGGGGCCAAGCGGGCGGTCGAGGCGGGCGCGGACGGGGTCGAGGTGCATGGCGCGAACGGCTATCTGATCTGGCAGTTCATCACGCCCAAAACCAACCTTCGCACCGATGAATTCGGCGGCAGCCCCGAAAACAATGTGCGCTTCGCCAAGCTGGTGGGCGAAAAGATCCGCGCCGCCATCGGACGGGACAAATTGCTGATCCTGCGCCTGTCGCAGGACGGGGTGGATGATTTCACCGGCGCATGGCCCGGCGGCACCGCCTATGCCGAGGCTATCGGGGCCGCGCTGAAAGAGTCGGCCTATGACGCGCTGCATTGGGCCAGTTTCAACTATCTCGACAACCGCTTTCCGGCCGACCCCACGCCGATGCCGACGGTGCTCAAGCGCGCCTCGGGCAAGCCTGTCATCACCAATGGCGGCATTGCCGAAGGCGCGCAGGCCGAAGCGGCGCTGACATCGGGGGCGGCCGATATGGTGGCGCTGGGTCGCCCGCTATTTGCCCATCCCGACTGGCCCTATATCGTGCGGTCGGGGGCAAGCTATCCGTGGCTGCCGTTCGACCGGAAATATGTGGTGCAGCCGCCGCTCGATTTCGGGCTGGCCTATGCGACGGGTCTGGTCGATCCCGAATGGCCGCAACCATAAGGCAGAGGGCGCATGGGTTTGTTCGACGACTGGATCGGGCGCGGGTCGCGGCGGGTTGATACGCTGTCGCCGCGCCTGATCGCGCAATATCGGGCCACTTTGCCCGATCTTGCGACGGGCGAGGTGCCGCTGGGCCTGTTCTGGGCGCTGTCGCCCGATGCCTATCCGCCCGAAGAACTGGGGCGTGACGGGCATCCGCGGCTAGGGCTGGAATTGCCGCCCCTGCCGCTAAAGCGGCGGATGTGGGCGGGGGGCGAGATCACCTTTCACGGCGCTTTCCATGCCGGGGATGAGGTGACGCGCGACAGCCGGATTGAGCGGATCGCGGACAAGACCGGATCGACGGGGCCGCTGATCTTTGTGTCGGTCCGGCACGATTATCTGGTGGGCGGGGCGATGATCCTGTCCGAGCGGCAGGATCTGGTTTACCGCGAAGACCCTTTCGCGGGCGCGCCGCCCCCGGTTTACCCCGATGCCCCTGACCTTGGGCCACCGCTGGCCAGCATGCCCCTGCTGGCCGATCCGGTGCGCCTGTTCCGCTTTTCGGCGATGACATTCAACGGCCACCGCATCCATTACGATGCCGATTACGCCCGGCAGGTCGAAGGCTATACGGGGCTTGTGGTGCATGGCCCGTTGCAGGCGGTGGCGATGATGGTTCTGGCCGACCGCATGCTGGGGCGGGGGCTGAACCGATTTGTCTATCGCGGTTTGTCGCCCCTGACGCTGGGGCAAAACGCGGTTGTCGAGGCTTACCCCGATGCGGCCGGTCTGGCGCTGCGCGTGCGGCGCGTGGGGGGGCCTGTCACGATGGCGGGGCAGGCCTGCTAGGGCGTGCGGCTGGCGCGATAGCTGCTGGGCGTCTGGCCGAACATCGCCCGGAACAGGCGCGAGAACTGCGCCTGATCGGCAAAGCCGAACCGATATGCAATGTCAGAAAGCGGCCCCGGATTGGCCATTTGCAAAAGATCGCGCGCCGCATGCAGGCGCTGTTCGCGGATCGATTGCGAAACCGTGCAATTCACCTCGGCGAACAGTTCATGCAGGTAGCGTTTCGAGATACCGATCCGTTCGGCCACGAATTCGGGCGACAGGTCGGGATGCGACAGGTTCGACAGGATCACCGATTGCGCGCGGCGGCGATGGCCTTCGCGCACGGATGACGCGGCGCCGCTTTCCACATCGCTGCTGCGGTCAAGCGTCAGCGCCAGAAGCTCGACCAGATGCCGCCCCAGAACCGTGCCCGCCACCGGATCGACGGTGCTTCCGGCAGTGGTTTGCTGCTGTATCTGCTGCGCAAGGCTGGTGAACAGCGAACCGATCCCTTCGCGCCCGTTAAAGACGATGGCGCAGAACCGGTCGGGATTGCGCAGTTTTTCGGCCAGAATGGGCTTTGCCACCTTGATCACGCACAGATCGTTCGCCGCACCATAGGAAAAGCGGTAGGGTTCGTCCCCGCGTTCCAGAATGAAGCCCCCCGGATCGCAGCGCACCTCGCGGCCCGACTGGCTGAAATCGACCGGCGACTGGCGCGGGATGGTGATCAGGTATTGCTCTTCGGTCCCGCGCGAGATGTGGCGGCGATGCCGTTCATATTGCACGGGTTCGGTTTGCAACCGCGACAGCGACAGCCCGCCCAGCGTGCCGACATCAAGCCTGCCTTCGAAACGCGCGGCATCGCGGAAGGTCAGGTCAAGCGGGAAATAGGCCTGGGCGATCACCGCGTTCCAGTGATCGGCGCGGGCCGAGGCTGGCAAAAGCTCTGTGCTGTGCGTCCCGTTGGTCACGTTCGCGTCCGCCCATGTCGCATCCCTGTAACATCGTCCTTGCGGGCGGGAAGTCAATTCCAGACCGCCAAGTCACCTGCCCCTTTGCCGCAGATGGCGCTGCCGCCGTCGCCGGGCGCGCTGGATGACAAATGCTTGTGCGCTGGGCGTCAAGACGGGCGGCGGCGAAGGGGGCAACCTGACCGACAATAAGGATAAGGCCGGGATTCGGCCAGCAACGGGGAAAGACCGCCATTCCCCCGCCTTCGGGCGCGGGCGGCTGGCCTGTGGCTGGCAATCGGCAGCAACAGGAGACGGGAATGGCCAAACGGAACGTCGATCCGATCACGCTTTCGGTGGTGCGGGGGGTCCTTGAGACCACCCAGCGCGAGATGACCCTTGCGCTGGAACAGACCGCGCGGTCGTCGGTGTTCAACCTTGCCCATGACTATTCGACCGCCCTGTTCAACCACGCGCCCGAGATGATTTTGCAGGGGCAGGACATTCCGATCCATCTGGGCAGTCTGATCCCGGCGATGAAATCGGTGGCCAAGTATTTCGAAGGCGACATCCATGATGGCGATCTGATGCTGCACAACGATCCGTCCTATGGCGGGTCGCATATCATCGACACCTGCATGTACATGCCCGTGTTCTATGAGGGCGAACTGGTGTTCTGGACGGTGTGCAAGGGCCACCTGACCGATATCGGCGGGCCTGTGCCTGCGGGCTATAACCCCAACGCGACCGAGATTTATGCCGAAGGGCTGCGTATCCCGCCGATCAAGATCTGGGATCAGGGCAAGCCGCGTCATGATGTGATGAACATGATCCTGTCCAACATGCGCGCGCGCCGCGACCAGGAAGGCGATTTCAACGCGCTGATCGGGGCCTGTCAGGTGGGGGCGCGCAACCTCAAGCGGCTGATGGACCGCTATGGCAAGGCGATGGTGCAGGACTGCATCGCGGAACTGCTGGACATGGCCGAACACCACATGCGGTCCCTGATCGCGGAAGTGCCCGATGGCACCTATACCGGCACCGCGATCCTTGAGGATGCGGGCCATGGTTATGGCGATTTCGAGATTACCGCCACCGTGACGATCAAGGGCGATGGCTGCCATATCGCCATCCAGTCGCCGCCGCAAATTCCCTATTTCATCAACAGCTACGAAGGAAACAGCCATTCGGGCGTGTATCTGGGGCTGATGATGTTCGCCCAGTTGCCGCCGCCCTATAACGAGGGGCTCTATCGCTGTGTCAGCACCGACATGGGGCCGAAGGGGACGCTGTGCAACGCCAAATCCCCTGCGCCGCATATGAACTGCACCACGACCCCGATGGAAACCCTGACCGATGCGGTGCGTCTGGCTTTTGAACAGGCCGCCCCGCACAAGGTTTCGGCAAGCTGGGGCCATGCCAATGGCTGCAACATCGCAGGCTGGGACAAGCGCCATGACGAGGAATATGTGACCATGGTGCTGGCCTCGATCATCTCGGGGGCGGGGGCCACGGCACAGGCGGATGGCTGGCACGCGGTGGGGCCGGAATGCTGCTTTGGCGCCCTGACCAGCGGCGATATCGAGATGCTGGAACACAGCTATCCGATCATCATCCACCGCTATTCGCTGATGGAAGACAGCGGCGGTGCGGGCAAGAACCGCGGCGGGTCCGGCACCTGCTGGGAGGTTGAACCACTAGATACACCGATGACGCTGATCACCTTTGGCGAGGGGCGGCGGATTCCGGCGATGGGGGCGGCGGGGGCGAAATCGGCCATGGTGTCGAAAAAGGTCGGGCGACTGGAAGTCACCCGCAACGGCGCGACCCAGATCATCACCGACAACGTGATCGAAACCATCCAGCCCGGAGAGCGCGCCGCCAACAAGAACCCCGGCGGCGGGGGCTATGGCAACGCCTTTGAACGCGATGTGCAAAAAGTGGTCGAGGATGTGAGGAACGGTCTGGTCAGCCTTGAAGGGGCGCGGCTCGACTATGGCGTGGTGATCACCGACCGCGACACGCTGGCGGTCGATGCGGCTGCCACCGCCGCCCTGCGCGCAACCGCTGCCTGACGGACAAGGAAGAACACCATGCAGAACACCTATCGTCTTGGCATCGATGCCGGCGGCACCTTTACCGACTTCATCCTTGCCGACCGCAATGGCGAGGTGCGGATCTTCAAGGCGCTGTCCACCCCGCAAGACCCGACCCAAGCCATCCGCAACGGGCTTGCGCTGATCGAAGAGGAAACGGGCATCACCGCGACCGAGATCGTGTCGAACGCTGATCTGTGCATCAACGGCACGACCGTGGGCCTGAACGCGCTGATCCAGCACAAGGGGGCGCGCACGGGGCTGATCGCCACGGCAGGGCACGAGGACAGCATTGAAATCCGTCTGGGCCATAAAGAGGACGGCTATCGCTACGATCCCGAATACCCGCCCGCCCGCATGCTGGTGCCGCGCTACCTGCGGCGCGGCGTGCGCGAGCGGGTGGTTTCCACGGGGGCCGTCCATACCCCGCTGCACGAGGATGACGTGCGTGACGCCTGCCGCCATTTCCTGCGCGAGGGGGTGGATTCAGTTGCCATCAGCTTTGTGTGGTCGGTGCTGCACCCCGACCACGAATTGCGCGCCGCCGAAATCGTCCGCGAGATGATGCCGGGCGTGCGGCTGACCGTGGGCAGCCTGCTTTATCCGCAGGTGCGCGAATATACCCGCACCTCGACCGCCATCGTGAACGCCTATCTTGCCCCCATCCTGTCGCGCTATGTCGAAGCGGTGGACGGCTATTTCCGCAGCCTTGGTGCCAAGAACCCCGTGCGGTATTTCCAGTCGAACGGCGGGCTGGCGCTGGGGTCGGTGGTATCGGACCAGTCGGTCTATGCCATCAACTCGGGCCCCGCCTCGGCCCCGCAGGCGGCGCTGTATATCGGAGAGCCGTGGGGGCTGAAGAACATCATCACGGTCGATATGGGCGGTACGTCCTTTGACATCACGCTGACGCGGGACGGGCGGGCGAATGTGTCGAAAAACATCGACTTCCTGCGCTATCGCATCGGGATTCCGATGATCCAGGTCGAAACACTGGGCGCAGGCGGCGGGTCGATCGGCTGGATCGACTCGATGGGACTGTTGCAGATGGGCCCGCAATCGGCGGGGTCGGAACCGGGGCCTGCCTCCTATGACCAAGGCGGCGAGAAGCCGACGACCACGGATGCCAATCTGGTGCTGGGCTATCTGAACCCCGATGGTCTGGTGGGGGGGCGTTTGCCGCTGGCCGTGCAAAAGGCGACCAAGGCGATTGCGACCCATCTTGCCCAACCGCTGGGTCTGAGCGTGGAACAGGCGGCTTATGGTATGTTCACGATCGTGAACAACAACATGGTCAATGCCATCCGCCGCGTGTCGGTCGAACGGGGCTATGACCCGCGCGATTTCGTGCTGAACTGCGCGGGCGGGGCGACGGGGGCGCATATCACGGCGCTGGCCCGCGAGATGGGGATCACGCGGGTTCTGGTCTCGAAACTCGCATCGGGGCTGTGTGCTTATGGGCAGATCATTTCGGACGTGAAATACAACTACATGGCGCCCGCGCCCGTCCGGCTGGAAGGGGCGGCGGCGGCAGCAAAACTTGACGGGCTGTTCAAGGGGCTGGAAACGCGTGGCCGGGACGACCTGACCAAGGACGGCTTTACCGAGGACCGCATCTCGGTGCGCCGCAGCCTTGACATGCGCTATGTCGGTCAGGTGCATGAATGCACGGTCGATGTTGACCCCTTCCCGCTGGACGAGGCCGCGCTTGAACGGTTGAAGGCGGCCTTCCACGCGCGCCACGAAGAGCTTTACACCTATTCCGAACCGGCAAGCATGGTCGAGGTGGTGAATGTCGAAAGTGCCATCTCGGGCCGGGTGGACAAACCCCGCCGCATGACCATTGCCAAGGGAACGGGTGCTGCCGCGGCACAGGCCGGAACGCGGTCGATGATCTTTGCTGCAGACGGCACGCCGCGCGAAACGCCCGTCTATTCCGGCGCCAAGCTGGGCGCAGGCGACCGGATCGTCGGCCCCGCGGTGATCGAGGAAGTGACCACCACCTTGGTGGTCGAACCGGGCTGGACGGCGGAGCTGACGGAAACCGGTGTCTATCTGCTGGATTACACGGGCGGGGGGGCCGCGGCATGACCATCATCAACTGCGATATGGGCGAAGGCTTCGGTCTTTACCGCATTGGCGATGACGAAGGGCTGATGCCGCTGATCGATGTGGCCAATGTGGCCTGCGGTTTTCATGCGTCGGATTTCAACCACATGCGCCGGACCGTCCAGCTTGCCAAGCGGTGCGGCGTCAAGGTGGGGGCGCATCCGTCCTTGCCCGACCTTCAGGGCTTTGGCCGGCGCGAGATGAAGATCGGGCGCGAGGAACTGGTCAACTGCATGATCTACCAGATCGGCGCGCTGAAGGGCTTTTTGCAGGCCGAAGGGGTCGAACTGAACCACATCAAGCCGCACGGGTCGCTCTATGGCATGGCCGCGCGGATGGAGGATGTGGCCCATGCCATGGCCGATGTGGCCGATATCTTCCGCGTGCCGCTTTACGGGATGGCCGGCACGCTGCACGAAACCGTCTATACCGCGCGGGGCCATGCCTTCGTGTCGGAATTCTATGCCGATCTTGATTACAATGATCAGGGCGGTCTTATCATCACGCGCGAACATGCGGCCACCGATCCGGCCGCCGCCGCCGCCGCCTGTCTGCGGGCGATGCGCGAGGGCGTGGTGCGGTCGGTTGGCGGTGTCGATGTCGCCGTCCGCGCCGATGCGATTTGCGTTCACTCTGACACGCCGAATGCCGTTCAGGTCGCCCAAGCGGTGCGCTCTGCGGTGAAAGCGGCAGCCTGAAACCGAAAAGGACAAGACAATGGCCAAGCAAATTCTTTCCCCGCTGCCCGGCACGTTCTATCGCCGCCCCGCGCCCGACAAGCCCGCATACAAGGAGGTGGGCGACACCGTGGCGGTGGGCGACGTGATCGGGTTGATCGAGGTGATGAAATCGTTCAACGAAGTCGCCGCCGATCAGGCGGGCGTGATCACGGCCTTTCCGGCCGATGATGAAGAACCCGTGATGGCCGGTCAGCCGCTGGTCGAGTTGGGCTGAACAATGGCGATCAGGAAACTTCTCGTCGCCAACCGGGGCGAGATCGCGGTCAGGATCATCCGCGCGGCCAAGGAGTTGGGCCTTGCCACGGTGCAGGTGCACAGCCTTGCCGATGCCGACAGTCTGGCGGTGAAACTGGCGGACGAGGCGGTGCCGATCGGGCCGCCTGCGGCGTCGAAATCATACCTGAAGATCGACGCGATCCTTGAAGCCGCGCGGCAGACAGGGGCTGATGCGGTGCATCCGGGTTATGGCTTTCTGGCAGAAAACGCCGATTTTGCCGATGCGGTGGAAGCGGCGGGTATGGTCTGGGTCGGGCCCAAGGGCGACAGCATCCGCGTGATGGGCGACAAGGTCGCCGCCCGCATCGCCGCCAAGGCAGCGGGCGTGCCGGTGGTGCCCGGATCGGATGGCCGCATCGACGACCCCGATCAGGCCCGGGCCTTGGCGCTTTCCATCGGTTTTCCGGTGATGATCAAGGCGGCGGCGGGCGGGGGCGGCCGTGGCATCCGCATAGCCCATGACTTGGAAGAATTCGAACGCCTCATGCCGCAGGCCAGCGCCGAGGCGAAAGCCGCCTTTGGCGATGGCGGCCTGTATATGGAAAAGGTCATCGAACGCGCCCGCCATATCGAGGTGCAGGTGCTGGGCGACGGCTCGCGGGCGGTGCATTGCTTCGAACGGGAATGTTCGCTGCAACGGCGGCGGCAGAAGGTGTGGGAAGAAGCGCCCTCGGCCAGCCTGCCGCAGGCGATGCGCGAAAGGCTGTGCGCCTCGGCGGTCGCCCTGGCCGAAGCGGTGGGCTATCGCGGCGCGGGAACGCTGGAATACCTGTATGACGATGCCTCGGGGCAGTTCTACTTCATCGAGATGAACACCCGGATTCAGGTCGAACATCCCGTCACCGAAATGGTCACGGGCCTTGACCTCGTGCGCGAGATGATCCGCATCGCAGGGGGCGAACCGTTGCGCTACCGGCAAGAGGACATCCGCCTGAAAGGCCATGCCATCGAAGTGCGGATTTGCGCCGAAGACCCGTCCAAGGGGTTCCAGCCCGCACCCGGCACGGTTGCGGCGCTGCGGGTTCCCGGGGGGGCGGGGGTGCGTTTCGATACCATGCTGTATCAGGGCTACACCGTGCCGCCCTTTTACGACTCGCTTCTGGGCAAGCTGATTGTCTGGGATGAGGACCGTCCCGCGGCGCTTGCCCGCATGGCGCGGGCGCTTGACGAACTGGCGGTCGAAGGCCTGCCCACCACGCGGCCCCTGCACATGGCCCTTGCCCGCGATGCCGATGTGGCGCGGGCCGATTTCCACACGCGCTGGCTGGAACCCTGGCTTGAGCGGAACGCACACCGGCTTGAGGAGACCCCGAAATGACGACCAGATACTCCTTTGGCGGCGACGAACATATCTTTGTCGAATGTGATGAGGAAATGTCGCTCGAAGCCTTTTTCAAGGGCATGTCGATCACCAGCGCCCTGCGCGAGGCCAAGATCAGGGGCGTGACCGAGATTTGCCCTGCCAATGCCTCGTTTCAGGTGCGTTTCGATCCCGACGTGATCTCGCCCGACGCGATGATGGCCGAATTGAAGGCGCTCGAAGCGGCGGCGCAGGCGGCCCCTTCGACCTTGCAGACGCGGATCATCGAAGTGCCGGTGCTCTACAACGATCCATGGACGCACGAGACGCTGATGCGCTTTCGCGAACGCCATCAGGACCCGACCTCGACCGATATCGAATACACGGCACGGATCAACAACCTTGACGGGGTGGACGGGTTCGTAAAGGCCCATTCGGGTGCGCCGTGGTTCGTGTCGATGGTAGGTTTCGTCGCGGGTCTGCCCTTCCTTTACCAGATGGTTGACCGCAAGCGGCAGATCCAGTCGCCCAAATATCTGCGCCCGCGCACCGATACGCCGCGGCTGACCGTGGGGCATGGCGGCTGCTTTGCCTGCATCTATTCCGTGCGGGGGGCGGGGGGCTACCAGATGTTCGGCATTACCCCGATGCCGATCTATGACCCTAACCAGACGGTTCCCTATCTGCGCGACTTCATGTGCCTGTTCAGCCCCGGCGATATCGTGAAATGGAAGCCGATCGACCGCGCCGAATATGACCACACCGTTGCCGAGGTGGATGCCGGCCGCTGGATGCCGCGCATCGCGCCTGTGACCTTCTCGCTGTCGGAATTCCAGAAGGATATCGACGGGACAAACGCGCGTATCATGGAGGCTCTCAATGGCCATTAATGTCATCAAGCCGGGCCTTTCGACAACGGTGCAAGACCTTGGCCGTCCGGGCTATTACCATCTGGGCATTCCCACCTCGGGCGGGATGGACACGCTGTCCTTGGCGGCGGCGAACCTGCTGGTTGGCAATGATGCGGGCGCTGCGGTGCTTGAAGCGGTGTTCCTTGGGCCGGAGTTGGAATTTACCGCCGATGCCATGGTCGCCGTGACCGGCGCCGACATGCCGCCCAAGGTGGATGGCGACGAACGGGCAGGCTGGACCGCGTTCAAGGTGAAAAAGGGGCAGGTCCTGTCGTTCGGCTTCCTCAGGGCAGGGGCGCGGGCCTATATCGCCGTGTCGGGCGGCATCGACGTGCCTGTCGTGCTGGGATCGCGGTCCACCTATACGCTGGGGGCGCTGGGCGGGTTCAAGGGCCGCAAGCTGGAAGCGGGCGATGCGCTGCCGGTCGGGGCAGGCCATGCCGTGGCCGAAGGGCGCAGCCTGCCCGATGCGCTGCGCCGCAAGCCGGGCCTGCCCGCCGAATTGCGGATGTTGCCGGGCCTTTATTGGCACCGGATCACCGAAGCGGCCGGCAAGACCTTTTTTGACGATACATGGAAGGTCGCCCCCGAAGCGGACCGCATCGGATACCGGTTCAAGGCGGGGCATCCGCTTGAATTCGTGGCGCGCGATCAGCCCTTTGGTGCGGGGTCTGACCCGTCGAACATCGTGGATGCCTGCTATCCCTATGGGTCGGTGCAGGTGCCCGGTGGGACCGAACCCATCGTGCTGCACCGCGATGCGGTTTCGGGCGGGGGGTATTTCATGCTTGGCACGGTGGTTTCCGCCGATATGGACCTGATCGGGCAATTGCAGCCCCATACGCCCACGCGTTTTGTTAAGGTGACGATGGACGAGGCGATTCAGGCGCGTCACGATCGCAAGGCTGTGTTTGACGCCATCGGTGCCGCGCTGGTCTAAGGGGGCATCCGAAACGGGACGGGGGCTGACGCAAAGCCCCCGTCCATACCCGATGCGAGGGACGATGCAGGACGACACGAAACCCCAACTTGCAACGCCGCTTGTGGTCCCGCGTCGCAGGTTGCGGGTGCTGGGAACCTCGATCACCCTGGTTGACCCTGTCCGCGAAAGGGCGCGGGCCGATCTGGGTTTTGACATCGCCTTCGAGAAGAAGGATTTCCCGACCTGCCAGCGTTGGGCCGCAATGCAGCCCGACAGTTACGATGTCTATGAACAGTGCTTCCACAACCTTGATATCGTGTGGTTCTGGGGCGCCTTGCAGCCCATCGATATCGGGCGCGTGCCGGAATGGGACAATGTCTCTGACCTCGTAAAGCTGGGCGGTGTCAGCAAATACGCGGGGCGGGGGCGGGGGGATGCGCCGGCCAAGAAGCTGTATGTGCAGCCGGGCGGGTTTCTTGGGCCGAAACCGACCCGCTATATCAGCATGCTGCCCACCGTGCATAACATGGACAGTTTTGGCTACGATGCCCGCGTTTTCGGTACCGGGCCGGATGTGCGGCCAAGCTGGGCCTGGCTGCTGGACCGGCGGGCCAAGGGGCGGATCGCGCTGGTGGACGAACCCGCCATCGGCTTTTTCGACGCGGCGCTTGCCGCCGAGGCGACCGGCGAGATCGAATTTGCCGATATCGGCAACATGACCATCGAAGAGATCAACGCCCTGATGGCGCTGCTGGAAGACCGCCGTGTCGAAGGCTATTTCTGCGGCACATGGCGCGACGGGATCGAAGCGGCCGATCTGGCCGAAGGCGGCAAGGTCGCGGTGCAAAGCATGTGGTCGCCGGTCTATGGCAAGCTGGGCAAGGCGCGCCAGCATTTCGTGGAATCGGCCCCGTCCGAGGGCTATCGCGCGTGGCATGGCGGCGCCAGCCTGTCGCGCCATCTGCGCGGCGCGGAACTCGACATGGCCTATGAATATCTGAACTGGTGGCTGTCGGGCTATGCCGGGGCGGTAATGGCGCGGCAGGGCTATTACATCTCGAACCCGCAGCGGACGCGGGAATGGCTGGCACCCGAGGAATGGGCCTATTGGTACGAAGGGGCGGCCGCCCCGCGCGATCTGGCCGGGCCGGACGGCGCCATTGTCGTCAAGACGGGCGAGCGGCGGGCGGGCGGCCCCTATATCGACAGGGCGCGGCGCATCGTGATCTGGAACACGGTCATGGACGAATACAACTATGCCGCGCGGGCATGGGAACGGTTCGTGCGCCGCGTCAATCAGGGGGTGGCGGCATGATCCGGTCGGTTAACCCCCTTGCACAAGAGCCGCGCTATGAACTGATCGGGCGCGTGCTGCGCGAAAACATCCTGTCGGGCGTGCTGCCGCCGGGTTTCGTGCTGTTGGAAGGGCCGATTGCGGCGGTGATGCAGACCAGCCGCGTTCCGGTGCAATCGGCCTTGCGCCAGTTGCTGGACGAGGGGCTGATCCACCGTTTTGACGGGCGCGGCTATCTGGTGGGCAAGGGCGGCGAAGCGGTCGTTCCGATCCGGCGCGACATCCGCGAGCTTGATCTGGATATTCCGCAGGTCGTCGATCAGGCGCTGCAAACGCGCGGCACATGGCGCCATGTCTATGACAAGGTCGAGGACGAGGTGGCCTCTTGCCAGATTTTCGGCGAGTTCCGAATCGTCGAAACCGAACTGGCCGATCATTTGGGTGTCAGCCGCACGGTGGTGCGCGATGTGCTGGCGCGGTTGCAGGAACGCGGGCTGGTGCGCAAAAGCCCTAGCTCGCACTGGATTGCGGGGCCACTGACGGCGCGCACCGTCAGTGACAAGTTCCAGCTGCGCGAGATCATGGAGCCCGCGGCCCTGCGGCTTGCCGGCCCGCATATCCGTTATGCCGAAGTCGAGGCCCTGCTGGGCCGGATCGGCACCGATCCCGAGATCACCCCCCAATACCTTGGCGATGCGCTGCTTGAACTTTGTATTGCGCAGGCACCAAACGCAGCCTTGGTCGAGATGATCCGGTCAAACCGCCTGCTTTTGTCATCCGTGGACCGCGCGCTGATCCTGCTGGGCCTGCCGCGGGACGAGGATACGATCGAGCAATACCAGACCCTGCTTGATCTGATCACGCACCATCCCATTGATTCCGCGTGTGAATATCTGCGCTACCACCTGTCGATCACCGCGCGGCGCTATCTGGCGCGGATGAAGATCGTGGCGGTGATCGACGAAACCGGTTCTTTCGCGCCCTATCTGAGCCCGCAATAAAGACGAATACAGTACGCAATATTCATAACATTCCGCATGAGGCGCTTCGCTTTCTGCGCGGAAACTGGGCTGTTTATTGATTAACTTGCCCAAAAAAGCGTAATTCCGTAATTTAATAACCAGTTGACAGGTGTGAAAATCACCTATGTTATACGAAGTACAGTTTTCACCGTTAGCTATGTGCACGGATGCATACCTCGGTGTGAACCAAGAAAAATGATCCACCCCACGAGGGCGGATCGAACTCCAGGCGAGGTTACAGTGGACACGTCGGTCTTCAGACTGGAAGGCGTGACCAAGCGCTACGGCGATTTGGTCGCGCTTAACGATGCGTCGCTCGAAGTCGGGGCGAACGAATACCTGTCGTTCCTTGGCCCGTCCGGATCGGGCAAGACAACGCTGCTGCGGGTCATTGCCGGGTTCGAGGCGCCCGAGACGGGGCGCATCTTTTTCGACGGGCGCGATATCACGAACGTTCAGGCGCATGAACGCGGAATCGGCTTTGTTTTCCAGAACTTCGCGCTGTTTCCGCATCTGACGGTTATGCAGAACGTTGCCTTTGGCCTGACCAACGGCAAAACCCGCGTGCCGACCCCCGAGGCTGAAGGCCGCGCGGCCGAGATGATCGAACTTGTCGGCCTTTCGGGCATGGAAGGGCGCGGCGTTGACCAGATCTCCGGTGGCCAGCGCCAGCGCGTGGCCTTGGCGCGCACGCTGGCGATGAAGCCGCGGCTTGTCTTGCTGGACGAACCGCTTGGCGCTTTGGATGCAAACCTGCGGTCGCGGATGCGAAACGAGTTGCGGGCGATCCGCGAACGGCTGGGCGTGACCTTCCTGCACGTAACCGGCAGCGAGACCGAGGCCTTGGCGATGGGCGACCGCGTTGTCGTGCTGGACCGTGGCACCATCATCCAGACCGGTACGCCGGGCGAAATCTATGACCGCCCCGCTTCGCCCGATGTCGCGCATTTCCTGAACCGATTCAATCTGTTCGAGGGGACGCTGTCGAACGGCAGTTTTTCGGCAAGTTTCGGCACGATCCGTGCCCCCGCGGCCACCCGCGCCGACCGCGATTGTTATGCCGTTCGCTATGACCGCGTGAAGGTTCTTCCCCTGTCGGCAAAGCCTGCCGACGGCCCGGCGCTGAAGGCCACATACATCGCTTCGGAATATCTCGGATCGTCGATCATGAGCTTTTTCGATGCAGGGCAGGGCCATCTGATCGAGATGGAACACCATCTGAGCCTTGGCGCCCCCGAAACCTATGAACCAAGGCAGGACTACCTGCTGACCTGGAACCCGGAACAGGCCATCGTCTTCGGCCGCGAGGCAGCGATATGAGCAGCACCGTCACCATTCAGGATCGCCAGTCGAAAGTGACGCGCTGGCTGCTGGTTCCCGGCATCGTATGGATGTCGCTGTTCCTTGTCGTGCCCATCGCGATGATCGTCTATGTCTCGTTCTGGACGCAGACGACCTTCAACATCTCGTCCGATCCGACGCTGGCCAGCTGGAAGCAGTTCTTCTCGTCCGATACCTATACCGGTTCGCTTTGGACCACGATCCGCATCTGGCTGATCGTGCTGGCAACGACCTTTATCGTGGGCTATCCGACGGCGCTTTTCGTGGGGCTGTTCGTCAAGTCGAAAACGCTTTCGACCGTGCTTCTGGTGGTCTGTGTCATCCCGTTCTGGACATCATTCCTGATCCGCGTGCTGGCATGGCGCCCGATGCTGGGCAAGGAAGGCGCGATCAACATCGTGCTGTTGAAGCTGGGCATCATCCAGCAACCGATCGAGGTGCTGTTGTTCACCGAACTGTCGGTCATCATCGGCATGACGCAGATTTACTGCGTGTTCATGGTCGGCCCCATCGCCTTTATGCTGTCGCGCATTGACCGCAACATCATCGAAGCGGCGCGAGATCTGGGGGCGGGGTTCGGGCGCATCTTCTGGAAGATCATTTTCCCGCTGTCGCTGCCAGGGGTCGTGGTCGGGGCGATCTTCGTGTCGGTCATGGTCCTGGGCGAGTTTGCCACCTCGGGCGCGCTGTCGGGGCGCAAGGTCAACCTGTTGGGCAACATCATCGTCACGCAGGTCGGCTCGCTGAAATGGGCCATGGCTTCGGTCGTGGGGGTGGTGCTGACCATCGTGATGGGGGTCGTGATCGCGGGGCTTCTGCGCATCGTCGATCTCAAGCGGGAGCTCTGATCCATGGAATCGCGTTTCATCAAACCCGCGCTTGGCGTTTACGTCGCGCTGTTCGTGCTGTTCCTGTACGGTCCTTTCGTGGTGCTGACGATCATCTCGTTCCAGCAGGGGCCGGATGGCGGGCCGCAATTCCCGATCGTCGAATGGTCAACCTATTGGTACCGTCAGGTCTTCGGCCTGACCCCGCCGTCGCGCATCGCGCCCTTGCCCTTTGGCGAGGCGCTGATCCGGTCGCTTGTGCTGGCGCTGATGACAATGGTGGTTTCCACCGTGCTGGGCGTGATGTCGGCGCAGGCCTTCCGGCGCAGTTTCAAGGGTTCGACCTTTGTGTTTTACCTGATCGTGCTGGGCATGATGGTGCCGGGCGTGCTGACCGGTCTGGGCACATCGCTTCTGGCCAACAACATCATCGGGATCGAACGGCACTGGTACACCACCGCCTTTGCCACCCATGTCGCCTATACCTTCCCCTTCGCCTTTCTTGTCATGCTGGCGATCCTGAACCGCTTTGACAGTTCGGTCGAGGAAGCGGCGTGGTCTTTGGGCGTTGATCCGTGGACCACCTTTCGCAAGGTGACCTTTCCGCTGATCTTTCCGGGCGTGCTGTCGGCCATGCTGTTTGCTTTCACGCTATCGCTGGACGAATTTCCGCGCACGCTGTTTGCTTCGGGGCGTGACCAGACATTGCCCTTGGCGATCTACGGCACCTTCTCGGTCGAGATCCATCCCAACATCTTTGCCTTCGGCGTGCTGACCACCCTGTTTTCCTTTGCGCTGTTGTCGGTTTACGGCATCCTCATGGCGCTGTCGGTCCGGCGTGCCAAGAAAATGGCCATGCAGGAGGACATTGCATGACCCGGACCGCCGGAACAGCGATTGTCACGGGTTCAGGGTCGGGCATCGGTCGGGCCATTGCGCTGCGGCTGGCCGCCGATGGCTACAAGGTAATGGTCAATGATTTTCGCGCTGCGGCGGCAAGTGCCGTTGCGGCGGAAATCGGGGCGCAGGCGCGCAGCCTAGGCGGCGACGTATCGGATGCGGATGACGTGGCCGCGATGGTCGCGGAAACCGAGGCTGCCTTTGGCGCGGTGACGCATCTGGTGAACTGCGCGGGCCATGTGCATCAGGCGCGCTTCCAGGACCTGACGGTCGAGGATTTCGACCGAATGGTCGCGGTGCATCTGCGCGGCACGTTCCTGTGCAGCCGCGCGGTGATCGGCGGGATGCTGGCGCGCAAATCGGGGGTGATCGTCAACATCGCCTCGCAGCTTGGCCAGATCGGCGGGCTTGAACTGGTGCACTATT
Source organism: Rhodobacter sp. (assembly GCA_027484985.1). GTDB lineage: Bacteria > Pseudomonadota > Alphaproteobacteria > Rhodobacterales > Rhodobacteraceae > Paragemmobacter. The sequence goes on along the minus strand of JAIXRW010000029.1, from coordinate 21,574 downwards.
CCGCCGCCAAGGCAGGGATCATCGGCATGACCAAGGCCTTGGCGCGCGAGGTGTCGGCGCAGGGCATCCGCGTGAATGCGGTCGCCCCCGGACCGATCAACACACCGCTTGTGCGAAGCCTGTCGCAAGACTGGCAGCGCGCCAAGGCCGCCGAACTGCCGTTGGGCCGGTTCGGGGAACCCGACGAAGTGGCCGAAGCCGTATCCTTTCTTTGCTCGCCCGCGGCTGCGCTGTTCGTCGGCCAGACGCTGGGGCCGAATTCCGGAGATGTGATGCTATGACCGAAACCGTCCTTATCACGGGTGCCGGCATCGGCATCGGCCGCGCCGCCGCCAAGGCCTTTGCCGCTGCGGGCTATCATGTGGTCGTGACCGATGTGCTGGATGCCGAAGGGCAGTCCTGCGTGGCCGAGATCGCGGCGGCGGGGGGAAGTGCCGAATTTCACCGGCTCGACGTGCGTTCGACCGCCGATGCAGATGCGCTGGTCGCAAGGATCGAGGCCGCACGGGGCGGGATCGACGTGATCGTTGCCAATGCGGGCATCGCCCACAAGGTGCCCTTGCCCGCGCTGACTGATGACAAATGGGACCACACCTTTGACATCGACCTGAAGGGCATTTTCCGCGTGGTCCGTCCGGCCTTGGCCGGGATGAAGGCCCGCAAGAAGGGCGCCGTCGTCGCGCTGTCGTCAATCATGGGCGTGGCTTACGGCTGGGACGAACATGTGCATTACTCGGCCGCCAAGGCCGGCGTGGTGGGGCTGGTGCGCGGCCTTGCGGTGGAACTGGCGCGCGACGGTATCCGCGTGAATGGCGTGGCGCCGGGCTATATCCGCACCGCGCAACTGTTATCGAAGGAACATTCGCTGGGGCCCGAAGGGGCTGAAAAGGCGGGCGAATTCATCCCGATGGGTCGCATTGGCGAGCCGGATGAAATCGCGGATGTGATCCTTTTCCTGGCATCCAACGGCGCCCGATACATGACCGGACAGGTCGTGGTCGTGGACGGAGGATTGCTCGTCGGGCGCTACTGATCCGGCGGGACAAAGAAGAAGACAAGACACAACAGACGTAACAGGAGGTACTACATATGAAAGATATGTCGCTATCGCGCCGCAAGTTCTTGCAGGGTTCTGCGGGTGTTGCAGCACTTGCCGCCGGGGGTATTCCCTTTGGCGCGCAACAGGCCTTTGCCGCCGACCTCGCCTCGCAGGAACTGCGGACCGTCGGTCTTTCGGTGACGGTGCAGGACCGTATTCTGGCAGACTTCAAGGCGGCCTCGGGCGTCAAGGCCGTGTCGGGCAAGGCCGATATCTTCCCCAACACCCAGACCGAACTTTTGTCGGGCTCGACCGCGTATGACTGCTGGGAAACCATTGGCGAGCGTCTGCCGTCGATCGTGCAGACCGATCTTGTGTCGCCCATCGCCACCTCGGCGCTGACCAACTGGACGGGGATCGGGGAAAGCTTCCTCAAGGCCGACCCGAAATGGGACGCCAAGGCCCAGATCGTCGGCCAGATCTATACCGACGAGTCGATGACGGCGCTGAACATGGTGCCGACCGTCTATAACTTTGACTCGATCGGCTACCGCCCCGACCTCGTCTCGGCGGAAGAAGCGTCGATGTGGTCCTCGCTGTTCGATCCCAAGTTCAAGGGCAAGACCGGCCTGAACGTTGACCCGCTGATCGCCTTTGGTCAGGCCGTCATGGCCATGAACGAACTGGGCCTGCTCGAGGTGAAGAACCCCGGCAACCCGGATGCGGCGGCCATCGAAGAAGCGGCAAAGTTCCTGATCTCGAAGAAGAAGGAAGGCCAGTTCCGCGCCCTGTGGGGTGATTTCGGTGAACTCGTCAACCTGCTTGCCTCGGGCGAGATGATCCTTGCCGATGCGTGGCAGCCTGCCGTCATGGCCGTCAAGGCACAGGGCGTCCAGTGCTCTTACGCCACCATGAAGACGGGCTATCGCGGCTGGGCCATCGGCGTTTCGGCGCTGAAATCCTCGCCCAACCTTGATGCTGTCACCGCCTATGCCGATTACTGGCTGTCGGGTGGTCCGGCGGTGGCCGTGTCGGAACAGGGCTACTATTCGCCCAACGACAAGGTCAAGGGCGTCATGGCCCCCGAAAAGTACGCCTTCTGGTACGAGGGCGCACCGTGGGTCGGCGCGGAAGAACGCGGCATCAAGGAAGGCGATCTGCGCGACGGCGGCTCTTTGGCCACCCGTGCAGCGAATGTCGCCTACTGGCACCAGTGGCCGGATGAATACGACCTGCTGATCTCGAAGTGGGACGAATTCCTGTCGGCTTGATCGACATTTGAAACCCGTGGCCGGAGCGTCCCGCTCCGGCCGCACCCAACCGACAACCGGGGACTTTCAAGTGGCCTACGACCTGCAGCTTTCGCATATCGGCAAGGTTTACGACAACGGCACACCTGCCGTGATCGATTTCAACCTTGACGTGGACAAGGGCGAATTCATCGCCTTTCTGGGCCCGTCGGGCTGCGGCAAGACCACGACGCTGCGCATGATTGCGGGGTTCGAATCGATCACTTCGGGCGATCTGATGATCCGCGGCAAGCGGGTCAATGACCTGCAACCCGAAAAGCGCCCCACCTCGATGATCTTCCAGAACTACGCGCTGTTTCCACATATGACGGTGCGCCAGAATGTGATGTTCGGCCTTGAGGTAAAGGGCCTGCCCTTGCCCGAGGCGAACCGCAAGGTGGACCGCATCCTAGACAAGCTTGGCCTGACCGAAGTGGCGGATGTGCGCCCCACGCGGCTTTCGGGCGGGCAGCGCCAACGCATCGCGCTGGCGCGGTCCTTGGTGGTGGAACCCGACATCCTGCTGCTGGACGAGCCCTTGGGTGCGCTTGACGCCAACCTGCGCAAATCGATCCAGAACGAATTGAAGCTGCTGCAACGCGACCTTGGCATCACCTTTGTCTTTGTGACCCATGCGCAATCCGAAGCCTTGGCGCTGTCGGATCGGATCGTGGTGATGAACGCGGGCCGCATCGAACAGATCAGCCCCCCGCGCGAGCTTTATACCCGCCCGCAAAGCATTTTCGTGGCCCGTTTCATCGGGGCCAACACGCTGATTTCAGGCAAGGTCCGCAATATTGATGGCGGGACCGTCAGCCTTGACACGCCCTTTGGCGCCTTGCTGGCCGAACCGCCCGCCAGCGCCATCACCACGGGGGCGGCAGCCTCGATCGTCCTGCCGGCCGAGGCGATGCATGTCCTGCCCGGCACAATGTCCGAGGCCGAGGTGCGGGCACGGCATGGCGGCAATGTGGTTCCCTGCCAGATCAACCGCTTGCAACTCGTCGGGCATATCCTGCAAATCGGAATGACACTGCCCAGTGGCGAGGCTGTCTCGCTCGAGGGGCATGCCGACAAGTATCGTGACACGCTTCAGGCGGGGGCGGCGGGCTATGTCGCGTGGAATCCGGCCGATACCACGCTGATCGCGCAGTAACGCCATGGCTGTTGAAACCGCAAAGGCACTGGCCGAAGACCTGCGCGCAGGGCGCAAGGATCCCGTCGATCTGGTGGCGCAGGTTTATGACCGCATCACCGCCCATGACGATGCCGCGCTGTTCATCCGACTGACCCGCGACCGTGCCGAGGCCGAGGCCCGCGCCGCGCGTGAACGGCTGCGGGCGGGGCATCCGGCCAGCCTGCTGGATGGCGTGCCACTGGCATGGAAAGACCTGTTCGACCTGAAAGGCACAGTGACGACCGCAGGGTCGGCCGTGCTGCGCGGGGCGGCCCCCGCAACGGCGGACGCCGCCTTGGTGCGGGCAGGCCTGCGGGCAGGGCTGGTAACGGTTGGGGCGGTCAACATGACCGAGTTTGCCTATTCGGGTATCGGGCTGAACCCGCATTACGGCACGCCGCGCAACCCGCGCGATGCCCGTGTCGCCCGTTCACCCGGCGGGTCTTCGTCGGGAAGCGGGGCGGTGGTGGCGGCGGGCATCGTGCCCTTGGCCATCGGCACTGATACTGGCGGGTCGATCCGTATTCCTGCCGCCTTCAACGGGGTCGTGGGCTACAAGACCTCGACCGGGCACCATCCGATGGACGGGGTTTTCCCGCTTTCGCGCACTCTTGATACGCTGGGTCCGCTGGCCAATACGGTCGAGGATTGCGTGCTGGTTGACGCCGCGCTGCGCGGGCTTGCCATGCCGCAGGTGCGGGCCGCCGATGTGGCAGCGCTTGATCTGGTCGTACCCGATGCGGTGATGTTCGACGATCTCGACCCCGCTGTCGCAGCGGCTTTCGAGGCGACGGTGGCGCGTCTTGCGGCGGCGGGCGCGCGGGTGCGGCGGATCGCGTTGCCCGAACTGGCCGAGACGGTCGCGCTGATGGCCCGCTATGGACCGCTGACATCGGCCGAGGCCCTCGAGGTGCATTGGGAACGGCTGCAGGGGCCGGATGCCGCGCAGATGGATGCCCGCGTGGTGCGCCGTATCCGCATGGGCGACAAGATGACGGCGGTTGACCTGATCCGCCTGCACGAAGGCCGCAACCGCATGATCGCGCGGCTGAATGACCGGCTGGGCGATGCGCTGCTGATTTGCCCCACCACACCCAGTGTGGCGATGCCCACCGCCCCGCTGGAAGCGGATGTCGAGCTGTTCTTCCACCACAACTTCCGCACGCTTCGCAACACGGCCATCGGCAATTTCCTTGACTGGTGCGGCCTGTCCATTCCGAACGGCGCCGATGCCGATGGCATGCCCATCGCGCTGATGGTCTGCGCCCACCATGGCCGCGACGCGGCGCTTCTGGCGGCGGGGCTTGCGCTTGAGGCGACGATCCGCGGTTAGGTCCGCGTACCGAAAAAAAACGACTTCTCAACAGGAGGATAGACTGATGGCGAAAAAGATCATGTGTGCGTTCGGCACCGATATCGACTCGGTGGCGGGCTGGATCGGGTCCTATGGGGGGGGTGACAGCCCGTCCGACATCCAGCGCGGCATCTTCGCAACCGAAGTGGGCGTGCCGCGCCTGCTGCGCTTGTTCAAGAAATACGACCTCAAGACCTCGTTCTTCATTCCGGGCCACAGCCTTGAAACCTTCCCCAAGGAAATGGAGATGATCGTCAAGGACGGCCACGAGGTTGGCGCGCATGGCTATCTGCACGAAAACCCGATCGCCATGACCCCCACGCAGGAAGAAGATGTGCTGGTCAAGTCGATCGAGCTGATCAAGGGCCTGACCGGTCAGGCCCCGCGCGGCTATGTGGCCCCGTGGTGGGAAATGTCCAACTCGACCGCGGCGCTGCTGCTCAAGCACGGCTTTACCTATGACCACAGCCAGGGGTATCGCGACTTCCAGCCCTTCTATGCCAAGGTGGGCGACAGCTGGAACACCATCGACTATTCCAAGACCGCCAAGGAATGGATGCATCCCCTCAAGCATGGCAAGGAAATCGACCTCGTCGATATCGCGGCCAACTGGTATGTCGATGACCTGCCGCCCATGATGTTCATGAAGAAGGCGCCGAACAGCCACGGCTTCGTCAATCCCCGCGATATCGAGGAAATGTGGCGCGACCAGTTCGACTGGGTCTATCGCGAAATGGATTACGCCGTGTTCGCCTTTACCATCCACCCCGATGTGGCGGGCCGTCCGCAGGTGCTGCTGATGCTGGAACGCCTGATCGAATACATCTCGAAACATTCGGGCGTGGAATGGGCGACCTTTGAAGACATCGCCGATGACTTCCGCAAGCGCTATCCCTTTGGCGGCACCGCGCGCCCCGAAGTGATCTGATCCGGCTCGGGGGGCGCAAAGGCCCCCCGTTCCCCAAAGGAGGCTTCTATGTGCAACGCCTGCGGCAACCCCGCCGCCCCCGGCCACTGGACCGAGGCAGGGGCCGCCACGCCGGGTGACCGGCTGCGCGCCCGCTTCCACCGCGCCCGGGTGCTGGACGAGATTTTGCGCCCCTATGGCCTGATGGCCCATGATGGCGGCGTGGTTCCGGGTATCCAGCTGGGCAATCGCGCGGGTGCAAGCATGATCGTCGAGAACCTGACCGAACTTTGGGCCGAGGCGGAACGGCTGAACGGCGCGCCGATTGACCCGCTGGATGCGCGGTATCTGGATGGCTTCTGACGCGCGGCTTCGGCTGACCTTGCTGGGCGGCTATCTCGGATCAGGCAAGACAACATGGCTGCGCCACCAGTTGCATGCCGAAAGTTTTGGTCCGCGCGTGCATGTCATCGTGAACGAGGCTGCCGAAACCCCGGTGGATGATGCGCTTTTGTCCGGGGCGCAGGAGGGCATGACGCTGCTGGCGGGGGGCTGCTGCTGCTGTGCCGGACGCGGCGATCTGGTGGCCGCCCTGCGCCAGTTGTGCGATGCGCGCAGCCGCCAGTCGTCGCAAGTAGCACGGCTGGACAGGATCGTTCTGGAAACCAGCGGGCTTGCCGATCCGGCCGCGATTGTGAACGCCATCCAGACCGATCCCGTTCTGGTCAACCATATCGTGATCGAGGAAACCATCGTCGCCGTCGATGCGCTGCATGCCCTGTCGCAGCTTGCGACCGAACCCTTGGGCCGGCGCCAGATTGGTGCGGCGGACCGGATGGTGCTGACCAAGGTTGATGCCTGCGATCCGGCGGCTTTGGACCGGTTGCGCGCCACGCTGGCGCGGCTGAACGCCCATGCCACGGTTTCGGCGGCGGTGCTGGGCGATAGCGTTGCCTTGCCCCCGCTTTCGCCCGGCGCAGAGGTGGCGGATTTGCCCGCCCTGACCGAAGAAGACGCGCGCGGCCCGATCACACCTACCCATCTTGCCGTGCCGCCCGATCTGGACTGGTCGGCCTTTACCCTGTGGCTTTCGGCGCTGCTGCATGCGCGGGGCGATGATCTGGTGCGCGTGAAGGGGGTGCTTCGCACTCCGGCGGGGCGGTTGTTGCTGCAAACCGTGCGCAAGGTTGTTCAATCGCCCGAAATCCTGCCCGATCAGGGCGCAAGCCGCAGCGACAACAGCATCGTCTTTATCGGACGCGGCTACCGGCCCGAAGACCTGGGCCGATCTATGCGGCGGTTTTTGTCCCCGACGCGGCCGTTTTGACCCGGCCTTAGGCGCAGGTCGTTGATACGCTGTCAAAAGACGCGGGGCAGGGCGCGTTTACTTTCGAGAAAACAGAATGTTAGCTGCGGTTCTTGCGGTAGCTGTCCTTCAGCGCGATCAGGTCGCCGTCAAAGCGGAAAATGTCGCAGCCCTGCACATCTACGGTCTTGCCGTTGCTGTCGGTGCCGATGAAACGCCATTCCGACAGGCCGATTTCCCCGCTGACATGGTGGCTATCTGCGGTCCAGGCCGCTTGGGGAAAGGTGTCGAACATCGCGGCATAGGCGGCACGCACTGCATCGCGGCCGATGAAGCGGCGGCCTTTGGCATCCGGCCCGGCCGAGCCGTGAAAGGCGCAATCGGCCGCCATACAGGCCATCAACCCATCGACATCGCGGGCATTCCACGCCGCCATGAACCGCACCAGCGTGTCACGGCGGCGGTGGGCCACCGCATCGGCAACGGTTTCGATTTCCAGAAAGGCCAGCGGCGCGGCTCCGGCATTCGTGACGTTGTGATGCACCCCTTGGCGGCGCGAATAGGGGACACCCTGGGTCAGCGTGGCGGTAAAGGGCGCGCCATCGGGCACATCAAGGCCAAGCGTGCCATCGGTCAGCGGCACGATGACATAATCATGCCCGTGCACATGCCAGCCCGTTTCCGCCCCTGCTGCAAAGCGCCATTCGGTCACACGGAAACGGTCATCATCGATATGGGTGATGCTGGTGGCCTGTTCCTTCGGCATCGGGGCTTCCTTTCATTCCTGCCCCGACAGGGGCGGCGGGTGACGCCAGATTTGCATCGGGCCAAGGCGGCTGTGGGTGAACAATCCTTCATGGCGACAGCCCAGACGCTGGGCCAGGCGGACCGAGCGGGCATTGCCGGGGTCGATCATGCTGACAGCGGTTGTCCAACCCAAAGTGTCATAGGCATGGGCGCGGGCGGCCAGCGCGGCTTCGTAGGCGACACCCCGTCCTTCGGCATGCTGCATCATCACCCAGCCGATTTCGGGCGCATACCAGCCCTCGGGAAACCACAGGCCGACATGCCCGCAGAACGCGCCTGTCGCCTTATCCTCGACGGCCCAGAACCCGTATCCGCGCAGCGCCCAGTGGCCCAGATGCGTGGCAAGGCCGCGCCAAGCCATCTCGCGCGTCAGGGGGCCGCCGATGAAGCGCGAGCGTTCCGTGTCGTAAAAGGCCGAGAAATCCTCGAAATCGGTTTCGCGATATTCGCGCAGCAGAAAACGGGGCGTTTCAAGGCGCGGGATGGTGACGGTGTAGAAAGACATGGCGCCGCCCTGCTCTATTCGCTCTCACGCTAGCGGGGCGCGGCAACCAGCGAAAGTGCCTTTGCGCGCAAGCTAATATGCGCGCAAGGCGGCCGGCCCCGGCGGGACCAGCGCCGCCTTGCGCTATAAGCCACCAACCGCGCGATCAGGCCTTGCCCATCGTCTGGCGCAACCGGTCGGTCGCAGCCATGTCCACGGTTTCGGCCTCCACATCGACAACCACGCCATAGACATCGCGGGCGGCTTGCGCCGTGCAGAACCCGTCCAGCACATCTTCCAGCACCTTGACCGACGGGCGGTTCAGCGGGTTGCCATAGCCGCCGCCATTGGGGCTGTCACAGGTCATCACGTCATCCGCCCCGACCGCAAGGCCCGAGAATTTCGACGGCATGTCGCGCACCTCGTCCGGCCGGTTCGGGTTGGTGATGGTGCAGCGCCCGACCGTGCCATCCTGCCCGCCAAAGATGCCCCAAGGCGCGTCGGTATGGCGTTCGGATTCGTGGGTGATGAAGGCGGGGGTCAGCACCCGCTGCGCCTTGACCACCCCGATCCCGCCGCGAAATTCACCCGCGCCGGGGGGCATATCATCGCGCAATTCGTAGCGGTCGCAGATCATGAGGATATGCATGGCAAGGTCTTCCAGCGGATTGTTGCGGGTATTGGCCGTCAGGTTGTCAATGCAATCGGGCCCGTCCGCCCGCGGCCGCCCGCCATAGGCGCCTTCGTTCACCTCAAGAAACACCCAGTAATCGCCCGAAGGCCGCACCCCCGAATAGGCGGCAAAACTGACCGAGGCCGATGAACCCGCGATCACCTTTTCGGGCATGACGGGGGCAAGGGCGCGGGGGTTGAAGATAGACCCGAGTGGGGCCGTTACCTTAATCGGGCGGAACGACCCTTCGTTCGACGGCACGCGCAAATCGGAAGTGGCCGCATCGGGCAACAGCTTGCGAAAACCCGCATCGGCGGCCGCCTTGGTCGATCCTTCGAAGGGCACGTTACAGGCGGTGGGGGTCTGGTCGGCTGACCCTGTCAGGTCAACATCGACCTCGTCGCCGCGCACGCGCACGGTAACTTTGACCTTCAGCTGCCTGTCACGGTTGCGGCCATCGTCATCAAGCCAGCTTTCGGCGCTGTAATCACCATCGGGAATGTCGCTGATGCGCTGGCGCGCCATGCGTTCGGCGTAATCCATCAACTGGTTCGCGCCGGCAAAGACCGTGGCCTCGCCGTATTTTTCAAGCAGTTCGGCAAACCGCTTGGCCCCCAGCCGGGCCGAGGCGATCCGCGCTTCGATATCGGCGACCAATTGCTGGGCCGCGCGGCTGTTCCTGCGGATGTAGTTCCAGATGGCGTTGTTCGGCGCGCCCTTGCGGTAAAGCCTTGTGCCCGCAAACAGCATGCCTTCGGCATAGACATCGGGAACGTCTATGATCAGGCCGGGCGTGGCCGCCCCGATATCGACGTGCTGCGCCGTGTTGCCCGCAAACCCGACCAGCCGGTTCTGGAAAAAGTCCGGCACCACAATGGCGAAATCGGTCGTGTGGCCGGCGCCGTGATAGGGGTGGTTATGGACGGTAATCCTCCCGATGGTTAAGGGGATGCAGACATAGAATTTTCTCGGCAGGATGAACGAGGAGATTCCGATGCAAAAGAGCCGTTTCACCCAAGCCCAGATCATGGTCGTGCCGCGTCAGGCTGAGGGCGGTATGCCCGTGCCAGCGCTGTGCCGTGAACATGGGATCAGCAGCGCGCCGTTTTACAAATGGCGGGCCAAGTATGGCGGCATGGATGCGTCCATGATAAGCCAGATGAAGGCGCCGGGGGACGAGAACCAGCGGCTGAAGCGCATGTTTGCGGATTTCAGCATGCAGGCCGATCTACTTCGAGAGGCTCTCGGAAAAAAGTGACGCGGCCAGTTCAGCGCCGGGTGTTGGCCGCAAAGGCGGTTGCGACGAAAGGGGTCAGCATTGTACTAGCCTGTCGTGCGTTCGGCATCAGCGAGACCTGTTTTCGCTACAGCCCGAAGTGCGACGGCGAGAACGAGATGATCGCCGACCTGTTGGTGGGGTTGACCAACCTCCACAAGACGTAGGGCTTCGGCCTGTGCGTCCTGCACCTGCGCAACGTCAAGGGGCATGTCTGCAACCACAAGCGGGTCCACCGGATCGACTGCGAGCTGGAACTGAACCTACGGATCAAGCCAAGGCGGCGGCTGAAGCGCGAGAAGCCCGAGGAACTGGCCGTGCCGGATGCCCCGAACCTGGTCTGGTCGATGGATTTTATGGCTGACCGGCTGGCGGATGGGGGCAATTCCGGCTTCTGAATGTGCTGGACGACTTCAACCGCGAAGGCCTGGGCATCGAGATTGATTTCTCGCTGCCTGCCGAGCGGGTCGTCCGATCCCTGAACCAGATCATCCAATGGCGCGGCAGGCCTTTGGCGATCAGAGTCGACAATGGCCCGGAATACGTCAGTTCCACGCTGATGACCTGGGCCGAGAAGCAGGGCATCGCCCTGACCCAGACGTTGAACCCCTGTGCGCCAAAGGCGTCTTGCCGATTTTCACGCCGCAAGCCGTTAGCGCGGGTATCAACCTAACCCCTGCGACGGGGCAACCGGCCTTGTTCGAACGCGTCGAACATATCATTTGGAAAGCGCAGCAAGCGCCGTATGCACCCGACGTAGGCTTTCCGGCTATTGTCATCGTCGGGCTTGCGACCCCTGTAACGACCATTCGGCAAGCCTTGACCGCCGCCGGTCTTGGCAGTCTGGACCTTGCGACGCGGGGCGTGCTTGCCGTGCCCCAGTACGCCTTTGATACAGTCACACGCAGCCGGGTAGCGCCCGAACTGCCTATGTTGTGAGGTTGGCCGAGGCGGGGCACTGGTACTGCCCCCTGCTTCGGTCACGGGCGGGCGGGTGACGATACCCGCCCGCCAAACGTCTAGGGCCAAAGGCTATGCGCCCTGTGCCTTGGGGCCGGGGCAGGCGCGACGACGTGAGCCACCAACCCCCCTTACCCCGTGCCACCATACGTTTCTGGGGTTGCGCCCGGCCACAGGCCCCGGTTGGCGTCAAGCTGGCCGGGGCTTCTTCATTGGCCTGGCACATCGTCGGGGTGGGGCGCTTGCGGTATCCTATGGCGCCAATGCGGCGGGTCGCGCGGTTCAGCTTCGCCCGGTTCGTACCATTTATGCCCCGTCCACATCCAAACTTCCCAATCGTTGCCGCGCTTTGGTATGACGTAGAAGTACCCCGGTCGGTCTTCGTTTGTGTTTTCGGGTATCATCGCCATTGCCGCACCATCCCTAAATCCTATACCGCATTTTGCCCTTACATGCGCGCTTGCCGCAAGTGATTGACACGCTGCATAGTGTGGGAAGTTGCTTCGGGGGTTCGCATGAGGCTAAAATCAATGATTTGGAACGGCTATTCCTACACGCTGCAAATTCGGCGGCACTGGAATACGTTCTTTGGCTGGGCGACCATGTGCGATATTCGCGCGCCACGAATTGAAAAGATGCTGCCCCAAGGTGCTGGCTATCACATCGTGGGGTTGCACGAACTGGTAGACGGCGCACGGGGGTACTTCGACACGTCCGACAACTATTGGTCGCACTCTTGCCGCCTGTGCGATCAATACTGTGACTTCTACGTGATGGAACGCCCGCGCGAAGGCAACACATTCGCCGAATTTCACTCGCACTACATCAACGACCGTGCCGCCGCTCAAGACTTTGCCAAGGCTTCGCGGGGCTACGTCGGACCTGATGAATGGAAGCTAACCTAGCAACGAAGGGCTGTTTTTTTCTAGCGGTACGTTGTTAGTAGATTTTGTGTTGTGCCAATTTTCCTAATGAAATCAGGGATAATTGGCTCCGGCGGTAGGGATCGAACCTACGACCAATTGATTAACAGTCAACTGCTCTACCGCTGAGCTACGCCGGAACACGGGGGGTCTATAGCAACGGGTTGGGGGGGCGTAAAGGGGAAAAGCGCAGAATTGTCACAGCGCGGTGAACCGGCTGGCGGGGCGTAGCGGGGATGTGGTCTGGGCCAGCCCTTTCGCCGTGAAATCAACAAGATGGGCCATCACATTCGCGGTGGCCGCGGGCAGCAGGGCGGGGGCGAGGCCGTGATAGACCCTGCGCGCCAGCGTTGCGGCGTCGGCAGGGGCGTCGCGCAGGGCCGACAGGATCTGGCCTGCGCGGTCCTCGCGGTGGCGGATCAGCTCGGCCAGACGCGCGGCCGGGTCGTCCACCGGCGCGCCATGGCCGGGCAAAAGCCGTGTCCATGCCCCCCGCGCCAGCCGCGCCAACGAGGCCATGTAATCGCCCATATCGCCATCGGGCGGGGCGACCACGCTGGTGGACCAACCCATCACATGATCGCCGCTGAACAGCACGCCCCCGCCCGTGGCAAGGCACAGATGCCCGCCCAGATGTCCGGGCATGTGCAGCACATCCAGCGTCCAGTCCGGGCCTGACAGCACGTCGCCATCCCGCAGGCATTGGTCGGGGCGGAAGGCGCGGTCCAGCCCCTCGCCGCCATCGGGATAGCCTGCGGCGGCAAGGGCGGCCATGGCGGCGCTGCGCCCGTCGGTCGCCGTGCCAAAGGCGGCGACAGGGGCGCCGGTAACGGCCGCCAGCCGCGGGGCTAGGGCGGAATGGTCCAGATGGGCATGGGTCACGACGATCTGCGCCACCCGCTCGCCCGGGCGCAAGGCCGACAGGATCGCAGCCAGATGGCCCGCATCGTCGGGCCCCGGATCGATCACCGCGACCGCGCCGCTTCCGACGATATAACTATTCGTCCCCGCGCCTGTCAGGGCCGAGGGGTTGGGGGCGACAAGGCAGCGCAGCGGCGGGCATCCGGTCACGGGTTCGGCTTTCCTTGCGGGCGTGGCGGGGTTAGTCTGGCGCATGTTCTCGCTGAAATCCATCATGCCCCGCGGACTTTATGGCCGCGCCGCCCTGATCCTGATCGTGCCCATCGTCACGATCCAGCTTGTCGTTTCGGTCACCTTCATCCAGCGCCATTTCGAAAAGGTCACCCGCCAGCTGACCAGCGGCGCGATTGCCGAATTGCGCCTGATGCAGGCCGAGGTTGACCTGCGCCCCACCCGCACGGCCGCCGTGGCGCGGCTGGCAGAACTGGCCGATGCCTTGCAGATGCAAGCAGCCCTCGCCCCGGCAGGGGACGGGTCGGGTTCGGGCGCGGGCCAGGACCGGCGCGAGGTTTATGATCTTTCGGGGCGGGTGGTCATCGCCACGCTGCGCGACGGGATACAGGGGCTGGGGGCGGTCGATCTTGTCACGCAGGGCGATGTGAACCTGCGGCTTCCCACCCGTTGGGGCGATCTTGTGCTCCAGATCGACCGCAGCCGTTTTTCGGCCAGCAATCCGCACCAGTTGCTGGTGCTGATGATCGTGGCTTCGGTGCTGTTGACCATCATCGCCTTCCTGTTCCTGTCGAACCAGTTGCGCCCGATCAAACTGCTGGCCGAAGCGGCCGATGCCTTTGGCAAGGGGCAGGTCATCCCCTATCGTCCCCGCGGCGCAACCGAGGTGCGCGCCGCTGGCAACGCCTTTCTTGAAATGCGTGCGCGGATCGAACGCCAGATCGAACAGCGCACGCTTATGCTGTCGGGCGTCAGCCATGATCTTCGCACCCCGATCACGCGGTTGCGGCTGGGCCTGTCGATGCTGCCGGAAGATGACGAGACGGCGGCCCTGCTGGGCGATGTGGCCGATATGGAGCGGCTGGTCGATGAATTCCTGTCCTTCGCCCGTGGCGACGCGACCGAGGAAACCGCGCCCGTCGATCCCGCCGCCATCGCCCGCCGCGTGGTGGAAAACGCGGTGCGGACGGGGGGGGATGTGACGTTGCGGGGGGATGCGGGCGGGATGCGCGTGCAGATGCGCCCGCAGGCGGTGACGCGGGCGCTCGAAAACCTTGTCGGCAACGCGCTGCGCCACGGAACGAAAGCGGTGGTCGGCGTCATGCTGGCCGAGCGCACGCTGCGCTTTACGGTCGAGGATGACGGGCCCGGCATACCCGCGCATCAGCGTGACCAGGCGCTTGCCCCCTTTGCCCGTCTGGACGAGGCGCGCGACCCCAATCGCGGCGGCGGGGCGGGGCTGGGTCTGTCGATCGCCTCGGACATCGCCCGCAGCCATGGCGGCACGCTGCGCCTTGGCCGAAGCGAGGCGCTGGGTGGCCTTTGCGCCGAACTGGTGATCGCGCGCTGATCAGCCGCCACTGCGGCCAAGGTTCATCGCCCAGTAAAGCTGCCCGTCCGCCCCGCGTGCCACGCCGATGCCGATGTCGCGCATCGGTCCGGTCAGGATGTTGCGGCGGTGGCCCGAAGATCCCATCCAGCCCGACATGACCGAAGGCGCATCGCGAAAGCCTGCCGCCACATTCTCGGCCGCCGCGCGGTAGTGATAGCCCACGCGGGCCAGCCGGTCGGGCAGGGCCGATCCGTCTGATCCGCGATGCGACATGGTGCGCGTGGTGGCATTGTCGCAGGCATGAGCCTGTGCCGCCTTGGCCAGCGCGGCCTGTTCCGCCACGGGGGCAAGGCCCTGTTTCTTGCGTTGCAGATTGGTCAGGGCAATCACCTCAGACCGCAGGGCCGCCGCATTGGCGGGCACCTCGCAAGGCAAAGCAGGGCTGGCCAGCAGCAAGGCAAGGGCGGTTGCGGCGACAAGGCGCTGAACGGGTCGGGGCATCATCTCGGGGCCTTTCTGAACAGGATCACGGGTTAATACTGCGTCCGAACGGGTCGATCACGGGGCCGCCCGCGGCGCGGGCATCCTCGGCATCATGGGTGACAAGAATCACGGGCAGGCCAAGGCTGCGGGCACGATCAAAGACAAATCGGCGGATCTGGTCGCGCAGCGCCGCATCCAGCCGCGAGAAGGGTTCATCCAGCAGCAGCGCGCGCGGTTCGGCCAGCAGGCACCGCATCAACGCGACCCGCGCCTTTTCGCCCCCCGACAGGGTGGCAGGGTCGCGCCCGCCAAAACCCGAAAGCCCCGCGCTGTCCAGCGCCGCCGCGATACGGGCGGCGCGGTCGGGGCGGGCTGCGGGCAGGGCAAAGGCCAGATTGCCCGCCACCGACAGGTGCGGAAACAGCGTATCTTCCTGAAACAACAGCCCGATCCGGCGCAGCCGCGTGGGCAGCGCCGTTACATCCGCCCCCTCCAGCAGCACCCGCCCCGTCACGCCAAATACCGCAGGCAAACTGCCGATGATCGCCCCCAGGGCCGAGGATTTCCCCGCCCCCGAAGGCGCCATCAGCGTCAAGACCTCGCCGCCCCGCACCGTGGCCGACAGGCGCGCGATGGGCCTGTCACCCAAGGTCACGGTCAGCGCGTCAAGAACCAGCGTCATGCCCGCATCCCCCGCCGGTTGCGCCACAGCACCCGCGGCACCGCGATGGCAATTCCAAAGGCCAGCGCGGGCAGCAGCATCTGCAATAGCGCAAAAGCCCCCGTGAAGCGGCGGTTGCCGCCTGATGACAGGGCCACCGCCTCGGTCGTCACGGTGACAACCCGCCCGCCGCCGATCAGCAGCGTGGGCAGATACTGGCCGATCGACACGGCGATTCCCACCGCCAGCGCGGTCAACAGCGGGGCCAGCAGCAGCGGCAGCCGCAACCGCCAGAACAGCCGTTGCTCGGATGCGCCAAGGCTGCGACCGGCCAGAGACAGGCGCGCATCCAGCCCGCGATAGGGCCCCGACAGCGACAGGAACACATAGGGCAGCACAAAGGCCAGATGGGCGGCGGCCACCGCGGGCCAAGTGCCTTCGGCACCGGTAGCCAGCGCAAGGCGTTGTAACCCCGGCAGAAAGGCGATCTGCGGCACCAGCAGCGGCAGGTAAAGCAGCGCCATGGCGCGGGGGGTAGCAGTCAGCCCGTGGCGGGTTTCCGCCTCGAGACAGCCCAGCACCAGCACCAGCGCGGGCAGGCTGGCCGCAAGGGCAACCATCAGCGTGGCGCTAAGGGCCGGAATCAGCCCGGGCAGCGCGGCGGTCCAGCCCGCGGATGTCAGCCGCGCGGGCAGGGCATCGGGAAAGCGCCATTCCGCCGCGACCGACCACAGCGCCAAGGCCGCGATCCCTGCCGCAAGGCCCAGCCACAGCCCCCCCGCCGTGGCCAGCGCCAAGCGCCGCGCCGGCGCATCCAGCCAGACCGACCGCCGCCCCGATACCGCCCATGCCGCAACAGCGGCCCGCCCCAGCGCCTCGGCCCCGCGCCACAGGCCCAGCGCGCCCAGCACCAGCGCCAACTGGGTCAGCGCCCCTGCGGCGGCAAGCGGGCCCTGCGCCAGATCGGGCGCCATCTGCCACAGCGCCACCTGTTGCGACAGCGTGGGCGGCAATGTCGGGCCAAGGATCATCGCCATGTCAACCGATGTCATCGCATAGGCCAGCACGGCATAGACCGGCAGGCGCAACTGCGGGTAAAGCCCCGGCCACACCGTCAGCACAAAGCCCGCCACACGGCCATGACCCAGCGTTGCGGCCACGGTCATCAGCCGTTCGGTCCGGTCCTGCCGCAGCGCGGCCAGCGCCATCAAAAGCAGAAAGGGCAGTTCCTTGACCGTCAGCCCCAGCATCAGCGCGATGCCCATCGGGTCGTTCAGCAGCAACAGGTCGGGCGGATCGGTCCAGCCGGTGGCCCAGGGCGATACCAGCCGCAGCACCCAGCCCGACGGCGCCACCAGAAAGGCCAGCGCCAGCGCCGCCGCCGCATGGGGCAGCGCCAGCAAGGGCGCCAACAGCCGCCGCAACGGCGCGAAACCGGGCGTGCCGTACAGGGCCGCCAGCAGCAGCAGGCACAGCCCCAGCGCCAGCAGGGTTGACCCCAGCCCCGTCACCAGCGACAGCGCCGCCGCCTGCCCCAGCCCCGGCCAGCCCAGCAGGGCACGAAACCCCGCCCCGCCCCCCGCCAGCGCCGGACCGACCGTTCCGGCCAGCCCCGCCAGCACCGGCAGCGCCATCAGCGCCAAGGTCAGGCGCGGCAGGGCGGCAAGGATCACTGCGCGACCCCGAAGCGGCGCGTCCAATCGGCGGCAAGGCGCGTCGTCCAGCTGGCATGGGATTCGAGCAGCGCAGGCCCCAACTGGTCGGGCGGCAATGTCGCAAGGCCAAGATCCAGCGCGTCGAACCGCGCGCGGTCCTCGGGCGGCAGCGCGGCAAGGTCCAACACGGTCTGAAAGCCCAGCACGGCGGGGTCTTGCGCGCGGGCCTGCACCTCGGGCTCGAGCAGAAGGTTGGCGATCACCTCCGCCCCCGCGCGATGGGCGGCATTGAAGGGAATCGCCACGAAAGACGCATTGCCGATGGTTCCGCCCGTCAGGGTAAAGGTCCGCACCGTACGGGCCAGATTGCCCGCCGCAATCTCGGCGCTGGCCCGGCCGGGGTTGAACGAAAAGCCGATGAACACCTCGCCATCCGCCAGCAACTGGCCCAGTGCGGGCTCGTTGGCCGGAAAGGCCCGCCCCGACCGCCACAGTGCGGGGTGGATGCGGTCGAGCAGGGCCCAAAGCGGGGCGGTCAGCGCGGGATAGGCCGCTTCATCCACCGGGCTTTGCAACACCGATGCGTCTTTCATCAAGCCGTAAAGCAACTGTTTGAGAAAGGTCACCCCCAGATAATCGGGCGGCTGCGGATAGGTGAACCGCCCCGGATTGTCGGTGATCCATTGTTCAAACGCCACAAGGGTTTGCGGCGGAACCTTTACGCGCGCCGCGTCATATTCGAACACCAGTTGCGCCATGGCCCAGGGCGATTCGAAGCCTTCGGTCGGCAGGGTGAAATCCGTCATCGTTGCGGGCTTGCCGGCGGTATCCACCAGCGGCCAGTTCGGCAGGCCTTGCGCAAAGGGGCCGTAAAGCAGCCCTGCCTGTTTCATCGCCGCGAAATTCTCGCCATTGATCCAGACAAGGTCCACCGCCCCGCCCGTCACGATGCCCGCCGCCTGTTCGGCCTGCACCCGTGCCACGGCATCGGTGGTGGCGGCCAGTTTGACCTGAACCAGACCCACGCCATAGCGGTCTTGCGCCTGCCCGCCCACCCATTCAAGAAAGGCGTTGATCTTGGGATCACCGCCCCATGCGTGGAAATAGACAGTCTGGCCGCGTGCCTCGTCCAGCGTCGCCTCCCACCCGGCGGCGCGGGCGCGGCGGGGCAACAGCGGGGTCAGTGCAAGGCCGGAAAGCAGGCGGCCGAAGTCTCGTCTTTGCATTGCAATGCCTTTGGCTTAACTCTTTCCCCTTCGATATGGGACCGCCACGGGGCAGGGCAACAGGAACTTCCGCGCGGTGCAAAAAGGTGAACGATGCTTGACGGGGTGATGCGCCGCCTGATCGAACCCGCGCTTGCCAAGGCCGGACGGGCGCTTGCCGCAGGCGGGATCGGCGCCGATGCGGTCACGCTGGCCGGTTTTGCGCTGGGGCTTGCGGCGGCGGCGGTGATCGCACTTGCGGGGCCGGTCTGGGTGGCGCTGGCGCTGTTGCTGGCCAGCCGCCTCTGCGACGGGCTCGATGGCGCCGTGGCGCGCGCGCGCCAAAAATCCGATTTCGGCGGCTATCTCGATATCGTGTGCGATTTCGCCTTTTACGCCGCGATCCCGCTGGCCTTCGTGTTGCGCGATCCGGCAGCGAACGGGGTGGCAGGGGCGGCCTTGCTGGCCAGTTTCTACATAAATGGTGCAACCTTTCTGGGCTTTGCCGTGCTGGCCGAAAAGCGCGGGCTTGAAACCCGCTCGCGCGGCGAAAAATCGCTCTACTTCAGCGCGGGCTTGCTGGAAGGCACCGAAACCATTGGCTTTTTCGTGCTGGTCACGCTGTGGCCCGCAGGCTTTGCCTCGGCCGCTTGGGTCTTTGCCGCCCTGTGCCTGCTGACGGCGCTGTCGCGCGTTTTTCTGGCGCGCGGGCGGTTTGGCGGGCCACATTAGACCGGCCCTGTTGCAGATTTCTTTACCCCTCACGCTCAAGTCTGGGGCGCTGCGGTCGTCCTTTGGAACAGGCGGGCGCGGGTGGCGCGACGGACGGGCCAAGAGATAACGGGGCAGGTGCCCTTGCAGCCCCCCGCCAGCACCACTAAGACTCTGGTCAACAGAGTATCCCTTTTGGAAGAGGCCGGACGAGATGCGCGATCCCGTTGATCACTACATGAACACCCTCGTCCCGATGGTGGTCGAACAGACCAGCCGCGGCGAGCGCGCCTATGACATCTTCAGCCGCATGCTGAAGGAACGGATCATCTTCATGTCGGGCCCCGTGCATGACGGCATGTCCAGCCTGATCTGCGCCCAGTTGCTGTTTCTCGAGGCGGAAAACCCCTCGAAGGAAATCAGCATGTATATCAACAGCCCCGGCGGCGTGGTGACAAGCGGGCTGTCGATCTATGACACGATGCAATACATCAAGCCCAAGGTCTCGACCCTTGTGATCGGGCAGGCGGCTTCGATGGGGTCGCTGTTGCTGACGGCGGGCGAAAAGGGGATGCGCTTCTCGCTGCCCAACAGCCGCGTCATGGTCCATCAGCCTTCCGGCGGCTACCAGGGGCAGGCGACCGACATCATGATCCACGCGCGCGAGACTGAAAAGCTCAAGCGTCGCCTGAACGAGATTTACGTCAAACACACCGGCAATGACCTTGCCACCGTGGAAGCCGCACTCGAGCGCGACAACTTCATGTCGGCCGAAGATGCCAAGGCATGGGGCCTGATCGACGAGATCGTGGAAAGCCGCGGCAAGGCCGACGATCCGTCGAAGTGATTTAGCCGCCTCCCGCCCGCTGGCGCGGGGGGCGATTTGGCATTGTGGGGGGAAAGGGCTTGTCCTAGACTTTCGCGCAATGGACCCGAACAGCGCCCCGCGGGGTTGCGACGCAGAGGAAGACGATGGCGAACAACTCTGGCAGCGACAGCAAGAACACCCTTTACTGTTCGTTCTGCGGCAAAAGCCAGCACGAGGTCAGAAAACTGATCGCGGGTCCGACGGTGTTCATCTGTGACGAATGCGTCGAACTGTGCATGGACATCATCCGTGAAGAAACGAAATCGACGGGGCTGAAATCCTCCGACGGCGTGCCCACCCCGCGCGAAATCTGCAAGGTGCTGGACGATTACGTGATCGGCCAGATCCATGCCAAGCGCGTGCTTTCGGTGGCGGTTCACAACCACTACAAACGGCTGAACCATTCGTCCAAGACCGATATCGAACTGTCGAAATCGAACATCCTGCTGATCGGCCCCACCGGCTGCGGCAAGACCCTGCTGGCTCAGACGCTGGCGCGCATCCTTGATGTGCCCTTCACAATGGCCGACGCGACCACGCTGACCGAAGCGGGCTATGTGGGCGAGGATGTGGAAAACATCATCCTCAAGCTGTTGCAGGCATCGGAATACAACGTCGAACGGGCACAGCGCGGCATCGTCTATATCGACGAAGTGGACAAGATCACCCGCAAGTCGGACAATCCCAGCATCACCCGCGATGTGAGCGGTGAGGGCGTTCAACAGGCGCTTCTGAAGATCATGGAAGGCACCGTTGCATCGGTTCCGCCGCAGGGCGGCCGCAAGCACCCGCAGCAGGAATTCCTGCAAGTGGACACCACGAACATCCTGTTCATCTGCGGCGGCGCCTTCGCGGGTCTGGAAAAGATCATCGCGCAGCGCAACAAAGGGTCGGGCATCGGGTTCGGCGCCGATGTGAAAGACCCCGATGCGCGCGGTGTGGGGGAACTGTTCAAGGAACTGGAACCCGAAGACCTGCTGAAATTCGGCCTTATTCCCGAATTCGTCGGCCGCCTTCCGGTGATCGCCACCCTGACCGATCTGGACGAGGCGGCCTTGGTCACGATCCTGACCGAACCGAAGAACGCCTTGGTCAAGCAATACCAGCGCCTGTTCGAGATCGAGGGCGTCAAGCTGACCTTCACGCCCGACGCGCTGATCGCCATCGCCAAACGCGCCATCAAGCGCAAGACCGGCGCGCGCGGCCTGCGCTCGATCATGGAGGATATCCTGCTCGATACCATGTTCGAACTGCCGGGCATGGACGGGGTCGAGGAAGTGGTGGTGAACGACGAGGCGGTGAACGCGGTCGAAGCCAAGCCGATCCTTGTCTATACCGAAGCCAAGAAGAAAGAACCTGCCACGGCGGGTT
>JAIXRW010000041.1 GCA_027484985.1 Rhodobacter sp. | reverse complement strand
GTATGCTTGCGCAAGCGGCTTGGCGTATGGAATTTGCGGTCCTTGAACGGGTTCTTCGCACTCTGGCTGCGGAACATGATCCGGATCGGCGTGCCCGGCATCTCGAAATGATCGCGCAACCCGTTCACCAGATAGCGCTTGTAGCTATCGGGCATCTCGTCGGGGCGCGAGCACATGATGACAAAGCCCGGAGGCCGCGCCTTTACCTGCGTCATATAGCGCAGCTTGATGCGGTGCCCGCCCGGCGCCGGTGGGGGATGCGCCTCGGTCATCGCGCCCAGCCAGCTGTTCAGCCGCGCCGTGGTGATGCGCTTGTTCCAGATGTCATGGGCGCGGCGGATCGCATCGTGCAGCCGGTCCAGCCCCCGCCCCGTCTTGGCCGACACCGTGATAAGCGGCGCGCCGCGCAACTGCGGCAGCAGACGCTCGAACATCTCTTTCAGTTCGGCCAGCTTTTCCTGCTTCTCGTCTTCCAGATCCCATTTGTTCACCGCCACGACGACCGCACGCCCCTCGGTCTCGGCATAATCGGCGATGCGCAGGTCCTGCACCTCGAAGGGAATTTCCACATCCAGCAGCACCACCACGACCTCGGCAAAACGCACGGCGCGCAGCCCGTCGGCCACCGACAGCTTTTCCAGCTTTTCAGTCACCCGCGCCTTCTTGCGCATTCCAGCCGTGTCGAAAATCCGCGTGGGCGTGCCCATCCATTCGGTGCGGATCGAAATCGCATCCCGCGTGATCCCCGGCTCGGGGCCGGTCAACAGACGGTCCTCGCCGATGATCTTGTTGATCAACGTCGATTTGCCCGCATTGGGCCGCCCGATCACGGCAATCTGCAACGGCTTTTTCGCCGTGGGCCGGTGCGCGGTTTCGTCGATCTCGTCCTCGCCCAGTTCTTCGGGCAGGTCCACCTCGGTCTCGGGCGTGTTCTCGGCCTCGCGCTCGGCGAATTCATCGACCAACGGGCGCAGCAGACGGTAAAGATCGTCCATCCCCTCGCCATGCTCGGCCGACATCCGCACCGGCTCGCCCAGACCAAGGCTCCAGGCTTCGATCGCCCCGCCATCTCCGGCAGCACCCTCGGCCTTGTTCACGCCCAGAATCACCCGCGCCGATTTCTTGCGCAGGATATCGGCGAACACCTCGTCAGTCGGGGTCACGCCCATCCGCCCGTCGATCAGGAACAGGCAGATATCGGCCATCTCGACCGCCCGCTCGGTCAACCGCCGCATCCGCCCCTGAAGTGAATCGTCCGTAACCTCTTCCAGACCGGCCGTATCGATCACTGTAAAGCGCAGGTCGAACAGCCGCGCATCGCCTTCGCGCAGGTCGCGCGTCACGCCGGGCTGGTCATCCACCAATGCCAGTTTCCGGCCCACCAGCCGGTTGAACAGGGTCGATTTGCCCACATTCGGGCGCCCGACGATGGCAAGGGTAAAGCTCATGTTCCGGTCCTACGTAAACGCAAGCCGCCCGCTTACACGTGTCAGGCGTCAACGGAAAGCGTGAAGTTGCCCCTTGGCGCCAACGACGAACAGCATGCCCCCCGCCAGGGCAGGTGCCGCCGCCGCCCCGCCGGGAATGACGGCCCCGCCCAGAAGCGATCCATCCGCAGGGTCAAACAGCCGCAACTCTCCGTCGCCCGAGGCAACCGCCAGCCGCCCGCCCGCCAGCACCGGCCCGAACAGCGGCACGATGGCCTTGTGACGCTTGGCCTTTTCGGCAGTGAAATAGGGCATCGCCACGGCCCAGATTTCCGCGCCCGTTTCGGCATCAAGCCGCACCAGACGGTTCTCGTCATTCACCACAAAGACCGATCCACCCACCACCAAAGGCGGGTTCATCGCCCCTTCCACCGCCGTCCAGACCCGTTCGCCGCTTGACGTATCAAGCGCCGCCGTCCGCCCCGAGGCCGTGCCGACATAGGTGCGCTCGCCCATCGCGACGGCATCGCCGGTAATATCGGTGACCCCGCCATAGGCGCGGCCCAGACGCTGCCCCGTCACCGGCGCCTGCCAGACCTGCACGCCGCTCTGCTTCAAGGCTGCGGTCAGGCCGCCACTGGCAAAGGGAAACAGCACCAGCGTATCCGTCACCGTCGGGCCAGCCGCGCCGACCATGCCGCTTGCGCCGACCGGCCCCGCCACCGTCCACATCACGCGGCCCGTATCGGCCTTGACCGCCCAGCCCGACCCGTCGCGCCCCACGGCATAGACGATCCCGCCTTCCACCGCAGGCGCGCCCGTCACAGGGCTGTCAAGCCGTTGCCGCCAGATGACCCCGCCGGTATCGGCCTTCAGCGCCACCAACTCGCCATAGCCGGTTGCGGCATAGACGACGCCGCCGCCCACGGCGATCCCGCCGCCCGAAATACCGCCATCGCGGTCAAAGCTCGCGGTCAGATCGGCAGTCCACAGCACCGCGCCCGCCGTGCTGGTGGCCTGCACCCGCGCTTCGCTGTCCATCGTAAAGACCCGGCCATCCGCCACCACCGGCGCCGCCGAAATGCGGTTCTTGCGGCTGTCGCCCTGCCCGATCCCGACCGACCAGACCAGTTGCGGCGCAGCAGAAAGCACGCCATGGGGTCCGGCATGGCGCGCCGTGCCGCCGCGATGGGTCCAGTCCGCATTCGCCACGGCAGCAGGCAGGCTGATGGGCGCCGCCGCTTGCCCCGCCTCGGCCACAGCGTCAGCCCGCACCGGCAACCGCTCGCCCGGCAAGACCAGCTCGCGCTCGCAGCCGGCCAGTGCCGCCACCAGTGCAAACGCCATGACCGCCCCGTTTACCTGTCGCATCACGCCACGGCCCCCATCTTCCTACCCTGCCGGTCGCTGTCCCCCACGGGGATGGCTCCGGCCTTCCAGCCCCGGCTTTCGACCGTGGCTACCAACCTCGGCCTGCCGCCTTAGCCAGCGTCATCCTGTGCGGCTCCGGGCTGCGGCGCGGTGCTTGGCTGCACCACACCGCCAAGCGCCACCACCATCTGTTCGGCGCGCGACCGAAGGCCCGCAGGCGCTTCCTGATCCTGCATCAAGGCCTGCAAGGCCTTGACCGCTTCATCGGTCTTTTTCTCCTCAACCAGCAGATAGGCCAGTTGTTCCAGCGCCAGCGTGCGGAACGGACGGCCCGGCGCGGCAATCGGGTCCAGCGCGGCGCGGCGGTCGGCCACGGGCGCTTCGGCCCCCTGCACGATCACGCGGCGCAAGGTTGCAAGATCGCGATAGCTTTGCGGCTGGGTCGCATCGGCTTCGAGCGTCTGCAAGGCCGCCACGGTGGCCGCACGGTCCGTATCCGGGTCCGATGCCAGCAGCAGTTGCAACACCGCCTTCTGGTCGCCATCCGCGCCGATCGCGCCAAGTGCGGCGCGGCGCTCTTCCGTGCCGCCGGTATCAAGTGCCTCAAGCACCGCGTCACCAAAGGCTTCGGCCCGCGCCAATGTTTGCGCCTTGCGCCATTCGTTGACCGCTGCACCGCCGACGATGAAGATCACCGCCACGATCCCGATCCAGCCGTATTTGCGGAACATGGCGAAAAGCCGGTCGCGGCGGACCTCTTCCGTCACCTCGTCGATGAAACTGTCGGGATTGCTCACGGGCCTCTCCAGTCCTTTTGCCCCGTCTTACACGCAAGCGGGTTTCCTTGCCAAGCCCGCACCGCCCATCGTGCTGCAACCGGCCCTGTCGCATCGTCACCACGAAAGCGCCAAGATTTTACCATTCCGTCACGCTACCTTGCCGCATAGTACAAGTTTCCAAGGTGCGTGATGCTGCAATTCCTGATCTGGCCGTTGCTGTTCGCGGGCATCGCGACCTACAACCTGCTTCCGCAGGACAGTTCGACCGATACGACCGATACGCCCAACCCCGATGACGGCTATCTGCCGACCGAAGGTCTGGCAGGCGAGAAAAGCGAAACTGGCGATCCCGACGCAAATGCGCTGTTTGACGAAACCGCCTATTCCGGCGTGATCAACGGCACCACCGGCGCCGATGCGGAAACCGCCACCCCCACCCAGACCGACAGCGCCTGGATCCTTGAACAGGGCGACGACACGCTGAGCGCCTCGGGCGGTGACGACTGGGCCACGGGCGGTGACGGCAACGACAGCCTGACCCTGAACGATGGCGACGACATCGCTTTTGGCGGCGCAGGCAATGACGGCATGACCGGCGATGACGGCGACGATTTCCTGCATGGCGGCCTTGGCGATGACACGCTCTCGGGTGGCACGGGCGGCGACCATCTGCATGGCGGCGCAGGAAATGATGGCCTTGATGGCGGCACGGGCGCCGATGCGCTTTATGGCGGCACGGGCAATGATACCTTTGCCGGCGGCGACAGCGCCGATACCCTGTCGGGCGGCACCGGCAATGACAGCCTTGGCGGCGATGGCGGCAATGACAGCATCGATGCCGGCGACGGGGCCGACCTTCTGGTCGGCGGGGCGGGCAATGACACGCTGCTTGGCGCCAAGGGCGAAGACAGTTCCGATGGCGGCGACGGCAATGACCTTGTCAGCGGCGGCGATGGCGATGACACCCTGCTCGGGGCAACCGGAAATGACAGCCTTGGCGGTGATGGCGGCGACGACTCGATCGATGGCGGCACCGGCAATGATCTGGCTATTGGCGGGCTGGGCGATGACACGGTCTGGGGCGGCGCCGACAATGACACCCTAAGGGGCGATGGCGGCTTTGACCTTGTCGATGGCGGCACCGGCAATGACAGCCTTTCGGGCGGGGACGAGAATGACACCCTGACCGGCGGGCTCGGGTCCGACACGCTGTCAGGCGATGACGGGAATGATTTCCTGTCGGGCTATGACGCCACCCACGCCAACGCGACCGGCGCTACCGATGTTGACGGGCGCGACTCGCTTTCGGGCGGGGACGGGCATGACACGCTTCTGGGCGGCGAGGGCGATACGCTCTCGGGCGGTGCGGGCAATGACAGTTTCCTCCTGCATGAGGAAGACGCCACTAACAGCCTGTCGCAGATTACCGATTACGAACAGGGTGATACGATCCGTATTGAATGGACCGGCAACACCGCGCCCGTTGTCGCGGCCGTCTATGACGCAGCCAAGAACCAGACGATGATCCGCCTCGACGGCACCGATTTCTGTCTGATCACCGGCTCGTCCAATCTCGATCCGGCTTCAATCACGCTGGTCAAGGTCGGCTAACGGCGTCGGGCGGCGGTCATTCCGCCGCCAGCGATCCATCCTCTTCCTCGGCCGATTGCCGCGCCCACATGGCGGCATATCGCCCTTGGTTCGCGATAAGTTCGTCATGCGTTCCGCGTTCGACGATCCGACCCGCCTCGAGCACCACGATCATATCGGCGTCCGCGATGGTCGAAAGCCGGTGCGCGATGGTAATCACCGTCCGCCCCTGCCCCATCTCGCGCAAGCTGTCCTGGATGTCGCGCTCGGTCTGGGTGTCAAGCGCGCTTGTCGCCTCGTCCAGAATCAGGATCGGGGGGTCTTTCAACAGGGTCCGCGCAATGCCCACCCGCTGCTTCTCGCCGCCCGAAAGTTTCAGACCGCGCTCGCCCACCTTGGTCTCGTAGCCTTCCGGCAGCGATACGATGAAATCGTGGATTTTCGCCGCCCGCGCCGCCGCTTCGATCTCGTCCTGCGTGGCCCCGTCGCGGCCATAGGCGATGTTGTAGCGCACGGTATCGTTGAACAGCACCGTATCCTGCGGGACCACCCCGATCCGCGCATGCAAACTGGACTGCGTCACATCGCGGATATCCTGCCCGTCGATGCGGATCGCCCCGCCATTGATGTCATAGAACCGGAACAACAGCCGCCCGATGGTCGATTTGCCCGAACCGCTCGGGCCTACCAGCGCCACGCGCTGGCCCGCCCCCACGGAAAGCGAAATCCCTTTCAGAATCGGCCGCGCCGCATCATAGCCGAATTCCACCGCCTCGAACGCGACCGCGCCGCCGTGCACGACCAGCGGCTTGGCATCCGGCGCATCAACCACCTCGGCCGGTTGCGACAAAAGCCCGAACATCTCGCCCATATCCACCAGCGCCTGCCGGATCTCGCGGTAAACCGTGCCCAGAAAGTTCAGCGGCATGGTGATCTGGATCATATAGGCATTGACCATGACGAAATCGCCAACCGTCAACTGCTTGGCCTCGACCCCCTTCGCGGCCATCACCATCACGATGACCAGTCCCACGGTGATCAGGAAAGCCTGCCCCGCATTCAGGAAAGAAAGCGACTGTCCGGTTTTCACCGCCGCCGTTTCATAGCGTTCCATCGCATAGTCATACCGCGCGGCTTCACGCTTTTCAGCGTTGAAATACTTCACCGTTTCATAGTTCAGCAGGCTGTCGATGGCCTTCTGGTTCGCATCCGTATCCTGATCGTTCATTTCGCGCCGGATTTTCACCCGCCATTCGGTGACGCGAAAGGTGAACAGCACATAGATCGTGATCACCACGATCACCACAACCGAATACTGCCAGCCAAAGACCCATGCGAAGATGCCCGCCACCATGGCCAGTTCCAGAATCAGCGGCCCGATCGAAAAGATCATGAACCGCAACAGGAAATCGACGCCCTTCACCCCGCGTTCGATGATCCGGCTCAGCCCGCCCGTTTTGCGGGTGATGTGATAGCGCAAGGAAAGCGCGTGGATATGCTCAAAGGTCTCAAGCGCAAGCTTGCGCAGCGCCCTTTGCCCCACCCGAACAAAGATAGCGTCCCGCAGTTCCTGAAAGGCCGTGTTGCCCAACCGTGCGATGCCATAGGCCACCGTCAGCCCCGCCGCCGTCAGGCCCAGCAGCGCCGCCCCCGTGGGCTTGTCACCCGCCAGCGCGTCCACCGCCTCTTTGTAAAGGAACGGGGTCGAAACCGAAACGATCTTGGCCGCAACCAGCATAATCAGCGAGATCACCACCCGCCGCTTCACCCATCCCTCGCCATCAGGCCAAAGATAGGGCAGCACCCGCCGGATGGTCTGCCAGCCATTCGAGGGTTTCTCGTCGGTCGTAATGGTCATGCGGCGCATGGGAAGGGCTCCTTGTCGGTGCCCTTCCTAAGCCTTGCCCCCGCCTTTGACCAGTGCGCGCGGGGCACACTACCCTGTGCGCCCCGGCATAGGCCAACCAGGCCTTAGGGTTTGGGGATGGTGAACACCTGTCCGGGATAGATCAGGTTCGGGTCTTTGATCTGTGCCTTGTTCGCCTCGAACACCTGCACATACATCACCCCCTCGCCCAGCGTGTCGCGCGCGATGGCCCAAAGCGTAAAGCCGGGCTGCACGGTAATCGACACGGGCGCTGCGGGCGCATCAGCACTGGCCGCGCTGTCCGGTTGCGTGGCGGCCGCATCCGCCGTGGCCGCCTGTGCCGTATCCGCACCCTCTGTCGCTGTCCCGGTGGCGGCCGTTCCAGTATCGGTGTCTGCGGCCCCTGCCGTGGTTCCCGCATCTGCCGCCGCCATGCCGGTATCCGCAGCCGCATCTGCGCCCGCATCTGCCTGCGTTTCCGTCCCGCCCTCTGGCGCCGCCGCATTGCCCGAAGCTGCGGCCAGCGCCTCGAGCGTTTCGCGCTTGAAGGGCGTTTCGAAGCGGCTTGTCACCTTGCCCGCAGGGTCCAGCTGGTCCACCCGCAGCGTGTAAAGGCCGGGCGCTACCCCTGCCAGCGTCAGGCTCCAATCGCCCCCCGCCGCAACCACGCCGTCCCCGACCTGGCTGTTATCCAGATAGACCCGCACGGCTGCACCCGCGCCGCCGCGACCCGCCAGTTGCACATCGCCCGAGGGCGAATAGCTGATGCTGTCCACCGTCACGTTCAGCGCCATCTCGGGCAGGCTGTCCTGCGATTGCAGCACCTTTGCGCCCTGATCCGTCACCAGCAGCGCGGCAGGCGCCGTTTCCCCCGCAGCCGGGGTATCGGCGATTTCCGTTCCACCCGCGGCCACCACCACCGGCGCGACAGTTGGCGCAATGGCCACCGTCTGGGTCGCCTTAACCTCGGTCCCGTCCGGCATGACCATGACAAGCCCAAGCATCCGCGCAGCCTCGCTGGGCGGCAGGTTGAACATCGCCACGAACTTGCCGCTGCCATCTGCCGGAACCGCGACAATCTCGTCGCCATTCACGCGAAGCGAGATCGTGGCCCCCGCAGCGCCGGTTCCGGCCACCAGTGCCGCCCCGTCCCGCTCGACACGCACAAGGTCAAAGACTGGCGGCGCAACTGCCGCCACGGGGGCAGGTTCGGTTGCCGCCGGCGCGGGTTCGGCTGCTGCCGTATCCGCCGCTGCCGTGTCTGCCGCCGCACTATCCGCCGCAGTCGTATCCGCCGCAGCCGTATCTTCTGCGGCCGTTTTCGCTGCATCCGCCGCTGGCGCCGTGGCCGTGTCGGCCGCGCCCGTCTGTTCAGCGCCCGCCTGCGCGGCCGAGTCCTGCGCGGTCGTATCCGGCGCTGTCTTGTCCTGCGCAGCGCCGTCGCTGCTTGCCGCAGCACCCTCTGCCACAGGCGCCGCAACGCCGCCTTCGGGCGGCTTCGCGCGCACCGTCCATGCGCCGTACAACAGCAGCGCCACGACCGCCACAACGCCACCGACAGCGCCGCCCCGCTGACCCGCCGACATTTCAGACCAACCCGCCATGAACCTTCCCCCGCTCAGCAGGCCCTGTTTCCGGGCCCTTCTTTCCTTTGCCATCAAATGCCGATACCACGGACAAACGCAATCCCCGCCAAGGAAACATGCCCAAATGACCACGCTCCGCTCTGTCTGTGTCTTCTGCGGCTCACGGTCCGGCGTCGATCCGGCCTATGCCGCCGAAGCACGCGCCCTCGGATCATCCATCGCCGCTAATGGCTGGCGGCTGGTCTATGGCGCGGGCGATGTCGGCCTGATGGGCGAAGTGGCGCGTTCCGCCATGGCGTCAGGGGCGGCAACACTGGGTGTCATCCCCACCCACCTGCTCGGACGCGAAAAGGGCAAGCGCGATCTCAGCCAACTTGTCATCACCGAAGACATGCACGAACGCAAAAAGGTGATGTTCATGAATTCGGATGCCATCGTCGTCCTTCCCGGCGGCGCAGGCTCGCTGGACGAGTTTTTCGAGGTGCTGACATGGCGCCAGATCGGCCTGCACCAGAAACCGATCTTCCTTTTGAACACCAAGGGCTACTGGAACCCCCTGCTTGCCCTTGCCGACCATGTCATCGCCCAAGGCTTTGCCGAAGACACGATGCGCGGCTATTACAGCGCCGTCCCCGATGCCGCTGCATTGGCCAGCGCATTGCGCGCCGCCCTGTCCTGACGCCAGCTTTCCAGACTATAGGCCGCAAGCCCCGCCCAGATCATGCCAAAGGCGACCCGGTGCCAAAAGGTGAAGGGCTCGCCGAAAATTACCACTGCCGAAAGCATTTGCAGCGTGGGGTTCAGGTATTGCGTCAAGCCCAGCGTCGAAAGCCGCACGCGCTGCGCGCCCCATGAAAACAGGATCAGCGGCCCGCCCGTGATCAGCCCCGTAACAGGCAACAGCCATGTCGTCGCCGCGTCGCGCCCGAAGGCCCCGCCCGCCGGATCAGCCAGATGCAGCCACACCAGCCAGCCCAGCGCAAAGGGTGCCAGCAGCGTCACCTCGGCCGTGACCGACACCATGGCAGGGGCCGTCACCCCCTTCTTGATAAGCATATAAGGCGCAAAGGTGAAGGCCAGTGCCAGCGCCACCCATGGGGCCACCCCCAGCCCCCATGTCAGCACTGCGACCGCCGCCGCGGCAAGCGCCACGGCCAGTCCTTGGCCAAGGCTCAGCCGCTCGCCCAGCACGATGACGCCCAACACCACGGCAACCAGCGGAAAGATGTAATAGCCAAGGCTCGCCTCGATGGCATAGCCGCCCTTCACCGCCCAGATGAACAGCCCCCAATTCACCGAAACGATGGCCGCCGCCAGCCAGATCCGCCCCCGCTGCGCCCCCGACAAAAGCGCCGGAACCGCCCCGAACCGCCCCCGCGCTGCCAGCAGGATGCCAAAGAACACCAGCGTCCAAAGCGTGCGATGCGCAAGCATCTCCATGGGCGGCACGGTCACCAGCCGATAGTAGATCGGCGCCAGCCCCCAGACCGCGCAGGCGCAGATGATCGCCACGATACCCTGCGCGGCCCTGTCCATATCGCTCTCCGGTCTATCCGGCGGCCAGCCTTAGCCCCTCGTCCCGTGCCGCGATATGTCCAGCGATACGGTCCGCATCATGCCAGACCCCCCAGATAAAGGGCGAGGCGCGGCGCGTCAGCCACGGCAGGCCCACGAAGTACAGCCCCGGCACCTCGGACACGCCGCCCTGATGCACCGGCATCCCGCGCGTGTCATAGCGCCCCAGCGGCAGCCAGCCGTAATCGGTGGCAAACCCCGTGGCCCAGATGATGGCGCCGACCCCCACCGCCTTCAGGTCCAGTTCGCGCAACGGGTTCGTCACGCAGTCGGGATCGGGCGGCAAGATCCGCGCCTCGGGTTCCTCTGGCAGGTCAAGCCCTGTGGCCGCGACATGGGCATCTGCCCCGTCCAGTACGCCGAAATAATGTCGGTCCCCGCCCGCGATGTTCTTGGCCAGATCGTCCCCGATGGCCATGACCGGACCCGAAACCGCCCCCGCACGGCCCAAAAGCACCATGCCCCGCGCCGCGAATTCCCGAAAATCAACCGTGCGCCCGCCATGCGCCCCGCTTACGGCAATGGTGATATGCTCGACCCCCGGCTGCGCCTTGGCTTCCCATTCGCCCAGCACACCCAGCCACCAGACGAAATCCTTGCCGCGATAGCGGATCGGCGGCCGCCCGTGCGGACCGACCGACAGATAGACCCGCCGCCCCGATCGCAGCAATTCATCCGCAATCTGCGACCCCGACGCGCCCGAACCCACCACCAACACCGCCCCCTCGGGCAGTTGCGCGGGGTTGCGATAGGCGGTCGAATGCATCTGCACGATGCCAAGCTCTTCGGGCACCAGCGCAGGCACCAGCGGCTTCTGGAACGCCCCGGTGGCCGATACAAGGTTCCGGCACGTCACCACCCCGTCCGAGGTTTCTGCACGGAACCCGTTTGCCACCATCTCGACCCGCGTCACCTCGACCCCGCATCGGACCGGCGCACTTATCATGCGGGCATATTCCTCGAAATAGGCCGCGATCCGTTCTTTCGGGGCAAAGGCGAAAGGGTCCAGATCGTCAAAGGTCATGTTGGGAAAGCGGTCATGCCAGGCGGGGCCATTGGCCACCAGCGAATCCCAGCGCTCCGACCGCCAGCGTTCTGCGATGCGATGCCGCTCCAGCACCAGATGCGGCACGCCGCGCCGGCCCAGATGTTCGCTCATCGCGATTCCGGCCTGCCCCCCGCCGACCACCAGCGTGTGAATATCCTCGGCCATCCGGCGTGATCCTCGCAAGCGGCCGACACCCTGCCAGCCATGCTCCAGACCTAAGCGCGGTATCCGCCCCGAAAAACCAGTATTTGCCGCAGCCCTGCTTAGGCCTGCCCGAAGCCGGCCGCCCCGTCAGGCAGCAAGCTGGGGCCAGCGCTGCCGCAATAGCTGGACCAGATCGGTGCGCGAAAACGGTTTGGGCAGACAGGCATCGAACCCCGCCTGCAAATAGCCCGTCACCTCTTGCGACATCGCGTTGATGGTGACAGCCAGCGCCAGCGGCATCTCGGCCCCGCTGCGCTCGGTCTCGGATTTCATCGCGCGGAATGCGGTCAAACCGTCCAGACGCGGCATCTCGATATCAAGACAGATCAGATCGAACTCGCCCGGCACCCAGCGGTCCAGCGCCTCGGCGCCGTCCTCGGCTGACACGACGTGAAAGCCCAGCCGCTCCAGAAAGGTCCGCAGGATCGTGCAGTTGATCGTGCTGTCATCAGCGACCAGCGCCGTCAGCCCAGACCGCCGCATGGCGTGGGCAACCGCCGCGTCCGCATAAGCCGGTTCAGGCACCCCCGCCCCGGCTGATGCCCGAACCGCAAACCTGTTCCCGCCCCCTGACGGCCAAGTGCCGCCAAACCCGAACACCCGCCCGATCCGCGCCGCCAACCCGGACATGCCAACTCCTTACAGCCACCAGCGGCCCCAGTCGCCGCGCCGTTATCATATGCCTGACTGCACTCAACCTGACATAGCCCCGGATGTATCGTTCGCATCGCCGAACGATGATCGCCCATCCGAATGATACACCGCCTTGCCCCGCCTGCCGCGGGCGGATGGGGCGCGCACCACGCCCCTGGCCCGTTAGTATGATTGCGGGCGACCAAGCCCCACCGGATTTGACATGACATTGCGCGGCACATTGAACGTCCTGATTGGCCTGCTCGGACTGGGCCTTGTGTCCTTCAGCGCATCGACCGCCTTTGTCGCGGCGCGCACCGGGAGCGCGCTGTCGGCCGAAACGGCCGTCGAACAGGATCGCACCGCGATTGCCGAATTGGTCACGCTGCTTCGCATGGCCGATCTGTCCATGGTCGAGCAGGCCGTATTGGGCACGTCTTCGCGCCCCGATTCCGCCATACGCGCCACACAAGCACTGCAAGACCTGCGCGGCCACCTTGCCCCCGACCGCCCCGAACGCGCCGTTATCGACGCCGTAGCTGGTTCCCTGCTTCGCAACGCAACCGCTCTGGCCAGCGCCCTGCCCGCCCCCGAGGCCCCCGCACTCGATACATGGCAACGCGGCCTTGATGCACAATACCGCGCACTTGAACGCCTGTCCGACACGGCCCCGCGCAGCGTCCTCCCGCCCGATCCGGAATGGCGCGCCATCATCGACCTGCGCGATGCCTGCCTGCGGGCGTCCGGCGAACTGATCCGGGCCCGCATCCGGATCGAGCTTCGCCTTGCCAGCGGCCTGAACGACAACTCGCCCGCTGCCCGCGCCTTCGTGCGGCGGCAAAGCCAGCTTATCGCCACCGAGGCGGGCGCCAGTGCGGCCGCCCTGCGCCTTGCCGCGCCCATGGCCGCTTCGGCTGCCGGTCCCGCGCGGATCGCCCTTGGTCAGATCGCGTCCTTCTACCAACCCGACGAGGTGGCCCTGCTGGCCGCCCTGCCCGCCAATGGCATCACGCCTGCCGCGCTTGCCGCTTGGCGCGAACGCTCGGGCCTTGCCATCGACCAGCTGACACAGGCAGCGGCGACGCTCACCGCCTTGGCCGCCGAACAGGCCGACGAATCTCTGTCGCGACAAAACCGCGTCTTTTGGCTGTTTTGCCTTGCCACGTTGGCATCAGCCGCACTGACAGGCGTTGCGCTGTCAACTCTGTCGCGCCGCCTGTTCCAGCCGCTGAGGCATGTGCAAACCCGCCTTGCCCTGATCGAGGCCAACCGCTTCGACGCCGCCCCCGCACAGACCGACGCGCCGCCGGAACTTGCCGCCCTTCATGCCAGTCTTGACCGTCTGTGCGACCAAGGCACGCGGCGCGACCGGATGCAGCACGAACTGGCCCGCCTGTCCGACCGCGTGGTCGCCGCCAACCGCCAGATGCTCGAAGACCTCGAAGCCGCAGCCCGCGTGCAGCACGCCCAGCTTCCCGCTGCCCCGCGCAACTTTCCGGGCGGGGTGTTTCATGCCCTGTTCCGACCCAGCCGCGTGGTGGCAGGCGACACCTACGACTTTCTCGTGCTGCCCGATGGACGCATAAGGCTGTTCCAGATCGATGTCTCCGGCCATGGCGCGCCCGCGGCGCTTGTCTCGATCGCCTCGCATATCGCGCTCAAACAGGCGCTGGCCGCCGCACCCGACGATCCGCTGGCCGTGATCGTCGCCCGCGTCAACCGCGACTGGGCCGATGACCTGCCCTATTTCACCCTAGTCGCCATCGAAATCGACCCCGCCGCCCGCCGCGCCGATTTCGTGCAATGTGGCCATCCCCCCCTGCTGCGCTTGGTCGCCGGGGGCGGGTTTGAAACCCTTGGTCAGGGTGGCCTGCCCATCGGCGTGCTTCCCGATGCCGGCTTTGCAACCTTGTCCTGCCCTTTCAACCCCGGCGACCGGCTTGTTCTGGCCACCGACGGCGTGACCGAAACCGCTGATCCCGAACACCGCCTGTTCGGTGACGACCGGTTCCGCGACCTGCTCACCTTCCGTCCGCACGAACCCGTGCCGCGCCTGTTCGACCGCATCGAACGCGCGCTATGGGATTGGCGCGGTTCGGAAATCCTTGATGACGACATCACCATACTTGTTCTGGAGGCTGCCTGATCCATGCTTTTCGATGCCCGAACCCAAAGCGGCGTGACCATCGTCACCCCCGCCGCCACCCGGCTTGACGCGGCCACCGCCCCCGCCCTGCGCGACACCCTGCTGGGCCGCATCGAACAGGGCGCGCATCTTTTGCTTCTCGACCTGTCCGGAGTCGCCTTTCTTGACAGTTCCGCCCTTGGCGCGCTGATCGCCACGGCCAAACGCATGGGCCCGCTTGGCCGCTTCGGCGTTTCGGGCGTGCAACCCGCCGTGGCCCGCCTTTTCGCGCTGACCCATATGGACCGCGTGTTCTCGATCCATCCCAGCACGGAAGCCGCACTCTCGCGCCTTACAGCATAAGGTCTTTTGCCATGTTGCACCGCTTTTCCATGCCCCGCGATCTCGCCGCCATCAGCCCGCTCGCACAATCCGTGACGGCGCTGATGACCGAAGGCTTCGATCAGGACACCCGCGATGCCGTTGACCTTTCGCTGGTCGAGGCGCTGTCCAACGCCGTCAAGCACGGCACCAAGGACAGCGCCAAGCAGGTCGGGATCGAAGTCACCCTGTCGCAGTCCGAAGTGATGGTCGAAATCATCGACAGCACACCACCCATGCCGCTTTTCCTGCTCGAAGACATCAATCCCGACGCGCTTGATGTCGATCCCGATGATCTTGCGAACCTGTCCGAAACGGGGCGCGGCCTAGCCTTGATTGTCACGATGATGGACGAGGTGACGTTCCACCATATCGGCAACCAGACCCGCCTGCGCCTGATGCGCCGCCGCTAGGGAACCATGGGCCGTCCCGCAGGTTGCTGCCGCCTGCGCGGGACCGCACATGACCCAGATCACTGCCGCCGAACGCGGGGCGCTTGCCCGTGCCGCCATCGCCCTTTGGCACTGCCGGTCCTTACCGTTGCACCCTCACCTCAACGCAACAACCCTGCAAGATATGCCTTGCCGCCCTGCGCTTTGCCGGCATCGGCAAAGACCGCATCCTTGCGCTTCACTGCCACGGCAACACCTGATGCCGCCGAACCCTGTCTGCCCCGCTTGCCGTTGCGGCGCAATTCGGGCATGACCTGCGGAAACGAGGAAAGGGCGCAAGCCATGGACTATTCAAAATCCGGTTCGGCCAAGGGCACCAAGAAAGCGCCCCCCCATGCCGAACACAACGCCAAGGGCACCGCGAAAAACCCTTTCGGCAAGCCCGCCCCCAAGGCCGAACTGCTGGCCCGCCTGAAAGCCGCCGCCGAAGCGCGCAAGTCCGCCAAGGACTGATCAGCCCGCTCGGGCCGCCTGCCCCGCCGCCCCCGGCGGCGCGCGCAATCCTGCGTGAGTTTTCCGCCCAGCCGTAGCCCCCGCCCTTTCCACACGCTCATGCCGCCTGTATGCTATCACGAAAAGCGGGCATGTCGGCCCGATACGGGCAGATCAGTGTAACCTTCGTCCGTCAGGGCGGCACAAGGCGCGGGGTCAACCCGCGCGCAACGGGGACAAGTATGGCGTTTCAGGCAGTCGCATCCATCGCAACACAGGCAACGGCACGCGCCACAGCGGGGGCGGTCTCGCTGTTGGCACTTGCCGCACTGGCGGGCTGCGTGGCAGGCACCTCGCCCGCCGGTCCGGCAGGCACCGCCACCGCCAGACCCGAAGGGGTCAAGCTGGTTGACCGCGACGTCGAAGCCCCCGAGGTCTTTCAGGTCAACGACCAGGCCCTTTGGGATGGGCGTCCCTCGCTCGGGGGCGTCTGGGTCGCCTCTCCCGACGCGACCGATCCCGAACGCGTGATCCTGCGCAACCCCGCCAATGGCAAATTCGTGATCGGCGCGCTGTTCCGGCGCGAAGCGTTCAATCCCGGCCCGCCCCTGCAACTGTCATCCGACGCAGCCGAGGCCTTGGGCCTTCTCGCCGGGGCGCCCGCCAAGATCAGCGTAACCGCCCTGCGCCGCGAAGAGGCGCCCGCTGCCGTCGATGCGACCAAACCGATCCTCGATGCCAATGAAGGCATCCAGACCACCGCGCTGGCTTCGGCGCCTGCCGCTCCTGCCGACAAAGCACCCGCAAAAGCACCCGCAAAAACCGGCGACAATGCATCGGCCAAACCCGCTGCAACCGCCCCTGCCGCCACGCCAAAGCCCGGACCAGCCATTCCTGTCGTCTCGGGCGTGCAGGGCGGCACGATCCAGATCGGCATCTTCTCGGTCGAGGCCAATGCCAATGGCGCAGCCGACCGCCTGCGCAAATCCGGTCTTGACGCCATGATCCGCAAGGAAACCGCCCAAGGCAAAACTTTCTGGACCGTTACAGCCAAAGGTGCGGGCGACCGCGCCGCCCTGCTTGCCAAGGTCAAAGGCCTTGGCTTCAAAGACGCCTATTTCCTCAAGGGCTGACCCGAAAGGACGACCCATGTTCACCCCCCTGCGCCGCTTCCTCGCCTTTGGTCTTTTGCTGGCAAGCAGCCTGCCCGCCGCCGCCTTCGACACGCGGGCAACTGCCGCATGGGTTTATGACATGTCCACCCATACCGTCCTGCTTGACAAGAATGCCGATGTGCCGGTCCCGCCTGCCTCGATGTCGAAGCTGATGACCCTGAACATGTTGTTCGAGGCCTTGCGCGACAACCGTGTCACCATGGACACCACCTTTGCCGTCAGCCCCCGCGCCACCGAAATGACACGCCTTGGCGGCTCGACCATGTATCTTCAGGAAAATGACCGCCCCGCCGTGAAAGACCTGATCCACGGCATCATCATCAACTCCGGCAATGATGCCTGCGTTGTCGTGGCCGAGGGTCTTTCGGGCACGGAAGAGGCCTTTGCCGCCTTGATGACCGACCGCGCCAAGGCCCTCGGTCTGACCAAATCGCATTTCACCAATGCCTCGGGTTGGCCCGATCCGGCCCAGCGCATGTCGATGCACGATCTGGGCCTGCTCGGCAAACGCCTGATCGAGGAATTTCCTGAACATTATCCGATCTTCTCGGAAACCCAGTTCAACTACAAAGACCGCGCCCCTGCCAATGCCCATAACCGCAACCCGCTGCTGAAAATCGCCGCCGCCGACTGGAAGGCGGACGGGTTGAAAACCGGCCACACCACCGAAGCAGGCTATGGCCTCGTAGGGTCTGCCGTCATGGGCGACCGCCGTGTGATCTTTGCTATCACCGGCCTGCCATCGGACAAGGACCGCGCGTCCGAGGCTGAATCGGTCGTCAACTGGGCCTTCCGCCAGTTTACCGAGAAAACCGTCGTCAAGGCCGGCACCCGCGTGGCCGAAGCCCCCGTCTGGCTTGGCTCCGACAGCAGCGTCGGCCTTGTTACGGCTGCGGATGTGAAACTCCTCGTCCCCAGCCAGGTGCAGGAAAGCGTCACCGCCGAGGTCATCTTCAACGGCCCTCTCGAAGCACCCATCGCCAAAGGCACGCAGGTGGCCGAACTCATCGTCCATGTCCCCGACTTGCCCGATGCCCGCATCCCGCTGGTTGCCGAAACCGACATCGCCAAGGGCGGCTTCCTGAAACGCCTTTCCGCTGCCGCCAGCGTGCTGCGTGCCCGCTATCTTGACGGGGCTCCCCCGCCCGCCGCGGCCCCCGCGTCCTGATGCCGCCCGCAAATCAACGCGCGGCCTTCCTCAGCTTTGAAGGCATCGACGGGTCAGGCAAATCGACCCAGGCGCGCCGCCTTGCGGCCAGCCTGCGCGATCTGGGCCACCCTGTCACCCTGACCCGCGAACCCGGCGGCAGCCCGGGGGCCGAGGAAATCCGCGCCCTCGTCCTGCAAGGCGACCCCGACCGCTGGTCTGCCGAAACCGAGCTGCTCTTGTTCACCGCCGCCCGCCGCGACCATCTGGAAAAGACTATCCGCCCCGCCCTTTCGCGCAACGAAATCGTCATCACCGACCGGTTCGCCGACAGCACCCGCATGTATCAGGGCCTGCGCGGCAACCTTGCCTCGACCGTGAACGCGCTGCACGACCTGATGATCGGCACCGAACCCGACCTGACCTTCCTGATCGATCTTGACCCCGAACTCGGCCTGTCGCGCGCGCTTGGCCGTCAGGGAAGCGAACAGCGGTTTGAAGATATGGGCCTTGCCGTGCAGAAACAGATGCGCGCGGGCTTTCTTGCCCTTGCCGCCCTGCACCCGCGCTTTCGCGTGATCGACGGCGCCCGCGACCCCGACAGCATCGCCGCTGAAATCCTGTCGCTCACCCTCGCGCATCTTGGCTGACCATGGCAGCTGCGCCCGACGACATTCCCGAACCCGACCGCATCGAAGGGGCACCCCACCCCCGCGAAACCGTGAACCTTTACGGCCACGAAGCCGCCCAAGCCGAATTCCTGTCTGCCTTCAACACCGGCCGCCTTCACCACGGCTGGATGATCACCGGCCCCCGCGGCGTGGGCAAAGCCACCCTTGCATGGCGGCTCGCCCGCTTCCTGCTGGCCACACCCGACGATGATGGCGGCATGTTCGCCCCCCCAAAACCCGACACGCTCGACATCGCGCCGGACCATCCCGTTGCCCGCCGCATCCGTGCCTTGGCCGAACCGCGCCTGTTCCTGCTGCGCCGCGGCTGGGATGACGAAAAGAAGCGCCTCAAGACCGTCATCACGGTGGACGAGGTGCGCAAGATGAAATCCTTCTTCTCGCTCTCTGCCGCCGATGGGGGCCGCCGCGCCGCCATCATCGACGATGCCGATGAAATGAATCCTTCCGCCGCCAACGCCCTGCTGAAACTGCTGGAAGAACCGCCCGCCAACGTCACACTCTTCCTGATCTCGCACCAGCCCTTCCGCCTTTTGCCCACCATCCGCTCGCGCTGCCGCGAATTGCGCCTGCAACCGCTGGCCCCTGCACCGCTGGCCGATGCACTGACACAGGCAGGCGCGGCACTGGAACCGGACGAAGCGCAGGCCCTTGCCCAGCTTGCGGGCGGATCGGTGGGCGAAGCCTTCCGCCTGACAAACCTTTCGGGCCTCGCGCTCTATTCCGGCATCGTCAAGCTGTTCGAAACCCTGCCCCGCCTTGACCGCCCGCGCCTTCTTGCCCTTGCCGAGGCCGGTGCACAACGCGGGGGCGAGGCGCAGTTCGACCTCATCCTCACCCTGCTCGACCTCTTCCTCGCCCGCCTCGCCCGCGCCGGGGCCACCCGCCAGCTTCCGCCCGAGGCCGCCCTTGGCGAAGCCGCCCTCATCACCCGCCTCGCCCCCGATGCGGCCGCGGCCCGCGAATGGGCCGAACTCGCGCAAACCTTGGGCATCACCGCCCGACGGGGCAAGGCGGTCAACCTTGACCCTGCCGCCCTTCTCATGGATATGGTTCTGCGTCTCGAAAAGACGGCGGGATCGCTCGCCCCAAGCTAGGCAGGACGCGATGACAGCCGCACTTCCCGAAATCGTTGACAGCCATTGCCACCTCGATTTCCCCGATTTCAATGGCGAGCTTGACGCCATCCTTGCCCGCGCCCATGCCGCAGGCGTGCGCCGCATGGTCACCATCTGCACCCGCCTGAAGAACGAACCCGCCGTCCGCACCTTGGCCGAGGCGAACCCGTCCGTGTTCTACGCCGCAGGCACCCACCCGATGAGTGCCGCCGAAGAACCCCTTGCATCCGTCGATCAACTGGTCGCCCTGTCGCAACACCCGAAATTCGTGGCCATCGGGGAAACCGGGCTCGATTACCACTACACGGCTGACAGCGCCGAAATCCAGAAAACCTCGCTCAAAATCCACATCAACGCCGCACAGGAAACCGGCCTTCCGCTGGTCATCCACGCCCGCGCCGCCGATGCCGACATGGCCGAAATCCTGACCGCAGGCTACCGCGCCCGCCCCTATTCTTGCGTCATGCACTGCTTCTCCAGCAGCGCAGACCTCGCCCGCGCGGCACTCGACCTCGGCTTCTACCTGTCGATGTCCGGCATCGCCACTTTCCCCAAATCGGGCGAATTGCGCGACATCTTCGCCAGCGCACCGGTTGACCGCATCCTTCTCGAAACCGACAGCCCCTACCTTGCCCCTGTCCCCCATCGCGGCAAGCGCAACGAACCGGCCTATGCCGCCTTCACCGCCGCCAAAGGGGCCGAGCTGTTCGGCCTTTCCCCCGCCGACTTCGCCCGCATCACCACCGAAAACTTCGACCGCCTTTTCACCAAGGCCCGTCTGCCCGCGAAAGTGCCCGCCTGATGGCCAGTTTGCGCTTTACCATCCTCGGCTGCGGCTCGTCGGGCGGCGTGCCGCGCCTTGGCGATATTCCGGGCGGCGACTGGGGCGATTGCGACCCGACAAACCCCAAGAACCGCCGCCGCCGCTGTTCCTTGCTGGCCGAGCGTGTGACCGAAGGCGGTACCACCCGCGTGCTGATCGACACATCGCCCGACATGCGCGACCAGCTTCTGGACGCCGGCATCGGCAGCCTTGATGCGGTGCTTTACACCCATTCCCATGCCGACCATGTTCACGGTCTCGACGATTTGCGCCAGATCGTGTTCAACACGCGCCGCCGCCTTGCCGTCTGGGCCGATGGCCCAACGCAAGAGGCGCTGCTGTCCCGCTTTGGCTATGCCTTTGCCCAGCCCGAAGGGTCGCCCTATCCGCCGATCCTCGACCTTTACACCATCAACGGCCCCGTCACTGTTACGGGCGCGGGCGGGGCGCTGTCCTTCACCCCCTTCTACGCCAACCATGGCAGTATCGATGCGCTTGGCTTCCGCATCGGCCCCCTTGCCTATCTGCCCGATGCGGTGAAAATCCCCGAGGAAAGCTGGCCCCACCTTTCAGGCCTCGATTGCTGGATCGTCGATGCCCTGCGCCGCAAACCGCACCCGACCCATGCCCACCTTGCCCTTA
The DNA here is from genome assembly GCA_027484985.1 of Rhodobacter sp. Lineage (GTDB taxonomy): Bacteria > Pseudomonadota > Alphaproteobacteria > Rhodobacterales > Rhodobacteraceae > Paragemmobacter. Next base: position 13,050 of record JAIXRW010000041.1, on the reverse strand, counting down.
CGCTGGAATGGATCGCCCGCGCCAACCCGGCCCGCGCCGTGGTGACGAACCTGCACAATGACCTTGATCATGCGGCGCTTCTGGCCGAACTCCCGCCCCATATCCGCCCCGCCCATGACGGCATGGTGATCACCTACGACAACCAGCCCTGATGCCCGACTGATGGACGCGCTGCTCGACGTCATCCTTCCGGTCTTTCTGGTGATCGGCTTCGGCTATGCTGCTGCCCGCAGCGGCCTGTTGGATGATGGCGCAGTTGATGGCGTGATGCGCTTTGCACAAAGCTTTGCCGTTCCCTGCCTGCTGTTCAAATCCATCGCTACGCTCAATCTTGCCACCGCCTATGCCCCCGCACTGCTGGCGTCGTTCTACATCGCGGGCTTCATTTCCTTTTTCACGGCCTTTACCGCAGCCGTGCTTTGGTTCAAGCGCCCGCTGACCGATGCGACCGCAATCGGATTTGTTGCGCTCTTCTCCAACTCGTTGCTTCTGGGCCTGCCCATCACCGAACGCGCTTACGGGCCGGATGCGCTGGCAGGCAACTACGCCATCATCTCGATGCATTCGCCGCTGTTCTACGGCTTCGGCATCGGCCTGATGGAATGGGCGCGGTCGCGCGGCCAAGGTCTTTCGCCCGCCGCCCTGACCCGCCAGATCCTGCGCGCCGTCTTTTCGCAATCGCTCGTCGTCGGCATCACGCTTGGCTTTCTGGTCAATGTCTCGGGCCTGCCGCTGCCCGGCGTCTTCTGGTCCGGCCTTGATCTGATCACCCGTGCTGCGATTCCGGCCGCCCTGTTCGGTCTGGGCGGTGTTCTGCTGCGTTACCGGCCGGATGGCGATTACCGCATCATCGCCCTTCTGTGCGGCTGTTCGCTGATCCTGCATCCGGCATTGACCTATGGCCTCGGTCGCGCCTTCGCGCTCGACACGGCCGCCTTGCGTTCAGGCGTCGTCACCGCCGCCATGGCCCCCGGCGTCAACGCTTTCATGTTCGCCAACATGTATGGGGTGGGCAAGCGCGTCGCCGCCTCAACCGTGCTGATCGCCACCGCGCTTTCGATCCCGACCGCGTGGTTCTGGCTGCATCTTTTGCCCTGAACGCAAAAGGCGCCCCGCAGGGCGCCTTTTCTTCCGTTCCGAAACACGCTCAGGCCGGCGACACGCCGCGCAACTTTTCGCTCCGCCTCCGCAACACCTCGACCGTTGCCAGAAGCAGGATCGAGATCACCACAAGGATCGTCGCCACCGACAGGATCGCAGGCGATATCGCCTCGCGGATGCCGTTCCACATCTGGCGCGGAATGGTCTGCTGCTCGGGCCCCGCGATGAACAGCACCGCCACCACCTCGTCGAAAGAGGTGACAAAGGCGAACAGCGCCCCCGAAACCACCCCCGGCGTGATCAGCGGCAGCACCACCTTGAAAAAGGTCCGCGCAGGCGATGCGCCAAGGCTTGCCCCCGCCCGGATCAGGCTTTGGTCAAACCCCGATAGCGTGGCCGTCACCGTGATGATCACGAAGGGAATACCCAGTGTCGTATGGGCAAGGATCACGCCCGTATAGGTGCTGGTCAGCCGTCCGCACTCCGTGCCCAGAATGGCGCAAGGGTTGGAATAGAAAAAGAACAACCCTGTCGCGATGATGATGATCGGCACGATCATCGGGCTGATCAGCAGCGCCATGATCAGCCGCCGATAGGGCATTTCAGGCCGCGACAGGCCCAAGGCCGCCAGCGTTCCCAACGTCGTGGCCAGAATGGTGGACCAGAAGCCGATGATGATCGAATTCTTCGCCGCCTTGATCCATGTCGATTGTTCCCACGCCGCCTGCCACCAGCTTGCATCGCGCGGCCCGTCCGGCGCCGCCATACCAAAGGTCAGCAAAAGATCGTACCACCGCAGCGAATAGCCGGTGGGATCAAAACTCAGCATCTTCTTGGTAAACGTGAAATAGGGCTCGGCGTTAAAGCTGAGCGGCATGATGATCAGGATAGGCGCGATCAGAAAGACAAAGATCGCCACGCAGATCACGATATAGGTGTAATGCCAGACCCGTTCGAGCGGCGAGGCATAGACCGGAAGCGCCATGATAAATCCCCTCAGCCCAGCTTCAGATTGTCGATACCGACCAGACGGTCATACAGCCAATACAGCACCAGCACCCCCGCCAGCAGCATGGCCGACAGGGCAGCCGCCATCGACCAGTTCGCCTTGTCCATGTGGAAGTCGATCATGTTCGAGATCAACTGCCCACTCGCCCCGCCCACCAGCGCGGGCGTGATGTAATAGCCTACAGCAAGGATGAACACCAAAAGCGACCCCGCCCCGATGCCCGGCAATGTCTGCGGCAGATAGATGCGGCGGAATGTCGTCCAGCTTGTCGCCCCCAGCGACCGCGCGGCACGGGCATAGCTGGGCGGAATGGTCCGCATCACCGAATAGAGCGGCAAGATCATGAAGGGCAGCAGGATATGCGTCATCACGATCACCGTGCCCGTAGCATTGTAGATCATCTCGAACCGCCCCTGGTCGTCGATCACCTTGGCCGATACGAGAACATTGTTGATCACCCCCTGCCCCTGCAACAGCACGATCCAGCTTGACGTCCGCACCAGAAGCGATGTCCAGAACGGCAACAGCACAAGGATCATCAGCAGGTTCGACCACCGCATAGGCAGGGTCGCCAACAGATGCGCCACCGGAAAGGCCAGCATCAGGCAGATCACCGTGATCAACCCCGAAAGCGCAAATGTCTTGACGAACAGCCAGACATAGATGCGCTCATTCTGCTTCACGCGCTGCAACTCGCCCTTGTCGTTGCGCTCCATATCCAGCGCGATCATGTAGAATTCGGTCGTATAGGCGCTGGCCGCCCCCCGCATCGCCTGCCATACGGCAGGCTCGCCCCATTTCGCATCTTCGGCCAGTAGCGCCTCTTTGTAGGGCGGCTCAAGCTTGTCGGCCTTGCGTACGGCGCTGGTGAACAGTGACCGCGTCCCGCCCAGCGAATAGTTGATCCGCGTGCCCGCGACGCCGCCGGTCTTTTCTTTCTTCATCAGTTGCAGGTCGGCGGCCAGCGCGGCAAAGGCTGCCTCGTCCGGCTCGGTCCCCTGCGGATTGGCCGCGAACCATGCCCGCAGATTCGGCGCAGTGGCCGAAAACCCGTCATGATACAATGACCGTTGCAGCATCTGCCCGATCGGCAGGATGAAGGTCAGCACAACGAACAGCAAAAGCGGCAACACCAGATAAAACGCCCGCCGCTTTGCCCGCGACTGCGCCGTGGCCAGCGCCTGCTTCAGCGGGCGGCCATCGGCTGTGGTCAACATCGCAGCATTTGCGGAAGATACGGACAGATCGGCCATGCTCGCCCCTCTTGAAAAAACGCGGGAGGCAACGCCCCCCGCGCCGGTCTTGTCTCAGTTCGCCGCCAGCCAGGCGTTGAACCGCTCGTTCAGTTCAGCGTCATGATCGACCCAGAATTCGTAAGACGACGGCAGCGCCCCCGTCAGGTTCTCGGCAGCGGTCGGCATATGCGGCCCCATCGGGGTCTTGCCGTCCTTGTACATGCCGACCAGCGCTCCCGACGATTTCCGCGCAGGGCCATAGCTGATCCAGCTGGCCTGATCGGCCAGTTTCTGGCTCGTGGTCGCATACGCCACGAACTGCTTGGCCAGCTCGAGGTTCGGCGTGCCCTTCGGGATCACATAGCCTTCATATTCCAGAACCTGCCCGTCCCACATGATGGCGAACGGCTTGCCTTCACCCACGGCGGCGGCAAAGATGCGCCCGTTATAGGCGGTGGTCATGGCAACTTCGCCATCGGCCAGCAGTTGCGGCGGCTGCGCGCCCGCTTCCCACCAGATCGTATCGGCCTTGATGGTATCAAGCTTGGCGAAAGCACGGTCCACGCCTTCGGGCGTTTCCAGCGTTGTGTACACATCGGCCGGGGCCACGCCATCGGCCATCAGCGCCATTTCAAGGTTGACCTTCGCGCCCTTGCGCATGCCGCGCTTGCCGGGGAATTTCTCCAGATCGAAGAAATCGGCAATCTTGGTCGGCGGGGCGGGGAACTTGGTCGTGTCATAGCCGATCGCCGTCGAATACACGATGGTCGAGACAAGGCAATCGGTCACGGAACCGGGCAGGAAGTCATCCATCGCCGCCGTGCCATCGGGTGCCGCGGCCAGCATCGCCGGATCGATCTCTTCCAGCAGACCCTCGTCGCACATCCGCACGCCATCGGCGAATTCGACATCGGCCACATCGACCGTGACGTTGCCTGCCTCGACCATGGCCTTCACCGGGGTCGCCGGATTGTCGGCATCGACGGCAACCACGTTCTTGCCGGTCTCGGCCATGAACGGCTTGATATAGGCTTCAAGCTGGCTTTCGCCGTAGGCTCCGCCCCAGCTCATCACGGTCAGGTCTTGCGCCTGCGCGGCAAGGCCAAAGCCGGTCAGTGCCGTCGTCAGCACCAGAATCTTTTTCATGTCAAAGTTGCTCCCATGGTTCATTCGGTTTTTTTATTGGCCGTGCCGTTTGCCGGCACGGCATAAGGGCGGTTTGCCGCCCCTATCCGTCACACCGGATCAAGCGCCCGCGCATCTTGCGGCGCCCAGCCGATCCGGATCTTCTCGCCGGGGACCAGCACGCGCTGTCCGGCCGTGTTCCTGCTTTTGATGACAAAGTCGTCATGTCCCGCCACCTTGAGCACGGTGCGGAACAGATCGCCCATATAGATGACCTCGACCACCTCGGCATCGATCATATGGGCGCCGGCCGGAAGCAGCTCTGCCTTGAATTCAACCCGCTCGGGCCGGATCGACACCATGGTCGTCTGGCCCTTGCCCTTTACATTCACCGGCGTCGCGTCGATCAACTCGCCCGTGGGCAACCGCACCAGCGCCCGCCCCCCGGCAATATCCTCGACCACGCCGGTCAGCTTGTTATTCTCGCCGATAAAGCCCGCGACAAAGCTGTTCTCGGGGCGCTCGTACAGATCGGCAGGTGTGGCAAGCTGCTGGATGCGCCCGTCATTGAACACTGCGATCCGGTCCGACATGGTCAGCGCCTCGCCCTGATCATGCGTGACATAAACCACCGTGATTCCAAGGGAATCATGCAGCCGCTTGATCTCGAACTGCATATGCTCGCGCAACTGCTTGTCCAGCGCGCCCAAAGGTTCGTCCATCAGCACCAGCGCCGGATCAAAAACCAGCGCGCGGGCCAGCGCGATGCGCTGCTGTTGCCCGCCCGAAAGCTGCGCGGGGCGGCGGTTGGCAAAGGCCCCCATCTGCACCATGTCAAGCGCGCGCTTGATCTTGGCCTCGCGCTCGTCCTTGCCCATGCCGCGCACTTCCAGCGGAAAGGCAAGATTCTCGCCCACAGTCATATGCGGGAACAGCGCGTAATTCTGGAACACCATGCCGATCCCGCGCTTGTGCGGCGGCACTTGGTTGATCGGGCGACCGTCCAGCAATATCTCGCCATTGGTCGCTGTCTCGAACCCTGCCAGCATCATCAGGCATGTCGTCTTGCCCGACCCCGAAGGCCCCAGCATCGTCAGGAATTCCCCCTTCCCGATCGACAGGTTCAGGTCTTTCACGACAAGCGAGACGCCATCGTAACTTTTCTGGACGTGATCGAAAACGACGAACGAGTCCGTGCCCCTAGCAGCCACCCTGCAATTCTCCCCGGTCATTTTCTGGCGGATCGCAGCCCGCTCTCGTTAGCGCGACAAAACCAAATGCCCCCGCGCATTGCAACCGGCTTGTCACAATTTTGGGCATCGCATGACCGTTGCGGCAAAAATGGTCAGTTTACGCCGGTTTCGCCGCCCTATGCGGCAGCATGCAGGTTCTTGGGGGATGGGGCGCGCGTTCTCAGGACGCGGCGACCGATTGCTTGCGGCCAGCAAGCAGGGTCTGGCGGCGGGCAATCGGGCGGGCGGTCGGCCCATAAACCTTGGCCGTGCCTTCCTGTGCGATCAGACAGGGGGCAAGTTCGGGCATCAACACACCGATCTCGGCACAGGCCACCGGCCCGATTGCCATGGCCGCCATCGGCCCCGGATACATCGTTTCGGTCGCCATGCCATTGGCAAAGACAATTGCGTGCTGCGGCAGCAGGATATGGTGATAGGTCACCGACCGCTTGCCCTTGGCCACGCGGAACCGCTTGTCGCCGGTTTCGGCCAGATGGCGCGCCCGCACCAGCATCTGGCCGTGTTCGGTCTCGACCAGAACGGCATGCTGCGGTGACACCATCACATCGCCCCGGTTGCCCATCGCCCCGTCGCGTATAAGCACCGGCCGCAGGTCGGGCCGCAGGTCCAGATCCTCGGGGCCCAGATACCGCCGCCCGCACCATAGGATCGGCTGGGCACCGGCATCCAGCGTAAGCACGCGGTCGCCCGCCTGCAAATCCTCGACCGGCACCTCGCCCCGCGTGGTCAGGATCCGCACGCCCGCCGCAAAGCAGGGCACCCCCATCCGCGCCAGGTTGTGCTTGCCCGCCACCTGCGCGGGCGACACCCCGACCAGCACGATGGTCTCACCGCGCGGGAAGGTCAGCACGGCATTGCCGTTGCCGTCATCCGTCACCGTGACATCAGACCAATCAACCGGCGATCCGTCCAGCCGCGTCAGGCCCGTCACATCCAGTTGATCGGCCGCCCGCAGGCCCGAAATCGGCGCGCGCTGGAAGTCGGTGATGCGGATCGCGCTCACCCCGTCCGCGACAAGGAACACATCCTGCCCCGCGCCACCCGACAGCGTGTCAGACCCCGGCCCCGCCGAAAGCGTATCGTTCCCGTCACCGGCGGTGATCAGGTCATTGCCCGCCCCGCCTGCCAGATAGTCATCGCCCTGCCCGCCATCCAGCGTATCAAGACCATCGCCGCCCGCCAGCGTGTCATTGCCGCCATCCCCGGCCAGCAGGTCGTTGCCCGCATCGCCCGACAGACTGTCATCACCCGTGCCGCCGCCCAGCGTGTCGTCGCCCAGCCCGCCCGACAGCGCGTCATTGCCCGTATCACCGGCCAGACTATCCGCGCCATCGCCACCCGACAGCGTGTCATTCCCGTCCCCGCCTGCCAGCAGATCGTTGCCCGCATCGCCCGACAGGCTGTCATCACCCGTGCCGCCGCCCAGCGTATCGTCGCCTAGCCCGCCCGCCAGCGCATCATTGCCCGCATCTCCGGCCAGACTATCCGCGCCATCGCCACCCGACAGCGTGTCATTCCCGTCCCCGCCTGCCAGCAGATCGTTGCCCGCATCGCCCGACAGACTGTCATCACCCGCGCCGCCGCCCAGCGTGTCGTCGCCCAGCCCGCCCGCCAGCGCATCATTGCCCGCATCGCCATTCAGACTATCCGCGCCATCGCCACCCGACAGCGTGTCATTCCCGTCCCCGCCCGCCAGCAGGTCGTTGCCCGCATCGCCCGACAGACTGTCATCGCCCGTGCCACCGCCCAGCGTGTCGGCCCCGTCGCCGCCCGCCAGAAGGTCATTCCCAGTGCCGCCCTCCAGCGCGTCACTTCCCGCGCCGCCAAAAAGCGTATCCGCGCCGTCATCGCCAAACAGCGCGTCATTCTCCGCGCCGCCATCGATCAGGTCCGCGCCGGTGCCGCCATAGACCGTGTCATCGCCCGCGCCTGCGGAAATGACATCCTCGCCGGCACCGGCATAGACAATATCGTTGCCCGTCCCGCCATCCAGCAGGTCGTTCCCGGCCCCGCCATCCAGCACATCGCTTCCGGCCCCGCCATACAGCGATTCGTCGCCCGCAGCCCCCGTCAGCGTGTCATTGGCGTTCGACCCGACAACCGCCTCGAAACCGGTGATCGTGTCGCCCGCGCCATCGCCGCCCGATACCGCGCCCGACCCAAGGTTGACCGAAACCCCCGCAGCCGACCCGGCATAGGACAGCGTGTCGTTGCCCGCCCCGCCATCCAGCAGATCGGCGCCAGCCCCGCCCTCGATCAGGTCATTGCCCGCCCCGCCCAACAGCGAATCGTTACCTGATCCGCCCGTCAGCGTGTCGTTCCGGCCAGACCCGACAACCGCCTCAAAGCCCGTGATCGTATCGCCCGCGCCGTCTCCGCCCGACACCGCACCCGAGCCGAGGTTGACCGAAACCCCCGTCGCCGACCCGGCATAAGACAACGTGTCGTTCCCCGCCCCGCCATCCAGCAGGTCGGCACCGACCCCGCCCTCGATCAGGTCGTCCCCGGCCCCGCCAAACAGCGAGTCGTTGCCCGCTCCGCCCGTCAGCGTGTCGTTCAGGCCCGACCCGACCACCGCCTCAAAGCCTGTGATCGTATCGCCTGCGCCATCACCGCCCGATACCGCGCCCGAACCAAGGTTGACCGAAACCCCGGCCCCCGACGCGGTATAGCTTAGCGTGTCGTTGCCCGCCCCGCCGTCCAGCAGGTCAGCGCCAGCGCCGCCCTCGATCAGGTCATTGCCCGACCCGCCGAACAGCGTGTCATTGCCCGCCCCGCCCGAAGCCGTGTCATTCCCGGCCCCCAGCGACAGGCTGTCATTTCCGGACGCCCCCAAGGCAAGGTCATTGCCCGCGCCCAGCGCGACTCCCTCTATTTCCGAGAAGGTTACGCTGCCCGCGGCGCCCGTCAGCGTGCCCGCCTCGGCGCCGGTGAAAACGACCGTCTGGTCCTGCGCCAGCCCTGTGGCGTCCAGCACATCGCCTGCGCCCTCGCCCGCTTCACCGCCCGTGACCGTATCGGCGCCAAAGCCCGTGCCAAGGACGAACCGGTCGTCGCCCGCGCCGCCCTGCAACAGATCATTGCCTGCACCGCCATCGACAACATCGTTGCCCGCCCCGCCGAACAGGCTGTCGGCCCCGCCCGATCCGGTCAGCGTGTCGGCAAAATCCGACCCGACCACCGCCTCGAAACCTGAAACCGTATCGCCTTCGGCATCGCCACCCGCGCCCGCGCCGGTCGCCAGATTGACCGACACCCCCGCATTCGAGAACTGGTAGCTCAGCGTGTCATTGCCCGCATCGCCCGCCAGCAGGTCGCCGCCCGCCTGCCCCAGATACCCGCCATAGATCAGGTCATTGCCATCGCCGCCATACAGCGTATCGGTCAGTTCATTGCCCACCAGCGTGTCATTGCCGGTGCCGCCAAAGATCAGGTCGCGCCCACCGGGGCCACCTGCCGTCTCGCCCACCAGGCTGTCATCGCCCGCGCCGCCGTAAACCGTGTCATCGCCTGCGCCGCCATCGACATAATCGTCACCCGCGCCTGCGGTAAAGGATTCATTGCCCCCCGCCCCGGTCAGCGCATCATTAAAGGCCGATCCGACCAGCGCCTCGACCCCGCTGATCGTGTCACCCGCCGCATCGCCGCCATAGCCCAGCCCCGCGCCCAGATCGACATAGACCGCCAGATTGGACCCGCTGTAATCCAGCGTGTCAAAGCCCGCGCCGCCATCGATCAGATCGCCGCCCGCCTGTCCGCCCGATCCGCCATAGATCAGGTCATTGCCCAGCCCGCCGAACATCTGGTCCGGCCCGTCACCCCCGTCGAGCGTGTCATTCCCGTCCCCGCCCGACAGCGTGTCATTGCCCGTCTGGCCCGACAGCGTGTCATCCCCGGCATCGGCCGACATGCTGTCATTGCCATCGCCCGCCAGCAAAAAGTCATTGCCGTCGCCGCCGAACATCAGGTCGTTGCCAGCGATCCCCGACAGCGTGTCGCTTCCGGCTTCACCGTAAAGCGTGTCCTCCCCGGCATCGCCGGTGACGACATCGGTGCCATCCCCGCCGAATTGCAGGTCATCACCCGTGCCGCCGAACAGGAAGTCGGTGCCAAGCCCCCCGTACAGCGTATCGTTGTCGAAATCGCCGTTCAGGTTGTCGTTGTCTTCATCGCCATAGATCAGGTCGGCATCGTCGCCGCCGCGGATCGAATCGCCGCCGATCCCGCCAAAGATCGTATCGCGGTTGTTGTTGGGCGCCGTATCTGTGGCATCGGCCACCTGGGTCGTATCCGCCCCCGACACATCGCCCGCGATGGAATCCGCCCCGTCTCCGCCAAACAGCAGATCGGCGCCTTCCTGACCGACAAGCGTATCATTGCCCGCGTCGCCATAGACCGTATCGGCATCGAACCCGGCATCGGCTGAATCGTTGCCCGCTCCGGCATAGATCAGATCGCCATCGTCACCGGTCAGGATGGTGTCATTGCCATCGCCCGCGAAAACCGTGTCACGGTCATTGTCGAGGTCGGCATCGGGCGTGTTGCTCGACGGATAGGCGATATCGGGCGCAGCGCCAGTGGTGGCGCGCGTGTCGATCAAATCGGCCCCCAGCCCGCCATCGACCAGATCGCGCCCGTTGCCGCCGATCAGGCTGTCATTGCCCGCCCCGCCGTAAAGTGAATCGTTCCCCGTCCCGCCGGTCAGCGTGTCATTCAGGGCCGACCCGATGACAGCCTCGAACCCGCTGACCGTATCGCCCGCCGCATCGCTGCCCGCGCCCGCGCCCGCGCCCGTGCCAAGGTTGACCGAAACCGCCACCAGCGATGCGGCATAGGACAGCGTATCGTTCCCCGCCCCGCCCGCCAGCAGATCGGCACCCGCGCTGCCCTCGACGCTGTCATCCCCTGCCCCGCCAAACAGCGAGTCATTGCCCGTCCCGCCCGCCAGCGTGTCGTTCAGGCTTGATCCGACAACCGCCTCGAAGCCCGCGACAGTATCACCAGCCGCGTCGCCGCCCGACACGGCACCCGTGCCAAGGTTGACCGAAACCCCCGCCAAAGACCCGGCATAGGACAGCGTGTCATTCCCGGCCCCGCCATCAAGGCTGTCCGCCCCCGCGCCACCCTCAACGCTGTCATTCCCCGCCCCACCAAACAGCGAGTCATTCCCCGTCCCGCCGATCAGCGTGTCGTTCAGACCAGACCCGACAACCGCCTCGAACGCGGCAACCGTATCGCCCGCACCGTCCCCACCCGACACGGCACCCGTGCCAAGGTTGACCGAAACCGCAGCCGCCGATGCGGCATAGGACAGCGTATCGTTCCCCGCCCCGCCATCAAGGCTATCCGACCCCGACCCGCCCTCGATCAGGTCATCGCCCGCCCCGCCAAACAGCGAGTCATTCCCCGTCCCGCCCGTCAGCGTGTCATTCAGGCCAGACCCGACAACCCCTTCAAAGCCAGCAACCGTATCGCCCGCCGCATCGCCACCCGAAACGGCACCCGTGCCAAGATTGACCGAAACCCCCGCCGCAGACGCAGCATAGGACAGCGTGTCATTCCCTGCCCCGCCCGCCAGCAGATCAGACCCCGCGCCGCCCTCAAGCACATCATCGCCGCCGTCACCGCCCAGCGTGTCATTGCCCGCCCCGCCCGAAAGCTGGTCATTCCCGGCCCCGCCCGACAGCGAGTCATTGCCCGTTCCACCCACAAGCGTGTCGTTGAGGCCCGAGCCGACAACCGCCTCAAACCCCGCGACAGTATCACCCGCCGCATCCCCGCCCGAAACCGCACCCGTGCCAAGGTTGACGGACACCCCCGCCAAAGACCCGGCATAGGACAGCGTGTCATTCCCCGCCCCGCCATCCAGATTGTCCGACCCTGCGCCGCCCTCGACCAGATCATTGCCGATGTCGGCAACTACCGCGTCGTTCCCGTCGCCACCAAAGATGCGGTCATCGCCATCGTTGCTGTAAAGAACGTCATCGCCGGTCCCACCATAGAGCCAGTCGTTGCCGCTCCCGCCGCCCAGCGCATCGTTCCCGTCATTTCCGAAGAACGTGTCGTCGCCGCCGCCCGCCCCGTAAATCGAGTCATTGCCAGTGTCGGCCGTGACGCTGTCATTGCCCGCGCCGTCAACGATCAGGTCATCGCCCGCGCCACCCCAAAGCGTATCGTCACCCGTGCCGCCGTCAAAGGTGTCGTTCCCGCCACCGCCCGACAGGCTGTCATTTCCGGTCCAACCGTAAAGCCCGTCATCGCCAAGGCCACCCTCGATCGTGTCATTCCCAACGCCGCCATCCAGCACATCCGCGCCCGCGCCGCCATCAATGGTGTCGTTACCCGCCCCGCCGTAAAGCGAGTCATTGATCCCGGCCCCGATCAGCGTGTCATCACCACCCGACCCGATAACAGCCTCGAACCCGGCGATTGTATCGCCGCCTGCATCCCCGCCCGAAACCGCGCCCGTGCCCAGATTGACAGCCACCGCAGCCGCCGAGGCGGCGTAAGTCAGGGTGTCGTTCCCCGCCCCGCCATCCAGCACATCCGCGCCCGCGCCACCATCGACGCTGTCATTGCCCGCCCCGCCGAACAGCGAGTCATTCCCCGCACCGCCCGTGAGCGTGTCGTTCAGGCCCGAGCCAAGAACCGCCTCGAAGCCCGCGACAGTATCCCCCGCCGCATCGCCACCCGACACGGCGCCCGTGCCAAGATTGACCGAAACCCCCGCCGCCGAGCCCGCATAGGACAGCGTGTCATTCCCCGCCCCGCCCGCCAGCAGATCAGACCCCGCGCCGCCCTCAAGCACATCATCGCCGCCGTCACCGCTCAGCGTGTCATTGCCCGCCCCGCCCGAAAGCTGGTCATTCCCGGCCCCGCCCGAAAGCGAGTCATTCCCCGTCCCGCCCGCCAACGTGTCGTTGAGGCTTGATCCGACAACCGCCTCGAAGCCAGTGATCGTATCACCAGCCGCATCGCCACCCGACACGGCACCCGAGCCAAGGTTAACCGAAACCCCCGCCAAAGACCCGGCATAGGACAGCGTGTCATTCCCCGACCCGCCATCAAGGCTGTCTGCCCCCGCGCCACCATCGACGCTGTCATTGCCCGCCCCGCCGAACAGCGAGTCATTCCCCGCGCCGCCCGTCAGCGTGTCATTCAGCCCCGAGCCAAGAACCGCCTCGAACCCTGCAACCGTATCGCCCGCCGCATCGCCACCCGACACGGCACCCGTGCCAAGATTGACCGACACCCCCGCCGCAGACGCAGCATAGGACAGCGTGTCATTCCCTGCTCCGCCCGCCAGCAGGTCGGACCCCGCGCC